>CAZQCG010000045.1:0-35307 GCA_964592425.1 uncultured Chloroflexaceae bacterium
CTTGACGACACAGAACTTCCTTAACCTTTCACCATTAACCCACGTGTCCGCCCGCAATGCCGTGAGGGCCGACTACGCGTGGATTTGCATGGATGCACTGGGTGCCGCCGGACACCCGGTATGCAGGACTATACGTCACACCCGGTGCAAATTTCGCACCCTGAGTAGCGCGAAACAGGTATCAGGAACGCAGCTAAGAAACATAGCGTCCTATTGCGTTACGCCGCGTTTTGTGGTACATTTGTGCTATGAAGCTCAGCGTATATGCACAAAAGGTTGGTGTTCGCTACGAGACGGCCTGGCGCTGGTTTAAGGCGGGCACTATCCGCGGGGAGGCGTATCAAGCGTGGACTATTCCGTACGCGGGATGGACGCCTCATCAATGCCGACGTGAACGGCGCGTACAACATCATGAGAAAAGCAATCCCAAACGCCTTCGGCAATGGGATCGGGGGTGTAGTAGGCCACCCCGTAGGGATTGCCCCTACATACTGAGTACCTGCGATAAAACGCTAGGGAAAAGGGTACTATCGATGTCTATACCTGAAAACCCCGAAAGGCCTCTGTGGATCTAGCGAGCTTAAACTGGCTGCTTGGCGCTGAGGGTCAAACCGTGCTGGCCGATCTGGCCGACCGCGCCCTGGCTGAGCGTGATGCTCTGCGTGAACTGGCGCGCCTGCGGCGGAGTCTTACGCCAGACCGGGCCGCTGCGGCTGTGGAGGTAGCCCTGGCTCGCCGCCGCGCTCGCCTCAAATTCCCCCAGGCCGACCGGCTCTACTTCACCCGTGAGGCGCTTGAGCAGGCCAGTGCGGCCCCTGTGGCCGCCCATCGTGCGGCACGCCTGGCTGGCTATGAGCACCTTGCCGACCTGGGCTGCGGTGCCGGAGGTGACGCCCTTGCCTTTGCTGCGAGTGGCCTGCGTGTCACGGCTGTCGATCAGGATCCCCTGCGCCTGGCTCTCTGTCGGGCCAACGCTGAAGCCCTGGGCCTCGACGGGTTGATCCATACCCTCGCAGCTGACCTGCGCCTGAGCCCGCCGCCGCCTGCTGCGGTGCTCTTCTGTGACCCTGGTCGGCGGGCCGAGGGCCGCCGCCGCCACGATCCCACCCATTACGAACCACCCCTGGCGCACATCCTCACCTGGCGTACGGCCCAACCGGCCCTGGGGCTCAAACTTGGGCCGGGCCTCGACCGCGCCGGGCTGCCCGCCGAGGCCGAAGTTGAGCTGGTCTCCCTTGATGGGGAGTTGAAAGAGTTGGCCCTCTGGTGCGGCCCTCTGGCCACGCTTGCACGCCGGGCCAGCCTGCTGCGCAGGCAACCCGACGGGACAATCAGCCACTTCAGTCTGAGCTCAAGCGCGCCACTTTCGCCCGCTGCCAGTGTCTGCCTGGCACCGGCGGCCTTCCTCTACGAGCCTGATCCGGCCGTCATCCGCGCCGGGCTGGTCAGCGACCTGGGCCAGCAGATCGGGGCCGCGCTGCTCGACCCGCAGATCGCCTACCTCACCGCACAGACCTTGCTCCACACTCCCTTTGCGCGGGTCTGGCCGCTGATCACCTGGCTGCCCTTTGCGCTCAAGCCGCTGCGGGCGCGCCTGCGTGAGCTGGGGGCGGGCGAGGTGACGGTCAAAAAACGTGGCTCGCCCCTCGACTGTGATGCCCTGGCACGTCAACTGCACGGCACGGGCCCCCGATCCCTGGTTGTTGTGCTTACCCGTGTGGCCGGTGCGCCAGCCGCGCTGATCTGTGACCCACCAGTACGAGATATGGTAGAGTAGGGCCATGCAACTTTGGACAAGTCCAACAAGCTCGCAGATGGAGCGGCATGGATCTGAAACCCTCGGCCCGCCGACGCGGGCAGATCGCCCTGCTGGTGATCACCTTTTTGATGTACGCTGGCTTCTTTATGGTCATCCCGCTGGTCTCGATTCATTATGTCGAGCAGCTAGGCTTTGCGGCGACCACCGTGGGTCTCTCACTGGCCCTGCGCCAGCTCTTGCAGCAGGGCCTTACCCTGGGCGGCGGCATCCTGGCCGATCTGTTCGGCGTACGCCTGTTGATCGGCGGGGGCGTGCTGGTGCGCGTGGTGGGCTTTGCTACCCTGGCCTGGGCTGATACGCCCTCCATGCTCTTCCTCGCCATGATCCTCTCGGCCCTGGGTGGAGCACTCTTCGACGCGCCGAGCCGGGCAGCCATGGCCGCCCTGACCGGCCCTGATGAGCGGGCGCGCTACTTCTCGCTGGCGGGTGTGGCCAGCGGCCTTGGTATGACCAGCGGGCCGTTGATCGGCGCATTGCTGCTGCGCTTCAACTTTGAGACGGTGGCTCTGGGTGCGGCAGTCTGCTTCCTGGCCATCCTGGCGGTTGTCCTGTTGCTTCCGCCAGTGCGGGTAGCCCATGAGCAGTCGTCGGCGGGCTTTGGCCTGAGCCTGGCCCTGCGTGACCGCACGTTCCTGAGCTTTACTGCTCTGTTGATGGGCTACTGGTTTATGTGGGTGCAGCTCACCTTGAGCCTGCCCCTGGTGGCCGAGCGCCTGGCTGGCAGCAGCGATGCCGTTGGGGCAGTCTACGCGCTGCATGCCGGCTTGACGGTGCTGCTGCAATACCCGATTATGCGCCTGACCGAGCGCCGGCTGCAACCGTTGCCCACCCTGATCATCGGCGTGGCTCTGATGGCCCTTGGCCTGGGGGCGGTCGCGGCGGCCAGCGACATCCCGACCCTGGTGATCTGCGTGATCATCTTCAGCTTTGGCACAATGCTCGCGTCACCGACCCAGCAGGCAGTGACAGCAGCCCTGGCCGATCAGCGTGCTTTCGGCTCCTACTTTGGCGTCAGTGCCCTGGCCCTGGCCATCGGTGGCGGGCTGGGCAATACGGCCGGCGGCCTGCTGACCGACGCTGCACGCCGGGTGGGCCAGCCCGCCCTGCCCTGGCTCACCTTTGCCCTGGTCGGCCTGGGCAGTGCCATTGGCCTGGCGATGCTGGCCGAGACCTTGCAGAATCGCCGGGCCACCGCCCACCTCGTGCGCGCTGGCCTCACCGAAGAACAGCCCGGATCTTGAACAAGGAGAGACCCCAATGCCCAACAACAAGTTCGCCTTTTTCAACGGGGAGATTGTGCCGATCGCCCAGGCAACAGTCAGCGTCATGACCAACGCCCTCAATTACGGGACGGGCTGCTTCGAGGGGATTCGCGGCTACTGGGTGCCCGAGGAGGAGCAGTTGCTGGTCTTTCAGCTGCGTGCGCATATGGAGCGTCTGCACCGTTCCTGTCGCATCCTTATGCTGAAGTTGCCCTACAGCGTGGACGAGTTGTGTGCGATCACCCTCGACCTGCTGCGTCGAGAGGGTTTCCGCGAAGATGTCTACATTCGCCCGCTGGTCTATAAGAGCGATCCGGCGATTGCCGTGCAACTCAACGGCCTGAACGACGCCTTCACCCTCTTTGCGGTGGGCTTCGGCCAGTACCTGAGCGGCACGGCGATTCGTGCCTGCGTCTCCTCGTGGCGGCGCATCGACGACAACATCATCCCCTCACGGGCCAAAGCCTGTGGCTCCTACCTGAACTCGGCCCTGGCCAAGAGCGAGGCCCTACTCAACGGCTATGACGAAGCGATTGTGCTGGGGGCCAGCGGCGAAGTAGCCGAGGCAAGTGCGGCCAATCTCTTCATTGTGCGCGACGGGGTGCTGGTCACACCGCTGATCAGTAACGATATCCTCGAGGGCATTACGCGCCAGGTGGTGATCAGCCTGGCCCGTGAGCAACTTGGCCTGACTGTGCGCGAGGCCCCCATCGACCGCACCGAGCTTTACGTGGCCGACGAAGCCTTCTTCTGCGGCACCGGGGCCGAGATCAAGCCGATCGTCGAGATCGACCGGCGCGTGATCGGCAGCGGCGTAGTCGGCCCGGTCGGTACCGAGCTCGTCAGGCTCTACGCCGAAGCGGTGCGTGGCCGCCTGCCCGCCTATCGCGCCTGGTGTACCCCCGTGTAGCGCTGTCCTACGTTTCGCCACGCTGCTGAATGCGGCGCGCCTGCTCGACAATCACCTGGGCCATACGCAGGTTGGCCCCATCGATCATCTTCCCGCCGAAACTCACGGCACCCTGGCCCTGGGCAAGGGCGGCGGCATAGGCTTGCAGCACCGCCTCAGCCCGGGCCACCTCGGCGGGATCGGGGCGAAAGACCTGGTTGACGGTACTGACCTGGGCGGGGTGAATGCACTGCTTGCCGTCGAAACCAAGGGCTCGGGCGACACGGGCAGCCCGTTCGAGTTCGAGCGGATCTTTGAAGCCGGCGAAGGGGCCATCGAGACAGCGTAACCCATTGGCACGGGCAGCCGCGACGATCGTATGCATAACCGCATGCCAGCGGTGGCCGGGGTAGAGCGCATCATGCTCGTCGCGTTCGCCGATATTGGCGAGAGGGGCTCGCAGGCCGGCGGCGTAGTCACCGGGGCCGTAGATCAGCGTCTCGAGACGGGGCGAGGCGGCAGCGATCTCACGGGCATAGAGAAAGCCGCGTGGCGACTCGATCTGCACCTCGATCCCAATCGGGCGGGTCTGAGCGCGCCCCAGCTCGATCTGCATCAACAGCCGCTCAACAAAAGCCACATCTTCCGGGCCATTCACCTTGGGCACCAGCACCAGGTCAACCTGTTCACCGACCGCCTCGACCACCTCGACCAGGTCACGGTAGGCGAAGGGACTATCAAGGGCATTCATACGAAAAATGCGCAGGCGTGGGCCGAAGTCTAGTTCACGCAGGGCGCGCACCAGATTGGCCCGCCCCTGCGCCTTCTCATCCGGCGGCACAGCATCTTCCAGATCGACGATCACCGCATCAGCGGCAGAACGGGCCGCCTTCTCGATCAGCGCATAGCGTGAGCCTGGCACAAAGAGCGCACTCCGCTCAAGGCGGCCCGTGGATTGATCAAGATTCATCATAGGATTTAACTGCGGAAGAAATCGACCACCGAGCTACGTTCTTCCTCACTCGGCATGATCTCAATGAAGGTAATGCGATGCCAGGGATAGATCACCCACTGCACACCAGCTGCCAGGTAGGGCACTGCTTTGCCATCACGACGGCGTAGATTAGAGACACGCACAAACATATCGCTCGGCTGCGGCTCCTGGTCGAGATCGGCGACGAGCGGATCCTCGCCGCTCAGATGCAGAATAACCGTTTTGGCCACGATGGCCTCCTACTCAAGCTCAAAACGGAGGATCAGCGTCCCAAACTGCACCTCATCGCCAGAGTTGAGGGGCGTGATAATCTGCGGATCGAGCCGCTGGCCGTTGACAAAAGTGCCGTTGGCACTGGCCAGATCCTCGATCGTGAAGCCGCCAAAGGCGGGCGCGATGATCGCATGGCGTCGGGAGACACCTGCATCATATCCGCCGTCGAGGCCCAGGTCAACATCGGGATAGATCTTACGCTGGTTATCTTTGCGCCCCACCAGCAGTGGTTGAGTCACCTCAAGTTGAATCTGGCGTCCGCTGTTGATCACCACAAGCGAGATCTGCGGGCTGCGGCCAGGCATAGGCGCACTGACGACGCGAGGTTTGGTCTCAGTCACCAGGGGTAGATCCTGATCGGCTGCATAGTTCAGCTTCGAGGTGCTTTCGTGCAGGCGCTCACCGCCAATCATGCTTGCGCCGCACTCTGCGCAGAAGATCGTGCCATCAAGTTGCTGGACGTGACAGTGGCGACATTCCTGCATAACTGACCTGCTAGACCGTGCGCTCGTTGTGATTGATCAGGCCGCGTGTACCGTATTTGATCTGCTTGCGCCCCTCGGCACTAGCCTGGCCGGAGCGTTGCAGGCGGTTGGCTTCCTCCTGCACAGTACGCGCCAGATTGATCTGGCCAGCCTCGAAGAGGCGTGTGCCAGCCATCTGCAGGCGCTCGGTGGCCTCTTTGATCAAGCCCTGTTCGACCTGTTGCCAGGCTGTCGCTTGCAGGCGATAGGCCACCAGGCGCTCAAGCCAATGCTTCACGGTCGGGTCAACCTCGTAGGGCACACTCTCAGCGGGGCGAATACCGATGCGCAGCACCATATCATTCTGCTGATCGCTCAGGCCCGCACCAGGCAGGTTATAGCGCAGGCGCAGGCGCAGCAGGGGATGATCGCCCACAGTAAGCGGCGGCACCACCACTTCGAGGAGCAACGCCTGCGGTTCGTTGCCCGACCAGTCGCCAAGCGCCGCGCGTTTGCACTGTTCGCGTTCGGCGGTGAGGGCCACCGGGGCAATGAAGGGGCGCACGCGGTCGACTGAACGCAACACCGCGCCTGGCCGCAGTTCAATCTGCAGCGCTACATCCTGGGCAAAGACCGAGGCCATACGCTTGACCTCATCGGTGAAGACGCGGGCAATCACCTTGGCCGACGTAATATATTCGGTACGGCTGTTTTCATGGTCGGCCAGGCTTTGCAGCAGATCCTCGTTCCACTCGTCGCCGACCCCCAGGGCCGTCAAGCCGATCGCGCGATTCTGGGCCCGACGGGTAAGATCAAGACAGCGCTCCTCGTCACCGTAGGTGCGTCCATCGGTCAGCAGCAGCATCCGGCTGACCCCCCCCTGGCGCAACATTGGCTTCTGCAACTCCTGGAGCATTAGAGCCAGGCCAGTGGCCATCTCAGTGCCACCGGCAGCCTCGATCGCCCCGATCTTGCGTTTCAACTCGCTCCGGTTGCGCACGCGCTGAGCAGCAACCACTACCTCAGCCCGATCGTTGAAGCTGATCAGACTAAAATAGTCATGCTCGCCCAGCAGGTCAACAATCCGCGAGGCACCCTCTTTGACCTGGAGCAGCCGCTCGCCGCGCATCGACGAACTGCGGTCGATCACCAGGCCCAGGTTCAGCGGCAGCTTCGGCAGCGTATCAGGGACACCCTGAGCCTCCAGATCCAGCAACACATAGACAAGCTGCGGCTCAGCGCCGGTGGGCAGCACACTCCGGCTGAGCGTTGAGCGAAGCAAAATGCCGGAGCCCATAGGATCACCTCTCTATGAGGGGTAGGGTTACTACCACAGCTGAGATATTATCGTCGCCGCCGGCCAGGTTGGCCAGGGCGATCAACTCGTCGCAGGCATCCTGGGGCCACGGACTGCGCACCAGGGCTTGTGCCAGCAGAGGCTCCTCGATCATCCCCCAGAGGCCGTCAGAGCAGAGCAAGAGGTGCGAACTCGCGCCAAGCGGCTGGTAGAGGAAATCAACCGGCACATGGGGTTGCTGGCCAACAGTACGATAGAGTTGGTTGCGCAAGGGGTGCTCACGCGCTTCATGCGGGTCAAGCTGGCCGAGTTGGATCAGACGGCCCACGGTTGAGTGATCATTGGTCAGCTGGCGTAGCCCGCCCGGCTCGTACAGGTAGGCCCGACTATCACCAACGTGGGCCAGGTAGAGGCTCGATCCGACCAGTAGTGCGGCAGTGCAGGTCGTGCCCATATCGTTACCCAGGCACCTGGCCATCTCCCAGATCGCCGTATTAGCCGTCTGGATAGCCCCAATCATCAACACCTGCAACTCTTCATCCATACGCTCGTTGAGCGCTGGCAGCAGCAGCCCCGTCACCACATGCTGCACAACACTGTGAACCGCCATACGACTAGCGATCTCGCCACCCTGGTGCCCTCCCATCCCATCAGCAACGACAAACAGGCCCACCTGCACCTCGCAACTCTCACGCGGGAGCGTGCAGAGCAAGGCAAAGACACTATCCTGGTTGGTCTCGCGCACACGCCCGATGTCGCGCGCCGCCATCGCGGACAGCCCCTGGTGCGAGATATGGGCACTCAGGGCCGGGGCACTAGTAGTATCAAGCCGGCGGGTACCTTCAAAGTCAGAAGAATCAAGCTGATCCTCTAACCGCTCGGTCTGCTCTGTAAGTTGCGCCTCGGCCAACTGGGCTGTGCTAAGGATGGCAATCGGAGCCGTTGGCGTCTCACTCGGATCGTTCGCCTCGGGCTGCCCAACAACCGATGCGGGCGCTGGAGCATCACTGTTCCACCAGTCTACCACCGGTATGGGCAACACGGGGGCCATGGCATCCACAAATGCCTGATCAGCGCCAGACGACTCGGCTGAAGCATCGGCCTGATCGACCTGCGTCGTGGCAGGCACTTCGTCAGCGGGAAGGGCTCCCTCAGAGGCGCAAGATCGACGAGAGAAGGTCATAGCAGCGCTCCTGCAAGCTACGTCTAGCCTGTCCGCAAACCTGATGCTACGCTTTGAGCGCGTAGATGTGGTGATCCATCGAGCCAATATAGACTACACCCTCGGCCACTGCAGGTGAAGAGACAACCGCAGCCCCGGTCGGGTGTTTCCAGATCAGGTTGCCCGGACCAGCATCAAGGCAATAGACCGATCCATCGACGGCCCCAAAATAGACCCGCCCGCTCTCAACCCGTGGCGAGGAGGTAATCTGACTACCGGCTTCGTACTTCCAGACCTGACGACCGGACTTAAGATCAACCGCGTAGAGTATGCCGTCAACCCCACCGACAAAGACGCGGTTGCCGACTACGGTCGGTGAGGAGTTGATATAGTGCCCGGTACGAAAACGCCAGGCTGGCCAACCACCCTCAAGGTCGAGGGCATAGAGGTTTTGATCAAGTGAGCCAACCAGTACCAGACCTTCGGCAACCACCGGCGAGGAGCGTACCGGTTGCTGGGTACGCTGTTTCCACTTGACTGCGCCGCTACGGGCATCGAGGCAGTAGACATGACCATCATCACCACCGATCAACACCAACTGGCCATAAATACAGGCCGAGGAACGGATCGGGTTCCAGGTGCGAAACTTCCAGATTGCCGTGCCGCGTAGACCGTCCAGGGCATAGACATGCTGATCGTCCGAACCAATGAAGACGACCCGATCCTCCACCCGCGGTGAAGAGCGTACCGGCTTATCGGTACGAAAGCTCCAGCGCAGACTGCCTCGGCGCAGATCAAGACAGTAGACCAGGCCATCCTCCGAACCAATAAAAACATTGTCCTGCCAGACCGCTGGCGAGGAACTGATTCCGCTGGTGGTCGCATACTTCCAGCGAAAGGTACCCGTGGTGCTATCAAGGGCGTAAAGGTTCGTGTCGTAGCAGCCCACGAAGAGCATACCGCCAGCGAGGCATGGCGACGAGCGCACCTCGTCTTCACAGGCGAAGCTCCAGATGACCTCGGTATGGCCAGGGCCACGGGCCACGCCGGGTGCAACTGGGGTTGCGCTGGAGTTTCCCTGCCCTACCCCGGGTACAGCCAGCAGGGCCTGCTTCAACTCGGCGGCACTCTGCCAGCGTGCGGCCATATCGTACTCGAGTGCCCGCACCACCAGCGCCTCCATCTCGCTTGAGACGGTCGGGCTGATTTTGCGGATCGGGCGCTCATCAAAGGTGAAGGGCGTCTCAAGGCGTGGGTCGGTCGCCGTCAGCAGATGGTGCAGGGTTGCCCCAAGCGCATAGACATCACCGACAGGCTCGGCCACACCACGGTACTGTTCAGGCGGCGAGTAGCCCTCCGTACCGATCATCGTACCTTTGCGGTCGCTGCGATTGAGGTTACGCGCAATGCCAAAGTCGATCAGCACGATCCGCTCATCGTCGGTGAGCATCACATTTGAGGGCTTCATATCACGGAAGACGATGATCTCGGGCTTATGGGTGTGCAGATACTCAAGCACCTCGCAGATCTGCACAGCCCAGCGCCCCACTCGCACCTCTTCGATCGGGCTACCGGCTTGATCAAGCACCGTCTCGAGATCCTTACCGACGATCAACTCAAGCACCAGGTAGATCCGCCCTTGCTCCTCGAAGAAGTCATAGACTTTGGGGATGGCCGGATGGTGTAGAGTCGCCAGCAGGCCCGCCTCACGCTCGAAGTTGCGCAGGTTCAGCAGGCGTGTATGCGAATCGGGGGCACTCTGCAACATCTCTTTGATTGCGCAGAAGCGCTCCACGTCCTTAAAGCGCAGATCCCGCCCACGGTAGACCACGCTCATCCCGCCAATGCCGATCGGCTCGACGATCTGATAACGCCCTTGCAGCATTGTGCCAGCAGGTAACAGGTGTAGGTTCGCCTCGACCCGCGCCGCACTCTCGGCCGCAGCCGCCACCCGCTGGGCTGCCTGCGAACCAGGTGCCGGTTTGAGGTCGCGCCGCGTGTCACCTCCATCACTCGGTGGACGTGATGAGCGCACCTCAGTCGCATCGGACGGCTCTGTCGCTGGTGGATTGCCGATCCCCCTGGTTCCGACCCGTTTGATCAGCCCCATGCTCTACCTCGGTAGCCTGAGAGGGAAGGCGGATGTACTCTACCAACAGCGGCCGCTACGCCCTGTTGCTCCCTATTATAGTGTGCTTGTGTAACTGCTGCAACCCTCACCTTGTCGATCCATATCTAGACTTAAATACACACTTGATCAGGTAAGTCTGATCAAGAGAGATTTAAATATCGCAGAGGCACACTTTAACGCTGGTCGCTGCCGATCAGCGTGGCAAAGCTGCGGAGTGCGTCCATTGTTCGTGGCCCAGGCCAGGTCAGGGCCATGCCGTCGCAGAAGGCGATCGCCCCCTTGCGGAAGGTGGCAAAGGCTTCCAGGTCACGCTCGCTGAAGGGGTAGGGCTCACTCGGCAAGAGGATCAGTTCGGGCGCAAGTGCCAGCCAGGCTTCGAGAGGGGCACGTGGATAGCGCCCAGGCAGTTGCAGGGCGACATTAGCGGCCCCACAGAGGTACAACAGGTCACCAGCGTACGTCTCGCTCCCCACAGCCATCCATGGATCGCGCCAGATCAGCGCCAGGGTCGGGCGGCGCTGCGGGCGCGCGCCCTGCTCGGCCACCGCAATGGCTGCCCTCAGTTCGGCCAGGGCCGGGGCCGCCTGTACACGTACCCCCAGCACATCGGCTAACGCCCCAAGCTGCAGCGGCACATCGGCTACACTGCGGATAGCCGTCGCATAACTCACAATTCCGGCTGCCTCTAAAGCCAGCACATCGCGCTCGCGGTTCTCCTCCTGATCGATCAGCACAAGGTCGGGCCGCAGCTTAATGATCGCCTCCCGGTCGGGGTTCTTGGTACCGCCAAGGCGGGGCAGTCCGGCCAGCGCTGCCGCTGGCTCACTACAGTAGGTACTGACCCCGACCAGGCACTCACCGGCACCAACACTGAAGAGCCATTCCGTCAGGCTCGGCACCAATGAGACGATCCGTTGTGGCGGCTCGGCAAGGGGAATTGCCCGCCCCAGGGCATCGTGTATATTCACCAGGCTAGCACTCCTTCGCCAGCAAAGCGCAACATGGCCAGACCGCCGCCAAAAGCAAGGGTCAGAATCAGCGCCACGAAGGCCGGGCGGGCCAACTGGCTCAATTGACTCACCTGGCGGCTCAAGCCGAACCCGACGGAAGCCAGCAGCAGGAACATCACAAAGAGCTCGCTGAAAATGCTCACGACGCCAAAGATCGCCAGCGGCCAGTAGAACAAAGCCCATCGACTGTAAATTGCCAGGATCAACAGCCCATTGAGCAGCAGCAGCCAGCCCATATCGCGCCATTCAAGTACCGGCTGGCTACGGTCAGCTTCTACCCGCAATGCCTGGTTGAAAATCATCAGGATGATCGGGGTGATCGCTATGCCGAAAAAGACCCCGGTGATCGTGCGCAGGTCGTTACGCGGTACGTAGAGGTAGGTGCGGCCCGTATCTTCAAGCAGCGAATTGACGCCATCAAAGGCCATGGCCAGCGCCCCCAGGCCCAGCGCTACCAGCAGTGAACGACTGGGTAAGCCCGCCGCAAGCCTACGTCCGCTGACCCACAGGTAGATCAGGCTGATCACAAAGCTGCTGTAGATACCGATATTGCGCGCACAGACTGGTAAGGGCTTGCCGTCCAGGAGGATCAGATGTTTCTGTGCCACCAGACCATGCACAGCGGCATAGAGCTTCCAGCTTAGATCCGCCCCCGGCCAGAAGAGCAAGCCGAGCACCACCAGCCCCAACAGGCTTAGAAAGGCAATCGCCCAGTAGCGATCATGCCGTGCAGTTGCCGAGCGGGCTTTGGCCTCTCTAGCTGCGTTGCGGGTGGCGATCCGCTTGCGCGCCTGCTCTAGAATTTCGTCGGGCTGCGGTTGGCTCATATAAATCACGGGCCTCGTGTGCAACCTGTCAGGTGTGGCCAGCATTGCATGACCGCTTTCTGATGCGCCAGAGGCCGCACCTGACAGGTTTACGGCCCCGGTAGGACTGCTATCGTGCAGCATCCTCCCTTATTATGCATCAAGCCTGAACCCTCTGCATACCACGGCGCGTTGTCGCCAGGGTTTGGACAAAGCCCCGGCGTTTGCACCCTTCGATACGCGCTTCGCGCTAATTCAGGGTGCGGCAGCCTGTGCTGCGCTTTGGCCCACTCAGAAAGTGTTCGCTGCTCGACTTTGTTCATGCCCTGGCGTGCCCTACCCGCTTCCACATAACGTGCTATGATCAGCCTGTAAGCTTCAGCATACACACGGGAGGCATTCATGATCCAGCCGCAGCGCGGGCTCCTGCTCAAGGGCGAGAATCTTAGCCGGGCCCTGGTCTTTTCGAGCTTCTGGGGTTCGATCTTCTACCTGCTGGCCTTTACCAGCCAACTGCTAAGCTTTCGCCGTGGCCGCGCCAGGGTGCAACGGCGTAGTGTGCTGACTGGTGCCGCCATTTTTATTGGCGGCTTTGTCGCCACCGGCACGCTGCTGATTGCGGTCGTCTCAGCCCTCACCGGCAAGACCCCGCAGCAACAGGCGCGTACGCAGCTCGGCAGCGCCGGTGAGCGCGACGGACTGCTCGGCACGGCGCTTGGCGCGGCCCTCGGCTCGCCGCTGACGTTGCTTTTGGTGACGGCCAGCCTGCGCCTGGCGGCCCGCATCACCGGCCAGCCCGCCCTCAGCCCGCCCGAAGGGGTAAGCCTGCCGCGAGCTGCCCTGCTCAACGCACTCCTCACAGCCCTGATCGCCGCAGCGGTCACGCGCATCACCGGCTGGGTGGCCCGTGATGCACGCGCCGCCGAGCGCGAGCGCCTTGGGGTGGCGGCCTGAGCTACACGCTGGTCTCTAAGGCAACTCGTGCTGCGGCAAAGGCCAGTTCGCTGATCGCAGGGTGGGCCGCAAAGGTTGCCGCCAGTTGCTCAAGGCTGACTCCCACTTGTATCGCCAGGGCCACCGGCGCAAGCAGGTCTGCGGCGTGAGCACCGATGGCCACGGCCCCGCGCACCTGCCTGCTCGCCGGGTCGTAGGCCAGTTCAAACCAGCCGGAAGCCGCGGGGGCCAGCCAACTCTTAAGCACCGCCGGGTAGGGCAGGCGCACCCGGCATACCTCTGCGTCACTCCCTTCCAGCAGCCCCACCTGGGCCACCTCGGGGTCGCTATAGACGGCATGAATGACTGTCTCAGGGCGGTAGGCTTCTACCGTCAGGCCAGCGGCGTGGCGCCCCGCGATCCAGGCCTGGGCCATCGCCCGGTTGGCCAGCATTGGCCCGCCCGCCGCATCGCCCACCGCATAGATGCCCGCTGCTGCCGTGCGCCCATAGCCGTCGACGGCCAGCAGGCCCTGCGCGTCGGGGCTGAGGCCCACCGCCGCCAGGTTCAGCCGCCCCAGATCCGGCGTGCGCCCGATCGCCAGGAAGGCCATCGCTGCTGCGTGCCGCCCACCGGCGGTGTCGGTCACTACCACCCCTTCGCCCTCAGGCTCGACCCGCGCCCCAGCCGCGCCGATCTGCACACTAACCCCGTGCGCAGCCAGTGCCTGCGTCAGGTCGTGCCCGGCGGCGGGAGCCAATTCCGGTAAGACGCCCCGCGGGCCAACCAGCCAGGTCACCCGCACACCAAGGCGGGCAAAGAGCGAGGCAAATTCGCTGCCCGTCGCGCCGCCCCCAACCACCACGATGTCAGGCGGCAGGCTGCGCAACGAACCGGCAAAGCGCGGGGCCAGCACACGCTTGCCATCGGGACGCAGCCCGGGCGGGAAACGTGGCACCGAACCGCTGGCCAGAATCACATCGTCGGCCTCGATCAGCGTCGGCGCCTGGCCCTCACCCTCAGCCAGACTGAGCCGACCGGGGCCACTCAAGGAGGCCACCCCGTTACGCACGCTCACCCCCAGGGCCGCCAGGCGGCTCTGCGCCACACTGCTCCAGCCCTCGGCAACCCTGCGGATACGGGCCAGCACCAGATCCGGCTGAACCTGGGCCAGTGGCAGATCGCCGAGCCCACGTGCGGCCATCCCCGTCACTTCACCCAGCCCATCAGCCGCATCGAGCCAGATCTTACTGGGGATCAGACTATCCCAACTGGCCCGTCCACCGAGTGGCCCCTCGCTCACCAGAGTCACCTGCGCCCCGCCGCTCGCCGCCGCCAGGGCTGCCTCGACCCCCGCCGGGCCGCCGCCCACCACTACGATCCGCCTGCTACCCATAGTTAGCTTCCTTCAGACAAGGTTTCAGAATCGGGTGATCCAGCTTGACCGTTGCCCACAGCTCGCACAACCCCCACAGCCCCCACACCGCACGCTGTGGGGCTGTGGGGCTGTAGGGCTGTCGCCCAGATGGTTAAGCAGGTTTGAACCTTGTCAAACAGCGTACTACACGCATCCCAGCGCCCGCATCGCCGTGTGGGTGGTCAGGTGAATATGCTCACTGCCGAGCTTATCGACAAAATGGGCGCGCTTGAGTTCGTCCATCACCGGGCCTTTGATCTCGGCCAGGTGTAGTTGTACCCCACCATCGCGTAACTCTTGGGCTAACGACTCCAGCGTATGCAGGGCGCTCGAGTCGATGAAATTGATCGCCGAACCGATCAGCACTAGGTGGCGCAGATCGGGCCGCTCGGCCACAATCCGCAGCAGAGCCTCTTCAAGATAGCGCGTATTGGCAAAGTAGAGGCTCTCGTCCACACGCACGGCCACCACCTGCGGCCAGGTCGTCACCTCATAGCGCAGCACATTGCGGTAGACTTCGCTCTCGCCCAGACGGCCAACTACCGCGATATGCGGGCGGCTGGTGCGCCACAGGTAGAGTAGCAGCGAGATACCCACCCCGACAAAGATGCCCGTCTCGATCCCCAACAGCAGCACGGCCGCAAAGGTAACGCCCCAGACAAGCGCGTCACCGCGGTTAGCCTGCCAGATATGGCGCGGCTCCTTCAGATCAACCAGGCCAAAGACGGCGACAATCACGGTGGCTGCCAGCACGGCCTGCGGCAAGAAGTAGAAGAGCGGAGTGAAGAAGAGCAGAATGAGCGCAATGCCCCCGGCGGTAATCAGGGAGGCCAGCCCGGTGATTGCCCCGGCCTGGAAGTTTACCACCGAACGGGCAAAGCCGCCGGTCACCGGGTAGCCGCTGAAGAAGCCAGCGGCCAGGTTGGCTGCGCCAAGGGCGATCAATTCCTGATTCGGTTCGATCACCTGGCGGCGCTTGCTCGCCAGAGCCTTGGCCACCGCAATCGACTCGACCACGCTCACCAGCACGATCGCCGCCGCCGCCGGTGCCAGGGCCTGGATGTCGGTCAGAGTGGGGTTAGGCAGACTCAGCGGTGAAAGCCCCGGCGGAATGGCCCCGACAACTGCCACGCCGGCGGTCTGGTCAAGCCGCAGCAGCCAGCTCAGCAGCGTGCCCAGCAGCACCGTCACCAGCGGAGCCCCACTGACGATCAGCGTCACCGCAAGTGGCTTCAGGCTGGTGCGTTGCAGCAGTGGGCGCAGCCCCTTGCGGAAGAAGAGCAGCAGGCCGATGCTCCCCAGGCCAATCGCCAGCGTCACCAGGTTAGTCTGCCCCAGCCCGGCGAGCGCATGGTAGAGCGTCTCGTAAAAGCGGTCGCCAGTTACCTTATAGCCCAGTACATACTTCAACTGCCCGGCAGCGATGATCAGCGCCGAGGCACTCGTAAAAGCTGCCAGCACCGGGTGCGAGATAAAATTGAGGATGACGCCCAGCCGGAAGACCCCCAGCAGCAGCTTGACCGTACCAATAATCAGGGCCAGTAACAGCACCAGTTCAAGGTAGCGTGGGCTGCCCGGCTCGGCCAGCGTGCTCACCCCGCTGAAGACCAGCAACGAGGTAATCGCTACTGGCCCCACCGAGAGCTGGCCCGAGGTGCCCAGCAGGGCGTAGATGATCAGTGGCACCACCGAGGCATACAGCCCAACCTGCGGCGGCAGGCCAGCCAGCTGGGCATAGGCCATACTCTGCGGGATGAGCATAATCGCTGTCACGATCCCCGCCACCAGATCGCTCGGTAGGTCGGCGCGCCGATAGTGCAGCAACCAGCGAGTAAAAGGTAGGTAGCGTGTCAGGCCACTTGCCTGGGTCGTCCGCGACACTGGCGAAGGAAAAGGTTGGGTCGAAGCCATAGTGCTCTTCCTGGAATTATCATGATAAAGATAAATATAAAAAAATCTCAAGTGTGCAACAGCAACCGCTGACCAACGACGGTTTCCCGACGCAGTCAGCGGTCAGATCTGTGCAGAGGCGAGCGAGGTACAGCCTCTGCGGGCAAATTGCACACGATACAAACCGGGTTCGTGTTTAACTCACCACTGTCGCATCAGATCGCTCGAAATAGTCATCGGCACAGAAGCCAAAGGTCTCCATCGCGTCATCTTCATAGCCAGCGGCGCGCAACTCGGCCTCAGCCTGCTCGCGTGTCCAACCACAATGCAGTTGGCGGTAGAGCATCCACATGAGCCCGACCCGCGTGGCGCTACGGCAGTGAAAGACCAGCCGCCCCGTCTCGGTGGCTTCAACCAGGGCTGCCAACTCGTCAATATGCTCGCGCTCCAGCTCATAGGCTGGCCAGGGGCGGTAGAGATAACGCAGGCCAGCCGCTTCGGCGTTCTGCTGCTGTACAGCGGCGCGTTCCGCGTCACCGCGCAGATTGATCACGGTCTGGTAGCCCTGCGCCGCCAGGCGTGCCCAGTCCTCGATCTGGGGCTGGGCCGCCAGCAACACGTCAGCGGTAACGGCATGGCTGCGTAGCTCTGAGCCTTCAGTCTGGGCCTTCAGCGATCCGCAGCGTAGTTCATTGTTCATCTTGATCACCCTCGGCTCATCGGCAGGCCAGCGCGGGCCCAGCCGATCATGCCATCACCCAGATTGATTACCTGCTCAAAGCCCTGGCGCTTCAACTGCTCGGCAGCAACCCCACTGCGGTTGCCCGAGCGGCATACGCAGACAATCGTCGTATCTTTGGGCAGTTCGTTCAGGCGCAGCGAGAGCATCGGTAACGGTAGCAGGTGCGCTCCAGCAATATGCCCATCGTAGGCGTACTCCTCAGACGAACGGACATCAAGCAGGAAGAGTCGCTCACCTGTATCCAGGCGTTGCTTCAGCTCACTCGATTTGATCGTGGCTATAGCCGGGGCGGCGCTCAGCCCGCCGAAAAGACTACGGAACATGGTGTTCCTCTCCTGTTCTTTAGGCGTTGGCTTCGACAAACTCAGCCAACGTGGGCCGGTCAGGTTGGGATTCAGATAAAGAGTGTGACCTTGGCGCGAGCCGCATCACCGAGGAAGGTTGCCACACCGCCCGTCTCCAGGCCATCAACCAGTTCCTCGTCGCTTATACCGAGCAACTCGCGTGACATATCACAGACGACCATGCGCACCCCCAACTCCTGCGCCAGGCCAAATAGTTCTTCGGGCGACGCGATCGCGTGCTTCTGCATCAGGCCGCGGATCAACTGGGCGCCGATACCAAAGAAGTTCATCTGCGAAAGGCTTGTCTCGCCCAATTTGCCGGGCAGCATCGCGGTAAAGCCCTGCTCAAGCAGGCTCTTGCCGCTAAAAATCTTCTGCTTCTTGACTGCGCTGATGCCCCAGAAGGTGAAGAACATGCTCACCTCAAGGCCCATCGAGGCAGCGCCGGTAGCAATAATAAAGGCCGCAATCGCCTTGTCCAGATCGCCTGAGAAGACGACCATCGCCACGCGATCCTCAATGCTCTGGGCAGGGTGCTGGGCCAGTTCGTTCACCCGCGCCTCAAGCGCCGCGATGCGCTCCAGCAGGGCCTGCGTCTCGTTCTGCTCAATCATGGCCAGGGTCATATATTGCTACGCTCCTTTGGTAAACCTCATACTTTTTGTCGACCTCCCAGGACTTGGGTAGGTTTGGTTACAACCTGTATGGGCCCTGGCCGAACCTGTCGAAGCCAACACCGGCTGGCTTCGACAGGCTCAGCCAACACCAAGACCAGATTTCCTAAATCCTTGCCTTAGGCATGTTTCAAAAACGGCTATTCTAGCTTGACAGTTCAGAGCAGGCGTAAGGTGTCCAATCGCTTGTCAACGCCTCACGCCTCACCCCTCACGCCCCACGCCTCACCCCTCACGCCCACAGAAGACTGTCAAGCTCGTTTGAAACATGCCTTAGCGACCGCAAGATCAGGCTGTGCGCTTCAGGTAGTGAAGGAACAACTCCTGCCCGCTCTCACTCACCGTCTCCTGGGCGACCAGTTGCACATTCTTGGCCGTCTTGGCCCAGCCCTGAAAGTCGGCCACTGAGCCACGGTCAGTCGCGACAACCTTGAGTACCTGGCCGACCGACAGTTCACCAATCGCCTTGCGGCTCTTGACCAGCGGCATTGGGCACTTGGCCCCCTTCACGTCGAGCATCTGATCGAAGTTGGTTGACATGGTATCTACTCCTTTGTCAGGTATCTTTATTGATTAAAACAGGTATCGGATCATTCCAGTTCAGGTGAGGGGCATTAGCCTCTGAGCGGCCCTGTGCCCCTACGCGCCCGCCAGAGCGCAGATATTCTTGCCCAGCTCAAGCTCGTTGGCCTTGCCGTCGCAGGGTGTCACCAGACCGATATTGACCCGCTTGATCTCGACATACTCAGGTGGGAAGACTGGCAGGTGGCTCAGCACATAATGGGTGAACTCGGCCTCGTCACGCGGGCGCAGGGCATCGTTGTTTGCCCGCACCTCGGCGAAAGGGGCTGCAAAAACGCCATCGGTATTACCCTCATCGAGGCTACTGAAGTGGGCGGGCAGGATGAGCGTCGTATCATCGGCCATACGCGGCAGGCGCTCGGTCAGGCTGTGATAAAGGATGGGCGTCCAGGCCTCACCCTTGCCACCCAGGTCGGGGCGCCCGAAGGAGCGCAGGAAGATGCCATCGCCCGTAAAGAGGGCGCTCTGGCCGTCAGGGGCCTCGAGACGATAGTTGACCTGGCCAAGCGTGTGGCCGGGGAACCAGCGGGCGGTGATCGTCACCTGGCCTACCTCGAAGCGGTCACCCTCCTTGATATGGGTGTAGTTGATCACCGCTGGCAGCATATCAATCGGGTGAATGGCATCGTAGGCATGCACATAGTAGGGTGCGCCGGTCGCCTCAGCCAGGGCTGGGCCACCACTGATATGATCGGCGTGGACGTGGGTGTCGAAAATGCGGGTCAGTCTGGCCCCAGCCTCGGTCAGTACCTGCTGGTAGACTTCAATATGGCGCAGCGGGTCGATCAGCGCAACCTGGCCATTGCTGATTACCGCAAAGCTCAGGTCACCACGGGCCGGGCGGGCAATCTGCACGATCCGCCCCCAGGACGCGTTGACCACGTCACGCACATCGTAGAAGTTGCCCCAGCTCACAAAGCCACCCTCAAGGTAGCGCGCCTGGTAGCCATGCTCGGCGAGCAGGCCAGCCACATACTGCGACGAACCCTCCTTGGCGCAGACGACCATAATTTCGCGATCCTGCGGCAGTCCGGTCATCGCCGCCTCTTCCTCTTCAAGGAAGACGAAGTAGGGCACATTGACACTGGTCAGCTGGGTGCGGCCCTCGATCGGGCTGCGGGCAAACTCGTCCTCGTTGCGTACGTCGAGAATGTAGGTTGGCTCGTCGCGTAGGATGCGGTCGTACAGCTCAGCGGGAGAGAAGGCGGCCACGATAGTCGGGCCATCAAGAACGGTCATTGCTTTGGCTCCTTGTAATGCTTTGTGCGATCCGGTACGAATTTCTTATGAGCCTAGCATACGCCGCGATCGTAAGACCCTGACGAGTGTTTCGTAAGGGTTTGGTAAGAACCTGATATGCTATACTTGCCTCCAATGCGCGAAGGTAAGGAAGAAGCTCTATGGAAGAGATTGCGGCCTTTCTCCAAAATTACCCCCCCTTCGACCGCCTACCACCAGCTGCGCTCAACGAGATCGTTGCTGCCATCCAGATCGAATACTTCCCCTCCGGCCAGGTCGTGCTCGTTCATGGCGGTGAGCCAGCTCGCTTTCTCTATATCGTGCGCAAGGGCACGGCCGAAATGTTCCGTGATGAGGAGGGCAGCATCCGCATCATCGACAGTCTCGAGCCGGGTGAAGCCTTCGGCTACGCTTCGCTGATCCGCGGCGCGGCTCCAATTGTCGGCGTACGCACGACCTCCGAGGTGCTCGCCTACCTCATCCCCGCCGTGACTTTCCAGCGCCTGCGGATCGCCCATCCTGCCTTCGCCGATTATTTCGCTGCCTCAGCTATGGCCCGCCTCGATCTGGCGATGCGCAACCGCCAGTCCAAGGCCGACCCGACCCTCTTCCAGACCTCTATGCGTGAGCTAGTGCGGCGTGAGTTAATCGCCATCCGTCCCGATGCCACTGTCGCCGAAGCCGCCCGCATGATGCGCGAACGGCGTGTCTCCAGCCTGCTCGTCGATCTGCCGCCCTTCGGGATGCTCGATCGCACCACCGGCATCATTACCGACCGCGATATGCGTAACCGCGTGCTGGCGATGGACCTCTCAGGCGATACCCCCGTAAGCCTGGTGATGAGTGCCCCCGCCTTCACCTGCTCCGCCGATAGTCTGGCCTTCGAGGGCCTGCTGATGATGCTCGAACGGGGTATTCATCACCTGCCCATCGCCGACGGCGGGCGCATCATCGGCATTGTGACCAATACCGATATTCTGCGCCGCCAGAGCCGCAGCCCACTCTTCCTCACCCGCCAGATCGAATTCTCGGCCAACCTGGCCGATATGCGCCAGTATACCGATCAGGTCACGGTCGCGGTTGCCAGTCTGGTTGCCGACGGAGCCCAGGCCTCCGATGTCGGGCGCGTGGTGGCCGTGGCCCACGATACTCTACACCGCCGTCTACTGCGTAGCATCGAGGCCGAGCTTGGCCCGCCCCCCGTGCCCTACGCCTGGCTCGTGCTTGGCAGCGAGGGCCGGCTTGAGCAGACGCTGCGCACCGACCAGGATAACGCCCTGGTCTACGCCGACAACGCCCCGCCTGCCGCCGAAGCCTACTTCGGAGCTCTCGCCCGCAAGATGGTTGAGCGCCTGGTTGTCTGCGGCTTCCCGCGCTGCCCCGGCGAGATTATGGCCGTCAATCCCAAGTGGCGCCAGCCCCTGGCCATCTGGCAGAGCTATTTCACGCGCTGGATCGACATCCCCGATGAGGAGTCCCTGCTGCGCAGTGCGATCTTCTTCGATTTTCGCCAGGTCTACGGCAAACTTGACGCCGAAGCGGGCCTGCGTCCGACGATCCTGCGCGCCCACAATAACCGCCTCTTCCTGGCCCGCCTGGCCCGTGCCGCCCTGCGCACCCCCGCCCCGCTCACCTTCCTACGTGGCGTCGCCCTCGACCATGACCGCCTCGACCTCAAGCTGCGTGGGACGACCCTGGTGGTCGATCTGGCCCGCCTCTTTGCCCTCGAAGCCGGGCGCTCCGAGACAAGCACCCGCGCCCGCCTACGCTCTTCCTGGCCTGAAGCCAGCCTCAGCGAGGGCGAAGCCGAGGGACTGATGCACGCCTTCGAGCTCTTGAGCCTGCTTCGCCTACGGCATCAGTTGACCCAACTCGACCGGGGCGAGTCGCTCACCAACCATGTCTTCTTCCCCGCCTTGAGTGTCGTCGAGCGTCGTGAGTTGAAGGAGTCGCTCCAACTGATCGCCCGCATCCAGCGCGGCCTCGGTGCCGCCTACCAGACGGGCCGGATCGCATGAGATGGCCCTTTAGCTGGGGCCGCCGTCGCCCGACTACCGACTTCGTTCGCGCCTATGAAGCAGGGCCTTGGCCAGAGCCGCGCCTGCCCTGGCGTGAACCGACCTATGTTGTCCTCGACAGCGAGACGAGTGGGCTTGCTGCTCGTCGTGATGCCCTGCTTTCGGTGGGCCTGGTCGAGATCCGTGAGGGGCGTGTCCACCTTGATAGCTGCTGGAGCAGTCTCATCCGCCCGCCCGAGGGGCTGCTCGTTGGTGGCAACTCGATCCGCATCCACGGCCTCACCCGCGCTGAACTGGCCGAGGCCCCGATCCTGGACGAGGTCATACCTGCCTTGCTGGCGCGCCTGGCCGGGCGGGTATTGGTTGTCCATGTCGCCCAGGTCGACGTAGCCTTCCTCAACCAGGCCCTGCAAACCTATGGCGGGCGCCTGCGCGGCCCGATCATCGACACTGCCCGTGTTGCGCTCACCCTCTACGAACACGCCCGGCTGCTCGGCGAAGTACCGCCCGACATGCCCCGCCCGAGTATCCAACTCCGCTCCCTAGCGGTAAGCCGTGGCCTGCCTGTCCACGCCGAACACGACGCCCTCAACGACGCCCTCACTACTGCTCAGCTCTTTCTGGCCCAGGCCACCCGCCTCGAACAACAAGGCTCAGGCACCCTGCGTGGCCTCCTGCGTGCCGGCGGGGTCTAAATGGGCAGCCAGAGGGGCGCAGACCCCGCTGAAACAAAGTTAACCCACCCGGTTGATCCCACAGCGCCGTCTTGGCGCGGTAGCGCTACTGTTTCAGGCGCGGATCAAGCGCATCGCGCAAGCCATCACCAAGCAAATTAAACCCCAGCACGGTCAGCATAATCGCCAGGCCAGGGAAAAAGACCAGGTGCGGTGCCGTAAAGACCTGGTTGCGCTCGGCGCTGAGCATCGAGCCCCACTCCGGGGTCGGTGGCTGCGCCCCCAGACCAAGAAACGAGAGTGCCGCCACATCAAGAATAGCCGTACCGATGCCCAGGGTCGCCTGCACAATCAGCGGCGAGATCGAGTTGGGCAGAATATGGCCAAAGAGAATCGTCTGCGGGCGCTGACCGATCGTGCGTGCCGCCAGCACATAATCCTCTTCCCGCGCTGTCAGCACACTCGCTCGAATAACTCGTGCATAGGCTGGCACGCTGACAATCGCGATGCCCAGCATTGCATTAAGCAAGCCCGGTCCGAGCACACTGACAATCGCAATAGCCAGCAGCAAAAAGGGAAAGGCCAGCAATACATCGAGTACCCGCATAATCAGATTGTCGAGCCAGCCACCCGTATAGCCTGCGACTGCCCCCAGCAACACCCCGATCACCAGCGAAATGGTCACTGTCGTAAAGCCGATCAGCAGTGAGAGACGGGCTCCATACACAATCCGGCTGAAGAGGTCGCGGAAATTACCATCAATCCCCATCAGATGTTGTGGTTGATCGCTCGGACAGCCAAACATGTGAATACACGGCCCTGAACGCTTTTTAAGCCCCTCTTCCTTACCCAGCAGCACCTCGGTTGGCTCGAACGGCGCAATCAGCGGCGCAAAGATCGCCGTAAAAGTCAGCATACCAATCAAGGCCATCCCGATCAGCGCAGAACGCTGGCGTATAAACTGGTTCCAGACCCGCCGCCAGGGTCCCTCGGCCTGCGTCTGCTGCTCGCGGATGCTTATGGGCTGGGCACTAGTAGCCATCGTAGAACCTCTGAAAAAAGAAAAAACCACCCTCTACACAGCCCTCACACCAATGCCAATCTAATATCTGATCCTCGGATCGAGTAAACCATAACTAATATCAACCATCAAATTCACTATCACATAACCAATTGCAATTGCCAACGTGAAGCCCTGGATGATCGGGTAATCGCGGGTCGTAATCGCATCAAAGAGGATACGCCCCACCCCGGCCAGATTAAAGATCGTCTCCGTCAAGACTGCCCCACCAAAGATCGTACCCAGCTGCAGGCCGACGATCGTCACCACCGGCAGCAAGGCATTGCGAAAGGCGTGGCGCAGAGTCACGGTTATGTCGGCCAGGCCCTTCGCCCGCGCCGTACGCACATAGTCACGGCCCAGCACCTCAAGCATCGCCGAGCGCGTCATACGGGCAATGATTGCCATGGGGATGGTGCCCAGGGCGATAGCGGGCAGGATCAGGTGGCGCAGCGCATCAACGAAGACCTCCCACTGCATCGTGATCAGGCTGTTGAAGAGGTAGAGATTACCAAAGAATTGCAGGAGTTGACCCGGCCCGCTCTTCAGATCGACCTGCCAGCCCCAATATTCATAGAAAGGCACACTCGTCACCCCCGCCGAGAGCCGGCCTGAAGGGGGCAATTGGAAAGGTGTATCCTTGAGCAGCAGGGCAAAGATATAGGCCAGCATAAGGCCCAGCCAGAAGACCGGCATCGAGACGCCAATGTTGGCCCCGACCATAGTTGCCACATCTACCGGCGAATTGCGCCGCAGGGCCGCAAGCATGCCCAGTGGCACGCCAACGATAATCGCCAATAGCAGCGCCATCGTTCCCAGCTCAACCGTGATCGGCAGGCGTTCGACGATCAGCTGGGTGACCGGCCGATTAAACCGGATCGACGAGCCCAGGTCACCCTGGGCAATCTCGCCCAGGTAGATCCCAAACTGCACAATGATTGGCCGATCAAAGCCCTTCTCGGCATTGAACTTTGCGCAGACCGCCTCGGTTGCCTTTTCGCCAAGCTGGGCCGTGCAGGGATCGCCTGGGATCAGGCGTACCAGGAAAAAGGTTACCGCCAGGACGCCAAAGAGCACCGGAATGGCGACGATGATGCGGTTCAGAGCATAACGCAGCATAGGCTTTAGATATGACAGAACCTTCCCGAAAGGTTGTACACCTTTCGGGAAGGTTTGTAGCGAGCTCTACTCAGCTGGAGGCGCGTTCAGATAACCACCCCAGAGGGCCGAGAAGTAGGTGAACTGGCCGGTGCGCCCGACATGCAGCGGGTTCGCCGCGTCCCACTGGACAACCCAGGACATCACCACGTCATTAGCATCGAAGTCCGAGCCGTCGTGGAACTTGACATCGGTGCGGAGCTTGCATGTCCACTCGGTCAGATCCTCATTGGCATCACAGCTCTCGGCAAGACTCGGCTTCACAGCTGTGCCGCCCACTTCGTAGGTCAGCAGCGACTCTAGCACCTGCTCACAGACCCGCAGCGACTCGCCGTCGGTCTCATCGGCGCAGTAAAGGCCGGCTGGCTCACCATTCTGCAGCCAGACGAAGGTGTCGCGGCCACCGGGATCCATCACTGCGAAGTACTCGCTGCTCAGCGGGCTAGAGTGGGCACCTTCCACATCAGCCTTATAGGCCGTACCCGAAGCGCCGTGGGCAATTGGCACCATTGGCACATGCTGGGCCAGCAGGTTGTTGGCCTCAACATAGAAGGGCTCACGCTCGGCGTCAGTCGGCTGGGAGGCACCCTGCTGCAGAGCGGCGGTAATGTCGTCGAACTTGTTGCCGAACTGCTTGCTGGCTCCGGCCCCGAAGTGATAATCGAGGAAGTTGGTCATATCGGGGAAGTCGGCACCCCAACCGAGCAGGTAGAGCCCCTTGAGATCGCCAGCGGCAGCCTTATCGAGGAAGGTGCCCGACTCTTCAACCTGGATCTCGGCTTTGATGCCAAGCTCGGCAAGCTGGGCCTGGATATCCTCAGCTACGCGGCCAGGCTCAGGTAGATAGCCGCGCACCACATCGCGGTACTGCAGGGTTGTCTCGAAGCCATCGGCGAAGCCTGCCTCGGCCAGCAGGGCCTTGGCCGCCTCAGGGTCATAGTCTGGCCAGGGGTCGCCGGTGCAGCCATTGGGGATGGCGCAAGGCGTAAAGTGGGTCGCTACCTCCGAGCCAGCCGGGTAGAAATTGTCAACAATGCGCTGGCGATCGATACCGATGGCCATGGCCTGGCGCACCTTCTCATTATCGAAGGGCGGGTAGACGTTGTTCATACCCAGGTAGAAGACGTTCAGGCCGGGGCGTGGCTGGATCTGCAGGGTCGAGTCGCCCTCAATCACCTCAAAGGCGTCCGGGGCCGGGTTATCGATGCCATCAACCGTCCCCGACTGCAATTCGAGCAGACGCTGAGCCGCCTCGGCGCTCCAGCGCACTACCACTGTCTCAGCTTTAGCCGCATCACCCCAGTAGCCATCAAAGCGCTTGAGGGTGATATTGTCGCCACGGGTCCAGCTATCCATCATATAGGGACCGGTGCCGATTGGCTTCTCGAGCAGATCCCCGGTGCCACCAGTCGATTCAAGGTACTCGCTGGGCAGAATGGCGAAGGGCACGAAGGCCGCCTTGGCCCGGAAGGCCGGGTCGGGCGCACAGAGGGTAAATTTGACGGTTGAGCCATCAACCGCCGCGATCTCTTTGATCAGGCCGTTGTAGCCGTTGCCACACTCTTTGGCGGCCACTGTCATCAGATCGCCCTCAGTGCTGTAGACAGCCTGGTTCTCAGCGACAGGAGCCTCGGTGGGAGCCTCGGTCGGGGCCTCAGTCGCAGCCGGGGCCTCGGTCGGGGCCTCAGTCGCAGCCGGGGCCTCGGTTGGGGCCTCAGTTGCAGCGGGAGCTTCGGTAGGAGTCTGTGCAGCCGGAGCGCTGCCACAGGCAGCCAGCACCGGGATCAGGAGGGCCAGCAGCAGCGCGCCAGCCAGGGAGCGGGCAGTCGCACGGTCTGTGTGTCGCATAAGAATCCCTCGTAGTACTAATTTCTGTTGAGTAGTCTGAAAAGTACGTCTTCCACTATTTGTGTTGGCTGAGTCTGTCGAAGCCAACGCCCCTATCACCTCCCTTCAGACCTGGATCAACATCTCCTGGGCCACACGGCGTCCCAATTCTACGGCAAAATTCGTACCGCGATCCCATGGGTAGACCTGGCTCATACTGGCCCAGTAGAGCCTCGGCAGGGGCGTGCGCAGGGGGGGGATGTGGTGGCTATGGGCCACGGGCACAATTGGCTGGGCATAACGCTCGCGGTGCAGCCAGCTATCACGTACCCAGGTGGGCCGGAAGGCCGGATTTACCCGCTGCAACGCCGGAAGGAACTCCTCCAGCAGCGCCTCTTTGCTCAATTGGAAGTAGCGATGCTCAGGATCAAGGTAATCGCCCAGATAGACCAAATGATCGCCGCCATAGTGGGCCGGCTCAACAAAGTTGGTATGTTCCACCAGGGCCAGGAAGGGAAATTCGTCCTTGGGCATATTCAGCCAGTAGATGCCCCCGGTAAGTGGACGGGTCAGGGCCAGGGTCAGTACCACGGCCCCCATCGAGCGTAGACTGCTCAACTGGCGCAGATAGCCTGGCGGCAGTTGCGGTGCCAGGCGCGCCAGCAGACTTGGGGCCCCAGTGACGAGCAGCTCATCGAACGGTTCCGCCGGAAGGCCAGGGCTAATCACCTCCCAGCTATTGCCAAGCTGGCGCACGGCGGCAATCGGGCTGCGCAGGCGTACCGTAACCCCCTGCTGCTCGACCGTCGCCTGTAGGTGATCACAGAAAGCCTGGAAACCACCCCGGAAATAGCCCAGTTTGAAACTGCGGGCTCTGAAACGCGCCCAGAGCCAGGCCATATTGACCTCGTTGGCGTGCGAGCCAAACTTGCCTTCGAGTAATGGCCGCCAGATTACCTCATAGACCCGCTGGCCCGACCAGCGCGAGGTCCAGCGGGTCGCGGTCGTACGCTCGAGCCGACGCCAGTTGGTGGTGACATACTTCAAGTAAAAAGCCACCGCACCAAAGCGCACCCGGTCAAGCAGCGGCATAGCCGGGAAACGCAGTACCTGGATCGGCCCATTCAGATCATAGGCGCGCCCCTGCCACCACTGGGCCGTCGCCTGGTCACGAAAGAAGAGCCGGTCGTCAAAGCCAAGCGTGCGGGCCAGATCAATGATCGCCCGGTCGGTCTCGAAGATATGATGATAAAAGCGCTCAAGTGGCCATGTCCAACGCTCATCGCGGAAACCCGAAGCCAGGCCACCAACAAAAGGGGCAGCCTCAAAGAGCGTCACCCGACGCCCGGCGCGGGCCAGGTCATAGGCAGCAACCATGCCAGCAATCCCGGCCCCGATCACAGCGGTATTCACGGCGCGGTTCTCGGCATAATCTCCTCGTATTCGACCTCAGCGTCGGGCTCACTCGCCTCATTCGAGTGCGCCTTGATCGCTGCCGCCCGTTCCATATCACGCCAGCCGATACTTTCACGCAGCATGTAATAGATGCCCAGCAGGGTAATCGGCAGCCAGAGGGCGATATGCAGCACGACCGTATAGCCGGTCGCAAGCGCATGAGGCACACCAAACTGCATCAGCACGGCAATTCCCGGTGCATGAAAGGTGCCCACATAGCCTGGGGTTGAGGGGATCGTCGTAAAGAGGTTGACCACCGCTGTCATCAGCATCAAGACCGGAAATGAGACACTGAAGGGAAAGGCATGCATCACAAACCAGTACTTTAATGTCTCGACCAGCCAGATCGCCACCGAAGCCAGCATAATTGTGAGCATCTCACGCGGGCTACGCAAGGCCTGCAACCCAACGATGAAGCGGTCGAACAAGCCATGCAGTTTCGGGCGCCAGGGAATCGGGGCGACCCGGTCGACCAGCAGCGTATACAGGCCGCTCATCGTGGTCGGGCGCGCCGCAAGCAACATAAAGACCAGCAGAGCCCCCCCGAAGAGCACTGAGAAGCCAAGCACCAGCCAGCGATAGCCGTCAGGTAAGGGGGCAAAAGGCAGGGTCGCCGCCACAAAGAGCAGCATCACCAGGCCATCAAAGAGCCGTTCGAGCACCACCGTTGCTAGCGAGGCACTCATCGGCACACCCTCATTTTTGCGCAACACATAGCTACGCAATACCTCGCCAGCGCGAGCAGGGTAGACATTGTTGCCCATATAACCAATCACTACGGTGGGAAAGAGCCTGGTGATCGGGATCGGCTTTAGATGCACGAGCATGGCCCGCCAGCGCCATGTACGAATCCAGACTCCTATGAAATAGACCGCAATACCGGGAATCAACCAGCCGTAGTGTGCCTCACGCAGGATCTGCCAGAAGAGCGCCAGGTTGAGCCCGCGCAAGGCGATGGCTAGAAAGAACGCACTGATCGCCAGCCCGAGCCACAACTTCCAATTGCGCAACGCCATCCTCCAGCTTGATCCGACGAGATTGTCTCCCCGCTCGAAGCGCCAGGACTCAGTTGGCAACGTGGCCGGCTCAGTGCGCCTACGGGGGGGGTGAACTGTTCGTACAAGTGTAGCGCAAAACGGCATGGAGCACAACAGGGTGGGCGAAAAGGCGAAAAGAGATGTCCTGATCACGAGGGCTTGCCAAAACAGAACATGTATGCTACAATACTGGTGGGACGAATAGATGCGGAGAGAACACCCGCCGTGTGGTCGACCGGCCCGGTGGAGTAGGCCCAGAGCCTGGAAAGTGCAGTTGCTGATGTATGCCAAAGCGATCGTCTACGATCCCGAGACGCGCGACTTCGCGCTCTACCTCAACCAAGAACTGGTCGGGTTCGCTCGTACCTACCAGGATGCCGACAAGATCCTTGATGAACTGATCTATGAACTGCTCAGGCGGCATTCGGTGCGTGAAGCCGCCTGAGCCGTGTGTGAACAAGCTTTACTGGCATAGTGCTGACAGCGCGGGTGACTCGCCCACAGAGGGACTGGTAGCCATCGGTATTGGCCAGCAGTTACACGGCTGAGCCAATCTTTGGGTATAATCGGTATACCGAATTCTGCAACCGCCCTCCTGTGGAGGTGTGTATGGCTGAACAACCCTGGTGGCAACGCCTGATCGGCGTGATTGATCGAGAGTACGATCGACGTATCCGTGCAGCAAGCCTGGTGACAGAGTACGGTGCCAGCCATGGCGGGCATGGTCACGGTGGCCAGAGCCATTCCCACGGCGATCACCACGACACCGGTCATGGCTCCAGTGAGCAGATTGATGATGACGGTGAGGTCGCCGCTATCGTCAATCTGCCCAAGGGCACCCGCATCAGCCGCCCGTTCGCCTACGGCTAGAGGTACTGCGCACACCCGGGCTTCCGCGCCTAAAGGCAAGCCTCTGTGAAGCAGGCTTCAGGTGTGCCGTAGGCATTGGATGCAAATGTCACGCTGCTGATGCGCTGGCGTGGGGGCGGCACTGGTGCCCGCCCTCACTGCGCTAATGGGCTCGCTGCATCAGTGCAAGAAGAGATCCGTCACATCCGAGGTCACAGGGTGTGCCGTTACCTCTTGCAGGCCGCCCGCACGCCCGGCGCGGCTGATGGAATTCAAGAATTAAAGCCGGTAAACCAGACCTCGCAGGTCTGCTAGACCTGCGAGGTCTACCGATGCGACGGATACCCGTTTTAATTCTGAAAAACCATAAGCCGCCGGCTAGCGCCTGCGACGCCCGCCATGCGCCTGCGGCGGGCGGTGCGGTGCAAGAACTACGCCACCCCCGCGCGCATGGGTGTCACGAGGAACGACAAGGATGACGAACTTAACCAGACACGCCACCCCCGCGCGCATGGGTGTCACGCATTGGTTTGCCCCGCATCCGCACCGGGTAGGGGCGGACCCACGTGTCCGCCCGCCATGCGGCGCATGGCGGCATTGACCACGCGGCAATGGCGCCATGCGCTGCGGCGCGGGCGGGCACACCGGCCGCCCCGACGCCATGGATGTGCTGCGGCGCCCGCTGTAGCGGTGCAAGAAGAGCCGTCATACCCGAGGCCACACGCAGACTTGCCCTCAAGGGTACCCTGTGCTATACTCCCGTTACATATAAACAAAAGCATTCCCCTTAACGAATCATAGCTCTATTGAAAATGTCGTATCATATATATGCACATCTGTCTGGTTGAGAGCCTGAATTACCCATTCAAGGCTTTCAGGACTGGGCAAAGCCTGCAAAATATTTTTGCATACACCGTGCATATATGCTACACTCATGCTGCAACCGCTAACATGGGAGTCGTCTGTGGATGCACAATATGACAAAAAGCTCGCCTCGGTGCACGTGGGAGAGCAAGTTAGCCCCCTTAATCACCCGGAGCGGCTGATCCTCGCTTACTGGCTGATCTCGGTCGTCCTCGGCTTCGCCTTTCTGTGGGATTGGCTGAGTGCCTGGAATGTCGGCGCGACCCTTGCCCGGCCCTGGCTGGTGCTCTACCTGATGGCCTCCTTTGTCTTTAGCCAGACGATGTATGTGCTGGTCGCTCGCCATAGCGGACGCCCGATTGCATGGGGGCCACTGGTTCTCTTTGCCCTTGGTAACGGCATTGCCGAAACCTTCGCCTTTGCTGTCGTCTACCGCATCGGTGAACTGCTGGGCAGCGGACTGGTTGGCCTCTTTGTCCCCCAGTTTGCCAGCTTCGCTGGCTTTCTACTTGGGATCTTCTTCTTCACCATCTATGGCGGACTGATCCACGCCCTCTTCTGGATGCGCCTGCTGCCACCCCACCTTGATGAGTCCACCCGCGCACGCACCATCCGCAAATTTCGCCCACTCGGCGAGACAGCCCTGGTGATCGGCTGGAGCCTCTGCCTCTGGTTGACCCGCGATATCTGGACGGTCGTCTTCTTCCACATCCTGGTTGATGTTGGCTTAATGCTCCTGGTACGCCCACCCATCTTCAGGGCCGGATCACACCGTAACCGCTAGCCCATTAGCGGTCGTCAGTTTAGCAGGAGGAAGATCGGACATACGTTCTCCCTCCTGCAACTTTTTGCGCCTGGAATCCGTCACAAGCATAGTTCGTAAAGCCCCTTTGACAAGCTCAGGAACCGCAGCTTGAGAGGTTGCACATCTACCCCTGTTGTGATATAATAAGTATATATGTTCGTATTTAGGATGTTAACCGAGTGGATAGACAGATATGGTACACTACGAGCATCCCAGGGCACATTGCTCACTGGGTCGCTCGCTGGAATGACAAGTAGGTCGTCGTGCCAGCTCAGCCTTCAAAGCCTGCCACCCATCGTTGGTGGAGGCTTATCATTACATATGCAGGGAGGCTTGTACAAGCGCTTCCCTTGCTCATCCTCGTGCCTGCGCTCAGTGGCTGTATGGAGGCGCTCCAGACAGGTGAACGTCCAGCCACAGCCCCACCTTCCGCGCTAGCTCTGCCACCCTCACTTGCCCCCCCTACGCTCCCTCCGATCAACACCAGCGCTAGCTACGCCCCTGATCCGGCAACCGCAGCCCCCACTATCCCGCCAACATCAAGTCTGCCAACTCCATCTGAGCATGCCGCTTCTGTCACGCCAGCCCAGCGGTTGCCCCTGCTGGTGATCACTGCATCTCCCCTCTCCAACGAGCAACGCTGGCGTAGCCAACAGATCGATCGACATTCTTTTGAGAACCTGCGCTCTTTTACGACAACTGGCAGTGAACTCTGGTGGTACGACCCGCTTAACCAACAGAGTGTCATTCTTGGTCGCATCAGCGGCGATTTTGCGGCCCAGGCCGAGTTTACGCTGCGCGGTCTTGGTGTGCCCGCCTTGGAAGTACCCTACCAACTGAATCAGGGCTATGGTCTCACGGCCCTCTCCCCCGCCTTGATCGAACGGATGCACCGGGCTGGTTATACCGAATGGATCGAAACGTACGTCTTTCTAACACCTGATGTGGTTGCCCGCTAGGCCCAATACTTTGCAAAACTCGTCACTCGTCACGTTGAGGACACCGCTGTGAGCAGTCGTTATCTTGAAATGGTACGCGGCCAGCGCCGCCGGAGTGGCTGGCAGCTTACCGGGAAGTCGATCCTGGCCATTCTGGCGGTTGTCGCCATGCTTGGCTCGGCGGTCTACTGGTGGGGGGTGCAAAGCCAACTCACCAGTAATTACATTGTGGCTATCGCTTTTACCGCTATTCTTGTGCTGGCCCCTCCTGCGTTGACTTCATTTCTCATTCCCTGGTCCCCCGGTGGAATGCTTTTACAAAAGATCAATGCACGCACCTGGGGTTATGCTGTTATTATTAGCGCTTCGCTCTATCTATTATACTATAGTTTTGAGGTTCAATATTCATGGTGGGCTTCTCAGCCTACCGTTGCCTCAACCGGGCTTATTTTGCAGCAGGTGATCATCGGCATCATCGGCTTCATTATGATTCCTGCTCTGCTCTGGACTCCTGTTACCAGTGAAGAGTTGGTTGAACAGGTACGCCAGGCTCACCTTGTCAAACGTTACGAATTGCAGACCCAGGCAGATATTGCTATTCTCCGCGCCACCCTGCTGCGGGCACAGGAGAAGGCCCTGGTGGGCTTTGCTAACCTGACAGTGCAAGAACGCGAAGAACTGGCCGGGGTGATGCGTGGCCTGGTCAAAGGGATCGACAGCACTCTGCGTGAGATCGGCACCTCGGTCAAAACGGTCAGCGGTGCAACGGTGCCCTTCTCCAGTCTTGATGATAATGATGATATTCGTAGCTATCTCGATTATATTAGCGAGACGCTGGTAGACAATGCACTGAATAACGCTCAACGTGAACCAGCCGAGCGCCTGGTCTCTGGTCATACCTATACCGACGAAACCTATGACGGTTATGATGATGATCGGCCACGCTCAAACTACCGCGGGCGGCGCTGAGCATTGAGCAAATTTCTCTGCGTTGCGGTCAGCATGCAAGGCTTCAACTGACGAAAGCCTCACTTTCACGGATCGTCGATCGTATTTGAGCCGCAAGATCCTAATTCTATGCGTGGCTACCGTTTCAGTACTGATGGCTGCCTCGCCGAACGCGATCTGATCGACCTGGCTAATCTGCTGGCTCTGCAGATCCACCAGGCTCTCGGTTCGCGAGTCTATCTGTTGCCACGCAGCGATGTGGTTGACCTGATCACGCCCTATATCAGCGATCTGACTGCAGCAGATCAGCATGACCTGGCCTGGATCGTCTGGCACCTCTTTCAAGACGCTCGTGAGATCGATGCCCACGCCTGAAAGGGAGCGCTGAACGTGCAGCCGTCTGAGCGGATTGCGATCTATGGCGGAAGCTTCGACCCGGTACACATCGGGCACCTCGCCGTTGCCGAAGCTGCCCGTGCCACCCTCGATCTTGACCGGGTCTTGCTGGTACCAGCAGCACGCCAGCCGCTCAAAGGGCGGGTTTATGCCTCGTCACACCACCGAATGGCAATGCTCAGTCTGGCTTGCGCCGATCACCCGGCCTTTGTGCCTGATGATCTGGAGTTGCGCCGACCACCACCCTCCTACACTGCCGATACGGTAGTAACCCTTCGCGAGCACTATGGGCTCGATGCCGAGCTCTGGCTGGTGCTCGGTGCCGACGCGGCCTATGATCTGCCGCGCTGGCAGCGCATCAGCATGATCCTTGCGCAGGCCCGCGTGCTGATTGTTGCCCGCCCTGGGGTCACGCTTGAGCTTGATCACCTGACCGCCAGGCTGCCTGCCCTGGCAGGCCGGGTCATGCTGATCGATGGCCCACATCTCACTATCTCTAGCAGTGATCTGCGCCAGCGCCTGGCCAACAATCAGCCGGTGCGCTACCTGCTGCCAGAAGCTGTGCGTAGCTATATTCTTGACCATGGCCTCTACCGTGGCCTCGATCCCTATGTGGGCCATAGTCTATGATCACCCATGCTGAGCAGGTGCTGGTTGCAACCACTCAGGCATGGGGCCTGAACCTCAACTCTGAGCAGTTGGCTCAGTTTCGGTGCTATGCCGAGGAACTGGCCCGCTACAATGCCCATACTAACCTGACGGCGATCGCTGCACCCGAGGCAATCTATGTCCGTCATTTCCTCGACTCGCTAGTGCTCGCCTGCCACTGGGGCCCACCCCCACGCTCACTGGTCGATCTCGGCACCGGCGCTGGCTTCCCTGGGCTGCCGCTCAAACTGCTCTGTCCGCATCTGGCCCTGACCTTAGTCGACTCAGTCGGTAAGAAGACCGCTTTTCTGCAGCAGCTTGTCGCCCTGTTGGGTCTGCCTAACGTGCGGATATTGACCATGCGCGCTGAACAACTGGGCCATGATCGGCATGAGCGTGAACAGTACGACCTCGTAACGGCCCGGGCCGTGGCTGCATTGCCGGTGCTGATCGAGTATGCTCTGCCCCTGCTGCGCGTCGGTGGGCGCTTGCTGGCCCCCAGAGGTACTACTGCCGCCGCCGAGGCTGCTACGGCTGCAGGCGCTATCGCATTGCTGGGGGCCAGACTGACATCCGTTGAAGCCATTCATCTGCCGGAGGTTGAACCCCGCGCCCTGGTCTTAATTGATAAGATCGCCCCAACTGATCCGCGCTACCCCCGCCCTATTGGTGTGCCCTCCCGCCGGCCCCTGTAGACCGGCC
>CAZQCG010000046.1:0-32362 GCA_964592425.1 uncultured Chloroflexaceae bacterium
CGTCAGACGGCCTCTGGTGCCCACCCTTCGGGGTGAGGCGCAAGCCCAGGTGCTTCAGCCCTGGGTTCTTGACACTGCTATGGTTGCGGTCGTTACGCAGGGGCTGAACCAGGTTGTGCTATTCACTATAGATCTGCGAAGGGGGGCGGGTGGAGATCAAGATCATTCGTAGTGATCGTCGGGCGCGTACTGTGAGTGCGCGCCAGGTTGGTGAGACGATCGAGATTCTGGCTCCGGCCCACCTGAGTGATGCCGAGTTGGCCCCGATCATTACGCGCCTGACCGAGCGCATGCAGCGCCGGCAGCAGCGCCATGAGCTTGATGATGCCGATCTGCAAGCGTTGGCCGATCAGCTGAACCAGCGCTATTTTGACGGCAAGTTACGCTGGCAGGCGATCAGCTGGTCAACCCGCCAGCAGCATCGTTTCGGCAGTTGCACCCCGGCTAACGGCACCATCCGAATCTCGACGCGCCTGGCCACGATGCCGCCTTTTGTGCTGACCTACGTGGTGCTGCATGAGCTGGCCCACCTGTTGGAGGCCAACCATGGGCCACGCTTCTGGCAACTGGTGGCACGTTATCCACTGAGTGAGCGGGCGCGTGGCTACCTGATGGCGGTAGGTCTGGAAGATCTTGATGATCAGTCGCAAGCTGCAGCTACCTAGTGCGCCGGTAGAGGATGCGCAATCACGGTGGCGAGCCACTAGCCGAAGCGGCTGCGGTGCAAGCTCAGCCTTCTTCGGCGGCCAGCGCTGTGGTCGGGTCAGCGGCCAGGTTGGCTTCGACCTGTGCCAGCAGCGTCTGTAGGGCCGCAACCTGCTCGGCAGCGATGCCAGTGGTGGCCTGTGCCAACAAAGCGCGTGCAATCGGCACCAGGGTGGCCTGCAGTGCGTCGCCAGCCGGTGTCAGTCTGATCTGGTAGCTCCGCCGGTCGTGCGGGTCGCGCTGGCGCACAACCAGCCCTTGCTCGATCAGGAGGACCAGCGTGCGCGCCGTGGTCGTCTTGTCGCGATCGATTACAAAGCTTTCGTTGGCTATCACCGCCACTCAGCGTCCTGAAGGGTTGTGGGCCACCCGCGGCGCCCTGCCTGCTTTGGTCGCCTGCTTCCAGGGTTTGATCGCTGAGATCAGCACCAGGCTGAGCAGGATCAGCAGTTGCGGCCCAACGACGAGATCGAGCGCCCGCTGGCTGCTGATGAACAGCGGGTTTTGCAGAGCAGCCAGCGGGTCGGCTGTTGCCAACGCCGCCATGCCGTTAAGCCGAGGGCCAAGGAAGAAGGTGCCAAAGAGAATGATCGCGATGGTGGCGATCCACTTGACGGTCACCCAGCGCCATTTGAAGAAGCCCCACGGCGTCAACCAGCTAATCAGGAGCCCTGTCAGCAGTGAGCCCATCGCTGCCGGGATGATCACCCAGTCGTCGATCAGTTTGAGCATGTTGAGCCAACTCGCTACCACGCTGCCGTCTGTTGGCCGTCCGATAAACATGAGCATGATCATGCAGACGGCCGCACCTACCCAGGCACTCGTAAAGAGAATGTGAATGCCTTTGAGCCAGGTACGGGCGGTGGGACTCAGCGGAGCAGATCGGGCCATCGTTTTGTCTCCCAGATAATATAGTTGCTATGCACCCTGTGGCGTTGCCCGAAACCTTGTCTAACGACACCTGAGCGGCGTCAGGCGAAGCGGGGCGGGCGTTTCTCGCGGAAGGCCGTCACGCCTTCACTGAAATCGGGGTGCGCTCCGGCGGCTTGCTGCAATTCGGCCTCGCTGGCCAGAACTTCAGAGAGGGTTGCGTGCTGGGCGGCATACAAACCGCGTTTGATCAGGCTGATTGCCAGGGCTGGCCCGGCGGCCAATTCCTCGGCCAGGGCCTGGGTCGCGGCGATCAACTCGGCCTCGGGGGCGACCCGGTTGAGCATGCCCCAGGCGAGGGCCGTTGGGGCATCAAGCTCGCCGCCACGGGCGGCCAGTTCGAAGGCGCGGGCCTGGCCAATCAGGCGGGGCAGGGTGTAGAGCATGCCACAGTCGGGGATGAGCCCGATGCGTGCAAAGGCGACCACGAAACGGGCCGTCTCAGCGGCCACCCGCAGGTCGCAGGCCAGCGCCAGGCTCAGCCCGGCCCCGGCCGCCACCCCGTTCATACTGGCAATGATCGGCTTGGGCATACCCATCAGCCGCTGAACCAGCGGATTGTAGCTACCAAGCAGGCGTTCGCCGATCATGGCTGCCGCACCCTCAAGCGGGAACTCGCGCAGATCCTGTCCGCTCGAAAAGGCTTTGCCCGTCCCGCCGCTGATCACCAGGCAGCGTACCGCCGCATCGGCCTCGGCCCGCTCCAGCGCAGCCATCAGATCGGCGTGCAACTCCACACTCAGCGCATTGTAGACCTCGGGCCGGTGCAGGGTCAGCCAGGCCACCCGCTGCTCGACACGGTAGTGGACGGTTGGTTCTCGCATGGGTGTTCTCCAGGCTTTTTGTAGGGTGTGAAGGAAATTTCCTGGCAGATGGCTTACGGCACCCATTGGCTGAGCTTGTCGAAGCCAGCGTTCGTACCAGCAAACTTCGTTCCCTGACTGCTCAGTGGCCCTTAAACATGGCGGGGCGCTTTTCGACAAAGGCGCGCATACCCTCTTTCTGATCCTCGGTGTCGAAGAGCAGGTAGAAATTGCGCAGTTCAACCGCAAACCCTTCACGCAGGGCGGCATCGGCGGCGGTTCGTACGGCCTCTTTGGCCAGCAGCACGGCAATCGGGGCCTGCTCGGCGATGCGCGCAGCCAGGGCCTGGGCCTCCGCCAGGTAGCGCTCGACCGGCACAACCCGGTTGACCAGGCCGTAGCTGAGGGCCTCCTGGGCACTGATCGTCTCGCCGGTCAGGATCAACTCCATTGCCCGGGCCGGGCCGATGGCCCGGGTCATACGCTGGGTACCGCCAGCCCCTGGGATGACCCCCAGTTTGATCTCGGGTAGCCCGAAGCGGGCGCTCTCGCTGGCGATGATCATATCGCACATCATCGCCAGCTCACAGCCGCCTCCAAGCGCGTAGCCGGAGACAGCGGCGATCATTGGCTTGCGCACGGCAGCGATGCGTGCCCAGCGTTCGATACTGCGACCCAGCATCATCTGCGACGGTGAGGCCTCAACCATTGCTTTGATGTCCGCCCCGGCGGCAAAGGCGCGCTCACTTCCGGTCAATACAATGGCACGCACCTGTTCGTCTGCCTCACAGCGGGCCAGTTCGGTGATCAGTTCTTCGATCAGGGCCGGGCTGATCGCGTTCAGAGCTTTGGGTCGGTTCAGGCATAGGGTGGCAACATGACCATCAATGGTTGAGAGTACCAGGCGCTCGTCGGACATCGCAGACCTCCACAGTTTGAGCATGGGTGCGCGTGCTTGTTATGCTAGCGGATCTATCGCAGCGCGTCAAAAATAGCCGAGTGCGGCCAGTTGAGTATGCGCTTCGTCGCGACTCAGGCCGCCATGCATGCCTTTGAAGCGCAACGGAAAGCGCGAATCATTCCACCAGACGGTCTCGTCAAGGTAGGGCAGCACCACCAGATTGCCGAGTCGCTGGCGCAGCACCGGGGTAACTTCCGGGCCGAAGATGCCAGCATCAATCAAGTGCTCGGTGGGGTAGACTTCGGCTTTGCCTTCCAGGGCCGCAGCGATCACTGGGCGCAGCTCGTCGCGGCGTTCCGGCTTGAGGTGGAGGAAGAGGTCGCGGCTGGAGCCGCAGGGCGCGATTGGCCGCCCATCGGCCCCGCGCAGGGTGGCCTCCTCTAGCGCTGGCACCAACTTGTTAAGCATGTAGACGCGGCTATGGTCGCTGGCCACCTGGCCATGGTCGGCCGTCAGCAGCAGGAGCGTTTCGCGCCCGCAGCGTTGCAGGGCCGGGTGGAGCAGCCGATCGAGGGTGGTCAGCACCGTGTCGATCTCGGCGTTGACGTGGGCTGATGCCGGGCCATAGAGGTGGCTCAGCGCGTCGACGGTATCGACATAGAGCATGTGGTAACTGGGCGCTTCTTCGGCGGCGAGGTTAGCCTCCAGCAGCGTGATCGCTTCGGCCAGGGTGCGAAAGCTGACCAGCTTTGCGCCCCGGCAGGCCGTTTTGCTGAAGCTTGAGAAGGCGTAGGTGGCGCTCTGGTAGACGGTTGAGCGCACTCCGTGGCTGGCCAGGCGCAGGTAGAGGGTGTCACTGGGGAAGATCGCCTGTGGCTCAACCCCGGCTGCACGCAAAGTCTCGCGCTCCTGGTCGCCTGCAAAAGAGAAGAGCAAGGGGGCAATCACGCGGTTCAGGCCCGGCTCGTAGAAGAACCACTCGTAGATGCCGGTGTGGCTCGGCATCAGCCCGGTGTGGATGGTGCTGACATGGGCCGAGGTGGTCGAGGGGAAGAGGGTGGTCAGGCGCGAGACGATGCCATGTTCGACGAAGCGGTACAGAAAGGGGTAGGCTTCCATGCGTGGCGCGAAGAAGCACCAGCCCAGGGCGTCGATCAGCAGCAGCACAACATGCTGCGGGCGCGTGGGCAAGCCGGTGAAGGCTTCTGGCGGCAGACCCTCGGCACCGCTGCCGCTGAGCAGGCGGGTGATGGTGTTGGGCAGGGCGGCGAAACCGTAGCCCTGGTTGAGTGGGCGCACAAAGTGCTCGTTGAAGCGGGCGGCCTCAACCGCAGCGACGGAAGCCGGATTCAACATGGGTTTACCACCTGCCATGCGAGGGTCTGCCCGGCATAGAAGGGCACCACCTCGCCATACCGCTCCGGCACCTGCCAGGGCCGGTGCTCCAGGCGTACCGTACGGGCGGGCAGATTCAGGCCGTAGATGGCGCAGGCGTTGTCGCTTACAAAGGCTTGCAGGTGATCCAGGGCCGCGTGACGGGCGAAGAGTTCGACAAGCAGCGGCAGGCAGACCGGGGCGCTGAAGACACCGGCAGCGCAGCCGGCCGCCTCTTTGCGCTCGAGCGGGTGGGGGGCCGAGTCGCTGCCAAACATCAGGCGCGGGTGGCCGCTGACGGCTGCGGCAACCAGGGCTGCCCGGTCTTCGGGGCGTTTGGCGATCGGCTTACAGAAGAGGTGCGGGTTGAGCAGGCCGCCAGCTACATCGTCAAGCGTGATCAACAGGTGGTGCAGGGTGACGGTGGCGGCCAGGTTGGGATAGGCGGCGAGGAGCTCAAGGGCGTCTGCCGTTGTAATATGCTCCATCACAATGGTCAGGTGTGGGAAACGTTCGGCCCAACGGGCGTAGATCGGCAAGAACTCGCGCTCGCGGTCAAGCACAAAGCCGTGGCTCTCGCCATGCACCAGCAGCGGAATGCGCAGGCGTTCCATCAGGGCGAGGGTTGGTTCAACCGCCTCCAGGTCACTGACTCCACCGGCGCTGTTGGTGGTCACCCCATCGGGATAGAGCTTGATGCCGATGATCTGCGGGCGCACTGCGGCGAGGGTGGCCTCGTCGTAGGGCCGAAAGAAGAGCGTCATCAGCGGGGTGAAGGGCCATGGTGCGCAGGCCGCAATGACGGCGGCGCGGTAAGCCGCCAGGCGTTCAAGGCTATCCACCGGAGGCACGAGGTTAGGCATCACCACGGCCCCGGCGAAAGCACGCGCACTAAGCGGCGCAACCAGGTGCAGCATAGGCCCCTCGCGTAGATGCAGGTGCATATCGAGGGGCGTGTTCAGTTCCAGTGTGTCGGTAGCTATGGCCATCATTCACACCAGGGCCTTCTCCGTCTCGCGGTCGAAGATATGCATTTTGTCCATATTGAGCACGATCTCGAGCGGCTGGCCGGTGCGGGCGCTGGTGCGTGGGTCAAGTCGCCCGATGAACTCCTTGCCGCCGCTCTCGATATAGGCGAAGACCTCGGAGCCCATAGCTTCGGTGAGATTGACCTGGGCGTTGATTTTGGCGCTGTCATCGACGCCGCGGGCGACATAGTGCGAGTCATGGACATCCTCGGGGCGGATGCCGAAGTAGATTGGCTTGCCCACATAGCTGGCGAGGTGCTCGAGCTTATTTTTCGGCATGGCGACGGTAAAGTCTTTGTTGATCACCACGCTGAGGCCCCCGCCCACCCGCTCGAGTTTAGCTTCGAAGAAGTTCATTGAGGGGCTGCCGATAAAGCCCGCCACAAACATATTGGCTGGCGTATCGTAGAGGTTCTGGGGCGAGTCAAGCTGCTGCAGGATGCCGTCGCGCATGACGGCGATGCGTGTACCCATCGTCATCGCCTCGGTCTGATCGTGGGTCACATAGATGAAGGTGGTCTTGAGGCGCTGGTGCAGCTTGCTGATCTCGGCGCGGGTCTGCACACGCAGTTTGGCGTCAAGGTTGGAGAGGGGCTCGTCCATCAGGAAGACGGCGGGGTCGCGCACAATCGCCCGTCCGAGGGCAACACGCTGGCGCTGACCACCTGAGAGGGCCTTGGGCTTGCGCTCGAGCAGGTGGCCAATCGAGAGCATTTCGGCGGCCTCTTTCACCCGTGTGTCGATCTCGGTTTTGGCCACTTTGCGTAGCTTGAGGCCGAAGGCCATATTATCGTAGACGCTCATGTGTGGGTAGAGCGCATAGCTCTGGAAGACCATCGCAATGTCGCGGTCTTTGGGCGGCACATCGTTGACGACGCGGTCGCCGATCCAGATATTGCCGTCGGTGATCTCTTCGAGCCCGGCCAGGCAGCGCAGGGCGGTAGATTTGCCACAACCGGAGGGGCCGACCAGTACCAGGAACTCACCGTCGTTAATCTCGATGTTGAGATCTTTGAGTACGGTAACTTCGCCAAAACGCTTCCAGACTTGCTCAAACTTAATCCCGGCCATGAGATCCTCCTCGTCGTGTATAAGGGTCTTAGAAAACTGAACGCGGCGCTACGGTTGAGTGCCGAATGATGAGTTGCAGCCTGATCAGCATTTCAGGGGTGGTAGGGCGCTGCTCGATTAGGGCAATCAGGCGGTGGGCCAGGGCGGCCCCGTGGGCGTGGCGTGGGGCGCGCAGGGTGGTGAGCGGTGGGTGGGTATGGGCTGCCAGGGGCAGGTCGCCGCAACCGACTAAGGCCATTTGGGTGCCGATGGCGATCCCTGCTTCACGCAGGGCATGCATCGCTCCAAAGGCGAGGGTGTCGCTGGCGGCGAGGATTGCATCGGGTGGCTCGGGGCGGGCCAGTAACTCCTGCATCGCAGCTATGCCAGCATCATGGCTCAGGCCAGCCTCGATCACCATGGACGGATCGCCTGGCATCCCGGCGGCGGCGAGGCTTGTGGCGAAGCCCTGGTAGAAGGGCTCGCTGTCGGCAAGGCCAGAGGGCAGGCTGATCATAGCGATCTGGCGGCACCCCAGGCTGAGCAGGTGGCGGGTCGCTTCGGTGGCAGCATGGGTCAGATCAAGGCCCACACTTGGGTAGGCTTGCGCGGGCACGGGCACGCCCGCACCAACACAGGGGACGCCGGCGGCGCAGAGATAGGCGGCACGCTCGTCCTGCTGCTGCAGGTTCAGCAGGAGCAGGCCATCAACGCGCCCGGTATGGGCCAGGTCGGCCCCATACTCGTGCTCAGTTCGCTCGTCACTGGCAGCCAGGAGTAGACAGTAGCCGTCGCTTGCGGCAGCCTCGACGATACCGGCTACCAGTTCGGCCAGGGCTGGATCACCCAGGCCAGCCGCCCCGTTCGGTAGTACCAGGCCCAGGGTGCGTGCGCGGCTGCGCATGCTGCGGGCAGCGTAGTTCGGTCGGTAATTCAGGCTGGCTACCGCCTCAAGCACCCGCCGACGGGTCTCGGCGGTCACTGTCCCGGTGCCGTTAAGCACATACGAGACGGTTGCTGTCGAGACGTGAGCCTGCCGGGCTACATCTTTGATTGTTGCCACTGCCCTGTGCCGTCCTGCTGAAGTGGCTGCCCTGCCACCTACGTGCCCAACAAAACCAACCCCCGCCTCGCCGAGCGTTGCCATTCTGTCTGCACCACTCAGCGGCAGGTCTGCTGTTTGAACGGCTACAACTTGCTCACTTAATCGATTAAGCTGAGTATACCAGCCCGGTGGATAGCTGTCAAGTCTAGTATGTCTAGATCTGTGCATGGTATAATGGCTCTATGGCCAAGACCCGCACGATCTTCGTTTGTCAACAGTGTGGCGCACAGCAGTCACGCTGGATGGGCAAGTGCCCTGACTGCGGCACCTGGGACAGCCTGGTTGAGCAGGTTGAGGCGCGTGTGACCAGTCGTGGGGGTGTCCGCGAGAGCGGCAGCGCCGGTGCGCGCCCGGTGCGCCTGAGTGAGATTCCCACCGGCGGCTTTCAGCGCCTGCCGGTCTTCGCCGATGAGTTGGCTCGGGTGCTCGGTGGGGGTCTTGTGCCCGGCTCGGTTGTGCTGATCGGTGGCGAGCCCGGCACCGGCAAATCGACCCTGCTCACCCAGGTGGCCGCCCGCTTCGCCGCCGAGGTCGGCCCGGCCCTCTATGTCAGCGCCGAGGAGTCGGCCCAGCAGATCAAGCTGCGGGCCGAGCGCCTGAGTCTGCCCGGCGAGGCGCTCTTTATCTATTCCGAAACCTCCCTTGAGACCATCCTTGAGCAGATTCGCCAGTCACGCCCCGGCCTGGTGATCGTCGACTCGATCCAGACGGTCTACCTGGAAGATCTGAGTAGCGCTGCCGGTAGTGTTTCACAGGTGCGCGAGGGTGCCTTGCGCCTGATGCAACTGGCCAAGGAGTTGGGTATTCCCATCTTTCTGGTTGGCCATGTGACCAAAGACGGCACTATCGCCGGCCCGCGGGTGCTTGAGCATATTGTCGATGTGGTGCTCTACCTTGAGGGCGACCGCTTCCACCAGTATCGCCTCTTGCGCGGCGTGAAGAATCGTTTCGGTTCGACTAACGAGGTGGGCGTTTTTGAGATGGCCGGTGATGGTCTGCGCGAGGTGCCTAACCCGTCGCAGGTCTTTCTTGCCGAGCGCAGCGCGGGCAGCCCTGGTTCAACCGTTGCTGTGATGATGGAGGGGACGCGCCCGCTCCTGATCGAGGTACAGGCGCTGACCTCTACCACCGGCAGTGCCCAGCCGCGCCGCACAACCAACGGCTTTGACCTCAATCGCCTGTTGATGCTCGCTGCCGTGCTGACCAAGCGCGTAGGCTTGCCGCTCTTCAACCAGGATATCTACGTTAATATCGTCGGGGGGTTACGGATTGGCGAACCGGCCGCCGACCTGGCCGTGGCTCTGGCGATTGCCTCTTCCTATCGCAACCAGCGTGTCGATCCCGACCTGGTGCTGGTGGGCGAGGTGGGTCTCTCGGGTGAGTTACGCAGTGTCAGCCAGATCGACCGTCGGCTTGCCGAAGCCGCTAAGCTCGGCTTCACGCGGGCGATCGCCCCTGCCAGCAGTCAGCCAGTTACGGTCGCTGGCTTAAGTATTCAGCCTGCCCGTTCACTGGCCGAGGTGGTTGCGCAACTGGGCGACCCGGCATAGGATCGGCGTGCAGGGCCTGGTCTCCTGGTCTCTGCCACGAGCGACATGCACATCCCTATGAAGATCAGCCTCAACTTCCTTGTGCGTGTGTTCGGGATGCTTGCCCTGGCCTATACCGGATGGTTTGTCGGTCGTTCGCTCTCGCATACCCCTCCCGATCAACTGCAGCAGTCTGCTACCCAGCTGCTTACGCTGGCTGGTGCCGGGCTGGGCCTCATTCTGGCTCCCCGCCTGACGCTTGAACCCCTGGCCGACCTGTTGCGCCGCTCGCGCAGTGTGCCCCTGCCCGATCTGTTGCTCATCGGGGCCGGGGCCATGCTCGGCTTGATCTTTGGCGTGCTGCTGACGGTGCCGCTGGCGAGTCTGCCAGCCCCCTTCGGCCAGATCTTGCCCTTACCAGTCGCGATTGTGCTGGCCTATGCTGGCGGTATGATCTTCGCCAACCGGCGTCACGATCTCAGCGAGCTGTTGCGCCATGTGCGTCCCGCCCCAACGCCTGCTAGTCAGCCTGAGCTTGTGAGTCCGCCGCTCCCTGGACGGCAGTTGTTGCTCGATACCAGCGCGATCATCGACGGGCGGATCGCTGGTGTAGCCAGCAGTGGTTTTCTCGACGGGACGCTGATTGTGCCCGGCTTTGTGCTGGCCGAGTTGCAACTGTTGGCCGACTCGAGCGACGAGTTGCGCCGGGCCAAAGGTAAACGCGGGCTCGATCTGCTTAACCAGATGCAGCGCGAGGCACCCATGCCGATCGAGGTGATCAGTGCCGAAGTGACGGGTGTGAATCGGGTTGATGATAAACTGGTTGCTCTTGCGCGTCAGTACCATGCGCCGATCATCACCAATGACTTTAACCTCAACCGGGTAGCCACCCTGCAGGGGGTGCAGGTGCTCAGCCTGAACGTGCTCAGCGACGCTATGCGCCCGCCGGTGATCCAGGATCAGTGCCTGCAGGTGCTCATCCGCAATGAGGGCAACGCCCGCCAGCAGGGGGTCGGCTATCTCGATGACGGCACGCCGGTGATTGTCGAGGATGCCCGTCAGTTGATCGGTCAGACGGTCGAGGTGCTGGTTACGCGCCTGCACCAGACCCAGACCGGGCGGCTGGTCTTTGCGACGCTCGTGCCGAGCCCCCAACCGCAAGCGGTCGAGAATGTCGAACGTCGTGCGTGATTTAGCTACGCACCTCGCCCATCCGTCGTACATCGTAACCACCGAGTGCGGCGACGTCCGCACGATAGGTGGGGTCGGCCAGGGTGCGGCGCAATGGCTCGAGTTGGGCACTTTCCCAATGCCGCTGCGGGATGGCCAGTTCGTAGGTTTCGCTGAAGAGTGGGACATAGCCCAGGCCAAGTGCCCTGGCTGCCGCCATAATGCCCAACCCGACGCTGGCGTTGCCGCTCAGCACGGCGGCGGCGACGGCCATATGGGTGAACTCTTCGCGCTCGTAGCCAGCGATCTGGGTGGGATCAAGGCCCTGCTGTTTGAGTTGGTAGTCAAGCAGCATGCGTGTGCCTGAGCCCTTCTGGCGGTTCGCCAGCCTGACGCCGGGCCGCAACAGGTCGCCCAATTCACGCAGGCCAAGCGGGTTACCGGGCGCGACAAGCAAGCCCTGCTCGCGTTCGGCCAGGTGAACCAGTACGATCGTTTCACCCGGTAACAGGCGCTCGAGATAGGGCCGGTTATACTCACCCGTTGTCTCGTCTAGCAGGTGGGTTCCGGCGAGATGAGCATCGCGGCGCTTGAGGGCCATCAGCCCGCCCAGGCTGCCCACATTGGCCGAGCTGAGCCGTACCCCAGGTACTAGCCGCCGCATATGGCTGCCCAACAGGTCGAGGGCCAGGTCGTGGCTGCCGATGGCTACGAGCGTCGCCTCAATGGCCTGTGCCTCGCGCAGCAGCTCAACCGTGATCTCCTCGCCTGCATGCAGCCCTTCGGAGAAGCGCGGAATGCGCGCCAGGCCGTCGGCGCGCACCAGTGACATTAGTGCGCCGGCCCCCCGTGTGAGGGGTGTGGCGACCATACGCCCATCCACGCGCCCGAGCGTCACACGCACAAACTCATCCTCGCCAATTGGCGAGAGCAATTTACGGCTGATCGTTGCCTGGATCTGTGGACGGGTCGGTGTAGCGAGCCCCTGCAGCCGGTAGACCAGCGGGCGCAGGAAGAGCTCGGCGGTGAGGGCGGTTGAGACGGGGTAGCCCGGCAGGCCGAGGATCGGCTTGCCGCTGGCGAGGCCCAGGATCAGTGGGTGGCCTGGGCGGATGGCCACACCATGCACAACCACCTCGCCCAGCTCGGCCAGGATCGTGGCGGTGTAGTCCTCAGAGCCCGCCGATGAGCCAGCGTTGACCACGACCAGGTCGGCCTGTGTGAGTGCCTCACGCATCGCGGTGCGCAACAGTTCTTGACGGTCGGGCACAGGGGCCATGCGTAGCGGCGTGCCACCCCACTCCTCAACCATGCCCGCCAGCACCAGGCTGTTGAACTCGATGATCTCGCCGGGCACCAGGCTGCGGCTTGTGGCCACTTCGGCGGCGACCAACTCTGTCCCAGTTGGGATGATTGCCACTCGCGGGCGGCGGTGTACCGTCACATAGGCATGGCCTGCTGCCGCGATCGCGCCCAGATCGACCGGGCGCAGGGCATGGCTTTCAGGGATAACCAGCTCGGTCGCCACAATATCTTCGCCCAGGGGCCGTACATGCTGCCACGGCGCTACCGGCATATCGATGGCCACGCTTGTCTCATCGCTGCTCTGGACATGCTCGGCCATAACCACCGCATCGCTCTGGGCTGGCAGCGGATCGCCCGTATCGACCCAGATCGCCTCGCTGCCAAGCTGCAACACCCGTGGCGCAGTCTCGGTCGCCCCGACCGTATCAGCGGCGCGCACCGCAATGCCGTCCATCGCCGCCGCGTGGTAGTGCGGGGCCGACAGGGCCGCCCAGACCGGCCCCGCCGTGACACGCCCACGGGCTTCGCTGACGGCTATCTGCTCAGGTTCAGGTATACGCAGGCCGCCAGCGCGGGCCAGGGCCTGCTCAAAACGCTCCACCGCCTCGTCCAGGGCCCGATCCTCAAGATAGTAACGACGTCTACTCATAGGTGCTACCAGGGCTCCGCTATGGGTGGCTCAGAACGGGCCTGGCCCGCCCTGAAAGCTACCCAAACAGGCTTACCTCAACCGAGTCGCCAGCATAGAGCCCGGAGCGGTCAAGGGGCACGCGCACAAGGCCATCGGCGTGGGCCATGGTATAGATCAGGTTTGATTTGCCGAAGACCGGCTCGGCCCAAAGATCGCTGTCGTGCCGCTCAAGGCGTACTGGCACAAAGTCTTCCCGCCCCGGCTTCGAGGCGATATTTTTGGCCAGGCGTGCCGTGCTGGTGAGCGTCGCGCTGCCGATAGCCCCGAGCAGCCGCTGTAGGGTTGGGGCCACAAAGAGCTCGAAGGCGATGATCGTCGAGACGGGATTACCAGGCAGACCAAAGACCGGGCGCCCATCGGCGCTGGCCAGAATGGTCGGCTTACCGGGGTGGATGGCGACCCCATGGACAAGCACCCCAGGCGCACCAAGGCCATCGATCACGCTAGCCGTCATATCGCGGGTGCTCACCGAGCTGCCCGCCGAGATGATCAGGGCATCGGCCTCAGCCAGGGCCTGGCTGGCCAGTTGGTGCAGGGTGACCGCATCATCGGGGGCGATCCCGCAGATGATCGGCTCACCGCCAGCCCGTTGCACCAGGGCGGCGATGGTATAGCTGTTGATGTCGCGCACCTGCCCTGGGGCCGGTTCACGCTCAGGCGGCACGACTTCATCGCCCGAGGCGAGGATGGCCACCCGTGGGCGTGCGACAACGGGGATACGGTAGAACCCCACCCCAGCCAGGCCGCCGAGATCCTGGGGGCGCAGGCGATGACCCTGTGCAAAGAGCAGCGCCCCGCTGCGCACATCCTCACCAACGGGGATGACATGCTCGCCAACCGCTACCGGGTGGACAACCTCAATCGTCGTGGCGTCGAGCGCCTGGGTATGTTCAACCATCACCACCGCATCACTGCCGGGCGGGATCATGGCCCCGGTGTGGATGCGGGCGGCCTGGCCGGGGCCTACCTCAAGCTCGGCGCGGCGGCCCATAGCTACCTCACCGCAGAGGCTCAGGTAGGCTGGCAGGGCCTCACTGGCCCCGTAGGTGTCGGCAGCGCGCACCGCAAAGCCGTCCATTGTCGAGCGTGGGAAGGCAGGCAGATCGCCGGGTGAACGCAACGCACTGGCCAGCACCCGGTCAAGCGCCGCAGCAAGGGGCAGCTCTTCCCTGCGCTCAAGGGGCGCAAGGTACGCAGCCAGGCGGGCCTGGGCCTCGGCCACCGTGACGACCTGAAACAACTCGGGCATGTCGCATGCACTCCGTCGCTAAACAGGGGGTTGCAGGGGATGGACTGGCTGGGTTTCGGCTCTACGGCTCTCCACAGGTACGCTGGGGGCTGGGGGGTGAGGATCTGGGGAGCCCCAGGGGTCAATGTGCAGCAAGGCGAGCCTCAAGCTCGCGCATGGTGGCGGTCAGTTGATCCTGGCGCAGGGCGGCGGTCATATCACCACGGGTGCGCTCCACCACGGCGCGCAGGGCATCGGTGGTGCGCCGCAGTCCGCCGGTGATGGCGTCGGGATAATCAACCGTGACCAGTTGGCTGTAGACCTCGTCCATGATCTGAAGCAGACTTTCGCCCCGTTGTACTTCACCGCGCCGGAGCCCATCGAGGATGGCGCGGCGCAGCTCACTGGCAGCTTCGGCCAGGCCGTTGAGGTAGGCTGCTGCCTCGACTCCCAGTGTTGCGGCGGCGGGTGGCTCACGCCCGGCCAGGAAGGCCAGCAGCAGGCTAGCCTCAACATACTCTTTAAGGGCGTCCTGGGTATAGCCAGCAAAACGAATATCGGGCTTGTCGACCACCGCCGCGTCGATCCTGGCGACGATCGTACGTGCTTCTTCCAGCAACGTCTCGGCCAGTTCAAACTCACTGCGGTGTGCAGCGCGGATGCTGTTGGCGCACTGGCGGATCAGCGCCCGCGACGCCGTAAGCGCCTGCTCACGGGCCTCATGGCTGCGCTCAATCTGCGCCACACAGGCAGCGACCAGTGCCTCGATACTCATATATAGCTTGCCCTCCTCAGGCAGGTTTCAGGCGCTCCAGTGGGCCGATGAGCGGGACGGGATACGTTATTATACCATTCCATAGCTCCACGTCTCAAGGCATCAACGTGTGGGCCACTGCCTCACTGAGCTGGCGCAGACTTGCGACCACATGCACGGTGTCGCAGATCGGTGCATAGAGCTGCATCGCGCTATCGCCGCTACCCCAGGCCCAATGCGGCTCGGGGGTCAACCAGATCAGGCGCTGGGCGCGTAGCTTGATCTGCTGTAGTTCAGCCAGGCCGGGATCACAGCCATTGTTCCGCCCATCACCCAGGATGAGCACGCTGGTGCGCTTATCGACATCGCTCAGCTCATGCTGCACAAAGGCTTCCAGGCAACTGCCCAGGTCGGTGCGGGTGTAATTGGCTCCCAGTTGGCCCAGCACGTTGGCAATGGCCTCACCCGGCTGGGCTTTGCGGAACGCGCTGCTGATCTCATGCAGGCTGTCATGGTAGGCAAAGGCACGCAGGTGGCGCACCTGGTCGTGCAGGGCGGCAACCAGCCAGAGCATCAGGCGGGCAACGGTGTGCATCGAGTTGCTCACATCACAGAGCACAACCAGGCGCGGTTGCCGGCGGCGACGCTGACGCAGGAGGGTGAAGGGTGTGCCGCCATAGCGCAGGCTGGCTCGCAAGGTACGGCGTAGCTGCAGAGCGCCGCGCCGGTCGTGGCGTTGGCGCAGGCTGATGCGGGTGCGCAAGCGCGCCACCAGGCGCGCCACCGCCACACGGAGTTCCTCTTCCTCGGCGTTACTCAGCCGGTGGAGGGGCAGATCCAGTAGGTCGTCGAGCTGGCGCAGGGCTGGCCGCCCAGGCTGAGCCCGGCGCTGCAATTCGCTGACAACACTTGCCATAAGCTGCTCGGCCAGGATGGCCTGGTTGGCCCGCACCCGTTCTGCGATGCGCTCAAGCTCTGCCTCATGCATCCCGGCCTGCCGCAGCCGCTCAAGCAAGGCTTCGCGTAGCCCGTCTAGCCGTTCAAGCTGCCGATCACGGAGAGCCTGGCGGGCAATCCAGGCCTGCAGGCGTGGGTGGACAACCCCGCTCGGTGCGGGATGGCTGAGCAGGGCCAGCAGCCCGCCATGCCCCAGGGGTTGGCCACTGACCGCCGCCGCGAAGAGTTGCTGTAGGGCCGCCTCGCCGGCCTCGTCGCGCAGTTGCTCCGCCAGACTCTGCTCGACTAAGTCCGCCTGAGTTGTATCCAGTGGTAAAAGTGACAGTCTTTGACCGCTGAAATAGAGATCAAAAAGCCGATCGAACTCGGGCTGGTGGCGCTGAGCCTTGATCAGCGTAGCCCGCAGCGTGGCCCGAAAGAGGCTGCGATCGTCGATGCCAGCCTGTTCAACCGCCCGTAGTGCGTCCAGGCTTTCGGCAAGGCTGACCGGTACACCGGCAGTGCGCAGGGCGGCGATCAACGCGATGATCTGTGTTTGCATATGGTTGGCCGCGCAGCTGTGCGGGTCGCAGGCCTGGCATTACTGGCATTATACGTGATGCGCAAGCGAGACGCTGCGGGCCGGGGCTACTCAGGTGGGTATGCTACGTTTGATTGCCCGCGCCACCAGAGGATGCCAATCACGAGATAGCAGACCAGCAAGGCCCAGAGGGGCACGGGTGGGAGTTGGGTTGCTGCCCAGCGCGGCCTGGCGAAGATTGCCGCACCTTCGCTCAGCCATGCCAGCGGTAGCCATGCCAATGGGCCGAGGGCCTGGCCCAACGGCAGCCAGATCAGCCCGGCGACCAGGACAAGTGTCCCTGCGGCCATAGCATAGGGCACCATCGGCACCAGCACGATGTTGGCCAGGGGCGCGATCAGCGACAGCTTGCCGAACTGGTAGAGGATCAGCGGCAGGGTGAGTACCTGGGCCGCCAGGGTGGCTGTGAGCGCCTCGCGGATGGGGGCCAGGGGCGACCAGGTCGGCCAGCCCATGCGATCCAGTTGGGCCTCAACCGGCCCGGCAAAGGCGAAGAGGCTGGCCGTGGCCAGGGCCGAAAGCTGAAAGCCGAGATCCCAGAGCGTATGCGGGTCGGCCAGGCTGATCAGCCAGCACCCGGCAAGCAGCAGGCGCCATGGCTCACTCTGGCGCTCGCTGGCCCGCCCGACTGCCGCTAAGCTGGCCATGGCTGCCGCCCGTAAGACTGCCGCTGAGGCACCCGTGAAGAGGGCGTAGACCCACATTACCGCCAGGGCGATGATCAGAGTGGTTCCGCGCCCCAGGCGCAGGCGCAGAGCCAGCGCCGCGAGCATCGCGGCCACAAGCGTGAAGTTCCAGCCCGAGACGACCAGGATGTGGCTGGTGCCAGTGGTCGAGAAGTCGGCGTAGACCTCGTCGGGGATGCTCGCTTGGATGCCCAGCAGAATGCCGACGCCCAGGGCTGCCTGCGGCTCGGGCATGGTGCGTAGCAGTACTGCCCGACAGTGTTGGCGGAAGCGGAGCAGGGCAGCAAGTGGTGCAATGCCCGTTTCCCCGGGCAGTTGCCTGACCGTGCTCGGCTCGCTGATCAGGCTGAAAATTCCACGGTGGGCCAGGTAGGCCCGATAGTCAAACTCACCGGGGCGCTCGGCACTGCGTGGACGGGTGAGTGTACCGACGACCAGCAGCCGCTCACCGTAGTTGTAGGCGGGGAAGGGTGGTAGTACCACTAACACCTGCCCCTCAGCGGGGCGAAGGTTGTCGCCGTCTACCAACCCCTCAACCTGGAGTACCGCCTGCTGGCGATCCTCGCTCCGGCGTGGATCGCCAGCGACATTGCCCACCAGGCTTACCTCACCCTGCTCAAGCAGGTTGGTCACGCTGGTTGCGCCAGCGACGGGCAGGGCGCTGCTGTAGCGGAGTGCGCCCAGCAGCGCACAGAGCGCTATCGCACTCAGGGCCCGCGCCTGGGGCCGTGGCCATGTGTACCACAGCCCCAGCAGCCCGATGCCTGCGGTGCCCCACAGCCATGCCGGGGCTGGGCGGAAGAGATCGGCTGCGACGATGCCAAGCATCCAGGCAAGGGCCAGGCGAATGAGCATAGGCCTGCATCTTTGGTTGTCGGAAGCCCGCCGGGAGTTGCGCCCTGGGAGCGCGGGCGTCCCGCCCGCTCGGGCCGGATGTAGTCAAGCTGCCCGTGATCCCAGCAATCCGCAGCGCATTTCTGGGACGCAGGATCAGGCAGATATGGACTCTACCGCTACATCCTGGATCCGGGATACGCAGGGCGGGCAAAAACCTGCGCTGGTTGCCGATTCAGGTAGGGTGGGCGGTATGATGATTCTAGCCCGTAAAGCCTACGAGTTTTGCTGTGGGAGCGTCACCACTTAACGATAGCCCTCGGCCTGCATGTTGAAGAGGCGGGCGTAGGTTCCGCCCAGGGCGATCAACTCGGCGTGAGTGCCCAGTTCGGCCAGTTGTCCCCCCTCGATCACCGCAATACGGTCAGCCATGCGCACCGTGCTGAAGCGATGGCTAATCAGGAAGGCGATCCTGCCGGCCGTCAACTCGTGGAAGCGCTGGAAGATCTCGTACTCACGTTCAGCGTCGAGGGCCGAGGTCGGCTCGTCAAGCACCAGCACTTCGCTATCACGCATAAAGGCCCGCCCAAGGGCTACCTTCTGCCATTGGCCACCGGAAAGCTCAACCCCCTTTGCAAACCAGCGCCCAAGCACCGTGTCGTAGCCCTGCGGCAGGCGCTCAATCACCTCGTCGGCCCCGCCCCGCCCCGCCGCCGCGAGGATGCGCGGCTCGTTGGCCAGATCTTCAATCTGGCCGAAGCCGATATTCTCGCGCGCCGAGACATGGTAGCGCACAAAGTCTTGAAAGATTACCCCGATTGACTGGCGCAGATCCTCCAGGTCATATTCACGCAGGTCAATCCCGTCAAGCAGGATCTGGCCCTCGGTGGGCTCGTAGAGCCGGGTGAGCAGCTTGATCAGCGTGGTCTTGCCAGCACCGTTGGCTCCCACCAGGGCGATCTTCTCGCCTGCCGCCACACGCAGGCTCAGATTGTGTAGCGCCCAGTCCTCGCGGTCGGGATAACGAAAGCTGACCTGGCGGAACTCAAGGCCTTCGCGGATGGGGCGCGGTACCTTGTGTCCGGCCCCGCTGATCATCTGCGGGCGCAGATCCAGGAAGCCAAACAGGTTCTCGAGAAAGAGCCCCGCCTCGAAGAGTTGGGCCGTGTTGAAGAAGATGCCCTGAAAGGTGCCCTGACTCTGGCGGAAGAGCGTCAGGTAAAAGGTCATTGAGCCAATCGTGATGCCGCCATTGACCGTTTGCCAGACGATCCAGGCATAGGCTCCGTAGTAGCTCACCGTCGTCAGCAAACCCCAGAGGGTGCTGATCAACGAGCGGCGGCGGGCCAGGGCTTCGTCTTCATGGGCAATCTTCCAGAATTGTTCCTGGTAGCGTGCGAGCAGCGGGGCTCCCAGGCCGAAGAGCTTGATCTCCTTCGCACTGCTATCAACCGTCAGCAGGTGCTCAAAATAGTTCATACGCCGAAACTCAGGCGCACGCCAGGTGAGCAGGCGAAAGGTCAGCCGGCTGTAGTGGGTCTGTACCAGAAACGAGGGGATCGTGGCCCCAAAGAGGATGAGGGCCACTAGCGGGCTGAAGGCTAGCAGGCCTACGGTGAAGGAGAGCAGGGTGATCAGATTTTCGGCCAGGTTGAAGCTGGTGCGAATGATGCTCATCGCCCGCCAGCTTGACTCACGCCGGGCATTCTGCAATTTGTCGTAGAACTGGGCATCCTCAAAGTAGTGCAGGTCGAGGGTTAGCGATTTTTGAATAATCGCCGTGTTGATCGTATTGCCCAGGCGTGCGTTCAAGATATGCTCAGAGAGGTTGCGGATCTGTGCCAGCACAGTGCCCAGGGTCAGCAAGCCAAACTCGATCAACAGGTAGGGTAGGGTCGCCTGGAGCGCTACCAGCGGTACTCCACCGCCGCCGATTGACATAACTACCTGATCGATGATCAGTTTGGCCACCCAGGCCTGGGCAATCGGCAGCAGACCGCTCACCAGGGTTACCAGGCCCATCATCAGCGTTGCAGGCCGGCTTGATTGCCAGACCATCGCAAAGGCTTTGGGCACATTGCGCAGCGCCGAACGTGCTTCCTGCCAGCGTTCGGCGAGGCTCTTGTTCGCCTCCGGTGGGGGATTGCCGGCCTCGGGGCTACCGGGTGGTGTGCGCCGGAAGCCACGCATTGTTCGTGACATCAGTCTTCCTGCCGCTCTTCGCCCTTCACTTCCCGCCCCTGGCTCAAATTGTAGTCGCCGCTCGTGGTCGTCGGCGGCTCAACCGCCTTTTGCACGATGATCCCGGCCTGCACCAGAAACCAGAAGAGACCCCAGCCTACTGACAAGATCAGCAGGATCACGCCAATGATCACCAGCGGTAATAACCAATCACTCATGAGTCACCTCCTTACGGCCAGGTTTCAGACTGGCCCAATCAGCTTGACCGTTGCGCCACAGCTCCCCAGTTCTACAGCTCATCCGCCGTTGGTTCCCACCAGACCACCCCGCTAAAGGCTTGATGTTCGCGTGAACAGAGTGAGCCGTCTTCGTTGGGGACGAGCAGTTCGGCCATTGCGGCGAGTAGCCTGGCATCACGGGTGGGCTCGGAGCTGAGCCGCAGCCGGGTGCGGATCTCTTCCATGGCATCTTCCAGGTCAACGAAACGAAAACTGCGTGCGTTAGGCACCAGGTCGAGCCGCGCTGGCAGACCCAGCTGGTGGCAGACAGCCAGGGCCTCCAGGCTAGCGGGAAGTGGTAGGCGCGCTTCGCCATGGATGCGTTCCCAGAAGGGCGCCAGCACCGCAGTCGGGTGCTGCAGCCCGATCAGCAGTGCGCAGTGCCGCCTGGCTGCCTGGTCGATGGCCCGTATGAAGGGTTCAATCATACGTACCCCGTAGACCACATGGGCCGCGATGACTACGTCGGCAATCAGTGGCTGCGCCAGGGGCCAGGCATCAGCGAGCACCTGGACATTCTTCACCTCGGCTGCCTTGAGGGTCTGCACCAGCTCGGCGCGCATCGCTGGTGAAGGCTCGACGGCGATCACCTCGGCCACCTGGCGGGCTAAGAACGGCAGGTAGCGGCCCGTGCCGGCCCCAACATCGATCACCCGATCGTTCGGGCGCAAGTGGGGCAACAGCCATTGCATAAAACTGTCGGGCTGCTGCTGTCGGCGCATCGTCGCCGCGTAACGGGTGGCCCGGCCAGCCCACGTATCACTGTGCCGGGCAAAGTTGGGGTCGGTCGCCGCTTCACCCTGCGCCCGTTCCGCATCATACATCTGGTGCCAGAGCGCCACCCAGTCATATCCTCCAGCGCGTACGCTGATGTTTGTCACCGTAGTCGTCTTCTTAGCCATGTCTTAATTGGGCAAATTCAAAAAGCGAACGCATCCTGAGTAGGCCGACGTGTAGCGTAATACAGCGTCCGAGCAAAAATGATGTAGCCAGACTGGGTAAGGGCGCAGCGCGCTGCGCCCTTACCCTTCAAGAATGCTCGGACGGAGAGGAATCCGGCTCCCGCCCCCAGCGGGGGCGGGTTGGGGTGGGGGCGCCAACGACGTTGCACATGCCCTACCCCCGTACCCCCGCCAGTCCTGCTCACGAGAGGCAGTATGATATAATAGCATGTACGATACGTTGTTTCGTATGCATGATCACGCCCCAGTCTGGCGCCGGTCGCAAGTAACGGCTTAAGCGCCTTCTGGTAGGCTTTGCCGCCTTGTTGCGGCAAGCTATGCGCGAAAAGAGCCTACGCCATGAGTGAATTAGGCGCACGCCTGCGCCAGGCACGCGAGCAACAGGGGCTCTCGCTGGCCCAGGCTTCTACCGATACACGCATTCTACAACAGTCGCTGATCGCCCTGGAAGAGGGTGCTTTCCAACGGTTGCCCGATGATGTCGTTATCCGTGGTTTTATTCGCAACTATGCCCAATATCTCGGTCTACCCTCCGATGAGCTGATTGAGCAGTATCGGCGTGAACGTGGGGTGACCGACCCCATTCGTGTGCAGCCTCTGGCTCGTCATACTACTGCACGCAGCTATGTCTTGCCCAGTTTCTTCGGTGTCTTCTTTGTGACCATTGCCCTGGTCGGGTTGGCCTATATCGCTCTCAATGCCGTCGGTCGTCTCGGTGATCGGGCAAGTATTGGTCTCCTTGATCAGCCCACGGCAAGCATTCCCCCACCTTCACCCCTGCCGACGGCCACGCCCGGCCTGGCCCCAGCAATCATGCCATCGTCAACGACGGCTCCGTCCCGTCCGAATGCCCTGGCCTCCACTGCCCTTGCTGCGGAGACTACGCGTCCGGCCGGTGGCGTTGCGCGTACTCCGACCGTCAATCCCTCCGCGCTCGCGCCAATTATGCTTGAAGTCGCTGTGCCTGATGTGCGCGGTAGCGAAAATTCATGGGTGCGCGTGCAGACTGATGGTAATACGGTCTTTGAGGGCATCATGCGCGCTGGTGAGAAGCTGAGCTTTGCGGCCCAGCGTCGTGTACTGGTGCGTGCTGGCAATCCGCCTGATGTCCTGATTACCGTCAATGGTCTGCAACAAGGATCCCTCGGTCAGAGTCGCGGCCAGCCGGTGAATTGGGTCTGGCCGCCTGAATAGCTTATGAAATATCATCTCATAACCCTGGGCTGTCCAAAGAATAGTGTCGATAGTGAAGGCATGGAGGGCATCCTCAGCGCCGCAGGCCATACAGCGGTGGCCGATCCCGACGCTGCCGACCTGATTGTTGTCAACACTTGTAGCTTCATCGCCGCCGCTCGTGATGAGACGCTTGCGCTGTTGCGTGAACTGGGGGCCGCTCGGCGTGAGGGTCAGCGCCTGATCGCCGCTGGCTGTATGGCTGAGTCACACCCTGCGTTGCTGGCGGCTGTGCCCGGCGTTGATGCGCTGCTCTCGACGCGCCAGTGGATGCAGATTGGTGAACTGGCTGACCAGCGTATGGCTGCCACTGGACGCCAGTTGCCGGTGATTGGGCTTGAGCCCGTCACGCGCAACCCACAACGACCACCCGCCGCTGCCGAAAGCTACGCCGACTGGCGTACCGCCCCCATTCGTCGTACTCGTAAGACGCCTTCGGCCTACCTTAAAATCTCCGATGGCTGTAACCTGCGCTGCGCCTTTTGCACTATCCCCAGCTTTAAGGGCGACATGGCCTCCAAGCCCCTTGCGGCCATTCTTGGCGAGGCCCGTGAGCTGGTTGATCATGGTGTCCGCGAGATTGTGCTGGTTGCCCAGCATCTCACCGACTATGGGCGTGATCTCGATCAGCGCGATGGCCTGGCTCTGCTACTCGAGGAACTCTGCCAGGTGCTGCCCAACGAAGTCTGGGTGCGCCTGATGTATGCCTATCCCCATGCGATCAGCGAACGGCTGATTAGCACCATGGCCACCTACCCGCAGATCGTCAAGTACCTCGATCTGCCGCTCCAGCATGCCCACCCTGCCACCTTGCGCCGCATGCGGCGTCCCCCTGACACCGAGCGTACCCTGGCCATCCTCGCCGACCTGCGGGCGGCTATGCCCGAGATTGCCCTGCGGTCGACCTTTATTGTGGGTTATCCCGGCGAGACCCCCGCCGAGTTTCGCGCCCTGCTCGAGTTCCTTGAGCAGGCCCAGCTTGATCGGGTCGGCGCGTTTCGTTATTCACGCGAGCCTGGTACCCACGCCGCAACCCTGCCCGATCAGCTGCGGCCTCAACTGATTGAGCGGCGCTGGCATGAATTGATGCGTCTCCAACAGGGCGTCTCACGCGCCCGTAGCGCCGCCTGGCAGGGTCGCGTGCTCCCGGTGCTGATCGAGGGCCACGGGCAAACCAACGATGGCCGCCCATTGGCAGTGGGCCGCTCCTTCCGCGATGCACCTGAGGTTGATGGGCAGGTCTTTGTCTGGGGTACGCCACCCAGCGGTAGCTTTGTCCCGGTCTGGATCACCCAGACAACCGACTATGATCTCTGGGGCGAAGTTGCCTGAACCGCCTCGCTGGCCCAATAAAAAGCCGTTGGGAGGGTGCCAAACCCTCCCAACGCTTCATATAGTCAGCCAGGGGCCGTTGCCCGTTTATAATTTGTCAGTACGCGAACGAATCGCCTGCTGGAGGCGCATCAATTCGGCGGGGTTATTGCGGGCCAGGTAATCAACCATATACTCAATTGCCGTGTCGCTATAATCATCAAGTAGACCGTCGAGAACCTGGCGCACCACCATCTGCACAAAATCCTCTTCCGATATGGCCGGGCTGTAGACATAGGCCAGGCCCTCACGGGAACGATTGAGCACACCCTTTTCGGCCAGACGGCTCATCGTGGTCATCACTGTCGTATAGGCAATCTCACGTTGCTGTGATAGACTGCGATGAACCTTCTTGACTGTGCTGCGCCCTTCACTCCACAGAATGCGCATAATTTCAGTCTCGAGTGGCCCTAGCACTTTTACCAGACCATCTTTTGCCGGACTGAAACGAAAACGTAGATTCAGAGACATTATCCATATCCTTTCGATGGCACTGGCAGAGCTTCTATGTAGATTAGGTAGAGGTAATAGCCTATTTGGAAGCTATTATTCCTGGCTCCTACTGCCCTACATATGGTGCAGTGTACTAGGTGCCACGATCTGGTACAATCATCTATGGTTACGCTCGGATTACAGAACCCTATCGATCAGCGATTGCTTGCTCATCTAACTGGATCAACTGTGATTACTATGCTTTCTCGTACTACAACAAACGTTGAGCGAAAGGGCGCTGACTGACACGCATATGAGACAAACTGATAGCCGGCTCACTATCCAGGCTGCGATGCGCGCAGCCTTTCCCGCCGCCGAGGATCGGGTCGCTCGCTTCTACCAGATGCTCGAATATCACCTGGGCTGGCGTGATCCTCAGCTGTGCGAGGCGACCTCCGACCCCGGTAAGCTGATCCGTCCGCAACTTGCCCTGCTGGCCTGCCAGGCCGCTGGTGGTGATCCCGCCCAGGCCCTGCCGCTCGCTGCCGGGCTGCAGCTGCTGCACGACTTCACGCTCATCCACGACGACATTGAGGACGACAGCGCCACCCGCCGCGGACGCCCGACCCTCTGGTCACTCTGGGGCCTGGCCCAGGGCATCAATGCTGGTGACGGCATGTTTGTCATTGCTCACCTGGCCCTGCACCGCCTGCACGAGGTGGGCCTGCCCGCTGAGCGCTCGCTTGCCGTGCTGCGCCGCTTCGACGAGGTGATCCTGGCTGTCTGTGAGGGCCAGTTCCTCGACATCGGCTTCGAGGGTGACCTGACGATCACGCCCGAGGATTACCTGGCGATGATCGGGCGTAAAACGGCTGCCTTGATCGCCGGTTCGTGCGAGTTGGGCGCGTTGGTGGCCGGTGCTGCACCGGAAACTGTTGCCGCCCTGGCGACCTTTGGCGAGAGTGTTGGCCTGGCTTTTCAGATCGAGGACGATATTCTCGGCATCTGGGGTGCCCCCGAGCTGACCGGCAAGCCGCCCGCTGCCGATCTCTACCGGCGCAAGCTGAGCTTGCCGGTTGTACATGGCCTGGCCCATAGCCCTGCTCGCGCCGAACTGGCCGCGCTTTATGCCCAGCCGACCCTTGACGATGCTGCGGTGGCCCAGGCCCTGGCCATCCTCGACGCGGCTGGCTCACGCGCCTACTGCACCGAAGTGGCTGCCCAGCATCACCAGGCGGCCTTTGCCGCGATCAACCAGGTCGATCCTGCTGGCTCTGCGGCGGCGGCCGCCGCCCGTGACCAGTTGCACGCCCTCGCCGAGAGCCTGATCGGACGGCAAACCTGAGGAGAGTCGTGCATATTTGCCTCTTGAGTGGTGAGTACCCACCCGATCCCGGTGGGGTCGGGGCCTATACCGATTGTCTGGCCGCCGCCCTGCGCGACAAAGGCCAGACCGTCACGGTACTCACTATCCGTGCCGGTCGGCTGGTGTTCAGCCAGATGCTGCCTGACGGTGCTGCAACCACCGGCATCCTGGCTGAGGCTGGCGATCAGCTTGACTGGTCGCTGCGTTGCTGGCCAGCGCTGATCACCGCCCTTGCGATGCTCCGACCCGCCTGGCTGCATATCCAGTACCAGACCGGGGCCTATGCAATGCGCCCTGGGATCAATCTGCTGCCCTGGCGCCTGCGCGGGCTGCCCGGACGGCCCCGCCTGGCGGTGACGTTTCACGACTTGCTGGTGCCCTACCTCTGGCCGAAGGCTGGCCCATTCCGCCAATGGGTGAACCATCGCCTGGCCAGCGATGTTGATGCACTGGTGGCGACCAACCCGACCGATGCTGCGCGCCTGTGCCAGCTTGCACCCCATGGCCCGTCACCACAGGTGATCGCCATCGGCTCGAACATTGCGCTTGCCCCGCCGCCCGGCTTTGCACGCATGCCCTGGCGGGCCACCCTGGGGGTGGCCCCCGCTGAGTTGCTTGTGGCCTACTTTGGCCTGCTTTCGACAAGCAAAGGGGTTGATCAGTTGCTCGAAGCGCTGGTGCGCCTGCGCCACCCATGGCGCCTGCTGCTGATCGGTGGTGCTGCCACAGCCCCTGCCGATCAGGCTCATGCCGCCCTTGTGCATGCTCGCATCGACGCCCTTGGCCTGGCCCCCCGCGTGATCAGCACCGGCCACCTGTCTGATGCCCTGGTCTCAGCACACCTGTTAAGCGCCGATTGTGTGGCTCTGCCCTTCCGCGACGGGGCCTCTTTCCGCCGTGGTAGCCTGCTGGCCGCCCTTGCCCACGGCTGCCCCCTGGTGACCACCACCCCCGCCGTGCTCGCCGATGCCACTGCCCTCGCCCCGGCCGCTCTGCTCGTCCCTCCGGACGATCCGCCTGCCCTTGCCGCCGCCCTTGAGCGTCTTGCTGCTGAGCCGGAGTTGGCTCGGCAACTGGCTGGTGCCGGGCAGGCGCTGGCTGGACAGTTTAGCTGGTCTACTATTGCCACGCGTCACATTGCGCTCTATCAGCAGGTGCAAACCGGGCATTCTTGAACGTTCATACTCTAGGATTACTCCTTTTCAGACTGGCCATCGGCAAGTCAAACCCTGATGAACCGTATGCAGCACGCTGAACAAAGCCTGGTCGATGCGCCGACATCCGCCCTGTTGCGGATCGCTGCGGCCATTGAGCGTGCCGGGACGTTGGAAGAACTGCTGGACTTCGGCCTGCAAGAGTTCAGTCGTCTCTTCGATCTGCGTGGCAGTGCGGTGCTGATGATCAATGATGACGGTATCAGTATCAGACTTGCCCAGACCTTGCCGCCGCTCCCGCATCTGCCGCCGCCCTTCCGCCTCGACGAGACGACGATCCTGGCCCGGGTTGTCGCTGATCGGACATCCCTCCAGATCGACGATCTCAGCACGACGCTTGCCGATCCCAACCTCTCCCCGGTTATCCAGCCCCTCTTGCCGTTGGTCGATGCTGCGCAGGCCTGTGCCGTGTTGCTGCTGCCGCTTGTGCGCCAGGACGAGTGTTTCGGTGTGCTCTGTCTGGCTGGGGCTCAACTCAAGCGGCCCTTCTCTGCGCTTGAGATGGCTCAGGCTCGTCTGCTGGCTGGCCAGTTGAGTGCCGCCCTGATCTCCTTTCGCATCACCGAGCAGGCCGAACGGCGCTCCGCCGAATTGGCCACCCTCAACGACATTGCCGCCGCTGTCACCTCCTCGCTCAACACCCGCGAGGTCTACCATCTGGTGATGGAGAAGATCAACAAGTATTTTCGCGTCGATGCTGGCTCGCTGCTCATGCTCGATGAGGAGACTGACGAACTGGTCTTTGTGATGACCCTCGAGGCGGGCGAAGAGAAGCTCTTCGGGGTACGCATTCCCCGTGGTCGTGGCATCGTCTGGAGTGTGGCCATTACGCAGCGTTATGACATTGTGAACGATGTTGATCACGACCCGCGCTTCTTGCGCAACGTCAGTGACTCGGTCAACTACCAGGTGCATAACATTCTCTGCGTACCGATCGTGGTGAAGGGGCGCACAATTGGCGTGATCGAGTTGCTCAATAAGCATAATGGCCTCTTTAATGAAGAAGAGGCCGTGCGCCTGACTCGTATGGCAGCGACGATCGGGGTGGCTATCGAGAATGCGCGCCTGTTTCAGACCGCGACTACGGTGCGTGATCGCTTCGAGGCTATTTTGAATTCCACCAACGACGGCATTCTGATGGCCGATATGCGTGACGTGGTGGTGACGGCTAATCCCGAGGCTGGGCGGCTGCTTCAGGTACGTCCCGAGGAGTTGGTTGGGCAGCCGCTGAGTGAGGTGTTGAAGCGCTTGCGGGCACGGGCTAGCGCGATCAGCCAGCCCTCATGGTTGAATAGCGAAGAGAGTGATCAGCAGGTTGTCGAGCTGGACCTGCCTGATCCGCAGCGTTGTGTCGTGCGTCACTACCTGCTGCCGGTGTGCGAGACGAGCGGTGCCGAGATCGGGCGACTGGCCCTCTTCCAGGATATCTCGAAAGAGCGCGAGTTGGCCCAGTTGCGTGAGGACTACACCGGGATGCTGGTGCATGACCTGCGTGCCCCGCTGACGGCGATCATGAATGGGATTATGATGGTCAAGCGCGGCCTGGGCGGGCCGATCTCCGAGCAGCAGCAGGAACTACTGGCCATCGCCCACCAGGGCAGCCAGGCGATGCTTGAGATGGTCAATACCCTGCTTGATATTGCCAAGCTCGAGCAGGGCCGTCTGCAACTCGACCGCGAGCCGCTCTCCCCCTATGTGCTGGCCGATGCGGCCCTTGACCGGCTGCGGGTCTCGGCTCAAAATCAGGAGATCCGGCTACTGCAAGCCCTGCCGGTTGGTTTGCCACCACTTGAGGCCGACCGCGAGCAGTTGGTGCGGGTGTTGCAGAACTTGCTTGATAATGCGATCAAGTTCTCCCCAATGGGTGGCAGCGTCACACTGGGTGCCTATTATGCCGTTGCTGGCCTGCTGGACGATCTGGCCAATGATCCTATGCTGAGCCCACCGCTGCTAGGTTCGGGCGACTGGCTGATCTTCTGGATCCGTGACCAGGGCCCCGGCATCCCGCCGCAGTACCATGCACGTGTCTTCGAGAAGTTCGGCCAGGTGCGTAATGGGCGCAAAGTGCGTGGTACGGGCCTTGGTTTGACCTTCTGTAAGCTGGCGGTTGAGGCCCATGGCGGGCGGATCTGGTTGCGCAGCCTTGAAGGCGTGGGCAGTACCTTCGCTCTGGCCCTGCCCTTGGTCGGTGAGCCTAGCTCGCCTGACGCGGGATGAGCAGGCGCACGCCCAGGTCAATCGCCAGCGGCAGCAACACGAGCAAGATCAGGGTGATCCAGATCGAGCTGCCGATCAGGTAGAAGCCGAGGGGCAGCACGGCGAGGATGAGTGCGAAGATGGTGCGCCCAGGGCTGCCCCAGCTGGCTGCGGCGACTACGCCGAACGTGCTCAATGTTACGATCACGGCATCGCTGCAGGTATTGATTGTCGGGCCAGCGTAGCAGGCACTCAGGGCCGAGATGCTGGAGATCGCAAAGGGCACCCCTTCGGTCTCGAAGAAGGTGGGCAGGAAGAGGCGGCGTAACATGTAGAGGCTCATCCCGCCCAGGATGACCGCGTAGGCATAGAGGGTACGGCGGCTGAAGATTGTCATCAGCCGACGACCACATTGACAAGCTTGCTGGGCACCACGACGACCTTGCGAATGGTGCGGTCGCCGACAAAGCTCTGCACCCGTTCGTTGCTCAGAGCCAGGCTGCGCAGTTGTTCGTCAGTGGTGTCAACCGGCACGACCAGCTTGTCACGTAGCTTGCCGTTGACCTGCAGCACCACCTCGATCACCTCCTCGGCGGCCAGGGTCGGGTCTGAGGCGGGCCAACGCTGCTGATGGATGCTGTAGGGGTGTCCGCTACGCGCCCAGAGCTCCTCGGCCAGGTGTGGGGCCACCGGGGCAATCAGCAGCATCAAGACCTCGATGGCCTCGTCCCAGGCGGCGGTGCCGAAGAGGCCGATGTCGCGCCCCTTGTAGAGTGTATTGGTGAACTCCATCAGTGCGGCGACCATCGTGTTGAACTTGAACTCGCGGATGTCGTTGGTGACCCTGGCGATGGTCTGGTGGGTCACACGCCGCAAGTGGCGTTCGCTCAATTCAGTGGACTGGCCGTGCTCAGCCTCAGGGCTGAGCACGATGCGCCAGACGCGGTCGAGCCAGCGCCTGATGCCGGGCACCCCGTCAGTGTTCCAGGGTACGGACGCCTCGAAGTCGGAGATGAAGCACTCGTAGCCACGTAGTGCATCAGCGCCGTGGCGTGCGACAATGTCATCGGGGGTGATCACGTTGTTCTTCGACTTCGACATCTTCTCGATCACGAGTTGTCCATCGACCTCGCGGGGCGCTGCCAGGATCAGGCCCTGGTTGCGCAGGCTCTGGAAGGGCTCGTAGAAGGGTACAACCCCCAGGTCGTAGAGGAACTTGGTCCAGAAGCGTGCGTAGAGCAGGTGCATCACGGCATGCTCGGCCCCACCGACGTACATATCGACGGGCATCCAGTAGGCCAGTTCTTCCCGCCGGGCTATCTCAGTCGGGTTGCGTGGATCGACGAAGCGCAGGAAGTACCAGGATGAGCAGGCGAAGGTGCCCATCGTATCGGTCTCGCGCCGGCCACGGCGCCCGTCGGGCAGGCTTTGCTGAACCCAGTTGTCGATCTTGGCTAGAGGCGACTCACCGGTGGCCGTAGGCTCATAGTTCTCGACGCCAGGCAGGGTCAGGGGCAACTGGTCATCGCTGAGCATCACCTCGCTACCGTCCTCAGCGTGCATGATCGGAATGGGCGTGCCCCAATAACGCTGGCGGCTGATCAGCCAGTCACGCAGCTTATAGTTGCGCCGACTCTGTCCAAGGCCCTGCTGCTCAAGCAGGCTAATGGTCGTACTGATCGCCTCGGCACCGGGCAAGCCGTTGATTGGCCCCGAATGGATCGGCGTACCGGTTTCGGCGTGGTAGAGCATCTCGCGGTAGGCGGGCACAGTGACGAGGTAGGCCATATAGCTGGGCAGGGCGTCGATCCGCAGGCTGGTGCGTATGCGGTCGCAGATCTGCCCATCGGCGGCGACCGAGTCAAAGGCGATCACTGCGTCAGGGAAGATGGTCAGCCAGCCTGAGCCAGCCACCTCAGTCCAGCCCTCGTGCAGGTGGGGGCGCACCAGTTCGGCATAGGCATGGGCCTGCGTGCCGCTCAGGCTAACGGTCAACTGGCCCGCTTCAGTGCTGAACTGGTAACCGGCGGCCTGCAGCAGGGCGGGCAAGGCGGGGTCGTAGCTTCCGGCGGTCAATACCGAACAGGCGGCATCATCGGGGCGCTGGATGACCGGGATGATCGGCAGACCGTACTTGAGGGCGAAGGCAAAGTCACGCTCATCGTGGGCAGGCACGGCCATAATCGCGCCGGTGCCATAGCCCATCAGCACATAATCGCCGACCCAGATCGGGATATAGGCCCCATTCACCGGGTTGACGGCATAACCGCCCGTGAAGACGCCGGTCTTCTCCTTCGCTTCAACCGGCACGACCGTCTCGGTCTGGGCTTTGGCGCAATAGCTTTGCACTGCCTCGCGCTGCTCAGGGGTGGTGACTCGTTTAACGAGGGGGTGCTCAGGCGAGAGCACCATAAAGGTGGCCCCCCAGAGCGTATCGGGGCGGGTGGTATAGACAACGATCGGATCGCCCTGAGCCGTCTTGAAGATCACCTCGGCCCCACGCGAAGCGCCGATCCAGTTACGCTGCATAGTGACGATGCGTGTGGGCCAGTCGACCGTATCCAGGTCACGATCAAGGCGGTCGGCGTAGGTAGTGATGCGGAAGAACCACTGGCGCAGCACCTTGCGCTCAACCAGCGCCCCCGAACGCCAGGCGCGCCCATCAGGGCCGACCTCTTCGTTGGCGATCACGGTTTTGTCGACAGGATCCCAGTTCACGGTTGCTTCGCCACGGTAGGCCAGGCGGAAGCGCCGCAGGATGCGCTGGCGCGCAAGCTCATCGGCGCTGTTCCACTCATCGGCGCTGATCGGGCGCTCGGAGAGGGGCAGGCTCAGCCTGGCGCTGCCGTGGGTGGCTAGTTCGTCCGCCAACTCGGCAAGCGGACGGGCCTGGTCAACGCGTGGGTCGTACCAGTGGTCGTAGAGACGCAAAAAGATCCACTGCGTCCAGTGATAATAGTCGGGCTCAGACGAGGTGATCTCGCGGCTCCAGTCATAACTGGCCCCGATCAGGTTCATCTGGCGCTTATAGTTGGCTGCGTAACGCCGCGTAAGTACGGCGGGGTTGGTTTTAGTTTTGATCGCCTGGTTCTCGGTGGGCAGGCCAAAGGCGTCCCAACCCATCGGATGCAGCACATTGTAGCCTTGCATGCGATAGAAGCGGGCGATTACATCAGTTGGTACATAGTTTCGGCAATGGCCGACACTTAAGCCTTCGCCCGAGGGGTAGGGGTAGAAATCGAGCACATAGTATTTGGGGCGCTCGTCGGCGGGGCTGGTGCGGTAGAGATCGTCGGTGGCCCAGCGATCCTGCCATTTCTGCTCGATTGCGGCGGGATCATAGCGCTCGGCAAAGTTGCGCTCGGGACGCGGATTATCCATAGGGGTGACTCCTCAATTGCGCAGCGCATTATAGCATAGGCAACGCCTGTGTCACTGCATCGACAGGTGACCGTTAGGGTTTGGGGACTACTTCTGCCAGGCCCTCCGGGGGCCAGTT
>CAZQCG010000047.1:0-31164 GCA_964592425.1 uncultured Chloroflexaceae bacterium
AGCTCGCGAGTAATCGCGAGAAGCCGCGGGGCTTCAGCCCCTGCGGAGCGTCACAATTTCGTAGGGGCGGTGCACTACAGGCTATCGCGGTTGTTCCTCACAGATATCCTAGCACCTTCGGATAGCGCTTGCGCTGCTTGCGGTACCAACTTGCCAGGGGCAGCAACACTGCCAGGCCCGTTAGCCAGGCCAGGTAGCCCCAGATTACCCGTGGCCCCGGTAGCGTCACCAGGCCGAAGAGTTGCGCAACCAGGTTGTAGACGACGATGTGCGCCACATAGAAGAAGAGCGAGACCTGGCCGACAACCACCAGGCGACTGAGCGGGCCGTGCTTGATCAGTCCGGGCCAGGCGTAGAAGGCCGCCAGCAGCAGGGCTGCCAGGCCCAGGTTGAAGGCGAAGTAGCTCAGACTAGGCGGGGCCTTGCTCATGATCAGCAAATGGGCCGGGGTTCCCCCAATCGCCCCGAACGGCCCCAGGTCGCCGAAGCTGCCCACCAGGCGCAGCCCCAGCCAGAGGGCCAGTAGCCCCAGGCCGACCGCCACCCAGGTGCGCGGCCTGCTCATCGCCGGATGCCCCTGGAACTGCCCCAGGGCGTAGCCAAGCCACATCAGTGGGCCCCAGCCCAGTACGGCAAAACCCAGGGCCGGGTTGGTAGCATAGCTGTAGGTCAACCAGAAGGCCTGCCAGAAGCTCTGCGGCGCATCGACGGCCAGCGGCCCGGCTATGGCCCCGATCAGGGCCTGGTGCAACAGCAGCGTGGCCAGGGCCACCCCGGTCAGCGCGGCTGCTGGCAGCAGGCGCAGCACACTCAGGATTACCAGTGAGGCGGCCATGGCCGTCAAGACATGCACATAAGGCGTCTCTCCGCGCCAGAAGAAGTTACAGACGGTCAGGTCAAGCACTAGGATCACGGCGGCGCGAATGAGCATATAGCGCGTAGTCGCCCAGGCCCTGTCGCCTTTGCGCCGGCGACCTGCCGCATAGAGCGCCAGGCTATAGCCGCCCAGCAGGAAGAAGATCGGCGAGGCCAGGTTGGTTAGCAGCCCACTGATCCAGTAGGCCCCGCTTTGCAGCGCCACTGGCTGGCCACCGTAGGATTCGGCCTGCAAGCCTGCGCCCACAAAGAAGCTGGCGTGGTCAAGGGCCATCAGCACCAGGGCCACCCCGCGCAGGGCATCGATGGCCACAATGCGTACGGTCGCCGTCGTGTGCTCACGACTGTCTGCCATTGCCGTCTCGCCAACTACCCCCATGCCTGTGGCCATCACCTGTCTCCTGACGAGCGTCTCACTAATCCGCCACGCCACCCTGTGTTGCTCCCGAGCCCAGCTTTGTGGTCGGCGTACTCCCCTCAGCCAGGCTGACGCGCCAGAGGGCGGTGCAGATCCCCGCCGCCACTGCGTAACAGAGGGCACCGCAGGCCAGGGCGATGGTGAAACTGCTGGCCATACTGACCAGGATCACCAGCACTGAGCCGAGCACCGAGAAGACTCCGTTCATCCCCCAGGCCCAGGGCACCAACCCCGGTGCCCGCTCGCCAAGCTGATGCAGCCCGGTGGGAAAGGGCATGCCCATCACGGTGGCCAGTGGTGCGATCAACAAAGCACTGACCGCAATGCGTGCCAGATCGGGCAGGCGCAACAGGCTGGCGAAGATCGGCGGCAGGGCCACAATGTAGAGCACGATCAAGCCGGCCACCAGCAGCAAAACGATGCGCAGGTGTGCTGCGTTTTGCAGGATCCGCCGCCCAATCAGGCTGCCCAACGCCGAGAAGGCCAGCATACTGGCAATGGTTGTGGTGACGGCATGAATGGGGTAGCCGATAAAGAGCGTGAAGCGTTGGATGAGCACGATCTGCACAAAGATGTAGCCGATGCCAAGCAGGCTGAAGTAGGCCAGCGTTGGGACGGCTGCCGTCGCTTGCAGCCCGTCGCGTTTGTAGCGTACCAGTGGGGCCAGGATAAAGAGCACGGCAGTGATCATCGCCATGCTGAACATCGTTAATAAGATCAGATTGCCGATCGGGAAACGATTAAGCCGACCCTCATACGCATCGCTGAAGTGCAGGTTATTCCAGCGGAAGTAGTTGTAGAAAAAGGGGTTATCGTCAGTGACCGGGAAGATCTGGAAGGGGTACGCCTGCTCGAAGGCCCGCGGATCTTCGGCGTAGAGATAGTCGGCGAAGGCCGTCTCGAGGCGCACAAAGGGATCCTGGAGCAGCGAGAAGTTGTTGGCAGCAGCCCATGTGCGCAGGCGGCTGATCTGAGCCTCGCTGAAGGGCGAGCGGGCCACCAGCAGGGTCGCATTGATCCCACTCTCATTGGCGACGATGGCGATATGGGCACCCGGATCGCTCACCCCCATGCGCCGTAGCGCCTCGGCGGCCAACCCGGTCAGGCGCAGCATCTCACGCGGGGGAACATTGACATCACGGGTCCAGGAGAAGACCCCATCGGGCGTCAGGGCGTTCAGCGATTGTTCGAGCGACTCAACCGTGTAGATGTAGGACTCGGCCAGCACATAGGCCCCGCCCGAGAGAGCGGCCAGGTTATCGAGGCCGATGCCCTGGATAATGTCGTACTTGCGCTCGGTGCGTGTCAGGAAGCTACGGCCCTCGGCGACGATCAACTCGGTGCCGGGATGCTCGGCGATACGCCCGGTATAGTCGGCGTAGGGCCCGGTGAGCAGGCCGACAATGGTGGGGTTGAGCTCGATGGCGGTGATCGTGCCGGCACTGTAGAGCCGCGAGAGCATGATGTCGAGCCCACCGCCGACGCCGATCTTCAGCGTGTCCGGATTCTCCAGCCCCAGCTGGTAGACTGCGCTGATGACGGCATGATCGAGGAAGCGGAAGCGCTGCAGATCGGCCTCGCTGCCGTCAAAGCGGTACATGCCGGTCATCGAGGTGCCATCAATCGTCACCAGGTGCAGCGGCAACTCGGGCCGGCCCTCCGTGGGGTAGGCCGAGCTGACCGCGCCGACAATCATCGGCTCAGTCACAGTGATCTCAGGCATCACATCAACCCGGCCCACTGGATCCCAGCGCGAATATTCTGGGCCAACGCCCTGGGCGCTGATCGCCCAGCCCAGTTCTTTCGACTGGGGTACACCGAGGGGCAACGGGCGCAGCACCAGGAAGGCCAGCAAACCCGCTTCAATCACGATCAGCACAGGCAGCAGCCAGAATTGGCGACCCATGGTGCCTCGTTCCAGGAGCATCGCAGCTATGGCAACCAGGATGGCCAGCATGACAATCACGCCCGGCCCGCCAAGGAACTGAATGAGCAGGAGCACACCCACGGTTGCCACACCAGCCCCGAGCATATCGGCAAAGTAGAGCCGGTGGGCATGGCCGACCCAGTAGCTGAAGATGGCTGCAACCACCAGCCCGCCGCTGAAGAAGCTGACGAAGAGGCAGAAGAAGTAGATCCCCAGGCCGACAATTGTCCATGGCAACTGAGCCGCCCGCAGCGGGTCGATCGTCACAAAACGAATGGCCAGCAGATTCAGCAGCCCGCTCATACTGAAGAGGGCCGCCAGGGGGGCAAGCCGATGGGCCAGGGTCTCGCGATCCCACTGGCGCACAGCCAGGTAGGTGCCGGCTGCGCCACCACCAAGTAGGGCCACACCAATCACCAGATAGGTAAAATGGTGCCAGATCATCAGTGAGAAGATACGGGTGAAGGTGACCTGGAGGGCCAGAATGCTGCCCGATACCAGGGCCAGGCCAAGGTATTTCCTGAATGGTCTGGTCGTAAGGGCCTGCATCGATCACGATCCTTTCTGCAAATCGGACTCACGCCCCATAGATAGCCTGCAGCATATAGCGACCGGGCGGGGCCAGCAGCGCGGCATAACTACGCCCGGCCAGGCTCAGTTCGCGCCAGGAGATGTCGCGTGTGCCAAGGCGCACGCTGCGCAGCGCTGCTTCATGATGGCGCAGCGGCAAGAGTAGGGCATTGGCACCTTGCCCGCTGGCAGCGATTTCCAGCTCACCGAGCAGTTGCTGGGTGCTACTATCCCAGCGCAACTGGTGCAGCCGGCTTGCCGCACGGGCCTCGGTGAAGGCCAGCCAGCGTTCAGCCGAGAGGATTGGTAGGCCCTGGGCCGCGGCGTAGGCCAGGCTCAGTTCGAGCCAGCGTCCGACCTGGACGGCCTTGTCGCCACCGAAGAGAAAGGGGTCGATATGGCATTGCAGGCCAAGGGCAGCAGGAAAGCGCTGCAGGCTAGCTTCGATCTGGCTGATCGTTGCGGCTGCCGCCTGTTCACCATTCAGGCCCATGTCGTAGCCCGTATCAAAGACATTGAGCATATGCTCATCAACCAGGTGGGTCGGTTGCTGATAGACACTGAGCAGCACCCCGTGCTCGTCGACGAAGCGCATGGGCAGGCCCGTGCCGCCCAGGTAGCCGAAGTACCAGGTGCTATCGGCACCGCGTACCGCCCAACTTGAGTGGTAGTGGTCAAGGTTCATGCGCAGGCCGTAGCGTGCCTGCACCCTGGCATTCTCGACCCAGCCGTGCCAGAGGATGCGGTGGGTGCGTACAGTCGGCGGCAGCGGGCCATAGCCATACTTGAGGAATTCGTTCCAGTAGGCGTTGTAGCCCTCCTCCAGCCCTCCCTCAACATAGGGGTGCATACCGAACTCGTGGCCACGCGCCCGCCATGCGGCCACCTGCGCTGGCGAGGGGAGCGGGTCGCCACTCGGCAGCAGGCTGCCGAACAGGGGCAGGGCAGCAGCGGCGGCGCGCCCTTTGCGGATCAGGCGCCCCTGGGTGTCGGTCTGTGGTGGTGTGTAGTAGATCGACATCGTGCCGCCGTGGCGCTCGACAGGGGTCAGGGCTTGCTCGATATGGCTGACCCGGCTGCCGTGGGCGTCGCCGGTGGCCACCAGCAGGGCCGGGGCCTGATCGGGGAAGTACCAGAGCCGCGGCAGGGGTGAACCTCCGAGGTTTTCGAGCACTGCAAGCAGCAGGCGCTGATGCTCATCGGCCTGGGGCACATGTATGCGCTCAAGGTCGATCCAGCCGACGAAGAGATCACTTGCCCGCAGCCCCTCCATGCCATCACGCTCCTGGCCAGCCCACTGCGGGTTGCCCTGGCGCAGCAGTGCCACGCAACGGGCCAGGTCGAAGGCCCAGAGAGCGACCTGGCCCTGCCCGAAGCGATGCAGCGTCACCAATGGGTCGCCGCCCGAGCTTGTCGCCAGTACCTCGGCCCCGGCCAGGGCCATACGCTCGTAGCGGCCATGCACCTGTAGCGGACCGGGATCAGCCTGTGGATCAAGGGGTGCAGCGGCAGTACGGCGCAGATAATCACCGAGGGCGGTTGCGCCAAGGAAGCGTACCCCACAGAGATCAGCCAGGCGCGGATCGGGACAGATGGCCAGCAGATGCCCGCCACCGCTCACATAGGTGCGCAACTGATCGGCCTGGGCAGCATCCAGCGGCCCAGGGCTCAGGATAACCAGCGGGAAGGCAGCCAGCAAACCAGGCTCAAGCTGGGCCAGGGCTGTGCTCTGCCAGCCGAGCAAACCCTCGCTGCGCAGGATCTCGCCCAGGTAGGACCCAAAATCGGGCTGGGCCTGCGGGTTGAGGAGCAGCAGTACGGGCAATCCAGGGTCAGGCGCGGCCATCGTGGGGGTGGGGGCCAGCCCGGAGGCCTCGGGCCAGGGGGCCTCGGTCATCCATGCCTCAAGGCCATAGAGCGCCAGGCCGAGTCCGGTCGCCCCGGCCAGCATGCCACCCAAAAAGGCTCGGCGCGTCAGACGTTGCTCCACCCACAACTCCTCCACGGCTTAGCTTACAGACCACTCAACTCCGTCCTCGACGCGAGCGTGACCTCTGGCCAGGCTCCACAACTACCGGCAAATTGATATGCGCCTGGGCTTCAAGCTCATCAGCTGGGCGATCTTCCGCGCCACCATCCTCTGCGGGTGTGATAATCACCCGCTCGATGGTCGCATCGCTGGTAGCCGGGTCGTCATCATTTTTCGTCAGCAAGTGAGGCTGAACCGGTGGTGGCAGTTCACCGACATGATGGCGGCTGTACTCAGCATCATCTACCATCATCACCGCGCCCAGCAGGCGCGAGTCGGAACGGCGAGAGAGACGCGTCTTGCTCTGCAGCAGATCATCGCGGCTGTCACGTTTCGAGTTGACCGTCAGCACAACGCCATCAACCAATGGAGCAAGTAGGGCTGCGTCCACGCCAGCCAGCGCCGAAGGCCCATCGAAGATGATCACATCAGCGGCACGCCCCAGACTCTCGACCAGGGCTGGCCAGGGCAGCGATGGTGGCAGCGGACGCCCATTGGCATCAACATGGTGCGCCAGAAGCATGACATTTTTCATTGGGGTCGAGCGCAGGCGCGACCAGAATTCAGCCTCGCCTTCGACAATCACCACCGGCTGTTCGATCGGGTCGAGTTCACCGATCAAGCGGCTCAGGTTAGGCATCTCGGTATCGGCATCAACCAGCAAGACCCGGTAGCCAGAGCGGGTAAAGAGTTGAGCCAGGTCAATCGAGAAAGCGCTTCGTTCAAGTGACGGCCTGGTGCTGCTGATCATAAACGTATGCTTATCTTCCTGCGCCACCGAGAGCACAATCTGCGTATGGGCTTCGCGCACCGCCAGTTCGCGGAATTGGGCGCTCTGCGGGTTCATAGCGATCATTGGGCGGCTGCCCGGCACCGTGCCGAGGAAGTTCAGCCCCATGCGTGTACTCAGATCACCGGAACCCCGCCAGCGTGTATCGAGCATATCGAGCAGGAAGATTGCCACCAGGCCAAGTGCCAGGCCACCAGCACCGGCCATTGCTACCGTGAGGTTCCGCTTGCTCGGCAGAGGGCTGCTGGGTACCTGGGCTGGCTCGATCACCCGCAGGCTGTTGACCACACTGCTATTCTGCAAGCGCAGCATCTGGTTGTAGTTCTCCTGGCTGCTATCGCGGGTGCGCTCTAGCTCTTCGAGCCTGGTACGGGCCTCGCGCAGATCCGAGGCCCCCGAGCTGACTTCCATCTGGGCCCGTGCCTCCTGGATACTCTGATCAAGGATCGTTAAGTTACCCTGGGCCTGACTCAATTGCTCCTCGATCAGCTGGCGCTGGGCGGCAACCTTCTCGGGGGAGTTGGGGGTGTAGCGCACCAGTTCATCGGCGATAGCTGAGGCGATGGCCGCAGCTCGTTCAGGGCTGGTATCGGTAACCGTCAGATCCAGCAGGCTCGCCTGGCGGTTGACACTGGTACTCAGCATCACGTTGGCGATTACCTGCCAGTTATAGCCAAGCCCGAGCCGCTCGACAACCGGGTCAAGGATCGGCTCACGGTGGGCCATCTCGGCATAGAAGCTAGCCAGGGCCCCACTGATGCCGATCAGGCTGGCGTCGGGGGTTGGTGAGTTGAGCGCCTCACCGACCATCAGGGTGGTACGTGCGACATAGGTCTTCGGCTGGCGGGCGGTGATCAGCAGGGCCATACCTGCTGCCAGGGCTACAGCAAGCACCAGCACCCACCACCAGCGCAACACCATGCGCACATAACTCATGATCTCGTGAGGTGTCAGCATCAGTAGATTCCCCTCCTGTGCGGGCTCCTTCAGGGAAGCACCACCAGGTCTTGTTCGTTGAGGCCAGCCACAATCTCCACCCGGCCATCAGCGCTGATGCCGATCTCAACCTCTGCCCGGCGCTCTTCATCGCCATCCAGCAGCAACACGTACGAACTTGTATCACGTCGCAACGCTTCGACAGGCAGCCAGAGGACATCCTTACGTAGCCCGAAGTCGGCTATTACCTCAGCCGGGCTGCCAATGGCCAGTTCGAGATCGGGCGCGGTGTAGGCCACCCGTAGCAAGGGTGTGCCACCGAGAGCGGCCCCCTGGGCGGCCCGTTTGACGACCCCAGGCACCTCAAGCTCGCCAAAGCGCAGGTTGACCGGCGTTTCGGGTGGCAGGCGATCGAGCTGTTCGGGAGTCAGGCCACTGACCACCACCTGCAGGCCGGAGTTGTCCATCAAGCGGATCACCGGCACTTCGGCCTGCACCGGGAAGCCGGCCAGGCCGTCTACGGCCGTGATCATACCCTCGAAAGGCGCATAGATGCGTCGATTTTCAATCTGACTTTCAATCTGCTTGACCGCCAGTTGTGATGCGGCAAGGCGCTTGGCCATCTCAGGATCGGGCCGGGCGGCCTGGCGCGCCTCTTGCAGATCGACCTGGGCCAGGCGTACGGCGCGCTCAGCCTCAGCGACAGCGAAGGGGTCAGGGCCAGCAAGCAGTTGCTCAAGGTTGGCTTTGGCCAGGGCCACATCGGCCTCGCCGCCCTGCACGGCGGCGATTTCATTGCCGACGGCTGTATCCCGATCAATACGGGCAAGCGCCACGGTGCTTTCGGCCTCACGCAGCTGTCCTTCAAGCTCGGCGGCGCGGCTGCGCAGCTCATTGCTGGGTTTGCGCTGAAGCTGGTTTTGCACATCGCCATACTGGGCCTGCAGATTCTGCAAATTGGCAAGCGCATCGTTAAGAACCTGTTCGGCGCGGGTCTTCACTGCCGAGGAGTCATTGCGCGTACGGGCCAGGTTCGCCTCGGCCTGGGCCACGGCGGCACGGGCTTCGGCGATATCAGCGGGGCTGGGGGGCGTCTTGATCTCACTCAGATTACTCTGGGCCGCCTCGAGTGCAATCGTCGCCGCCTGCACATTCAACTGCGCCGACTCGCTGGCCCGGTTGATCGCAACCGCGTCCTGCTCGGCAACAGTACGTGCCTCGACCAGTTCCTCACGCAGGGTGCCCAGGTCAAGCTCGGCCAGCAACTGGCCCGAGCTTACCGGCATGCCGGGTTCCACCGTCAGCGTGCGCAGCACGCCATCCTGGCGGAAAGCCATCTCCCGTTCGAGCACCGGGGCAACCTGACCGCTCATCACGAGCACATCAGGCAGATCGCCGCGTTCAACGGCAACGGTTGCGAGCTCAGACGGAGTTGGGGTCACAGCGCTGACCGGCTCTTCGGTTGCCGGTATGGCCGTTGCGGTCGGCGGAGGTGCCCAGGGTTCAGGGGTTGGCGCACCCACCAATGAGCCGACGCTACAGCCGCCCAGGGTCGTTACCAGGATCGGCGTAAGAACCACAACCAACAGCCGCTTCCAGGAGAGTCGCATCATGCAAACCTCGTCAACTTAGACTTGTGCCGACTTGATCACGCCCCACTCAACAGCGCCGCTTCACCCACTACACGAGCCAGGTTTCCCTGGTAGGGCCGAACCATACGGCGGGCGGCGCGCTCTTCGGCCAACACCCAGCGCGCCGCCGCAAAGAGGTCGCGGGTAATCATAGTAGGTCGCCAGCGCTGTATCTCGGGCAGATGCAGCTGCTCGCGCCCACGTCCGGTTGAGACCAGGGCTGTGCGACAGCCAGCCGCCTGTCCGGCGGCAATATCAGTTAGCGCGTCACCAATCATATAGGAGCGTTGGAGGTCGATGCCGAACTCCTCGGCCAGGCTGTGCAACATGCCCGGCGCTGGCTTGCGACAGTCACAATGTTCATCGGGACGATGGGGACAGTAGCGCAGCGCGCTGATCGTGGCTCCATACTGCCGGGCAAGGCTGACCAGGTTGTGATGGATCTGCTGCAACGTCTCGTGGGTGATCAGGCCACGGTTCACCGCCGCCTGGTTGGTGACGATAAAGATCGGCCAGCCCGCCTCGGAGAGTAGCCGCAGGGCCGCTAGGGCACCGGGCAGCAGCTGAAACTCTTCCCACGACTTCACATAGTCCGAGCGGTTCTCGTTGATCACACCGTCGCGGTCAAGGAAGATGGCTTGCAAGGTTGTTCCTCCCCTGTCACCGTACCCTCAGAGCGTTGTTGTTCATCAAAGGCACAGGGCTCTGCACGCAGACAGAGCTACCGTAAGCCTACCTGATGCCCCTAACAAAGTCCTAAACGCTCCTAACCCGGCTCTGACAAGATTGTTACGCAACTGCCTACTTCCCTGATCGGGCCAGGTCTGTTACGATGGCTCCGGGGCATCAGGGCCATCTTCTGGGAAGAATTTGCGAGGAAGCTATGTTTATTTCGCGCACACCTCTGCGGATCAGCTTTGCCGGTGGTGGCAGCGACCTGTCCGCCTTTTATCGGCATACGCCGGGTGCGGTGGTCAGTGTGGCGATCAATAAGTATATCTATATCACAGTTAACGCCAAATTTGATCACCAGATTCGGGCGAGTTATTCAGTAACCGAGATCGTCGACCATGTGGATGAGCTCAAGCATGAGTTGATCCGTGCGGCCCTCAAGCGTGTGGGCTGTGAGCGCGGCATCGAGATTACTTCGATCTCCGATATTCCCTCCCAGGGCACCGGGCTTGGCTCGTCGAGTACCTACACGGTCGGCCTGCTCAACGCTCTCTACGCCTACACCGGGCGGCTAGCTAGCGCCGAGCGCCTGGCCCGTGAAGCATGTGCGATCGAGATCGATGAGTGTGGTGCGCCTATCGGCAAGCAAGACCAGTATATCGCAGCCTACGGCGGCTTGCAGCTGATCCAGTTCCAACCTGATGGAACGGTCTTTACCGACCCGGTGATCTGCGCGCCTGCTACCCGCCGCCTGTTGCAGCAGCGCTTGCTGCTGCTCTATACTGCCACCACCCGCTCCACCGGCTCGGTTCTCGAAGAGCAGCGGGCCAACACCGAGCGTGACGAGTCGCGGCGCCAGTCATTGCGCCAGATGGTGGCCCTGGCCCACGATCTACATGCGGCTCTCTCGACGAACGACCTGAGTGCCTTTGGGGCCATTCTGCACGAGGGCTGGCTGCATAAACGCAAGCTGGCCTCGGGGGTTAGCAACCAGCTCATTGATGACTGGTATGAGCGTGCCCGTGCTGCCGGGGCCGAGGGCGGCAAGATCCTGGGGGCGGGTGGCGGCGGTTTCTTGCTGCTCTACGCCCCTGAAGAGCGCCACGCCAGCATTCGGGCCGCCCTGCCCGAGTTGCGCCAGGTGCCTTTTGCCTTTGAGCCCCAGGGGAGCAAGATTATCTATGTTGAAGAGGATGGTTTCTAAAAGCAGGACTATTGGCTGATTGTAGCCGGGGCTTAGGCGCAGCATACTCCAGGCAACCGGGCCGCCCTGGCTCGCTTAGCCTATGGAAACCTGCTGGAGCCGCACAGCAGGCGCAGGAGTTGCCCTATGCGCCCAGGAATGATTGCTCTACTGCTGAGCTTGCTCCTGGCTGCCATGGCCACGACACTCTCCGCCCAGACCCCGCCAGCGCAGCAGGTCTATCTGCCCGTGATTCGTGGAGCAAGCCAGCCTCAACCAACCGTTTGCCCCACGCCAAGTGCAACCAACCAGGCTGCCCCCACCGCCTCGCCAACCCGTACCCCAACGGGGCCTGCTGCTCCGACTGCTTCGCCGACCCGCACCCCAACGAGGCCTGCTGCTCCGACTGCTTCGCCGACCCGTACTGCCTCGCCAACCCAGACCGCCTCGCCAGTTCCGCCACCAGCAGGCAGCCTGCGGGTCAATGCGCCCTATTTTGCGGTTGCCGACGTTGACAGCAAGTTCAGCGAGTTGGCGATCTTCTGGTTCGGCCAGGTGACGCCAGGCCTGAATTACACCGACGTACGCATCGGCTACAGCAATAGTGAGCTCTATCTCTACCTGGCCGTCTTTGATCGCCTCATCTGGTACGATACGACACCTCAGGCTGCCGATCTTGCTAACTGGGACGCCATCACCCTCTACCTTGACAGCGGTACCCAGGCGGGCCTCAGCAGCAACAGTTACTGCCTGGTCAGCCAGTTCAGCCGCGAGCCAGTGAACGGGCGCTCGGCCTACCAGCAAGCCTACCGGGGTAACGGCGGCACCTGGACTTCGGTGAGCTTGCCCTTCAGCACTCGTTCGGGCTGGCGCAGCATCAACGAGGCCAACGATAACCTCGACGATAAAGGGTGGGCTACCAGCTACCGCATCCCCTTCAGCAGCCTGGGTCTGAGCACGCGCCCACCTGATGGGACAACCTGGCGCATAGCGCTTGCGCTGCACGACCGTGATGATGCCGCCAATACGCCCATCGCCGACCAGGTCTGGCCACCAGGCGCAAACCTGACCACACCCTCAAGCTGGAGCAGCCTCGTCTTTGGCTTGCCCACCTACACCCCTCCACCGAGCAGCAACACCCGCGACTACATGATCCGCCACCGGCTGAACGGTGTCGTGGTACCCGATGTTGCCGCCGGTGGCGGCAGCGTCTGCGGGGGTAGCCTTGATTACTGGAGCGCCTGGGGTAACTATGCCCGCGACAATGTGCCGGACGATCAGCGCGGCGACTTCAACATCCAGAACCAGTCGGACATTGCCGACTGGCCCTGCTTCTCAAAATACTTCGTCACTTTCCCCCTCAATAGTCTGCCGCCTGGGCGCAGCGTGATCTCAGCCACTCTCCTGCTGCACCACTTCGGCAATTCGCAGCCCGAGGACGCTCAGCCCTCATTGATCCAGGTGCTGACGGTGGGCACAGACTGGACGGATCGGACATTGACCTGGAACAACGCCCCGCTGGCCACCGAGAATGTTGGTGCAGGCTGGGTCGATCCACTACCGGGCTTCGCTGGCTTTCCCGGTGTGCCACGCACCTTCGATGTCTCGCGGGCCGTCGCCCAGGCCTATGCCGAAGGTGGGCCATTGCGCCTGGCCCTCTACTCCGCCGACAATGCCTACCACAGCGGCAAATACTTTATCACCTCCGATACCGGCGACTGGAACGCCGTCGGGCGGCCCACGCTGCTTGTTCGTCTCAGTGAGTAGACACACGCCGATGCAGCTGCCAATTGAAACCTTGTCTCCCCCTACACGCTTCAGCGGCGCACGTGCGGCAGGTAGGTGCTGTTTCTACTGCGTCCTACCAGCACAAACTCGGTCAGATGGTCGAGGGTGGCGATCAGGCGGCGATTGGGCCGATCAAGCACCGGATTGGTCGAGACCCAGGCGCTGCCGTTCCAGAAGTGCAGGTCAAGTTGCTCAGGTGTGATGCCGGCAGCCGCCAGTTCGGCATCGCTGTAGGTGATGATGAGCCTGAAGGGTGCGCTGAAGCTGTTCACTACGCTCCCATCGGCCTTGCGTGCGATGATCGTGAAGCTACGCCCGGCAAAACGTAGCTGGCCGAGATTCTGGCTGGGGCTGAGTTGCTCGGTGTAGCTGATCGTGGTCGCCTGCTGTACGGCACCCGCCGGGAAGCTGATGCTGACAGCTCCATCTTCGGTCGTCAGTGTCAGCGGTGCGGTTGCTTCCAGGCGCCCTGTTCGTCGTTCCAGTAGTTGCCACGTGAGTTCCCAGCCAGTTAAGACCGGGCTTGCAGCGACAGTAGTTGCCTGCATACGCGCCCGTAGACGTACCGGCGCTGCTGGCAGGTCAGCCAGGCGTGTCCCACTGGCTACGTTCTCACGTATGACGGTACCTTGCATATCGAGCACGTCTACCGCGAAGCCGCCACCACTTGGCACTGTTACGCTATAGTTCAGTGTGCCCCATACGGTTGTCTCGCTGCCACTGAAGATCGGTGCTGAGACTACCTCGCCCCGTAGCGGCTGGGGATTGTAGGCGACCAGGTCAAGAAAGACGGGGTTCTCACCCGGATTCACCGGCGGCTGCTCGTTCAGCACCATCCAGATCCGGTTGTCGGCAGCAAAGGCGATCCCGCCTTTTTGGTTGCTGGGGCGATTGTTGGGCAGATCGCGCACGTTACCGAGCTGGTTGGTTGCGCAGCTGTAGCTGGTGAGCGTGCCACCCAGGCCGTTTGGCCCCGTGACAAAATAGATTGTCCCGTCGGCTCCTTCGCTCAGGGCGCTGGGCAGGTAGCGCAGCGTGTTAAGCGCCGTTGCGCTGTTGTTCACCGTGCCGCCTGTTGGCTGGAAGCTCGCGACCGCACGGCTATTCTCCAGGCCGATCACGCAGCCGTTACGGTCAATATGCAGCAGGCGCGTGCTGAAATCGGTGGCACGCTCGCTGAAATTGGCCCCATTGGGGCTGCTCAACAAACGCTGTCCATCACCAATGTAGAGTGTGCCGTTGCCAGCGATCACCACCGAGCGCGCTGGCTGGTTCAGATTGCTCCAGCTGTTGCTGGCGAGTGTATAGCGGTAGAGCTGGTTGTTGATAACTGCGTAGATCGCCTCGCCGCTGGGGGTCACCGCCAGGCCTGCGCCGGGGGCGAAGGTCGGACTGTCCGGTAGACCGTCTGGCCGCCCATAATCGCGCCGGATGCCGGTGGCGAGATCCATCACCAGCAGGGTAGGGCTGGTCACGAAGGTGAACCTGACCGGGTCATAGATCGACACCGTTCCAAGCAGGTAGACCTGCCCGTTCTGCACCAGCCCGTCAACGAAGTTCATTCTGCTCCCAGGCGGGCTGATCAAGGGCAGGCAGAAATCCACGCCTGGATCGCTCGTTGCTCCAGTCAGCGTGTTGAAACTGGTGAGACACTGGTCAAGCATCAGCAGATCACGCTGACCAGCCTGGCCACGTAGCAACGAGCCATAGTTCTGGCTGAAGCCGAAGAGCGGCCAGGCCAGGGGGTTACTGTTGTTCAGGCGCACGCTCCCACTGAACACGTCGGCACCCTTGACGAAGAGCCGGGCCGGATTGTTGAAGCTCTCGACGTAGCGTGGCTCGGGGCGTTGATTGACAGCCACAAAGACGTCGGGGGTCTGGCCAGGTGAGCGCCATGTTCCGTAGAAGTCGCTATGCCCCGGCACACCCGTGATGGCAGGCAAACCGCCCGGCTCACCCTGCATCAGCGGGGCGCTCCAGGTACGCCCGTCAAGGCTCTGGCTGGCCATGATCCGGTAGCCAGCATTGCCGCCCAACCCATTGACGCCCTGCGGGCGATAGGCCGCGGTGCTGCCTTCAAGATTGGGTGCGGCCCAGATCAGGCCGAGTTGATCCAGGTTATTGACTGCCAGGGCGAGTGATCGAATGGCACCGCTAAAGGCCTGGCGCTCGCTATTTGCATCGCTTGCGGGGATCTGCACCCACGAGCTGATCATGACCGGCGGGCTGAAGCGAGCGCCATCGTAACTACCGGCAAGCAGGGCACTGTTGGTCAGCCATGCCATATGTAAGCTGCCTGTGCTATCGAGTTGCATATCTTCAGGTACACGGTAGCTGGTTGGCAGGTTAATCGGGCTACCCCAGCTCTGTCCGGCATTGTCTGAGCGTAGCAGGGTGCCCTGCTCGGTGGCCAGGTAGGCCAGGTTGCCGCGCAGACTCACCAGTCTGGCGGCAAGCGGCTGGGCAGCACCCCAGCTTGTGCCGTTCCAGCGGCGGTAGAAACCACGCGAGGCGGGAATGGTGGCCAGACTGTAGCCGCTGATTGAACCGTAGCCTTCGGTCCATGCCACCAGGGCGACGCCATCCTCGTTGATTGCTGCCGAGATCTGCAGGGTTGGCGTCACATTGGCTGAGAGCTGTACAGGTGCCAGCCAGTCACTGCCACTCCATAAGCGGGCGTAGGTGTCGCCGTTATCGGCCCAGGCGGCCAGCCGCCGGTTGTTGCCGGCGACAGCAAAGCGTGGCTGGATGGAACGCTCGGCGCTTTGGGAGAGATTGCTGCTGCCTTCGTTCGTCCAGGTGCGGCCGCCATCGGTCGAGGTGCGGTAGAGAATTTCACTGTTGCCTGGATAGTTGATCGCCGTGTCCGACCAGACCAGATGGAGTTTCCCGCTCGTATCGGCTGCCAGGGCCGGACGATCGGAGATCGTCGCGTTGTTCGAGACATTGATCGGCGTATTCCAGAAGGCAGTGATCACCATCACATCAATTAAGGCCAGGACGATCAGCAACCCGACCGCCCAGCGGTAATCAACCGTTCCTACCATCCAGCGTCGCATGTGAAGCCCTCCTGCTATACAGCGCACCGCTCCCATCCGAGAGCGTTAGATTACGGAGGAGCAGGTGGCCCAGGCAGATAACCGCCAGCAGGCCAAGGCTCAGAGCCACCAGCAACCATGGCGATCCGGCTGGCAGATGGGCAAACCAGCAGACAAGCTGGTCAATCGGCTCACCCGGACGGTCAACGGAGAAGGGGAGCGGGCTTGGGAGGCGTGATGGCGCACCCATCCAGCGTGAAAGGGCGGAGGCGAGGATTTGGAGCTGCCAGCTCAAGGGCATATAGTCGGGATCGAAGAACCAGAAGCCCCATGCATATTGCCCACCCGTCACCACCTGGAGCAAAACCAGGGTGTCGTTGTAGCTGGTCAGCACCAGGGGGATTTGCACTAGCACGCCAGCAGCAATCGCTCCAAACACGCCCAGTTGCTTCCACGTGGCAAGAGTATTCCAGCGCTCGAAGATCAAGCCCAGGGCCAGCAGAGCTAGTGGCAACATCGGAAGTTGGTAACGCGGGCCGGGCGACCATGCCCCTGACCAGGGGCGCACAATGCCATAGAAGAGCACCGAGGTGATCAGTAGCGCAATGACCATGCGTCCAAAAGCCCCTGTCCGTCGCACAAAGCCCGGCAAGGCTAGCATGGCCGGTATGAGCGGCGGCGCGTAGAGCAGGATGCTCTTGCCGGGGCTGAAGAAGAGTGTGTAGAGCCCATACCAGGGCGGGCGGGGCAGGCGGGTCAACTCTTTGATGTGATAGCCTGTGTTGAGCAGGTCGCCGTAGCGCCACAGGTTGTAGCCAGCTAAGGTCAGCACGCCCAAGATCAAGGGTGCCACAAATGGGGCCAGTGGTAGCAGCGAGCGCCAACTCGCTCTGCGTCGTCGGTTCGCAGGGGCTGCCTTCCCAGCCATCTCCATGCTCCAGACGTACCAGAGCAGGGCTGGCATGTAGATGACAGCCGGATATTTGGTCAGTATGCCCAGCCCGCTCAGCGTTCCGGCTACGGCAAGCAGCACTGGCCTTGCCGAAGGATGCCGCTCGGCAGCCAGCAAGACCCGGCAGATCAACAGCACAACCAAGGTCAGCAGTGGCTCGCTGTAGGTCAGGGTCGCGTAGAGCCAGGCCATGGTCGCCAGGCCATAGATCAGTGCAATCGCTGTCCCGATCCGTGGCGAGCCAAAAAGACTGCGGGCCAGGCTTTGCAGAACAACCAGGCTGGTCGCCGTGGTAAAAGCATGCAATAGGGCGACGGCATGCTGGGTGGCGCTCAGCGGATCACCAGCGGCAAGCCATTGTCCGGCGAGAAAGAGGGGCACCTGGAGCAGCGGTTGAACCAGCCCGTACTTGCTGTAGATTGCCCCATCGCGCCCCGCTTGCTCAAACATCTCGTCAAGCTGCGCCTGCGGCTCGATGCTGAGGTTGCCTCGTAAGACCAGCCCTCGCGTCATGGAATAGGCGCTGCGCCCGTCCGGGTTGTCCAGAATGGCGGCGCTCGTCACAAGGTAGAGTGCGAGCGTACCCAACCAGAGCAAGATCAGGCTGGAATGGCTGACAAGCCGGCGCAGGATGGGCATGTTTGACATCCTGAGGATGAGGAGGATTACACAAGTTTCCCCTTTGCTATCAGACCACATCCCAGGCTACAATAGGTAACACAAAAGTGACACAGTTTTTGTATGCGGGCTGAAATCCTGTATCGCGCATCCCTGAACGATGTACGGTAATCCCACCCTTGGCCACTGGGTTCGTCTGCGCCGGAGCGCCCTCGGGCTGACTCAGGCCGTCCTGGCTGAGCAGATTGCCTGTTCGCTCTCGCTGGTACGCAAGATTGAGCGAGGCGAGCGGCGCGCGCCACCTGAGTTGCTGCCGCGCCTGTTGGCCTTGCTTGGCGCAAGCCTCGCTGAACAGGCGGCCTTTCTGCCCGGTGCCCCGGCACTAACGCCCCCCCGCCGCCGCCCCGGCGCAGTCCCCGCTGCGCCCAACCGGCTGATCGGGCGCACGACGGCCCTGACCGCCATCCGCCGCCGGCTGATCGATGAGGGCGTGCGCCTGCTGACCCTGGTCGGCCCGCCGGGGATTGGCAAGACACGCCTGGCCCAACAGGCTGCCAGCGACCTGCTGCCCCTCTTTGATCAGCAGGTCTACTATGTGGCCCTGGCCCCCTTGTCCGCCGCTGAGGAGTTGCCCGCCGCTCTTGCCGCTGCCCTCGGCCTGCATCTGCACTTCAACGCGCCGCTGATTGAGCAGATCAGCGATGCGCTCTATGCCCGGCGCAGCCTGCTGGTACTCGATAACTTCGAGCACCTGGCCGCTGCTGCGCCCCTGTCGGCCGTGCTGCTCGAAGGTTGCCCCCAGCTGCAGATCCTGGTCACCAGCCGCGAGCCCCTGCGTCTGCGTGCCGAACAGAGCTTCCCGGTGGCTCCCCTGGCCCTGCCCGCCGAGGCTCAGCCCGCCGAGGCGGCTCGTTCGGCGGCTGTGCGCCTCTTCGCCGACCGTGCCCGCGCCTACGATCCGGACTTCCGGCTCGACCGTGAACGTTTGCCAGCCGTGCTTGCGATCTGTCGGCGTCTCGACGGCTTGCCCCTGGCGATCGAGCTGGCTGCCGCCCGCCTCGATCAGGCCGGGCCTGCCGCACTGCTCGCCCGGCTCGATCCGGCCCTGCCCATGCTCGTCGAAGGGCCGCGTGACCTGCCGGCGCGCCAGCGCACCCTGCGCGAGGCGATCCGCTGGAGCTATCATCTGCTGAATGGTGCCGAGCAACAGCTCTTTGCCTGCCTTGGCGTCTTTGTCGGCGGCTGTGACGAAGCAGCCGCCCTGGCGCTGAGTATGGGTAGCCCGGCGCACCTGGCCCGTCTGGTTGAGGCCAGCCTGGTACAGCAGGATGGCCCTCGTCTTGCGCTGCTGGCCACTCTGCGCGAGTTCGCCCTGGAGCAACTTGACGCCGCTGGTGTGCATGTCCTATGGCAGGGCCGCCATGCGGCCTACTTCGCCGACCTGGCCGAGCAGGCTCAGGCCCACCTGGCTGGCCCTGCCGCAGCGGAGTGGCTCGATCGGCTCGATCAGGACTTGCCCAACCTGCGCGCCGCGATCGCCTGGTCGCTTGCCAACGAGGGTGGCATCTGCGCAGCACGCATTGCGGCGGCCCTGCTGCCCTTCTGGCGCACCCGTGGCTACTTCGACGACCTGCGTCCGCTTGAGGCGTTGCTACTGGCTGGCGCACCCGCGCTGGCTATCGCCCTGCGGGCCAGGGCGCTCTATGTTGTCGGCTTCCTCGCCTCGCAGCAGAGCGACCCGCGCTGCTACCGCCTGCTTGATGCAGCCGTGCCCCTCTTTACCGCTGTCGGTGACGAGTATGGTGCCGTGCGTTGCCTGAACCTCCAGGGCCTCCTGGCGCGGGTGCCCGGCAGCTACGCCCGCTCGGTCGATCTGCACCGGCAGGCCCTGGCCCGTAGCGCCAGCCTGAACAATCCCGACCTGCACGGCTCGGTGCTCAACAATCTGGGTATGGCTCTGGCCTATCAGGCTAACTACCCCGCGGCCGTCGCATGTTATCGTGAGGCGCTCAGGCTGGCTGAAGCCCAGGGTAACCCCATGCGCAGCGCCGAGCGCCAGCCCAACCTGGCCGAAACGCTGCTCTTGCAGGGCCGCCTGGCCGAGGCCCGCTGTCATTATCAGGAGACCCTGGCCCTGGCCCGGGCTATCGGCCACCGCGAGGTGCTTGCCGAGTGCCTCGATGGCCTGGGGCGCATCATGGCCCTGCAGGGCGACCTTGCTACCGCAGCCGATCAGTTTGCGGCGAGCCTGGCGATCTACGGCGAGCTGGGCCTGCTCTTTGCAATTGTGCGTGTGCGGCGCAACCAGGGCTACCTGGCCCTGCATCAGGATGACCCCTCGGCGGCCGCGGCCCATTTCCAGGCCGCCCTGAGCCACACCATCCTGCCCAACCTTGGCGACATTGCCGCCCACTGTCTGGCTGGCCTGGCCCGCATTACCCAGTTGCGTGGTGCAAGCAACCTGGCTGCCCGCATGGCCAGCTGCGTCGAGGGTATGTACGCCAGCTTCGGCTTGCGCAACGAGCCCGAACAGGTCACCCTGCGCACGCTCCTGGCACCCCTGGCCGTCAGCGAGCCCGTCGCATGGGCGCAAGGGCGTACGACCCCACCCGCCGCCATGATCACCCTGGCGCAGGACATGTTACACTAGGACAGATACCCAGAGATTCGCAGAGGGTTTTGGCATGGGCGCGCGGGCAAGCTGCCCGCGGGACGCCCGTGCTGCCTCCCTCCTGATCTTGGGCAAGCTGTAGTAGCACCAATACCTGTACATCGCCCAGCTGTTCTGTCAACCCTTAAACCCACCCCACAGAGGGCGGGTGCCTGGCTCCTCCCCCCAGCGGGGAGCGGTTGGGAGGGGGGCGTACCGCGTACCGTGCCTTATCTGAAATGTAGTGGCGCTAGGACACTCCCCTTGTCCTAATAAGGAACCCCAGTATGGCCACAGAGAGTCTCCATTTCTATGAGCGGGTCGAGAGCGCCCTGCATGATGAATCGCTCAAGACGGCCCTCGAACGGGCGACCTCGCGTTTTATTGGCAATCGGGCCGGGGCGCTTGGGGCCTTGAGTGACGAGGGTGGCTTACGCAAGCAGGCCCGTGCCATTCGTGCCCACGCCCTCAGTCGCCTCGACGAACTGCTCGAACGTCTGGCTGAAAAGGTCGAGGCCCGCGGCGGCCAGGTCTACTGGGCTGCCGATGCTGAGGCTGCCCGGCGCTATATTGTCGATCTGGCCAGCGCTCGTGGCGTGCAGCGCATCGTCAAATCCAAGTCGATGGCCTCTGAGGAGATCCACCTCAACCATGCCCTTGAGCAGGCCGGTATGGAGGTGGTCGAGACCGATCTGGGTGAGTATATTATCCAGCTGGCTGGTGAGACACCTTCGCACATTATTGCCCCGGCCATCCACAAGACCCGCGAGCAGGTGAGTGCGCTCTTCGCCGAACATCTGGGCATGCCACCCACCAATGAGGTGCCGCCGATGATCCGTGCTGCGCGCCAGGCCCTGCGCCAGCGCTTCCTGCAGGCCGATATGGGCATCAGCGGGGTCAATTTCGGTGTGGCCGACGAGGGTGCCGTGGTTGTCGTCGAGAACGAAGGCAATGCCCGCCTCTCCACCAGTGTCCCACGCATCCACGTGGCGATCATGGGCATCGAGCGCATTGTTGAGAAGCTCGATGACCTGGGGGTCATGCTGCAAGTTCTTGCCCGTTCGGCCACCGGCCAGAAGCTGAGCGTCTACACCAGCATCATCAGTGGCCCGGCTCGCCTTGACGAAGCGGACGGCCCGGAGGAATTTCACCTCGTGCTGCTTGACAACGGGCGCGCTAAAATCCTGGGCGGCCCCTACGCCGAGTCGCTGATGTGCATCCGCTGCGGCGCCTGCCTCAACGCCTGCCCGGTCTACCAGAGCATCGGTGGTCACGCCTACGGCGGGGTCTACTCTGGCCCGATTGGGGCCGTGCTCACCCCGTTGTTGCAGCCCGACCTGCCCGAGGGCCACCTGTTGCCCCAGGCCAGTTCGCTCTGCGGAGCCTGCCAGGAGGTCTGCCCGGTGCGGATTGCCATCCCCGATATGCTCCTCCGCCTGCGCGCCGACGCAGTCAGGGCCGGTAAGGCTCACCCTGCCGAGCGGGCCGCTATGCAGGCTTACGCGACCATGATGAAGAGCCCGGCTCTCTACCGGGCGGCTGGGCGTTCAGCCCGCCTCGGTGGGCGTCTCTTCGGGCGCAAAGGCCGGATCAGGCATCTGCCGCCGCCCATGCATCTCTGGACCAGCCAGCGCGATTTTCCGACTCTCCCTGAAAAATCCTTTACTGAAATCTGGGAAGAGCGCGAAAAAGAGCGTCAGAAGGGAGATCAACCCCTATGAGCCGTGAGCAGATCCTGGCGACCCTGCGCAGCAGCCTGGCTTCCAGTCGCCCCTGGCTTGAGGCTGAAGCTGCCAAAGCTCCCCATCACCCACCGCCCTATGTCCTGCCGCCCGCTGATGACCTGCCTGCCCAGTTTGCCGCCGAACTGGCCAGGCTCGAAGGCCGGGCCTATCTGGTGGCCGATGCCGCGCAGGCCCTTGCGACCCTCGCGGGCCTCTTGCACGAACGGGCTGCCCATACGATCCTCGCCTGGGATCTGGAAGCCATTGGCCTACCCGGCCTTGCGGCCATGCTCGCCGAGCAAGGTGTCACCATGCTCGCCCCAGCTGTGCGCGGCGAGACCCGCAAGGCCCAGTTGCAAACCCTCGAGCCGGCTCCGATCTGCCTTTCGGGTGTGGCCTGCGCCATCGCCGAGAGCGGCAGCCTGGCCCTGCTGCATGGCCCAGGCCGCCCGCGCCTTGCCTCGCTCCTTGCCCCGGCCCATATTGCTATCGTCCGCGCCGATCAGATCGTGCGTGGCCTGGGCGAAGCCCTGGCCCTCTTACGCCGCCAGCACGGGGCAGCCCTCTTCGACTCGACCAGCAACCTGACCCTGATCAGTGGCCCCTCGCGCACCGCCGATATCGAGATGACCCTCTCCCTCGGCATTCACGGCCCACCCGAACTGCATGTGATCGTGTGGGGCTAAGGGCTTCCCTATGAGTGTGGCCCACGCCGCTGATGCGGCAATGGCTCAACTAGCCGCCCGATCCAGGTTGCCACCAGCATTGCATGGGTCAGGCGTGGCTCACCAAGCGGGTGCAGCGGGCGCGGGGCGCTACAAAAGCGCGTGTAGAGCGTCTCGTCTTCAGGCGCAGGTGCTGCGCCCGGATCGAGCCGTTGGCGTTTCTTAGCTGTCATCACACTGCTCCTCTCGTCCGTTGCAAACGGCCCCCAGCCTGGGTGTGGTAGAGTAGGAAGGTGATCATGCTCAAGGTAGCATGCTTCTAATCCGCCTACCAGCGCCAATTCCCCCACCCTACGTTATGCTTGCTTCACCTGCCCGTTTTGCCCACCTCGCCCTTGTTCTGCTCCTGGCCACGCTGCTCCTGGCCGGCTTCGCTGGTGTGGCGGTCGCGCGTGCGCTGTCGCCAGGTGGCACCTCCAGCGAGACTCCCGCTGACCCCTTTCTGGCCGCTCAGGCGGCAGCTATGCTGCCTGCGTATGCTGGCGATCTTGGACGTGCCGCCGAGTGGGATCGCTACACCCTCAATGTTGTACTCAGCCCCACTGATCGACGTGTGCGCGGCACCCTGCGTCTGCAGCTCACCAATCGCTCGCAAGAGCCCTATACGCGGCTCTATTTTCAGCTCTACCCCAATCATCCCGACTTTGGTGGTCGCCTTGATGTGATCGGGGCGACGCTTGATGGCCAGCCGGTTAACTCGGGCACCGAGCAGGGTGACCGTCTGCTCTGGCTCGCCTTGCCCCGCCCGCTTCCCCCCGGGGCCAGCACCAGTGCTGAGCTCAGCTTTGTCGCCCGCACCCCGCGCAATGCCAGTGGATCGAGCTTTGGGGCCTTTAACCAGGAGGCCGGCCTCTGGTCGTTGGCTGGCTTTTACCCTGTGCTGGCCCGCAACATTGCCGGTATCGGCTGGGACCGCCGCCCGATCAGCAGCCGCGGCGACTTTGCCGTGACCGCCACTGCGCTCTATGATGTGACCGTTGAGGCCCCGGTCGCCTGGGATCTGGTGAGCACAGGGGTACGCATCGCCAGTGAGCCCCTGAGCGATGGTCTGCGCCGTGAGCGCTTCGTCAGCGGGCCGCAGCGTGAGTTCTACCTTGGGGCTACCAGCACACTTGACCAGGTCAGCACCACTGTTGATGGCGTGCGGGTGGTCAGCCACTACCAACAGGGGATGGCCAGCGCCGGGCGTGAGGCCCTGCGTGTCGCTGCCGAGGCCCTCACCAGCTTCAACCAGCGCTACGGCCCCTACCCCCTGAGTGAGTTTGAGGTGGTACAGGGGGCGATGACGACCTTCCTGGGCATGGAGTACCCCGGCGTCGTGCTGATCGAGCAGACCCTCTACCGGGATGCTGGGCGTGATCTTGAGACAACCATCGCTCACGAAGTTTCTCACCAGTGGTGGTATAGCCTGGTGGGCAATGATGCTCAGGGTGAAGCCTGGCTTGACGAGGGCCTGGCCAGCTATGCCCAGGTGATCTACTATGAGCAGCAGGGCGAGCTTGAATTTGCCCGCGCCGAGTTGGATGCCTATCGTGACAGCTACCGCCGCCTACAGGCGCAAGGGCGTGATGCCCCCCTGGCCACGCCGCCCTCGGCGCTGAAGGGCAACTATGTGTCCGTAGTCTACGACAAGGGGGCTCTCTTCTTTCACGCCCTGCGCCGCCAGATCGGTGAGGCGGCCTTCGGGCGTTTCCTCAACGGCTATTTCACCGCCTCGCGCTACCGCGAGATCGCTGGCCCTGACCTGCTCCGTGCTGCTGAGACTGCCTGTAGCTGTGAGTTAGATCAACTCTACACCGCCTGGGTGACGACCTTGACCCCTGTCCCGCTACCGTGACCATCCCTGGGCCATCTTTATAGCATAGCAAAGTGAGGTATCATTCAGGCCATGAACACAAGCAACTACCCCGATGGCGTGCTGATCCTGGACACCCACCACATGGGTCGAACGCGTGTGGTGGCGACGTACGCACTGCTTGGTGATGAGCCAGCCCTGGTCGATCCAGGCCCGGCGGGCACCCTGCCAGCAGTTGAGGCCGATCTGGCCCAGCATGATCTGACTCTGGCCGACATCCGCCACATCCTGCTGACCCACATTCACCTCGACCACGCCGGGGCCACCGGGCTCATTCTGGAACGCAACCCTGCTATTCAGGTGCATGTCCACCAGCAGGGTGCTGCCCACCTGATCGATCCCTCGCGTCTCGTCAATAGTGCCACCCAGCTCTGGGGCGATCAACTTGAGACTCTCTGGGGGCGCACCATCCCCGTCCCCGCCGGGGCGATCCTTACCCTGCAGGGCGGTGAGACCCTGCGCATCGGTGGGCGCTCTTTGCGCGCCTATGATGCCCCCGGCCACGCCAAGCACCACCTGATCTGGCTTGATGAGCAGAGTGGCGCAGCTTTTGTTGGCGATACCCTCGGTGTGCGCCTGCCGCTGCTCAAGCTCACCCGGCCCGCCACGCCCCCGCCCGATGTTGATCTGGAAGCCTGGGTTCACTCGGTTGACCTGATCGGCTCATTGCATCCCAACTGGCTGATGCTCACCCACTTTGGTGCCTATGACGATGTGCAGTTCCACCTTGAGGACTTCCGCGAGCGGCTACTCAACTGGAGCCAGATCGTGCGCACCGGCATGCTCAGTGGCACCGACCAGGCCAGCCAGATGGTGGCTCTTGCCGCCCAGGCCAGTGCCGAACTTGCCGCATTGTCGGAAGAGGAGCGGGTGACGATTGACCAGCAATCGGGCGGCACTGACCTGAGTTGGCTGGGGTTGGTTCGCTATTGGCAGAAGCGTGGCGTGATCCAGCGCGCTGGCAGTGCCCCAGACGCCTGAAGCTCCTCTTCTCTTCAGATCAGAAAACTCTACTACCTCTTCCTCAGAGCGCCCCGTCGATCCCTGGGACTGCCCCTGGCGGTGGTACACCCGGTTGTGGCGGCGGGGCGTCAGCGCAACGCACAAAACGGCCTCGTGCGGTGGCCCGGTAGTCATAGGTGCGTTGGCCGTCTCCCAATACCACCCAATAGCCCGGCGTCAACACCTGTGGGTAGGCCATACCTGGTCGGGGACAGCCGAGTGACCCGTCACTCCAGGTGACCGCATCGCCACGCACCAGTATGAGCGCTGCCCGATCGAGGCCCTCAGTGGCGACCAGGTCGTCGCTAATGCGGGCTACCAGATCGTCTGGTACCTCGCTGGTAAGGGCCGGCCCCAGCGTTGGCACTGAGGACATTGCGGTAGGTAGGGTGACCGGGGCCGCCGCTGTGGTTGGCACCGGCTCGGCTGTGCTTGTTGCTGGCCCCGGCGGCGGCGTGGCACTCGGTGCTGCCAGGGTCGGCGGAGAGCTAGCTGCCGCCGGTGTTGCCCTGGGAGTGGGAGCCAGCGGGGTTGGCGTGGCGTCCGTTGCCTCCGGTGTGGTCGTGGCTGGTTCAGGCTCAGATGCCGCGCTTTCACGCTGACCACAGCCAGTCAGGCTCAGCAGCACGGCGATCAGTAGCAATAGACGTGACATAGGCCACCTCCTTTGTTTGTCCTTATAGCAGAGAACGCCTGAACCGGACGCAGAGTTCCATCTTGGGATGCTACAGCCAGGAGGGGCATAACGCGTTGCGCCCATCCCGTATGATATGAGTAATGAAAGAATCATCTTTTGGATCTTGTAAAAACAAGCCAGAGAGCATGAAAATCGATAACGAAATTATTATCTCTGTGTTTTAGGCTGTAGTTATCTTGACAATCGACGCCCCTACGACGTACTATTGGAGGTAACGTTAGTGGGGTAAATACGCGGCGTGGTTGCCGCAACTGCAGTCTGAGGGCTGGAGTCTTTGTCGGTTGCCGGTCAACGGTGATTTGTTGTTTTGTCTCGACAGAGTCGGCCTGTCTTCGGAACTTAGACAAGGTTTCGGGCTGGTTTACCGTTCAGCGTCACTCGCCGCGTCCTGATGCGCTCGGGCTATTTTCTATTTGCTATCTCCTAAATCCTTCTCTTACGCCTGAACGTTCACTCCCATCATCAATAGCATTCCAGGAGGGCTCCATGGTCTTCGGAAAACGAGCCGGGTGGCTCATCATGCTCACAACGACGCTTGCTATGATCCTGGCCGTTGCGCCGAATGTCCGGGCCCAGGACGGTCGGGTGCGCAACCCCCCGGCTGCGTTGCGCAATGCTCTGCTGGCCCAACCGCTGACTGCGGACTACAAGCTTGATTCCCGCCTGTCTGAAGCAAGTGGCCGGGTGACGGTTGTAGTGCATCTGGCAGAGAGTCCAACTCTGAATATGGGTCTGGATCAACGCCAGCGGGTGGTGCAGGAACAGCAGGCTTTTATTGCTGCGATGCAGGTGCTTGATCCGAGTGCGATCTTCCTCGGACATATGCAGATGTTGCTCAATGCAGTCATCTTCGAAATGAATGTAAGTGCTCTTGATGATCTTGCCGCCGATGCGCGGGTGACGGCAATTAAAGCCCTGGTGGATTATCAGCTTGACCTGAGTGAGACGGTACCCTATATCGGAGCGACACCGGAGATCCAGGCGGCTGGCTTCCGTGGCCGTGATGTGCGTGTCGCTGTGCTCGATAGTGGTATCGACTATACCCACGCAGCCTTTGGCGGGGTTGGTACTGTGGAGGCCTACCAGGCAGCCTACGGTAGTAGCCCGACCGACCTGCGTAATACGACCCGCGATAGCCTCTTCCCCACGGCCCGTGTTGTTGTCGGCTATGACTTTGTCGGCGAAGCCTGGCCAGACGGCCCGCTTGCTCCCGATGATGATCCGATCGACTGTGGTGTCGGTGGTCTCAGCAGCGGCACCTGTGCCGGTGGCCATGGCACCCACGTCGCCGATATTATTGGCGGGGCCCAGGGTGTAGCCCCCGAAGTCAGCCTCTATGCGATCAAGGTCTGCTCGGCAGTCTCAACTTCGTGCAGTGGCGTAGCCTTGCTCCAGGGACTTGATTTCGCCGTTGACCCCAACGGTGATGGCGATACCAGCGATAGCGCCCAGATCATCAATATGTCACTGGGCTCTTCGTATGGGCTCAACTATGCCGATTCACTCTCTCTCGCCGTTGATAACGCAACCAGCCTTGGCGTGCTCACGGTCGTTTCGGCGGGCAACAGCGCCGATAAGCCCTATGTCGTCGGGACGCCCTCGGCGGCACGCACGGCGCTTGCGGTCGCCCAGACCGAAGTCCCCTCGGCACGTTTGCCCCTGCTCGAGATCGTCAGCCCGGCCTCACTTGCCGGTACACTCCCCGGCGTCTTCCAGCCATGGTCGGTCTTGCCCACCAGCGCGCTTGAAGGCCCGCTCCAGTACGGTGACGGCGCGGGGGGCAACCGGCTCGGCTGCACGCCTTTCCCCGCTGGCTCGCTCAGTGGTAGGATCGTTCTGGTTGACCGCGGCACCTGTGGCTTCAGTGTGAAGATCAGCAATATCGCGGACGGGGGCGGCCTCGCTGGTATCATCGGCCTGGTTACCCCCGGTGATCCCTTTGCCGGGGGGTTCAGTGGCGGCGACCCGACCATCCCTGGCTTTATGATCAGCCAGACCAACGCCAACCTGCTGCGCAGTGGCCTCACCGAGGGCGTAACCCTCCGTTTTGATCCGGCCAACTGGCCCTCGCTGGCTGGCACCATGGTTGGTTCATCCTCACGCGGGCCGACGCTTGGCCAGATGTTTTACGGTAATCAGGTGCAGTTCGGCCAGATCATCAAGCCAGAGATCGGTGCCCCTGGTGCCTCACTCTCAGCGGTGGCTGGCTCCGGCAGTGGCAACGAACCTTTTGGCGGTACTTCCGGAGCTGCCCCCATGGTCACCGGTGCGGCGGCCCTGCTTCACGATGCCACCGACTGGCAACTCTCGCCCCTTGAGCTCAAAGCACGCCTGATGAATACAGGTGAGACAACCATCTACAACACCGCCCAGGCGACCGGTGGGAGCCTGGCAGCGATCACTCGCATCGGTGGTGGCGAAGTGCGTATCAATCGCGCTGTGGCCACCCAGATCGCCGCCTGGGAGCAGGTCAGCCGGGGTGGGGCGATCTCCTTCGGCTTTGTGGATGCCTTCAAGCCGATCACGTCGCGTCTGCGGCGCGTCGTGGTGCGTAATTACAGCGACCAGCCCCTCACCCTGAATATCGCCAGTAGCCTGCGCTTCAGCGATGATGCCCTCAACGGTGCTGTCAGCCTCAGCACGCCTACCAGTGTGCGCGTGCCTGCTCGTGGTCAGCGCACCATGACCGTGCGTGTGAATATCGACAGTCGCAAACTGCGCGAGTGGGCGCTCGACTCGGGTGCCCTTGGGGCCAGCGGTGATGCGCTGAGCGTCTTTGAGTACGACGGCTACCTGCGTTTGGAGGACGCCAGCGGCAATTCAGCCAATACGATCACTATGCCCTGGCAGGTGCTACCACGTCTCTCCGGTGATGTCCGTGGCCCAGCCAGTGTACGTGTCGCTACGCCAGCCATATATGAGAATCGTGGCAGTGGCGCGGCCTATCTCAATACCTATGCCATGATTGGCACCAGTGGGATCGAAGCTGCGCCGGGTAGCGGTAGCGAGATCAGCCTGAATGACCTGCGGGCAGTTGGCTACGCAACCTATGACGGTAACGGTATCTGCCCTACGCCAGCGGATGGTGTCGACAATTACCTGCTCGAGTTTGCAGTCAATACCCATTATCGGCAAACCCACGGCTTCACCCCTGGCCAGTTTGCGATCGATCTTGACACTAATCGTGACGGGGTCGCTGATTTTGCCCTGCTCAACGCCGACGGCTCCCTCAACAACATCACCGATGGGCGCACCTACAGCTGGGTGGTTAACTTGCGTACCGGGGCAGCCTCAGCCTTCTTCTATGGCGAGCACCAGTTTGAAAGCGCTAACTGGTTGCTGCGCGCCTGTGCTGTGCAATTCCAGGATACAACTAACCCGACCGGTGCGCTGCTGGCCCCGGCCCTTGGTCAGCCAGTTAATGCCGCCGTGAGCGCCTACGACTTCTACGCCGGGAACATTCTTACCGACGCTATCAAGGAAATTACTTTCGCTCCGGGTGGCGAACGTTATAACGCGACGATCACCGCCATCCCCGCCGGCAGCAGCGCCAACCTGGTCGTGACTGACACCGGCTCACGTACTAATTCCAGCGAGAGCGGGGTCATGCTCTACCTCACTGCGAATAACGGTAGCGCCAGCAGCGGGGCTCGCGAGGGCCGTGAGACGTTGCTTGTGACGGTGCGTGAATAAACCGATCACGGTGGGGGCCGGGTACGGGCCGCCCGCCACCGTCAGTAGGGGCGTCAGCGCTATGCGCTGCTACGCCCCTACCAGGTCACGCTCATCATCGAACAATTCAGCCCTGAGCCAATCCCCAGCAGGCCAACATGATCGCCTGGTTTGAGGCGTCCGCTCTCGGCAGCCTGGGCCAGACTGATCGGCAGGGCGGCCGGGCCGATATTGCCAAGCCACTGGAAGTTGAGGAAGAGTTTGTCGGCGCTGATCCCTAGCCCCTCGGCGACGGCTGCCATATGCCGGGCGCTGACCTGGTGCGGCGCGTAGAGCGCAATCTGCTCGTCACTCCAGTTCGGCAGGAGCGTGTGGGCCACTTGCCAGGTGCGTACCGCCAGCCCCACCCCGGCGATCAGCAGGGCGCTGGCGTCGGTGCGCATCTGCTCGGCCTGGCCGATGCAGAGCTGGTTGTACTCGGTGGCGGCCAGCGAGACGATGCCGTTGAGGTGGTGCTTGTGCCGGGCTGAGTTGGTATGCGCCAGCACCATCGCCGCTGCGCCTGAACCCAGGGTCAGCGTGGCGAAACTTTCGCGTAGATCCTCAATCGTTGCCTCAGGGCGGCGCAGGCGGTTGATCGTCGCCATCACCACCTCTTGCGCCCCCTCACCGTCAACGATCAGGGCATACTCGATCTGCCCCGTCTCGATCATCAGGCCAGCAATCTCCATCCCGTTGAGAAAGCCCAGACAGGCGTTGCGCAGATCGTAGTTGAGTGCATGCGCTGCCAGCCCCAGATTGCGATGGACAAAACAGGCTGTCGAGGGCTCGAGGAAATCCTGCGAGACCGAGGTGTTAATCACAATGCCGATACGGGCTGGCTCAATCCCTGCTGCCGCCAGGGCCTTGCGCGCCGCAAGCGTTGCGACCTCGCTGGGACGGGTGCCTGGATCCCAGAAACGCCGCTCGCGGATGCCTGAGAGAAGCTCCAACTGCCCACGTGGGAAGTGGATTCGTCGCATCGTTGCGCTGATCTGCTCTTCAAGCCAGTCTGAACTGATCCGGTGCGGGGCCATCTCGTAGCCCAGTCCCTCGATCACGACATTCTTGAAGCGCACCGTTTCCCTCCCAACCTAGATTATCCAACCACGCCGTATCCTACCACATTTCACCTTATGTTATGGTTCAAGGAGCCCTGGGCGTAATAAATCTGATGCACGCTGCTACCCATAAGGGTGCGGCGTAGGTTCTTGCACCGCACCGCCCGCCGCAGCGCATCCATGGCGTAGGGGCGGGCCGGTGTGCCCGCCCGCGCCGCAGCGCATGGTGCCATTGCCGCGTGGTCAATGCCGCCATGCGGCGCATGGCGGGCGGACACGTGGGTTAATGGTGAAAGGTTAAGGCACGCGCA
>CAZQCG010000048.1:0-770 GCA_964592425.1 uncultured Chloroflexaceae bacterium
GCCAGCCGACCTCGGGGCGGTCAGCCAGGTCAGCGCGGGTGGGTCTCACACCTGTGCGCTGACGGCGGGCGGCACCCTGCGCTGCTGGGGGTGGAACGACTACGGCCAGGCGACGGTGCCAGCCGACCTCGGGGCGGTCAGCCAGGTCAGCGCGGGTGAGTCTCACACCTGTGCGCTGACGGCGGGCGGCACCCTGCGCTGCTGGGGGAACAACGCCTCCGGCCAGGTGACGGTGCCGCGTGATCCATTCGCATTGACGTTCCCGGTCAGCGGGCAGGTCACGCGGAACGGCGTGGGCCTGGCGGGGGTAACCATCTCCGCTGGCACCCGCAGCGCCACCACGGATCCCACCGGGGTCTACACCCTCACCCAGGTACCGTCCGGCACCCACGTCGTGACCCCCAGTCTGGCGGGCTACACCTTCACGCCAAGCACCCGGACTCTCACCGTGACCGAGGCCCTGGCCAGCCAGGACTTCAGCGCCACCGTGATTGCCACGGCGACCCGCACACCGACGCCGACCAACACGCCCACCGCCACCAACACGCCCACCGCCACCAACACACCCACCGCCACGGCGACACGCACGCCGACCAACACACCCACCGCCACGGCGACACGCACGCCGACCAACACACCCACCAACACGCCCACCGCCACCAACACACCCACCAATACGCCCACTGCCACCAACACGCCCACCGCCACGGCGACTCGCACACCGACGCCGACCAACACGCCCACCGCCACGGCGACCGCGACACGCACGC
>CAZQCG010000048.1:870-19401 GCA_964592425.1 uncultured Chloroflexaceae bacterium
CGACGCCGACCAACACACCCACCGCTACGGCGACCCGCACACCGACGCCGACCAACACGCCCACCGCCACGGCGACCGCGACACGCACGCCGACGCCGACCAACACACCCACCGCTACGGCGACCCGCACACCGACGCCGACCAATACGCCCACCGCCACCAATACGCCCACGGCCACCCCGGTGATCTACCGGGTCAGCGGGCGGGTGACCAGTGCCGGCACTGGTCTGGCGGGGGTGACGATTTCCGATGGGACGCGCAGCACGACCACGGGCGCGGATGGCAGCTACATCCTCATCGGCGTGCCGCCGGGCGGCTTCACCCTGACGCCTTCGCGCAGCGGCTTCCGCTTCGACCCGGCCGCACGGGCGATCACCGTCACTGGCGACCTGACAAACCAGGACTTCACAGCCACGCCTGTTGATGCGCCGCCCCAGGGCGATCTGATCCAGTCGATCGCACCGCGTGAGGGGCCGGTCGGCCAGGCGACGCAGATCACCGTGACTGGCAGCGGCTTCAGTACCACCACACCACCGGTCGCCAGCCTGCTTGGACTGGGCGGCACCTTTGCCCTGAGCGAGATCCGCGTCCAGAGTAGCAGCAGCTTTCTGGCCACCGTGCCAGCCAGTCTGCCCGCTGGCAGCTACGACCTGTTTGTCCGCAGCAATGGGCGTAGCGCGACCCTGCCCAACGCCTTTACGGTCGTGGCAAGCGCCCCGCAGATCCGTAGCATCCTGCCCGAGGCGGCGGCGAATGACCAGGCCAGCGAGCTGATCGTCGAGGGGGCCAACTTCGCCGTAGGGGCCAGCGTGCGCCTGGGCACGACCGAACTCGTCAGCCAGCGGCTCAGCAGTGGCATGCTACTGGCCGAGGTGCCAGCGGGACTCACCCCGGGCACCTATGATGTGGTGGTAATCAACCCCGGCGGCAGCCAGGCCAGCCTGGTGGGGGCCTTCACGGTGCTGGATGGAAGCGCGGCCCGCGACGACCTCTCCAGCAGTAGCGAGCAGCTCTGGCTGGCTCCGCAGCTACCACGGGCCGGCGAGCCCTTCCAGTTTGGGTTGCTGGTGCAGCGCGACGGCGGCACCTCCACCCTCGAAAACGTGGCGGTCGCCTTCCGCCGCGACTCGGCGAGTGGCCCGCTGCTCGGCACGGCCAGCGTGCCCTTCCTCGACCCGTCCTCCTCCGGCGAGACGACCCCGCTCAGCCTGACCCTGACTGGCGCCGGGCAGGTGACGCTCTATGCGATCATCGACCCGGAGGGCATGATCGCCGAGACTGACCGTAGCAACAATGTGGTCAGCCGCACCATGCTGCTGCTGCCGGCTGCCGCCGATCGCACGCCTCCGCAGATGACGGCCCTGGGACTGAATGGCGGGAACGGCAGCACGGTGGTGCAGCCCGAGCTGACGCTGGATGTCACGGCGGAGGACCCGCCGCCGAATGCGAGCGGGGTACGGTCAGCCCATCTGATCGAGTATGTCTACCAGCCAGCAGTCCAGCGCTGGGTGCCGATCGCCCAGTCGGGCTGGCTGGGTTACACTCAGACGCCGGAGCACTACCGCTGGACCGTGAGCCCGCTGGCGGGGGTGCATTATCTCCAGGTGCGCGCGCGTGACAACGCCAACAACCTCTCGCTGGGGCAGGCGCGCATGGTCACCTACGAAGGGGTGAACGACCGCCTGGCGCGTGGGCAGACGCGGATCTACCGCTACGAGCTGGTGGCGGGCCAGGAGTTCCGGGTGAACGTGGACGTGCAAAGCGGCGACGCCGATCTGTATGTCTGGTCGCCGCAGGCCGGGGCAGCGGTACGGGTGAGCAACCTGGCCGGCAGCGCCGACGAGCAGATCGTCATCCCGGCGAGCGCGGTGGGGGCGGGGATCTACCAGGTGGAGGTGTACGGCTACAGCGCGAGCACGTACCGGCTGACGACGGCGATTGGCCCCGCCCCGGCAGGGCTCGCCGAGGCGATTCAGGGCGGTTTGGCCGAGGAGAAGCCGTTGCCGACGGAGCCGCTGGTGGCCCCGTCCGCCGTGCCCGACGAGCGAGTGGGCAGCGTCCCCCCGCTCGACGACGGCACAACCGGCTACCGCCTCTATCTGCCCTTCACGCGGCGATAGGGACGCGGTGGTAGGAATGCGCGGTGGTAGGGGCGTGGCAGCGTAGCTGCTACGCCCCTACGTGCCCCCCACGCACGGCGCCCCCCGTGTGTGGGGCTATCCCATTCTGCCGGGAGTTGTGTGCCAACATAGCGAAAAACGCCGGTCATTACTCAGCGAAGAGTTCCGCTAGTGTGTCAAGAACGGCGTGTTGTGTCTGTTGATCAATGCGTCCAAGTCGTTTTTGTAATCGCTGTTGGTCAACGGTGCGGATTTGATCCAGAATGATATAGCCTTGTTTTCCCTGGAAGCGACAGGAAATCCTGGTGGGATAGGGTCGGGATTTCGTTGTCATGGGTGCAATTCCCACGTCCATTCCTCCTCATCCCAGATTGTACCTACCGCTTCCCTTACCCTCGACGAGGCGGCCGATCTGCTCAATCGGGCGATGGGGCTTGACCTCCCGCCGGAGGCGATCGCCGCGTTGGAGCGGCGCACCACGGGGTGAGCCGCCGGCCTTTATTTGGCCGCGCTCTCGCTCACGGGCCGGCAAGACGCCGTCGGCTTTCTGCGCTCGTTCACTGGCAGCCACCGCTTTGCCCTGGACTATCTGCTCTAGAGTCAAAGGTTTTCAGAATCACGAACGCGGCAGAGCTTTGGGCTTTGCCGCGTCCTGACGCCGTAAAAATGGAGCGGGAGACGGGATTCGAACCCGCGACCTACACCTTGGCAAGGTGTCGCTCTACCAACTGAGCCACTCCCGCACTGACTTGGGGGAGTATACCACAGCTTAAGAAAACGTGCAACACGCCATTTTGTTCGACCTGCCCCTCCCACAACGAGTCGCGTTGTTGGTGCGCCCAGGTGGTGCCCAGCGTGCTGCCTTCGCCGTCGCGCGGGCTTACGGCGCGGCAGGCGCGCCCAGGTCGTCAGACTCCTCCGGTGCCGAGTCCCGCACGGCCCTTGCCCCTTCGAATATCTGTGCCCACACCGCCACAGCCCGCATCTGGTCAGCAAGCGAGGGCGCACGGCGGCGGGGTGCGGCTATACAGCAGATTCGGCGCATGGTGGGGGCAGAGGCAGGGGCTGGCGTAGCATCAGCCGCAGGTGCGGACAAGGGTGTGTCATCGCTCATCGTTGTGGGTGCTCCTCGCGAGGGAAGAATCATCAAAGCTCATCCTACCGCATCATGGGCATGACGATCCAATCTTTCCGATGCAGATACAGGCTGAGCCCCAACATAAGCAGGCTGACCACGAGCAGCGCGGGCGGCGCGAGGATGACCCCTGTGAGCAGCCCGGCGAACAGGAAGGAGAGGTGGAAGCCCAGGCTGACGACCAGGCTGAGCCAGGCGTCATTGCTGGGCAGCAACCGGGGCCGCAGGGCCAGCACCAGGGCCAGCGCGCCGCCCAGCAGCAGCGCCACCGCCTGCACATAGAAACCCAGCGGGTAGAGCGAAACAATCAGGCGATTGGTCGCCAGTACCACTGCCAGCGCCAGCGCCAGCGCCCCCAGCGGGCCGAGCCAGCGGCTGGCCCAGCTCCGCCCATTGGCCAGTAGCCGTACCCCTGCCGAGAATGAGCTGGCTACCCAGAACCAGGCCCAGAAGTTCGCGTAGGGCACCCCGAAGTAGGTCAGTGTCGACCCTACTCCCCAGTTCCACATCCCTAGCCGGATCGCCACCGCATCCATCGCCAGGTCAATGCTGAGAGCCAGGAGCCCGTCGAGCACCGGCCGCGCCCAGACGGGCAATGTTGTGCGGTCTGAAAAGAGCTGGCTGCTGTAGACGATGACGCCCCAGGCGACCCCAATCACGACCGGGACGGGACCGAGCATCAATGTGAAGTTGCCGTAGCTGTAGGCGTCTAGCTGGAGGATGGTGCCCCACTCCAGCAGTAGTCCGAAGATGACACCCACGACGAGCCGCCAGGCCACATGGTGACCGCGGTGCCAGGCGTGGCGAAGGCAGAGAGCGAACAGCACCCCAACTATGATCTCGAAGGCCAGGAAGATCAGATTCATCGCACATCACCATTGCATCATGCCTACGCTGCTGCCCGCAGCCAGTATCGTACACTATGGTGGGGTTTTCCCGAGTTCCGTATTGGCAGAAAATGTCAAGTCAAGCCCAAGTCGACCTGGTAGAGTGGCAAGCAGCGATTCTCCACGACCGCCCGTGTTCTCGGGCGCCGCCAGCATCTGCCGGAGGTAGACTATATGTACCGACTCCTCACCTGCGTCGCACTCCTTGCCCTCTTCTGCACTCTCGCGCTCACCACCGCAGCACCCAGCCGAGCGGCTGGCTGCCAGGAGGTGCTACCCTATGGCACCTATAGCGGCACGCTCACCGGAACGGCCCGCTATAGCTACCGCCCTACGGGCGACGGCCCATCCACCTCGGTGCGCGTCGACGACAGCGGCCAACTGACGCTCAACGTCGGCTGTTCGGTGAGCGCTAACGCGATCCGCTACACCTACAACCGCACCATCTCCTTCTCCACGGGCAACAAGATCGACTGTGTGTGGACGGACACCCGCGGCCAGACGAACGCTGTGCTGACCACCGGTGCCAATGGCCAGCCGCGGATCGACCTGCCCTCAAGCCCTGGTACGATCAACAACTACACCTGTCCCGGCGATAACCCCGGCACGTCCGAGCCGGCAACCTGGCAGCTGAGCCTCGGCGGGCCGCCCCAGGGTCGCACGATCGCTGGTGACTTCCGCCTGCTCTACGGTGAGAATGAGGTCTACGAGACACCGCTTGAGCTACTCCGTTCCGACGAGCATGTGGTGGTCACCTCTGCCACCATCTCGCGCACCTGGAGCCTCACCCGCGCCCCGCAGCCTAGCGTGCAGGGCCTCAGCAGCTCGCTGCGCCAGAATTTTCTGGCTGGCATCCCGGTGACGAACCGTTACAGTGCCGTTGTCGGTTGGGACGCCGCCGAGCCTGGCACTGCGCGGCTGTTCGTCGGCGCTCAAGCGCTACCGATGACCGTCGCCGGCACCAGCGCCACGCTCGATCTGCCGCTTACCTCGATCCCCGGCACCGGCACCTTCCCGCTCAGTGTCGAGGCCGAACTGAATGGTCGTGTTGCGCGCCAGGATGGCCTGGGCACGCTGACGCTCGTGCCGGTGCCGCCATGGGCCCGCAGCTTCAACCTGCAGCCCACGGTGCGCGGCGACCACGTGCGTTATAGCGGGGTGTATGCCTTGCCGGAGCGCCCCCTGGACGCCCATGTGGTGCTGCCGAGCGCGATCCCCTATGTCGGCGGAACCTGGGGCCTGCTGCCGACCCAGCTCCGCCTGGAGCTGGCAGCCAACTCGCTGGGCTCCCGCGAGACCGGCGGCCTCACCGTCCAGGGTGGCTTCGGCCTCGGCAAGCGCAGCTACAGCTTGCAGGCCCAGGGCAATATCTACGGCACAATCAGCGCCGAGGCGCTTAGCTTTGAGTCGGACGAACTGACACTCTCGACCCCGCCGATCAGCTTTCGTGAGCAGCTCGGCCTGGTGACGGTGATTCCCGGCGCGAGTGCCCTGTTCGACGTGCCGGTCGTCGGCGATCTGCTGCGGGGCCTGAACAGCGCCCTGGGCGTCAGCGCCGAAATCCGCGGCGCTGCCAGCGGTCGCGCCCGCCTCGGGGTGGTCGGCTCCGATCTGCGTATCATCAGCGGCGGCTACGACGCCACGCTGGGGGTGCTGGCGGCTGGCGGGATCGATACGCCGGTCGCCTCGGTGAGCGTGTCCGGCGGCGGCGACGGCTCCCTGCGCATGCAGATCGTGCCCGTGTCCAGAGTCGAGTCGTGCCGAATCCTGCTCTCCTTCCAGGCCAGAGCTGCCGCGCTCGGCTACAGCGTGGTCGGCCTCCAGCGCTCCTGGCCGGTCTACAGCTGCACCGCCGCCGGCCAGCAACTCACGCTCGCCGTCGCCCCCGGCGAGCAGGCGCGTACCGTCTACGGCAGCCTCCACGCGCCAACTGCCGAGCGGAGCCTCAGCGCGGCCCTGCTCACCAACGGGCTGAGCGAGACGCTGCTGGCCGAAGGGGCCAGCCTTGAGGCCCGCCCGCAGCTTGCTGCCGGACCGAACGGGACGCTGGCGCTGGTCTGGAATAGCGTGAGCCCCAGCGGCGCGACTGATGCCGTTAGCCTGCGCCGCTTTGATGGAACCACCTGGGGCGCACCAATCTTGATCAGCCAGCCTGATCGCCCGGCCTTCACCCCGAGCGTGGCCTTCACCCCGAGCGGCGGCCTGCTGGTCGTCTGGGCCGAGGCGCAGGCCGATCCTGATCCGGCTGGACTCAGCGTGGCCTATGCCCAATCCCTGGAGATCGCCTGGGCCGAGCTCAGCCCCGCTGGTGCCGTACTACGGCGGGGCCTGCTCGCCAACGACACGGTGCTGGACTTCGCGCCACGCCTGAGCGCCGCCGCCGACGGTAGCCTCTGGCTGGCCTGGCAGCATAGCCCTGCGACCAACCTGGCAGGCACGCTGGCTCAACCCAATCAGCTGCGGGCAGCTGCCTGGGGCGACAGCGGCTGGGGCGCTGTCGAGACTGCTGGCGCAAACGGCGTCGGCACCCTCTTCTGGGACGTGGTTGCAGCCGATGCCAGCAGGCTCTGGCTGGCGGCCGACGTCGACCTGGACGGAGATCTCACCACAGCCACGGATCGTGAGATCTACCTCTACCAGCGCACTGCCGCCGGTTGGGCCGCGCCCCTGCGGCTCACCGATGACACCGTTATCGACTCGGGGCCGCTGCTTGCGCTCAGCCCCGCTGGCGAGCCGGTGCTGGCCTGGCACCACGGTCGCCAGGTACTCGGCCTCGTCGGCGACCCGGCGACGACGGTGCCCCAAAGCTGGTTCGACGAGGACGCCGACGTGAGCCCGATGCTCGGTGCCGGGAAGCTGCTGGTAGCCCCCGATGGCACCCGCAGCCTGCTCTGGGGCGAGGGTACGACCGGGGGCCAGGACATCTGGCTGGCGCGGCTTGACCCGGCGACGGGGCAGTGGAGCACAGCAGCGCCGCTCTTTAGCGACGCGCAGCAGCGCCGCTCGCCCAGCGCTGCCATGCTGCCCGACGGCACGATTATGCTGGGGCTGGCCGCCGCGCCGGTCGGCTCAACCCCAGTGCAGTTTGAAGGTGGCGCGGCCCCGGTGCCAAGCGTTGGCGAGCGTGCCAGGCTGCTGGTGGCGCGCATCCCGGCCGGCGCGCAGGTGGGCGGGCAGCGGGTCTACCTGCCGCTGCTGGTGCGCTGAGGGGCAACAGCTACGGCGTGCGGGTCAGGCCTCATGCTCAGGCCCGCACGCCAGCCAGGGCCAGGGCGACGCCGCGCGCCGTAGGCAAGGCGCGCCCTGCCTCCCACGCCGTGGCCCAGGCATCCGGCTCACTGTGGCTGCGTGAGCGCTGGACGATGCGCTCGTAGCGGGGTTGGTCGGCGAGAGGAACCGGGACGTTCGTTGCGGCGCGGATCGTCGCGGCACAGCCGAGCAGCCTGGCGGCGAGCAGCGGCTGATCAACTGCGGCGCATCCGGCCAGCCCCTCCAGCCCGCCGGCCACGCCGTGCTGGTACTCGATCGCGCTGGCGAGCATCAGGCTTTGGCGGAACTGCCTGATCGCCGTCACTACATCACCAGCCAGCAGTTCCAGATCGCCCAGCCGGCCATGGGCAGTGCTGATCATCTGCTGGTCACCAATGCGCTCAAACTGGGCCAACGCCTCGCTAAGTTGCAGCCGCGCCGCCTGATAATCGCCCTGGTCGGTGGCCAGGTCGCCAAGGTTCAGCTCGGCCACAGCGGCGCTCCAGTCGTCGCCGAGCTCGCCCGCCAGCGCGAGGCTGCGCTCGAAGGCCGCCGTCGCCTGCGTGAGTTCACCCTGGTCGCGGTAGATCGCACCCATACCCAGGCTGATTAGCTCGACTCCCGATCGATCATCTGTACGCTCATAGAAGCTCAGGCACTCATCGTAGAGCGGCAGCGCCCGCCCGGCATCGTTCAGCTGGTTGTAGAGATTGGCCAGATTATGCATTACCGCAACGGCATCAGCCTGGTTTCCGAGTGCGCGGTAGATCGGCAGGCTAGCCTCGTAGTAGGCCTGTGCCTGCGCCGTCGCCCCAAGGTCGAAGGCGAACAGGCCGAGATGCATCAGCACGCGGGCCTCGCCGAGGGCATTGTCCGCCTCGCGATAGAGGCTCAGCGCCTGCTCACCCCACTGTGTGGCCTGGCTATAGTCGCCCTGGCGCCAGGCCAACAGTGCCCCATCGTCGAGCACCGTCGCGTGGAGTGCTGGGGTTGGGCGTGGGCCAGCAGTTGCCGCAAGACGCAGGAAGCGCTCCATCCAGCCCCGGCCCTCGCGCAGCCGGCCACGGGTATACCAGAAGACGCGCAGCGCGCTCGCCAGCCGCAGCCCACGCACGGTGTCGCCTTCGGCGAGGGCGTGATCCAGTGCGGCTCGCATCAACTCGCTCTCGGCGGTGAGCCGGGCGATCCAGCCAGCAAGCCCGGGGCCGGAGACCATCTCCTGGCGCGCCTGCTCGGCCAGGCCCAGGCAGTAGCTCAGCAGCCGCTCCTGGAGCTGCGGTAGCTCCTCGTGCTCGGCCAGGGCTGCCGCTGCGAACTCGCGTACTGTCGCCAGCAGCCCCAGCCGCATGCGCCCTGCTCCGCTCTGCTGATAGAGCAAGCTATGGTCGAGCAGTAGCTCAAGCCCCTCGAAGATTGTGGCACGGCCCAGGTTGTCAAGGTCGCACACAGCCAGGGCGGCCTCGCTCTCCCAGGTGCCCGGAAAGATGCTCAAGCGGGCGAAGAGCACCATGGCAGTGGGCGGCAGTTGCTCATAGCTCCAGGCGAGGGCCGTCGTCAGCTTTCGGTGGCGCAGTGGAACGTCGTTGTTACGCTGCCGCAGCTGCAGAAAGCGCTGGGTCACCTCGGCCAGTAGCTCCTGCGGGCCGAGCAGCCGGCCCCTGGCGGCCACCAACTCCAGCGCCAGCGGCAGGCCATCGACACGGACGCAGATCGCGGAGAGCGCCAGCGCATTAGCGGGAGTCAGAGTCAGCGCTGGCGCGACGGCCTGCAGCCGGGCGAGCAGGAGCGTGAGTGCCTCGATCTGGGCGAGCACATCGAGCGGCGGCAGCTGGGTGAGGTCGGGCACCGCCAGCGGGGCGAGCGGGAAGAGTTGCTCGGCTCGTAGCCGCAGGGCCACTCGGCTCGTCGCCAGCACCTGCAGCCCCGGTGCCGCGGCGAGCAGCCGCGTCAGCAGTGGCGCGGCCTCGCGCACCTGCTCGAAGTTATCCAGCACGAGCAACATCCGGCACGGCCGCAGCGCCGCCAGCAGCGCAGCCTCGCTATCGGCGTAGCCCGCCTCCTGCACCCCGAGGGCATCGGCCAGCGCCGGAAGCACCAGGCCCGGCGCGTCGAGCGGGGCCAGATCGACGAAGTGTACGCCGTCGGCGAAGGCCGCCTCAAGGTCGTGGGCAACCTGGAGCGCCAGGTGGGTCTTGCCGATGCCAGCCGTGCCCAGCAAGGTCACCAGGCGGGCGGCACCGGTGGTAAGCAGTGCGGCCAGCGCTGCCCGTTCGTGTACGCGCCCGATCAGCGGGGTCGGTGGGGCGGGCAGGGCGCTGGCGTTGGTGCCGGGCACGGTGACGACGGCAGCGGGCGCGGCGAGCGGCGGGCGTTTAGGCTCAGGGTTCCGTGCTGCGCCCGCCAGCGCCAGCAGCTCACGAGCCTCGGGCGACTGCGCATCCAGGCCAAGCGCGGGGAAAAACAGCGCCACCAGGGTGCTCAAGTCCGGCGGGCGACGGCCCATTTCCAGCCGCGAGATCTGGGCGTCGCTGTAGCCAACAGCGCGGCCAAGCTCGGCCTGCGTGAGCCGGGCCCGTAGCCGCAGGAGGCGCAGAAGTGTGCCGAACGAGTTCTCGGCTGGCATGACGACCAAGGTGACGGCTCCCAAGGGTCAACATTTGGGCTGCTACGGTCTCGCAACCGATGCCATGCCGCCCCAGGGCAATTGTTTACGGACGCTTGCCTTTCGGCGTTTCATCCCAGCTGTACACAATATCATATCAGCGTGGATGTGCAGCGCCAATTCTCTCTACAGCGGTTCTCAGAAAGGTTGAGCCGAACTGCGCGTCGTGGATGGCGTCCAGAGGTGGCAAGCCCCATCCTCTACCCCCAACCCCAGCGCGAAGCGCTCTAGGATGCCCCTTCTTCAGTTGTAGAGCTTAGACTCGCCTGTTCGCGATGACCATCAACGGGCTGATATGAAAAAGGCCGGCGGGAGGGCCTGGGAGGGCCAGGCCCTCCCAGAAACCCTCTTTCATCACGGGCAGTGTGCAGCAGCTGCATGGCAGTCTATTCAGTAAACCGGTGCATAAACCACACACGCTCGTCGCTGGCGCTCAGCTGCTGGATATCGTTGGGCAGGCGCAACAGGTAGGGACGGCGTACCTCTTCGCTGGGCTGGTTGGCAAACACGATGGTTGAGGAGTCCAGCCAGATTGGATTACTGTTCGGGCCGGACAGGGAGGTGAGCGCCCGCACCTCGCTGCCGTCAGCCTGCATGATATACAGCTGTCGGTCGTCGGGTTTGCCTCTGGGGTTGCGCACAAAGACTATCTGATCACCACTCGGCGACCAGGCAGGGATATCCTCGTGATAATCATCGGTGTTGGTGAGATTTACTTCGTTGGAGCCATCGGCACTTGCAGCGAAGATGTGGCGGCTGCCCCCCTTTCAGGCGCTGTGGTCGCAGGTGTGAACGGCCCGACGAACCAGACCACAGCTAGCACGGCGGCCAGAAGCGCCACCACGCCGATGAGTATGAGCAGTGGCTTGCGCACGAGCCCCCTCCTCCAGCTGCCGCAGCGATGACGATCTAGACTTCGCTACCATTATGGTGGAGTAGTATACCTGAGAACGGGGAGCCTCGCTGGCGCGGCGCAGGCTGGGGAGCTGCCTCAGTAGTCTGTAAACTACATATTCTGATCATTCACCACAAAGGCATAGAGGGCACAAAGGGCCGCGCAATGCGGGGAGAGCTGCACCACGACGGAAAAGGTCAGGTCATCCAATAGTTGCGGAGGATCTCATCCTGGCGTAGGCGGGCCAGGCCACGTGAGCGCAGGGTGCGGACGTTGCTCAGGCTCAGGCCAAGCTGCTGGCTGATTGCCTCGTCGCTGAGGGCGGCGAAGAATTTCAGATAGATCACCTGGCGCATCTCGTCACGCAGCCGCCCGAGGGCAAGGAGCAACACCTCCAGGGTCTCGTTGCGCTCGAAGAGGGCACTCAGCTCAGCCTTCGGGTCGGGCGGCTCATCGTTTGCAAGATCCTCAAGCAGGTGGGCCTGGCCGAAGCTGCGCACCAGCCTGTGAGCAGTGTCAGGCGGATCTTGCGGCATTTTTGGAGCAGGAGCGCGGTGATCCAGAGGGGGCGGTCGCAAGCTTTCCCCACGTCTGGCAGCACCTCTGGAGTTGCCCCGACTGCCTCGACGACTATCTGTCGTCACGGGCATGGCTTGCGGAGGAGCAGGCTGGGCAGATTGCGCCATTACATCTACCAGCTGTCAGCCCTGTGCAGCAAGCTATCACCGCCATCCGCCGAATCATAATCGACCGAGCCGTGCTGGCCCTGGCACTCCCGCCGCCGCCGCTCGCCCTTGCTCCGTCGCGCGGCATGGGCGGCGACGGCTTTGTGCTGTTCGAGGATGGCGAGAACCCCTCGCAGGCGCACTTCACTGTGATGGTGCGGGATAGCGGCGATGGAACCTGGCAGATGGAGGTCACGACCAGCCCACCCCTGGTTGGTCTCCTCCGTCTCTCTGCGGGCACGAAGCGCTTCACAGTGCCGTTTTTCCCCGACGGCAGGGCAACCATCAATGCGATCCCCTTCTCGCTGCTCGCCGACCGCGAGGCCCCGGATCTGGAGTTGATCGTCCTGCCAGTTCAGGGTAATGCCAGGGTGTAGGCGGCTCACCGCAAGGGAGTGCGTACGGTGCAAGAGTTACCACCGCAGACGGCACAGGTGCAGATCGTCGCTACCAGCCAGGATCTTGTCACGCCGCGTGAGATCAGCCTGGTAGGCGAAATCTATACGATCGGCCGCATCGCCTGTGGGCGCAACTAAGCGCTCAATTTCCACTTGTCTTCCTGCGCAGGAGCGCGGCTCAACGCGCTTCCTCACGCAGGGCCCGGCGCAGCACCTTGCCCACGTTCGTCTTCGGCAACTCTGTGCGCAGCTCGACGTGCCGCGGCACCTTGTAGCCGGTGAGGGTCTGGCGGCAGTGCTCGCGCACCTGCTCGGGCGTGAGGGTCGCGCCCTGGTGTGGCACCACATAAGCCGTGACGCGCTCGCCGCTCTTCGCGTCGGGCAGGCCGATCACGGCCACTTCGGCCACCCCGGGCAGCCTCGCGATGCAATCCTCGACTTCGTTCGGGTAGACGTTGAAGCCGCTGACCAGGATGAGATCCTTCTTGCGGTCGACGATCTTCAGGAAGCCATCGCCGTCCAGCTCGGCGACATCGCCGGTGCGGAGCCAGCCATCGTCCGACAGCACCTTGGCCGTCTCGTCGGGGCGGCGCCAGTAGCCGCGCATCACCTGAGGCCCACGTACGGTCAGCTCACCGGGCTGGCCAGGGGCGACGAGCTGACCGCTATCGTCGAGCAGGCACACCTCAGTGCCAAGCATCGGTCTGCCGATGCTGCCGGGCGGGTTACCCACAAAGGGGGTGATCGAGACCACGGGCGAGCACTCGGTGAGGCCGTAGCCCTCGATGATCTCTGTGCCCGTCACCTGCCGCCAGCGCTCGGCGACGGCAAGGTGCAGCGAGGCACCGCCGGCAAACCCGTAGCGCAGCTTGTGCGGCGGGTTTGCGACGAACCACGCCTCGTTCACCAGTGCATTGAAGAGCGTGTTGACGCCAGGGATCCAGGTGATCGGGTAGTTTTCAAGCGCTTTGCGTAGATTCGCGATCGGGCGTGGGCTGGCGATCAGGATGTTCTCGGTGCCCATGTAGAACAAGCAGAGCATGTTGGCCGTGAAGGCGAAGATATGGTAGAGCGGCAGCACCGCCAGGGCGCACTCAGCGCCGGGGATAATATAGCCCTCGGCGTGGTGCTCAACCTGGGCGACATTCGCCAGCAGGTTGCCGTGGGTGAGCATCGCCCCCTTGCTGCTACCCGTCGTGCCGCCAGTGTACTGGAGGAGCACCACGTCGGCGGCGGAGAGGTTCGCATAGTAGGTGCGCACATTAGCCTTGCCCGTGCGAATCAGATCCGCGCCCAGCGCCAGGGCTTTGGTGAAGGGGATGGCGGGCACCGTGCATGGCGGGATCAGCTTCTTCACGTAGCGCATCATGCTGTAGGCGAGCAGGCCGGTCAGGCGCGGGAAGAGGTCGGTCAGGCGCACGAGGATCACGTGCTCGATGGATGTCGCGCCCATCACCTGGGGCAGCTTATCGGCGAAGAGATCGACGATCACCAGCACCCTGGCCTCGCTGTCGTTGATCTGGTGGATCACCTCGGGGGCCGTGTAGAGCGGGTTGATACTGACGAGCACCATGCCGGCCTTCATCACGCCGAAGGCCCAGAGCGGGAAGGCCAGGCTGTTGGGCAGCAGCACCGCGACTCGGTCGCCAGGGGCGAGGCCCAGGTGGCCGCGCAGAAAGGCCGCCACCAGATCAGAGTAGTGGGCCACCTCCTCGAAGGTCAGTGAGCCAGCCATACCGTTGGGGAGCACCGCGGTGAAGGCCTGCTGCCGCGCGTAGCGGGCAGCGGTTCGATCTACCAGCTCGGCCAAGTTCTGCGCGGGGAGAACAAGCGCGGGCTGGGGCGAAGACTGATTGGACGAGGTGAGATCAGCAGTAGTCATAGTCCTCCCTCCTGGGTCGCAGTCCTTGGCACAACGAGGTCGCTTAGCGTCCCCTGCTCCACCTCGCTGCTCATGGTGGCCGTATCGCACGGAGATAGTTGCATGGTACCACAGACCCGGCGGGGAGAAGTGATCGTGCGAATAGCGTATGCGCAAAACGCCCAAAAAGACCTGCTGACGTGAGCAGTGCGACAGACCTGCGTGCTATCGCCCGTCGCCTCCCATGTCTCGAAGAGCAAGCGGTGTTACACAGGTGAGTGCGGTGCAAGTTTGTCGAAATCCTTGCGCTGGAGGTAGTGATAGGCGAGGAGCTTGCCGTCCAGCACGATGCCAAAAACGCCATAGGGGCTGGGGGAGTTCTCCTGCAATGCTTGCGCCGATTGGAAGGTCACGACTTGGGTAGGGATACCTTTTTCCGCTGCGAATTCCAGGGCGATGTTCGTCGCGTCCTCAATGTAGGGGCATTGTGGCGTGCGTATGACCGTCAGCCCTGCGCCGAAGCGGGCCTGGCGCGCTTCCCAATCGGCAGGAAAGGTCGGAAGTGGCGCGTCGTCAAAGCGCTGCGTCAGCAGACGAAAGGAGGGCGGCGCCTGTGCGACCTCCTCAAAGCCATGGTTCAGAAAGATATCCTTCTTTGCCAGCCACACGCCGTCGCTGGCGACCATCACCACACCGTGTTTGTGCTGGGCGCGGGCGTCGTCCAGGCAGATCTGAAGCAGCCGTGATCCATAGCCCTTCCCCTTGCCTTTGCCCACCACCCACAAACAGTGGATGACCAGATAGCCAGGGGCGTGAACCGCTCGCCAGGCAAACTCGCCAGGAATGTACTCGATGAAGCCCACGGTTCGCCCGCCAATCTCCTGAACCATGCGCAATGTTAACCCTTCAGCAAAACGCGCCGCCAGCCACTCGCGTTTCTGCGTGTACCCAGGTGCCTTGCGCTTGCTCATGTAGCAGAAAAAGCCCCGCCGATCGACGTTGCCGGAATCCACCGTGATGATTTCAAAGGCCTGATCCATGTTCCCTCCGTACCAAGAAGGACTTTCATGCTGCATCAATTCTAATAATACTCCGTTTACCTTGCCTTGAGCTTCGCTTAATGCGGAGGCGCTAGACTGATTATATTCAGCGCAGCAGGAAGTAGCCCCCAATGAGCGACGATCCGAACGACGGGATCGCGGTGGCGGCGACCGACAAGGCCGACTCTGAGCCATAGTCTTGGCCTCGGAGATAAGGTCAAGGCCGACCTGAGCCTTATTCTTGGCGGTAAACCTTCGTTGCGTGGGCATGGCCGTGTGCCGCTCGCTTGGCTGCTAGAGCGGCGATTGGGGCGGCGGACGGCAAACAACACTGGGCAAGCTGTCAAAGAGTCAAGGGAACTGGGAACGTATGACCACTTCAACTGTGAGAGTTCCGGAAGAACCGGTCGTCACAAGACGACTTCGACTTAGTCGGCATGATCACCAGGCCTCTTCGTAATCTCATTCGGGACGCGACGGCATTTTTGCCCGAACCATGGAATGGGATTCTGCAAATCATCATTGGCGTAGCGCTGATTCTTGTCTCCGTGCATTTTATGAGCATGTTGTTAAAACAGTTGTTGGTCGGTCGGGCCAAGGAGATCTTGCATACGGCTTTGGGGAGAGGTACCCTTGCGAGTATTGTGGCCGGTACGATTGTCACCATCCTGGTACAATCCTCTACTGCCACCACGAGTTTGATGGTTCCACTCGCCGGTGCGGGAGCTTTCGGGTTAGCTGTGATTTACCCCTTCACAGTAGGGGCAAACATCGGCACGACGGTAACGGGGCTATTGGCAGCAACTGCGGTGTCGGGGTCGCAAGCAGTTCCTGCCATGACTATCGCCCTGGTGCATTTCTTTTTCAACGTCTTAGGAACGCTCATTATCTTCGGCATTCCCTTCTTACGCCACTTGCCGGTCGTGGGCTCTGAACGCCTGGGAGCAGCAGCCAGCGAGCGCCCATGGGTGGCGTTTGCCTATCTCGGCGGTGTCTTTTTTGCTCTGCCGCTCCTGTTGTTAGGGCTTTCAACGCTCTTCTGAGACGGGTTTGTGAAGCGGATGCCCGGTGCTGCGCACGGCTATGCCGCAGGCAGCACCGGGCATCTTTGGGCGCGCCGCCTAACCTGGCCCAGCACGCTGCGCTGGCCGAGCGTTTCTTCGCCCGTGCGGAGCAGGGCCTGGCTGGCAAGGGCACTCCTTCTGAATTGGTTAACCCGGTCACCAGCACGTCACCGGCTCGTCGTCAGGACTCTCCGCGCTCCGACCCGGCGTTTGACGGCGTAGCGGGCACTCTCGTCTCCTGGCCTGCGTCGCCGCGCCGCTCGACCGTGATCAGCGCCAGCCCCAGGTCGCGGATCTTGCGCAGCACGCCGTGGAGGGCGGCCTGGTCGGCCAGGGTGCCGGCAAGGGCTGTTGTGCCGTCGACCGCAACGGTCAGCGTCAGCCCATCGAACCAGGCCGCCCAGTGCGCGTCCAGCGCGCCCTGCACCCGCAGTACATAACTCGCTGGTCCGTCGCTGCTCATCTTAGTCTGCTTCCTGGCGGATGATCGAGCCACCCTTGATCACCAGGCGCACATCCTGCAAGTGGTGCAGGTCGTCCAGCGGGCTGCCGTTAACGACCAGGAAGGGCGTTTGCGCGCGTTAATAGGGCGCAACTGGGTGAGAAGAGGCGCTAACGAACGGGCGGTGGCGCACGGGCGTTCCCTGGGTGCCCGAGCCGCGTGCGCAGCGCCGTGCCCAGTCAGGGCAAGGAACACAGCACATTCGCTATCTGGCAGAGCGCAGGCCGACCATATTGCCCTCGGTATCCAGGAATAGACAGATATCACCGAGATTGCCCATGCTGAATTTGGGCTGAACAACGGTGCCGCCCGCCGCCTGAATGCGCGTGATAGCCGCATCAATGTCTTCAACCGCGAAGTAGACCACCGTGCCTTGACCGGAAGGCTTGCTGCCCGGGTTCTGGATCAGCTGGCCGGCAGCGCCATTCGCATCATTCCTATCCGGGAACCTGGCGAACTTAACCTGCCCAGCATCGAACGAAGAGAGGCTGATCTGCAAGACGCTCTCGTAGAACGCCTTGGCCCGGTTCATATCCGTCACCGGGAGATCAAACCAGGTGACGGCGTTTTTGGCTTTTGATTCGGCCTGATCCTGATCCTGATCCTGATCCTGCTTCGGATCATAGACGATGTTCCCCGCCTGGAACACATACACGATCTTCCGCACGTCCGATATATTCTGGCTTGGGTCGCCATCGACAAGGATGAGATCGGCGATCTTGCCCGTCTCAATCGTGCCGATATCCTTCAGGAGGCCGAGATGCTCAGCTGCGTTATGCGTCGCGGCGACAATGATCTGATTCGGCGTCAGGCCAGCCTGCTGCATCAGCTCCAGCTCGTCAATCTCCATTGCACCAGGGACCTGGAGCGCGCAGTGCATATCTGTGCCCATGGCGATCGAGATGCCGGCATCGAACAGGGCTTTGAGGTTCTGCTGGGCGATCGGCAGTTCATCCTTGTTGGGCGACGTTCCCGCGACCTGGAGGGTCGGCACAAAGAAGGCGTGCTTCTCTTTGAGCAGCTCAGCCAGCCGATTGCCTGTCAGATGAACGCCGACGAGCCCATGCTCCAGGCCGTCCGCCCCGGCCTCCAGGACATCGATGGCATCCTGCTCATACCAGACATGCACCGTCGCACGCAGGTTGTTTTTATGCGCCTCGTCGATGATCGCCTGCATCACCTCTTTTGAGAGCTTCTGGATCTCCAGGGTTCCATTATTCATGGTGCCGCCCTGATAGATCAGCTTGATCGCATCCAGCTTCTTCGCGGCAAGGTTGCGCACGGCTTCCCTGGCGGCATCGGCGTTGTTGACTTCAATCACCAGCTGCCCGCGGAGCCAGGGATCATTGGCGGCGAGGCTAATCGCAGGATGCCCATCGGGGGCGGTAAAGGCCGGCCCAACCGTCAGCAGCCGCGGCCCAGGTATTTTTTTATCCTGAAGCTGCTGCCGTAACTCCAGCACGATATCAAGCGGATCATTGATCGACTTGATCGTGGTCACGCCATACTGCAGAAAGCTCTTCATGTATCCCGGTACCTGGTTTGCCAGGAGCGATCGATACACCTGTTCGCCACTCTCGAAGCTGTAGAAGATATGCATGTGCGTATCGATCAGGCCCGGCATCAGGCTCTGTCCGGCTGCATCGATGACCTGCGCGCCGCTGATCGTCACGTCCTCTGCGGAAACTTGCTCAATCCGACCATCCTTGATCACCACTGATGCCGAGGGCAAGACCTCGCCATTGCCGATAATCACGCGAGCATGCTTAATGATCATGGTGCCGTCTCCTTTGCCAGAAGAACCCTGAGCGCATCCTGTGCAAACCACCACCGCCAAAAGGGTCAGGAGGGTGAGCAGAGTCTTCGTCATCGGATTACCCCTTCTACTATCAGGCATCACGAGTCAGGCGGTCATGCGTAGATCACACGCCGCTTCTGCTATCAGGCATCACGAGTCAGGCGGTCATGCGTAGATCACACGCCGCTTCTGCTA
>CAZQCG010000048.1:19501-29583 GCA_964592425.1 uncultured Chloroflexaceae bacterium
TCAGGCATCACGAGTCAGGCGGTCATGCGTAGATCACACGCCGCAATGAAAGATGGGCCACAGGGGCACAGTATGCTGCGCCCTCACAACGAAGGAAGTGTATCGACTACCGGCTAGCGGACATCAGGTCTGAGAGCATGCGTCCTTCCGGGAAGTGCCGGATCACGTGGAGGAGGTGGTCGCGCAGCAGCCGGGCCTGCTCTGGCCCAAGTGACTGGATTGCCTGGAACGTCAGATCATGCTCCGAGATGGTCGGGACGCCAGCGATCAACTCACGCCCCTTTGCGGTAATTTCGATCGGGTTACGTCTGCGATCTTCCGGGCTAACACCGCGTAGCGCCAGCCCCTTACGCTCAAGTGCGTCGACGATTCGTACCAGTGTGGAAGGATCCATCCCCAGCCGCTGGCTGATGGTGCTGATGGTCAGCGTCTCGCGCTGAAGCATGCCTAAGACGCTGAACTGGAGGCCGGTCATAGGCATACCATATGCGTGCAGACGCTCCTCAAGTGCCTGGTTGAAGAATTTGAGCAGTAGCGCAGCATAGGTGTGAATTTCATTCGAGGTTCGTATCAGGTCCGCTTCCGTCATTCCATCCTCAAGGTTGACACGGTATACAATTGATGTAATCAATTATATATTATATCAACCAGTTGTCAATCACCAAACAATACCCGCTCAGCCGCCAGCCGAGCAGGGCGACCCCGACGCTGATCAGGAAGGCCAGGAACAGGTTGCGAACGCGATGCCGCGTGCGGCCCGCCGGGGCTGGGCTTTGAAGGTGTGGGTGACCGCCTCCGCAGCGATCTGCTGATCCCATCCGACGCCGCGCTGGAGGCGGCGCTGGCAGAGAGTGTCACCGCAGGACTGCCCGCAATCAATGTCTCGCCGCCGCAAGGGAAACTGCTGCACCTCCTGGCCCGCACGTTGTCGGCGCAGCGCATCCTGGAGCTCGGCACGCTGGGCGGCTACAGCACGATCTGGCTGGCGCGGGCGCTCGCAGCGGGCGGGCAGTTGATCACGCTCGAAGCCGAGCCGCGGCATGCCGAGGTGGCCAGCGCCAACCTGGCCCGCGCCGGGCTGGCCAATGTGGTCGAGGTGCGGGTCGGGCCGGCGCTGAGCACGCTGCCCACACTGGCGGGGCTGCCGCTGTTCGACCTGGTCTTCCTCGACGCCGACAAAGCCAACCTGGCAGCCTACTTTCGCTGGGCGCGGGCGTTGACCCGGCAGGGTGGCCTGATCATCGCCGACAACGTGGTGCGGGATGGGGCTGTGGTCGACGCGAGCAGCGCCGACCCAAACGTGCAGGGCGCACGGGCCTTCAATGCGGCGCTGGCCGCCGACACAGGCGTGAGCGCCACCGTGCTCCAGACCGTGGGCAGCAAGGGCTACGATGGGCTGGCGCTGGCCCTGGTGATCGGCGACCCGCTGCCGCCGCCCGAGGGGCGAGTGTGAGCGTTCGCGATGAACGAAGCGCTTCGCGCAGGGGGGCTGATGGCGACGTGATCGTCTTATGCTGCTTGCCCTTTCTGCGCTGATCTCGCACGCTCCCTCTTATCGGTATTCACGTTACGATAGGAGGTGTTCGATGACCCCGTTACGCCAGCAGATGACCGAAGCCATGCAGTTGCGCGGACTGGCCGAGCGCACCCAGGAGTCCTACCTCGGCGCGATCCAACTCCTGGCCCGCCACGACGGCAGTTCGCCTGATCAGCTCAGCGAGGCGCAGATCCGCCAGTACTTCGTGTATCTGCGCACCGAGAAGCGGGTGTCCCCACAGGTCGTTGTCCATATGTAAGAGACACATGTTTGTTCGCTTCGTAGTATGCTATACTGTCTTTGGAGATGGTACATGCGAAGGTTAGGATGTGTGGCATACCGTATCGAGTACACGGATAGTGCGATTGACGATATCGCGTACTTCAAGAAGTACGAACGGGTCTTGATCGTCACGGCGATTGAGGAGCAGTTGACCCATGAGCCGATCCGTGAGGTTCGGAATCGGAAACCGATGGAGCCGAATGCACTTGCCCGATGGGAAGTACGTGTCGGAAAGTATCGTATCTTCTATGATATTGAAGTTATAGATATGGTGGTGCTAATCAAAGCGGTTGGCTGGAAAGAGCACAACACGCTCTACATTCGTGGGAGGGAGTATCAGCTATGAAAACCGTTGACCTCGCCCGTGTGGTGGATGCGGTGGAAGAACTGCTCGATCTTGCGACCGATGACGGCGTCTTGCTGCGTCTTCCTGATGGGAAGATTTTCTTGCTCAGATCAGTAGGAAGCGACGATGAAGGGAGCGACGACTTTGCAGATGAAATCGCACGAACCCGACAAAATCGTGCCCTGATGGATCTGCTTGAGACGCGATCCGCTGAGCAATCGCGGGTTACGGCGGAACAGGCTCGACGACGACTCGGCTTGGATACATAACATAATAGGCAGATCGCGGTGCCTGACTGGTGAGGAAAGGAACGAAAGGCTGCGCGATTACAGAGTCGCGCCGCTACGTGCGTAAAGCACCTTTCAGAAACGCATCGCGAAGGTGTCGATTATTTTCTTTACACCATCGGCGAAGAACAAACAATCTAAACCCCTTGCGATTCCATTTCTTTTCACATTCTTTGACGACATCCATTCGGACTATGAGGACCGATTTATCAGCATTGGCGAATCGGATCAACAACGAATCCTGCTCGTCATCCATACAGAGTCCGATAATCGTATCAGGATCATCAGCGCCCGTCGGGCAACACACAAGGAACAGACGACCTATGAACAACGACCAGAGTAATAAGGCCGAAAACCAGGATGATGACATGCTTCCTGAATACGACTTCTCCGGTAAAACGGGTGTGCGTGGAAAATATTATCAGGCAATGCGCCAGGGCTACACGATTAAGGTAACGAAAGACGACGGAACGACGGTCATCCAACACATTACCCGCCCGGAAGGAACCGTAACGCTTGATCCAGACGTCCAGGCCTATTTTCCTGACGCGGAATCAGTGAATACCGCCCTGCGCTCGCTTATCCGACTTATCCCGACAAAGCCAGCCAAACGTGGTCGCTCATATCCACGCACAAAGCGGCAAGCGTAACGGAACGATATCTGCGGAATTACAACACAAACAAGTATCATCAGATCATTATACCGATATTTAATCGTGTAAAAACGTAGTAATTCACAGATCATATCTCAATACTGAATTCAAAATTGTTTTCGTAATTACTATATAGAATATAATTTTAAGACAGATAACGTTAAAGAATCGATATATTTCACCACAAAGTCCTTACAAATATATCCAATATCACGCTTCAATATCATCAATTCCATCATCGCCCTGTTCATGAGTCAGCCCAACCACGCTGTGCAGCAGACGCCGCTGGCGCGGCCCCTGGGCTGGGCGCGTTTTATGCCGGTGGTGCCGTGCCGTCAGCCGTGCCGGTTCAGACGCCCGCCAGCGGCGCAGGTGACAGCTATCCGTTAGCCGCTCATCATCGCCCGTTTGACCGCCAACCATCCGAACCAGACAGATGATCGAATCTCCTGGAAGCTCTCGTGCTATTCTGCTATAGAAGTTCCGGTAGAGCTACGAAATTTACACGCAAATGGAAACCTACGCACCGAGACCTATGCAGTTTTCCGACCCACAAGGCACCCTTTTTACGCTTGTCATTTTGGACTATCAGTTCCCTGAAACGACTGACGCTCTGTATGACTCGAATTGGTTACTTGTGGAGGTTGATGTAACGACACCAGAACGCTCATGGCGAGCGCACGACCCATGCCTCTTGACCTATGAAGTGGAACACCTTGCACAGGGGTTCGAACAGGTATCAAGCGGTATCCGAGAACATCTGATCTGGGATTTTCTGGAACCATGTCTTCAGTTTGAAATCCGTGCTAGTCCACCAGGGATACAGACGCTCCGTATTACGTTCGATCTCGATCTCCATCCTGATTGGAATGCGCAACCTGGATGGCAACGTACCGACCTATGGATTGAATGCCCTGTTGATAGCCAACAACTGATCATGGCGGCCCAAGCGCTTCGCCAGCAACTCGCGCGCTATCCCCAACGAGCAGAACGATAGCCATTGTGCCGCGCATAGCAGGAGGCACGACTAAACCTTCGCTGGCGCTCAGGGTGACAGGTATCGTTGCGACGGGACAATCGGCACGATCCGCTTCCCTTACACTCCCTCGGCGGCGAGGATCTGCGCGGCCACCTCGGCCATGTCCGCGCCCACAACGTCAGGTGCCGGCACGAGCGGGTCAAGGACCATCCCCGGTCGTGCGACGAAGGCGCCTGCGCAGCCGGCTCGCAGCGCCCCGGCGATATCCCAGGCGTGGGCGGCGACCATGCGGATCTCGCCAAGCGGTACGCCCATCTGTCTGGCGGCCATCTTGTAGGCCTCGGGGGCTGGCTTGAGGCGCCGCACCGCATCGACCGAGAGCCGCAGCTCGAACAGCTCGGCCAGCCCGGCATGGGCGAGCTGGGCCTCGGCCACCTCCGCCGTCGAGTTGGTGAGGGCTGCCAGGCGCAGGCCCGCCGCCCGCAGCCGCTCAAGGGCAGGTCGCACGTCGGCATGCGGCGGCAGGCTGCGCATCCCGCCAAGGAGCTGACGGCGCGCGTCGTCGGTGAGGGCCACCCCGCGCCGGGCGGCGACCATTGTAAGAGCGGCGTCGCCGATCTGGCCGAAGGGGGTGTACGCGTCGGTGACCGTGGCAACCAGGGCCGACTGGATCATCTGGGTGAACCACTCCCGGCGCACCGCGGCGTCGCCAAACAGCTGGGCGAAGGCCGGGTCAAGGGCCTGCAGGTCCAGCAGCGTCTCGTTCACATCGAAGACACAGACCCGTGGCATAGGAATCCTTTCGTGTGGGCAAGTGTGCGTCTCGACGTTCTCCCGCGTCAGCGTGCTGCGCGAGCTACGGCGGGCGTCGTTCGAGAAGCCGGTATATGATCACAGAAGGCCGAACCGGTGGGTTCGGCCTTCTGCAAACCCACCAGCCGTCTCTGCCAGCTATGCCTCGACCCGCACCCCGCGCCAGAAAGCGACATAGCCGGCGATCTGCTGCGCGGCGTCCTTGGGCTGGGGATAATACCAGGCGGCGTCCTTGTTGGTGGCGCCATCCACCACTACGTCGTAGTAGCTGGCGGTGCCCTTCCAGCCGCAGACGGTGTGATGGTCGCTCTCGCGCAGGTACTCGCCCTTGACCGCCTGGAGTGGAAAGTAGTGGTTGCCCTCGACGACGACGGTCGCCTCGCTCTCGGCGATGACGACGCCATTCCAGATCGCTCGTGCCATACTGATTGTGCTCCTGTAACTCTGCTTCAACGCTCGTACCCCAGTATGCCACGGAACAGCCCTTCTGTGAGCCAGTGCATAGCTTGATGCGCAGGGCTGATGCAAAGTCCGAACGAGAACGCGGATCGCGCTGATCTGACGGATTGACGCGGAGCTTTTTGCGGCAGCGCAGCGCGAATCTGTTCCATCTGCGGTATCCGCGTGCGATTGCCTGAGGCGACTTTGCATCAGCCCTGGCTTGATGCGCAGGACGATCCTCGACAAGCTACCGCGAATCGGCACCGCGCCTAGCCATGCGCTGGCGCAACCGGAGTATCATGGGGAGAGCGGCGTGTTGCCAGCAGGAGGCGAAAGCGTGGCTGGAGTGGTGGTCCCGCCCTCAGTCTTTGGCGCCCGACCTACAGCTGGGACGGGCGGATCAGCTTCCTGGGCAAGCCGAACGATCAGGAGTTGCTGGAGCAAGCAAGGAGCCTGCATGAACAATACACATCCTGAGACCCCATCCGACAAGCTGAGTTACCTGCGCGACACTGACATTTTCCGCGACCTCGAGCACGCGGAGGTCGAGGCCCTGGGCAAGCGCGCGCCGATGCAGCGCGTGCCAGCTGGCACCGTCTTCTTCTCACCGGAGCAAGCCGCCGAAGTGCTCTTCATCCTCAAAGAGGGGCAGGTGCGGCTCTACCACCTCTCGCCCGACGGCAAGGCCCTGACCACCGCCGTGCTGGAGCCGGGCACCATCTTCGGCGAGATGGCCATGCTCGGCCAGCGCCTGCACCAGAGCTACGCCGAGGCCATGAGCCCCTGCCTGCTCTGCCTGATGAGCCGCGAGGACGTCAAGGGCATGCTGCTGAGCGACCCGCGGGTGGCCACGCGCATCGCCGAGATTCTGGGCCAGCGGTTGATCAGCGCCGAGCAGCGGCTCTCGGACTTCGCCTTCAAGAATCTGCCGCAGCGTCTGGCGAGCCTGCTGCTCCAGCTGGGCCGCCCGCCGAAGGCGCGCCTGTTCCGCACGGTGAGCGGCCCGCCCGAGGTGCGCTTCACCCACGAGGCCCTCGCCGAGATGGTCGGCACCTACCGTGAGACGGCGACCAAGATCCTCAACGAGTTCCGCGCTCAGGGGCTGATCGAGTTGAAGCGCGGCTGTGTGGTGCTCGTCGACGAGCCGGGGTTACGGGTGCTTAACGAGCAAGGTCAGGTGATAGCGTGGGAACCAGTGAGCGCTAGCGCCTGAGCGGAAATCTAGCCACGTCCACAGACGCAAGTAGCTGGTGTCTGTGAACCCATTCCACAGGTCGAGTGAGATTTCTCGTGAAGCCATGCAACCAGCCTTCGACATCGAACGGGTTACCAGGCGTTTCTACGATCGCTTCCAGGCCGAGCATGAGGCCCTGCTGAAGGTTCTTGATGGTATTCCAGATGAAGATCTCCAGCGGTGGTACGCCTCAGTGCTCTTGAACCGGCTGATGTTCCTGTATTTTATCCAGAAGAAGGGCCTGCTCGCAGGCGATAGCAATTACCTGCGACACCGGCTCGAGCAGACTATGGCGCGTGGTGCCGATCGGTATTACACCGATCTGCTCTGCCCGCTCTTCTTCGCTGGGTTGGCCCGGCACCCGGTCGAACGAAATCCGGCAATCCGCACACTCCTTGGTGATGTGCCCTACCTCAATGGCGGGCTGTTCCAGCACCATCAGATTGAGCGGCACTACGGCGATCGCATCCATATCCCCGACAGCGCCTTCGAGCGGCTCTTCGCCTTCTTTGAGCAGTACCACTGGCAGCTGGATGAACGGACGTTGCGTGCCGACAACGAGATCAACCCCGACGTGCTCGGCTACATCTTCGAGAAATACATCAACCAGAAGCAGATGGGTGCCTACTACACCAGGGAGGACATCACTGCGTATATCGGTCGCTCCACGATCATCCCCTTCCTCCTTGATGAGATCGGCAAGCAGCATCCAGACACCTGGAACGCCATCCTCACGCTGCTCGGGACTGAAGCCGAGCGCTACATCAATCCAGCGGCTCGCCACGGCACAGCTCACGCGCTACCCGCACAGATTACCAGCGGGATCGCGGACGTGCAGCAGCGCGAGGCCTGGAACCAGGCGACACCGGCAGACTATGGCTTGCCCGGCGAGATCTGGCGTGAGACGGTAGCCCGCAGGCAACGTTATGCCGAGCTTTCTCATGCCATCATTGGCGGCAGCCTGGCAACGCCCAGCGACCTGATCACAGCAAATCTCGACCTCCAGCAGATCGCGCAGGATCTTGTTGAGCAATACGCTAGCGCAACCATGTTGTCTACGCTCTGGCAGACCCTCAACCAGTTAAGCGTGATTGATCCGACCTGTGGCTCGGGGGCGTTCCTCTTCGCCGCGCTAAACATCCTTGAACCGCTCTATGACGTCTGCCTGGAGCGCATGGAGCGGTTTGTGGCGGAAGCCGGCGACAATCCAGGCAGCACCGACCCAATGATTGCGACGTTTCGATCTACGCTTGATCGGGTCGAGACCCACCCAAACCGACGCTACTTCATCCTTAAGTCGATCATTGTCAACAATCTCTTCGGCGTAGATAGGATGGAAGAGGCAGTTGAGCTTTGCCGCTTGCGCCTCTTCCTGAAACTCGTTGCTCAGATTGAAGCGCCTACCCAGATCGAACCGCTTCCCGATCTCGATTTTAACATTCGCGCCGGCAACACCCTGGTTGGATTCGCCACCTACGAGGAGGTTGAGCACGCTGTTACCAGGGCAGCCGGTAGACAGCTAAAAATGCTGTTCGACGACCTAATGCAACGGAGCGAGTCGCACGCCCGCGCGGTTGACCCACGCCGCACCAACTTCCGCCAGGGTCAGACTGCGGAGGGCGCTGGGGGCGGCAGCCAGGCCAAGCAGATCTTGCAGGATGAACTCGCATCCCTCAAGGACGAACTGAATCAGTACCTGGCGCGCGACTATGGCATTGACCCGCAGAAAGACGCGGCTTATCAGCGCTGGCTCGCCACCCACCAGCCTTTCCACTGGTTCGTCGAGTTCTACGGCATCCTCAAACATGGCGGCTTCGACGTTATCATTGGCAATCCGCCCTATGTGGGCTACAGCAAAGTCAAGCGCGACTACACGGTACGAGGATACGCGACGGAAGCCTGTGGCAATCTCTATGCGCTGACGATGGAGCGTGCCCTCGCTCTGGTACGTGAGGGTGGACGGTGCGGCATGATTGTTCCAATCGCATCCGTCTCAACCGAGGGCATGGCAGAGCTCCAGCACCTGTATGGGCATCTGGCCCAGTGGCACAGCCATTACGCTGTACGTCCAGGGAAACTCTTTGTCGGCGTTGATATGAACCTTACGATCAGCCTGTTTCAGAAGGCGCTAGATGATCAGCGCTGCTATGTGACGGGCTACCGGCGCTGGTCAAGTGGTGCCACGAGCGATCGTCCTTTCATCTTCACAACCCTGTCCTATGTGCGCAACCCGCGGCTCAGTAGCCATGCCAATCCATATCCGAAGCTGGGGTCGCCACTTGAGACGCAAATCCTCGACCGCATGCTCGGACACAACCGTAAGCTGCGCCAGTACACTCAGCCTGGCGGAACGTCGATCTATTACCACTCAGGTGGCCGCTACTGGCGCAAAGCCTTGCTTGATAAGCTCTCCTCACACTACAAGCCGGTTACAGTCATCCCACACCTTGCGCCAATTGTCTTCGGACTTCTAAACAGCCAACTCTTTTACTGGTACTGGATCAGCAACTCGAACTGCATGGACGTTGTGAGCCGTGAGGTGCTTGAGCTACCAGTTTTCGGGTTGGACACGGTTGAGCCCAAACCCTTCGCTGATCTTATGGATCGCCTGCTCACTGCATATGCTGCGAGTAATACAATCCGTATTCGGCGTGGTGAACGTATTCAGGTCGAAGAGGCCAACTTCGACGTGCATAAGGTCAAGCCCGTCATTGATGAGCTTGACCGCTTACTCGCGAAGCACTATAGTTTCAGCGCCGCCGAGCTCGACTTCATCTTAAACTACGACATCAAGTATCGCTCAGGGCGTGAGAGTAAGCAAGACTGAGCGCAGGAATAACGAACCGCAGCAATTGCGCAGCGCATCACAGGAGGTAGCGTCGGGCTCCTACTCCTATGGCGGGCGCTAAAGATCGGGGTACGTTTCTGGGAGCACAACCTCGGTCAAGAGTGGCCTGAGCGCCTCGAACTGCTCAAAGGCCACAGCGTGGGCCGCGTTGGGAAAGCTGTAGCGCCGCTTGATCGGCGCCTCCAGCTGCTCATACCACGCCAGCATCAGGTCGCGGCGTGCAGCCAACTCGGCCTCACCGTCGAGCACATACACCGGCACCGCCAGCCGCGGCACATCGCGCCGGAAGTCCACTTCGTTCAGCTGCGGGTAGAGGACGCTGCTCATGTCCAGTAGCCCACGCACCACATTCACCTTCTCGACCAATGTGTACTCGCTAGCCATGTTGCGCAGCGGGCCCATGCCCGAGGCTGCACCGCGCTCTAGATAGGCCTGCGGCGGCGTATACGGCCGGTACAGCGCGTCGTAGTAGCCCATCACCACGCCGTAAGCGTAGAAGTCGGCGTAGGGCGGCTCGCCGTAGGCGTGCATCTGCGCGGTGAGCGCGCTGTCGCCCGTGCGCCCGGCGTAGGCCAGCAGGTCTTGGTAGAGTCGTCGGTCGGTCTCGTGAGGGCTGACCATCTGGCCGCTGCCGATCCAGGCGTGGTAGAGCTCGGGGTGGC
>CAZQCG010000049.1:0-26719 GCA_964592425.1 uncultured Chloroflexaceae bacterium
ACGCAGGATTATGTGGCGGCTTCGCGCCACATGAATCCTTAGTTCGTTGGGCGGCTATGCTTTTATAGATTACGCGAGTATCTTAATCTTGCTTCATCTGCACATATTTTACGCAATCCTTTTATAGTTGCGGCTGCTGGATTCTTCCAGTTGGTTAAGTTTAGAAATGGTTGTAAACGTCCAATTATAAGCTTTTCTTGAGCATCATAGTCGTGTACTTCGCAGAAGCCAAAGTCCAGATGTTCTTTCATCCAGTTGGTAAGGCGCTTCTCACCATCGCCTTGAAATTTATAGTTCCGGAAGTTTGATTCTGAGTCACCTGAGCCACGAGGTAATACTACTAGATCAAGCTGTGCCTTTAACAGCGCTCCTAATGAACGCCGAAGCGTTGAAAACCCTGTCTGTTCAGAATTAAAGTGGTTATCAAATTCACGTTCTGCAAGATTGGATGAAGAGCCTACATATAAAAATCTATCCTTATTCATCTGAAACGAGCCTAATGACACGTCACTGTTCAGATAGAAAGCATAAATACCAGGCCGTGTTGGAATATATGATGTACCAATCGTAGATCTCGCCTTCTTAAATTGAAGTATAATTTGATCTGTGTTCATATTCCTCTGCTGCTCCACTATTCGAATCTCCTGCCATTATCCTTTATCATAACCCGAATGTCAATTATAAATTTTTAATCCGTAGTATTTGATAAATACTTTATTTACTTCTTACTTCAGAGTAAAAAATTGTAACTGAATCACAGCATAATATGCCGCTCAACGCGCATCGGTTCGGGCAGATACACGAAACAGCTATGATGACGCCGCCCAACGCCCAACATCCAGTAGACGAACGCCATCCGCCTATCGCTGGCGGTGATAGGCTGCGCCTGTATCCTCTTTTCGCCCGTTAACGGTACGAATAGGCGGACGCCACGTCCGTCTAAATGGTACCACTTCTCTGGACATATAGTGTACTTTTATCAGCGAAAGAGTTGGTGTGCAGATGGACTCACCCCACCCACGTTTGTTGGATCAAGTTCGCCAGGCGCTGCGCCGCAAGCACTATTCCCTTCGCACCGAAGAAGCGTATGTCGGCTGGATCAGGCGCTCTATTCTTTTTCATAACAAACGTCATCCTAAAGACATGGGGCCAGCTGAGGTGGAGGCTTTTTTGACCCACCTGGCGGTGGAGGCGCACGTCGCGGCCTCTACGTAGAATCAGGCGCTGAGCGGGCTGCTCTTTCTCTATGCCGAGGTGTTGCACCAGCCCCTCGAAGCAACGATGACCATCACCCGCGCCAAACGCCCGGAGCGTCTGCCTACTGTGCTCGGCCGCGATGACGTGCGCTGGCTGCTTGATGCGCTGAGCGGTACCCACCGCCTGATGGCGCAGTTGCTCTATGGCAGTGGGCTGCGCCTGCTTGAATGTCTGCGCCTGCGCGTGAAAGACCTGGATTTCGACTACAAGCAGATCACGGTGCGCGATGGCAAAGGCCAGAAAGATCGCCGAACGATGCTCCCCGCCAGCCTGGTTGCTCCCCTTCGGCAGCACCTCCAGCAGGTGCAGGCCATCCCTACTGAGGATCTGCGGCTCGGTTATGGGGCGGTGTTTTTGCCCGATGCCCTGGCGCGTAAGTTTCCTAACGCCGAGCGGGAGTGGCTCTGGCAGTATGTCTTCCCTGCCCATAAACGATCGCTTGACCCCCGCGACCAGGTAGTGCGCCGCCACCATCTGGACGAGAGTGGCCTCCAGAAGGCGGTTCGCTCGGCTGCCCGGCAGCTGGGCTTCACGAAACGCGCCACCTGCCATACCTTGCGCCATAGCTTCGCAACCCATTTGCTGGAGGATGGTTATGCTATTCGTACCATCCAGGAGTTGTTGGGCCACGCTGATGTGCAGACAACCATGATCTATACCCATGTCCTTAATAAGGGCGGGCGCGGTGTGCGTAGCCCCCTTGATGCTGGGCACTGATCTGTCAGGTGATGGCTCCTTTTGCCTCTAGGAGAAGGATTTAGGAGATAGCAAATAGAAAATAGCCCGAGCCCATCAGTACGCGGCGAGTGACGCTGAACGGTAAGCCAGCCCGAAACCTTGTCTAGCACATAATAAACACAGGGATTGCAAAGCGATATTTCATACTTCGTTCCCGTTGACACAAGTTTGATCGCGGGTATAATTCCAGATACCTGCCCAATCGATAAGTAGCCTGTGTACCAAATAGTTCCTCCACCCCAGCCAGGAGCTAACTGGTACACCACCTCGCCGTGCAGCGCCACAGCCACGCCTCCCAAGTCGGCTGGGGTGCATGGAGCGATCGATGCTGGCCTCCTTCCTCCCCATCCTCGTCCTCTTTCTGATCGCCCTCTTCATCGCCGTCTTCGTGATCACGCTCTCCTCCTTACTTGGCCCACGGCGCAGCTCGCCGCGCAAACTGGCCCCCTACGAGTCGGGCATGGAACCAATCGGGGCGGCCATTCGCCGTATCCCGATCAAGTTCTATGTCGTCTCGATGCTCTTTATCGTCTTCGACATTGAGGTGGTCTTCTTCTACCCCTACGCCCTGGTCTTCCGCCAGCTGGGCTTGCCCGGCTTGCTGGCTATGGGTGTCTTCTTCCTCGTACTGCTGGTTGGTTTTGTCTACGAATGGAAGAAAGGTGCGCTACGATGGGACTAGAGAGCAAAGCTGGCGACCTCGGTGTCGTCACGACCTCACTCGAATATGTGGTCAACTGGGGGCGTACCAACGCGATGTGGCCACTGCTCTTCGGTCTGGCCTGCTGCGCAATTGAGATGATGGGTGCGCAAGGTCCCAATTTCGATCTCTCGCGCTTCGGCATGGAGATCAACCGCGCCTCGCCGCGCCAGGCCGATCTGATGATCGTGGCCGGGCGGGTCAGCCGGAAGATGGCTCCGGTGGTGCGCCGGCTCTACGACCAGATGAGCGACCCGAAATGGGTGATTGCGATGGGCGACTGCGCTGCATGCGGCGGGATCTTCAATAACTATGCGATTGTGCAGGGGGTGGACGAGGTGGTGCCGGTTGATGTCTATATCGCTGGCTGCCCGCCACGCCCCGAGGCGCTGATCGATGGGATTATGCTCCTGCACCAGAAGGTGATGCGTGAGAAGATCAGCGGTCAGAAAGAGACACCGCTTCGCCTTGAACAGCCGCTGATCCAGGTTGAAACCAAACGTTAGACAGGGGTTCAGGCCGATGCAGAACCAGAGCCTGCTTACAATGCTCCGCACCCGTTTTCCCGCCGCGATCCTTGAGGCCGACGAGCCTCATGATGAATTGCGCCTGCGCCTGCGCCGCGAAGACCTGCTTGCCGTCGCTGCCTACTTGCGCGACGATCCCCAGTGGCGCTTCAATTTTCTCGAAAACCTCTGTGGTGTTGACTATTTCGGGCGCGATCCACGCTTCGAGGTGGTCGTTCACCTGGTTAGCATCAGCCGCCTGCAACGGATTTGCCTGTGTATTGATACGCCCGAGCATGATCCACACGTGCCCTCGCTGACGGGGCTCTACCCGACAGCCAACTACCAGGAGCGCGAAACGTTCGATCTGCTCGGCATCCACTTTGATGGCCACCCCGCCCTCACCCGCATCCTGATGCCTGATGACTGGATCGGCCATCCTCAACGCAAAGATCATCCGCTTGGTGATGAGGAGGTCGCCTTCAGCTTCAACCAGGAGGCGATCTACGCCCGTAAGCCCTTCGCACAACAGTAGAAATGTAGCAGCGAATCCTGCTACCTCTCTCGCTCAACCCGCATCCGCTGGCTGAGCCTGGCGAAGCCACGATCCAGGGCGGCCAAACAACTTGCAGCCTGTCCTGAGCAGATAGGTAGAACTATGACCCAGACCATGCACGTCCCGGCACCTGAGGAGATCACGGCCCCGGCCCTTGCTGGCACCACTGAGACGATGGTGCTCAATATGGGGCCACACCACCCAAGTACCCACGGCGTGCTCAGGCTGGTGCTCGAGCTTGATGGCGAGGTGGTGCGCACGATCGCACCCGATGTCGGCTATCTGCATACCGGCATTGAGAAGACGATGGAGAGCAAGACCTATCAGAAGGCGGTTGTGCTTACCGACCGGATGGATTACCTGGCCCCGCTCTCCAACAATCTCTGCTATGCCCTGGCCGTCGAGAAGTTGATGGGCGTCAGCATCCCTGAGCGCGCCCAGACGATTCGGGTGTTGCTGGTCGAGTTGCAGCGCCTCTCCTCGCACCTGGTCTGGTTGGGTACCCACGCCCTCGACCTGGCAGCAATGAGCGTTTTCCTCTATGCGATGCGTGAGCGTGAGCAGATCCTCGATATCTTCGAGCTGATCTCAGGCGCACGTATGATGACCAGCTATATTCGTATTGGTGGGCTGGCCTACGAATTACCCGCCGATTTCTTGCCCACGGTTGATGCGCTGCTGCAGATTATGCCCGGGCACATCGATGAGTACGAGTCGCTGCTTACCGGTAACCCGATCTGGCTGGAGCGCACCGTCGGCGTTGGGGCCATCGATGCCGAAGCTGCCGTCGCCTATGGGCTCACCGGGGCCAACCTGCGTGCTACCGGCGTGCCCTACGATGTGCGCAAGGCGCTGCCCTACTCGGGCTATGAGCACTATAGCTTCGAGGTGCCCGTCGGCAAAGTTGGCGATATCTACGACCGCTACCGGGTGCGCATGGCCGAGATGCGCCAGAGCGTCAAGATCTGTCGCCAGGCATGGGAGCGCCTGCGTGACATGCCGCCCGGCGACTATGTCACTGCCGACCGTAAGGTCGCCCCGCCCCCCAAGCACGAGATTACCGAGAGCATGGAGGCGCTCATTCACCACTTCAAGCTCTGGACTGAGGGCTTTAAGCCGCCACCGGGCACAGCCTATGTCAGTATCGAGAGCCCCCGTGGGATCCTGGGCTGTTATGTGGTCAGCGATGGCAGCCCGCGGCCCTGGCGCGTCCACTTCCGCAGCCCCTCCTTCATCAACCTGCAGTCCCTACATCATATGGGCAAAGGCCGCCTGGTGGCCGACCTGGTGGCCCTGATCGCTAGCCTTGACCCGGTCCTGGGCGAGGTCGATCGCTGAGTTGTTCGCTGCCAGCCTGTTGTTCTGGCCCACAAGAAGCGAAGCCAAGGTTGCAGCTGTCAGGCTGAACATTTGACCTTGTTTGAAACTAGAGGCGACGATGCTGCGAGACACGTACGCGTCAGAGATCACCACCATCCTGGCCAAATATGCCAGTCGGCGCAGCGCCGTGCTGCCACTGCTTTACCTGGCTCAGGATCATTATGGCCACCTGCATGACACCGCTATCCGCGAGGTGGCCGCCATCCTCAACCTGCCGCCCACCGATGTCTTCGAGGTGGTTGGCTTCTATACGCTCTACTACAACCGGCCCGTCGGCACATGGATGCTCCAGGTCTGCGACGATGTGCCCTGCTGCTACCTCGGTGCCGAGGAGTTAATCACGGCGCTCAAAGATGCACTCAAGATCGAGGAGGAGCAGACCACCACCGATGGGATGTTTACCCTCCAGCGCGTGAAATGCCTGGCGGCCTGTGACCGTGCGCCGGTCGTGCAGGCCAACCTCGACTACCTCTACGATGTTAGCGCCGAGTATGTTGGCCAGTTGCTGGCCGATCTGCGTGCGCGCGCCGCTGAGGCCAGACAGCGTGGTCTCAGTGGGCGCTTCGCTGAGGATTATGTGGTTGGCGCGAACGGCGTGACCCAGCTGCCGCGTGAAGGGGTCTACCAGGCGCGTAGTTTCGCACCGGCCTCCCAGCAGCCACCCCCTCCCCCGCCCGCCCCGCCCGCTGAGGCCGATGCCCAGTGGACAGAGAGCGAACGCAAGGCGTCACCCCTGTAAGAGCAGCACACACGGAGCAAGTCGATGGTTCTCAGTGAGTATATTGTGATGCGGGAGTTGAACCATCCCGACATTAATCAGTTTGCGGTCTACCGGCGTGTCGGTGGCTGGGAAGCCTACCGCAACGCCCTGACTAACCAGACGCCTGCTGCAATTGTGCAACTGGTCAAAGAGGCAGGTTTGCGTGGCCGTGGCGGTGCTGGCTTCCCCACCGGGGTCAAGTGGGGCTTCCTGCCGCGTGATATTTACCCGCGCTACCTACTCTGCAACTGTGATGAGTCTGAGCCGGGCACCTTCAACAATCACCAGATTATTGATCGCAATCCGCACCAATTGATCGAGGGCGTGGCCCTCTCGGCCTATGCGATTGAGTGCCACACGGCCTATATCTATATGCGCGGCGAGTTCGCTGCAGCAGCGATCACTCTTGAGCAGGCCATCGCCGAGGCGTATGCCGCCGGACTGCTGGGCAAGAATATTCTCGGTACTGGCTACGACCTGGATGTTTTTGTGCATCGCGGGGCGGGGGCCTACATCTGTGGTGAAGAGACGGCCCTGATGGAGTCACTCGAAGGCAAGATCGGCCAGCCCCGCCTCAAGCCGCCCTTCCCCGCCGTCGCCGGGCTCTATGGCAAGCCGACGATCATCAACAATGTCGAGACTCTGGCCAATGTGCCGCGCATCGTCGAGCAGGGTGTGAGTTGGTACCGCGCCCATGGCACCGAAAAGAGCCCCGGCACCAAGTGCTTCTCCCTCTCGGGCCATGTCAACCGCCCTGGCAACTACGAACTGCCCTTCGGCGTGCCCCTGCGCGAACTGATCGAGAGCCCCGCCTATGGCGGTGGTATGCGCGGCGGGCGGCCAGTCAAGATCGTCATTCCCGGTGGGGCCTCCGCTCCCTGGCTCACCGCTAACCAGCTTGATACGCCGCTCGACTACGAGGGCGTCGCCGCCGCTGGCTCGATGCTCGGCTCAGGCGCAGTCATCGTGCTCAACGACACCGTCAAGGCGCCCCATCTCGCCTATAAGATGGATGAGTTCTTCAAGCACGAGTCCTGCGGCAAATGCACACCCTGCCGTGAAGGCAGCTACTGGCTGGTCAAGGTACTTCATCGCATTGCCGAAGAGGGCCACGCCGTCCCTGAAGATATTCCCACCCTGCATGGAATCTATCAGCAGATGGCCGGTAACTGCTTCTGCTTGCTCGGCGAGAGCGCCGTGATGCCGATCAAGTCGGCCTTGCAACTCTTTCCCGAAGAGTTCGAGGCGGTGATCAAAAGCAGTGCCGCACGCAATGGCAAGCATGCGATGCACCTGGCAGAGGGCAAAGTACGATAAGTGACGACGGCTGTGGTTCTATGTGGAAGTGAGTCTGAATCTATGCCAGATGTGACGATCACGGTTGATGGCAAGACCTACAGCGTCCCGGCGGGCACCAATGTGGTGGACGCGGCACGTATGGGTGGCATCGCCATCCCGGTCTTCTGTTACCACCCGCGTATGAAGCCGGTCGGCATGTGCCGTATGTGCCTGGTGCAGGTGGGGACGCCACGGCTTGACCCGGCAACACGTCAGCCCTTGCTTGATGCCGAGGGCCGCCCACAGATCGCCATGATGCCCAAACTGCAGACTGGCTGTACCACGCCGGTGAGCGAAGGCATGGTGATCAATACGGCCAACGAGGAGGTACAGTTCGCCCAGAAGGGTGTGCTCGAATTTCTACTGACCTCGCACCCGCTCGATTGTCCCGTCTGCGATAAAGGCGGCGAATGCCCGCTTCAGAACCTGACCATGGCCTGGGGCCCCGGCAAGAGCCGCTTCGACTACCAGGATAAGATGCACTTCGAGAAGCCGGTAGCCCTGGGCGAGCTGATCTTGCTCGACCGTGAGCGCTGCATCCTCTGCTCGCGCTGTGTGCGCTTCCAGGACGAGCTGGCCGATGACCCGGTGCTCGGCTTTGACAATCGCGGACGACGCTGGATGATCATATCGAAGAGCGATCCACCCTTTGATAGTAAGTTCTCCGGCAATACCACCGATATCTGCCCGGTAGGTGCTCTGACCAGCGCGGATTTCCGCTTCCGCGCCCGCGTCTGGGAGCTTCAGTCGAAACCGGTGGTCTGTACGCTCTGCCCGGTGGGCTGTAACCTGACAATGGATCTGCGCCATCACCAGCTGATGCGCGTGATGCCCCGCGAGAATCGTGCGGTCAACGATATCTGGATCTGTGATAAAGGTCGCTTCGGGCACCGCTTTATCGAGCACGAAGAGCGCCTGCGCACGCCCTTGATCCGCTATGGCGACGAGTTGCGCCCGGCGAGTTGGGAAGAGGCCCTGAGCCTGGTGGCCGATAAACTGGCTGCCGTGCAGCGTAGTGCCGGTGGGCGGGCCCTGGCTGGCCTGGCCGGGCCGCGGCTCAGCAACGAGGATCTTTACCTCTTCCAGCGCCTCTTCCGCGAGCAGCTTGACTGCAACAACCTCGATTATCAGAACGGTAGCCCTGCCGAACACGGCTATGACGACGCCGGAGCGCTGGTTAGTCTTGGGCAGGGCAGCGACCTGAGCACCCTGGGGGCAGGCACGACGGTGCTGCTCTTCGGGGCTGACCCGGAGGAAGAGGCCCCGCTCTATGTGCTGCGCCTGCGGGCGATGCTGCAACGTGGCGCACGCCTGCTTGTCGCCGGGATGCGCCCAACTAAACTTGAGCGCTCGGCGGAGACAGTCTTGCGCTACCGACCCGGCGGCGAGCTGGCCACCGTCCAGGCCCTGCTGCGCAGCCTGCTCAGCGGCATGGGTGCCGAACGGCTCAGTATCAAGGTGAGTGGCCTTGAGCAACTGCGCAAGACGCTCTTTGAGCACCCACCCGAGCGCCTCGCCGAGGCCGCCGGACTTGACCAGGCCCAGCTTGAGGCGACGGCCCGGGCGCTGCTTGAGGCTGAGAATACGATCATTATGTACGGTGCCGAGACGCTCAGTGTCGGCTCGGCTCTGAGTGAGGCCCTGGCCACCCTGGTGACCCTGAGCGGCAAGGCGGGCAAGCCCAACAGCGGCCTGATCGCCCTGCTGCCCGGCGGCAACAGCCGGGGGGCGCTCGATCTTGGTGTGCGTCCCGATGCACGCCCCGGCTACAGTGTGCTTGCCCAGCGCGGGCTTGGTGCCCGTGAGATCTGGCCTGCCGTACAGGAGGGCCACGTGCGGGCGCTCTGGATCGCCGGGCTTGACCCGGCAGCCGGCTTGCCAGCAGCTCGTGCCGCTCTGAACGCGGCCGAGTTCGTGGTAGTGCAGGATCTCTTCCTGACCGCAACGGCCCAGTTGGCCGATGTCGTCCTGCCCACTGCCAGTGTGGCCGAGCGTGACGGCACCTACACCAACGCCGAACGGCGCGTACAACGCTCGCGCCAGGCGCGCCCACTGCATGCCCAGTGCCGCCCCGACTGGCAGATCGTTGCCGAGGTAGGTCAGGTGTTGCGTGAACTGGGCATCAGCAAGCCAGTTGCCGCCCGCTCGACAGCGAAGGCCGCCCGTAGCAGTGTGCCCGTCACGACACTCGATCCGAGCGGCTGGGACTACCTGAGCCCCGCTGAGATCGCCGCTGAGATCGCCGAACGCGTGCCGGGCTATGCTGGCATCACCTACGCTGCCCTTGCCGCGACTGGCCAGCCCGAACAGAACTGGGGCCGCCAGCCCGACGAGGCGGTCTACTATGACGGCACCAGCTATACAAACAGCGAGGGGATCGGCCTGCAGCTGCCCGCCCTGGTCGAGGGTGGTAAACTCGCGCTGAGCCTGACCCCGCGTCCACTCATCCCACCGGCTGGCGAGCGGCCCCTGCTGCTGCTGACGATGCCGCTGGCCTATGGCGATGCCTTGCTGCGCGGATCGCTGCTCGAGCGCCAGCTGCCCCAACCGAGCGTGGCCGTTAGTCAGACCGATGCCGAACACTTGAAGCTCACACCGGGCGATATGGTGCGAATCGAGTCGTCCGCCGGTGAACTCAGCCTGCCAGCCCGCGTGGTCGACGATCTGCCCGCCGGTGTGGTGGTCATCCCTGCTGAACAGCCCGGTTTCAGCCCGTCGGTTGTGCTGAGTGGCCCGCGCACCCGCGTGAGCCTGGCGAAGATTGGAGCGTAAGGAAGCCTGCCTATGAACTGGATCGACATCCTCATCCTGGTGGTGCAGGCCCTGGTGATCGCCCTGGCGGTGACGACAGCTTTTGCCTACCTGACCCTCTTTGAGCGGCGCTTGCTGGCCCGCTTCCAGAATCGCATCGGCCCGAACCGCGCTGGCCCCAACGGCTTTCTACAGCCAGTCGCCGATGCAGTCAAGCTCTTCTTCAAAGAGGACATCATCCCCAGCGCCGCCGACCGGGCCGTCTACCTGCTGGCCCCTGCTGTGGCAGTCATCCCGGCGATCATCATCTGGGCCGTCATTCCCTTTGGCTGCCTCGAGCTGAACGGCAACTGGCGCGCCTGCTTTAACCCACCCCAGGCCGCGACACCTATGCGCAACATGCTGCAGATGGCCGAGGTCAACATCGGCGTGCTCTACCTGCTGGCTGTGACCAGCATCGGCGTCTATGGCATCACCCTGGCTGGCTGGGCGAGTAACAACAAATACTCGATGCTCGGCGGCATTCGCTCGGCGGCCCAACTGGTCAGCTACGAACTGGCTCTTGGTTGCGCCGTCCTCGCGGTGGTAATGACCTACAGCACCCTCAGCACCCATACGATCGTTGTGCGGCAGGAGTTGCTCTGGGGGATTGTGCCACAGGTGCTTGGCTTCGTCCTCTTTATGGTCGCCTCGACCGCTGAGGTGGTGCGTGCACCCTTCGACCTGGTTGAGGCCGAACAAGAGCTGGTGGGCGGCTATAACACCGAGTACGGTTCAATGAAGTTCGCCCTCTTTTTCATGACTGAATACATCAAGCTGATTGCCGTCAGTGCGATGGCGGTCACCTTCTTCTTCGGCGGCTGGCGCTTCCCCGGTCTGCAGACGCTGGGCACAGGGGTCGAGGAGCTGGCTGGCCCGATGGCGGCAAGCATTGCCGTGGGCCTGGCCTCACTTGGCGCTTTCCTGCTCAAACTGGTCGCCTTCCTCTTCCTTTCGGTCTGGATCCGTGCCTCGTGGCCACGCATGCGCTACGACCGGCTGATGGATCTGGGCTGGAAGTGGCTACTGCCGCTCGGACTACTGAACCTGGCCTATACAGCGGTTGTCTTTGTGCTGGTGCCAAACGAGACCGTGGCCATGTTTGTGCTGCTGGGCCTGGGCCTGATTACGCTGGCCATCGCGGTCACCTTCAACCGCACACCAAAGCCGGTTGACAATGTCACCTATGTTGCGGATCTGCGTCCCTCCGGGGATGAGCGGGTCGCGTGAGGAGCAAAGCTCGATGATTGGAGAACTCTTCAGGGGGCTAGGCACCACGCTGCGCTACATCTTTCGCCAGCCGGTGACAGTGGCCTACCCCGAGGTCAAGCGCCCGGTGCGCGAGCGCTTTCGTGGGCGCCACGAGCTGAAGCGTTTCGCTGATGGCCGGGAACGCTGCATTGGTTGTTCCCTCTGCGCAGCGGCCTGCCCGGCCGACGCCATCCTGGTGGTGCCGGCCGAGAACGACCCTGCCCAGCCCTACTCGCACGGCGAGCGCTATGCCGCCACCTACGAGATCAACATGCTACGTTGCATCTTCTGTGGCTACTGCGAAGACGCCTGCCCGACCAATGCGATCGTCCTTGAGCATCAGTACGAGCTCTCCTTCTACGACCGGCGCGCCGCGATCTTCACCAAAGCGATGCTGCTGGTACCCGAAGACCAGGGCCACGGTGAACCGCCGCCGATCTTGCAACAGCTCCAGCGCCGCCCCAGCCCACCTGCCCAGATCGACCTTTAGGGATACGGAGTGCCTATGGATCTGATTCTCTTCACCATCACCGCGCTGATCGCCGTGGCTGGCGCGGTGGCGATGCTTATCTCACGCAACGCGGTGCATAGCGCCCTCTTTCTGCTGCTCAACTTCGGCGCGATTGCCGTGCTCTTCCTGTTGCTCCAGTCACCGTTCCTCTTCGCCATCCAGCTCTCGATCTATGCCGGGGCAATCATGGTCCTCTTCCTCTTTGTGATGATGCTGCTGGGTGCTGAGCGCGTTGAGGATACGCCTGACCAGATCGCCTGGCAGCGCCCCCTGGCTCTGGTGATGGGGCTGGCCCTGGCGGTGGTAGTCGTGCTGATCACGGTGCATGGCGGCACAATGACGATGCCGCCGGGTGGCGCGGATGCGGTCGCCTTCGGCGACCCGGCCAGCCTGGGCCGCCTGCTCTTCACCACCTACCTGCTGCCCTTCCAGATCACCGGGGTCATCCTGCTGATCGCAGTGGTTGGTGTGGTGGTGCTCAACCAGCGTGCCCGGCAGAGCAGCGAGGAACAGGCTCCCGTGGGCGAACGCTGAATAGACTTGAGGAGAAGCGACGGGTATGGTTCCTACCATTGCCTACATTATGTTAAGTGCTGTACTCTTCACCCTCGGGGTGCTGGGGGTGTTACTACGGCGCAATGCCATCGTCGTCTTCATGTCGGTCGAGTTGATGCTCAACGCGGCCAACCTGGTGCTTGTCGCCTTTGCCCGTGAACGGCTGAGCGTCGATGGGCAGGTGCTGGTCTTCTTTGTGATCACCGTCGCCGCCGCTGAGGTGGCCGTGGGCCTGGCCCTGCTGGTGACGATCTTTAAGACCAAGCATACCGCCGATATCGATGAGGTCAGTACGCTGAAAGGATGAGATTGTGATGCTCAGCTGGCTCATCTGGCTCATCCCCCTGTTGCCGCTGATCGGCTTTCTGCTCAATGTCTTTGTGATCCGCCAGGAGCGCACCGCCGGCCTGCTTGCCAGCGCCATGGTCATTGCGGCCTTTGGCGTGACCCTGGTGGCAACGGTGATGCTCGGCGGCCTGCCCGAAGAGGAGCGCCGTGTCCAGGCAGTGGCCTGGGAGTGGATCAGCACGGGCAGTATCAGCGTGCCCTTTGCGATTATGCTCGACCCGCTCAGCGCGGTGATGGCGCTGCTGGTGACGGGCGTAGGCGGGCTGATTCACGTCTATTCGATCGGCTATATGCATGGTGATACGCGGGCGGTACGCTACTTTGCCTACCTCAACCTCTTTATCACGATGATGCTCTTCCTGGTCCTGGCCAACAATCTGCTGCTGCTCTTCCTCGGCTGGGAGGGCGTGGGCCTCTGCTCGTTCCTGCTGATCGGCTTCTGGTTCGAGCGCGAGGTGGCCAGCAAGGCGGCAGTCAAGGCCTTTGTGGTCAACCGCATCGGTGACGCGGCCTTTATTCTGGCCATGCTGGCGATCTTCAGTAACTTCGGCACACTCAACTTCTACGCGCTTGAGCTTGGTGAGCAGATCCAGCCCGGCTTTCTTGAGCAGTTACCGCTGATCATTGGGCAGACCTTTGGGCCAGCCTGGCAGCCGATTGCTGTCGCGACCGGCATCTCCTTCTTGCTCCTGATCGGTGCCACCGGTAAATCGGCTCAGTTCCCACTCTTCGTCTGGCTGCCCGATGCCATGGCTGGCCCGACACCCGTCTCGGCGCTCATCCACGCCGCGACAATGGTCACGGCGGGCGTCTATATGATGGCCCGCACCGAGCCGCTCTTTGTGCTCTCGCCGGCTACCCAGGGCTGGGTGCTCTGGATTGGCGCACTGACCGCGCTGATCGCCGGGACTGCGGCCGTAGCCCAGTGGGACATCAAACGTGTGCTGGCCTACTCGACCGTCTCACAGCTTGGCTTTATGGTGGCCGCCTGTGGCATGGGTGCCTACGTGGCGGCCATCTTCCACCTGCTGGCCCATGGTATCTTCAAGGCCCTGCTCTTCCTCGGCGCGGGCGCGGTCATCCACGGCACCCACGATACCCAGGATATGCGCAAAATGGGTGGGCTGCGCACAGCCATGCCCACTACCTTCTGGACCTACGTGGTCGGTGCGCTGGCGCTGGCCGGAATCGTCCCCCTGGCTGGCTTCTGGTCGAAGGACGAGATCCTCGCCCATGCCGTGGGCCATAGCCACTGGCCGCAACTCATCCTGCTCTTGCTTACCTCGCTGATGACCGCCTTCTACATGGGTCGCCAGGTGGCCCTGGTCTTCTACGGTGAGCAGCGTGACACGCACTACCACCCGCACGAGAGCGGCCAGGTGATGACGGTGCCGCTGGTGGTGCTGGCCGCCGGGGCGGCGATTGGCGGGCTAATGAACCTGCCAGCCTTCTTCGAGGGCATGCCCGGTGCCCATCTGCTGACTGACTGGCTACACCCGGTTTTGCACGAAGAGGCGGGTAGCTTTAATCCGGCCCTGGCCCTGCTGGCAACGGCAGGGGCCCTCGGCATGGGCTACCTGGGCTGGAGCTACTACAACCGCCATGCCGGGCGGCTCAAGGTCGGCGGCCAGGATCCGCTCTACCGCTACAGCGGCGACATCTGGGACAGTATGGAGGCGGCCTGGTATATCGATGCGGCCTATCAACGCTTCGTCGTGACGCCCTTCCGCCACCTGAGCGACTTTATGGCGCAGATCTTCGACCCCCAGGGCATCGACGGGCTGGTACTCGGCCTCGGCCGCCTGGTGGGCTGGTTTGCCGCAGGCTTACAGCAGGTGCAAAGTGGCTATGTGCGCACCTATGCCCTGATCTTCACCGCTGGTGCCGTGCTCGTGCTCGGCTATATGCTGATCTTTGCGCGGTAGGGAGGTTGCATGTTCGCCCAAGGTTTTCCACTACTCTCAAGCATCCTCTGGCTGCCAACTCTGGGGGCCCTGGCCCTGCTGGCCGTACCGCGCGACAATGCCGAACTGGCCCGGCGGGTCTCGCTCGGCTTTGCTGGCTTGACCCTGCTTGTCTCGCTGGCCCTGCCACTGCAGTTTATGCCCACCACAGCCGAGGCAGGGGCTCCGGCGGCAATGCAGTTTATTGAAAGCCTGCCCTGGCTGCCTAGCTGGGGCATCAGCTACACCATCGGCATCGATGGGGTCAGCCTGTGGTTGGTGCTGCTGGCCACCTTCCTCCACCCGATTGTGGTTCTCTCGACATGGGGCTCGGTGGATAAAGAGGTGCGCAACTTCCAGATCCTACTCCAACTGCTAACGACGGCCATGATCGGCGTTTTTGTGGCCGTTGACATGCTGCTCTTCTACATCTTCTGGGAGTTCACCCTCATCCCGATGACCTTCTTGATCGGCATCTGGGGCGGCTCAAACCGGGTCTACGCAGCGCGCAAATTCTTCCTCTACACCTTTGCTGGCTCGGTGCTGATGTTGCTGGCGATCATTGGGCTTTTTGTGCTACACCGCCAGGCAATCAGTGTTGGCACGCCAGGTTTCACCGGCACCCTGGACGTGCTACGCATCACTGCCGATCTGCGCAGTGGGGCTTTCCGGCTTGACCCGAACCTTGAGCGGCTGCTTTTCGGGGCCTTCTTCATCGCCTTCGCGATCAAAGTACCGCTCTGGCCCTTCCACACCTGGCTACCCGACGCCCACGTCGAGGCCCCCACCGCTGGCTCGGTCGTGCTGGCTGGCGTGCTACTCAAGCTGGGCGGTTACGGCATGATCCGCTACTGCCTGACCCTTTTCCCCGACGCGGCGCGCTGGGCAGCCCCTGCGGTGGCCATCCTGGCGGTGATTGGCATCATCTACGGGGCCATTGTCGCCTTCGCCCAGAACGACATGAAGAAACTAGTGGCCTACTCCTCAGTAAGTCACATGGGCTTCATCGTGCTCGGCATCTTCGCCCTCAACAGCGAGGGCATCAGCGGCGCAATCTTGCAGATGATCAACCACGGACTCTCGACCGGGGCGCTCTTCCTGATCGTCGGGGTACTCTACGAGCGCCGTCACACCCGCAGCCTGGCTGCCTACGGCGGGCTCTGGAAGATTATGCCGATCTATGGCGGGATCACCCTGCTGGTGGCCCTTTCGTCGGCAGGGCTGCCGGGGCTGAACGGCTTTGTCGGTGAATTCACGATCATGCAGGGGGCCTTCATGGCACCCGAGATCGGCTGGCCCTTCCTTGGTTTTGCCGTCTTCGGCGTCGTGCTGGCGGCGATCTACCTGCTCAAATTCTTCCAGGCAACCTTTATGGGCGAGGCGAGCAGCGAAAATGCGGACTTACCCGACTTGAATCGGCGCGAGTTGATAACCTTGACGGCCCTCTGTGTGCCGATCGTGGTAATCGGCCTTTTGCCCTCGCTGCTCTTCGGGCCGATGCAGGGCAGCGTCGCCGAAGTGGTTAGCAGCCTGACAATGGCCGTGGCCGGAAGGTAGAACAAGCCAAATGGAACCAATCGTCATTCCACCGGTGAATCTGACCCTGCTGGCACCGCTGCTGACCGTGGTAAGCTGGGCCACCGTGCTGTTGTTAGTCGATGTCTTTGCCATTCCTGTCGGCCAGAAGAAGCTGACCGGCTACCTGGCGATTGTTGGGCTCCTGGTGGCGGGGGTGGTGGCCATTCCGCTCTGGAACGTCGGCGGGAGCACCTTCAGCGATATGGTTGTACTCGATCGCTATGGACTGACTTTGACCTGGACCTTTCTGCTGGTGGGGGCGCTGAGTATCGGTATGGCCCTGGACTACCTGCCACGCCAGGGGATCGAGCAGGGCGAGTTCTACCCGCTGATTATGTTTGCCGTAGGCGGCATGATCCTGCTGGTGCAGGGCACCGACATGATCGTGATCTTCCTCGGCATCGAACTGCTCTCGATCACGCTCTACATCCTGACTGGCTTCGCCTACCCCCGCCTCACCTCAGAGGAAGCAGCGATGAAGTACCTCATTCTGGGGGCCTTTGCCGCTGGCTTCTTTGTCTACGGGATCGCCCTGATCTATGGAGCGACCGGCACGACCAACCTGACGCGTATCGCCACCGAGTTAGCGCGCCCCGAGATAGCCAGCGAAGAGGTGAACCTGTTGCTGGCCGGGGCAAGCATGATCCTGATCGCCTTCGGCTTCAAGATAGCCCTGGTGCCCTTCCATATGTGGACTCCCGATGTCTACGAGGGTTCGCCCACCCCGGTGGCTGCCTTTATGAGCGTCGGCACCAAAGGGGCGGCCCTGGCGGCCCTGCTGCGCTTCCTGAGCGTATCCCTGGCCGATCTGCAGCACTTCTGGCTACCAGTGCTGGTAACCCTCTCGGCAGCAACGATGATCGTGGGCAACCTGGGAGCGATCGGGCAGCGCAACGTCAAGCGTATGCTGGCCTATTCAAGCATCGGTCATGCTGGCTACATCCTGATGGGGATTATGGTCGTCAGCGAACGGGGTGTCCAGGCTTTTCTCTTCTACATGATCGCCTACGCCCTGACCAACCTGGGCGCTTTTGGTGTAGTGATGGCGCTTGAACAGCGTGGCGAAGAAGCCTGGAGCCTGGATGACTTCTCAGGGCTCTACCAGCGGCGTCCGTTCCTGGCCATCGCCATGGCCCTCTTTATGTTCTCACTGGCGGGCGTGCCACCGACGGCAGGCTTTATGGCCAAGTTCTACGTCTTTACGGCGGCCTACGAGGGCGGCCTGGGCCTGCTGGCGCTGATCGGCGTGATCACCAGTGCGATCGCCGTCTTCTTCTATCTACGGGTTGTCGTGCGCATGTTTATGCAAGAGCCGGTGCGCGAGGTCGAGACCGAGTTGAACCGCGGCCTCTCACTCGACATCCTGATTGCCGGAGTGCTGACCCTGCTGGTTGGGCTGATCCCGATGCCGGTAGTCTTGCTGGTGGAGCGCTCGCTGGTAGCGCTGGGGGGATGAGGCAGGCTAGGGTTCGATCGCATCGGGCACCCGCTCACGCTGTCTGAGAAGCGCGCAATGTAGAAGGCCAGGTAGCGGGTGCTACCTGGCCTCTATCGTTAAAGTGGGGTGCCTGACGGGTTTCGAACCCGCAGCCTCCTGATCCACAGTCAGGCGCTCTGCCATTGAGCTACAGGCACCACGGCAGGAGCGAGTATAGCACGCTGAGAGCCTGCCTGTCAAACCGCAGCGGGGGCCGCCAGACACGCCTCAAGCAGCACGCTGCGCGTCTCGCGGGCGCAGCGATCCCAGCTGAAGCCGGCAGCCCGCGCAAGCCCACGGATGCGCAGGTCGGCCCGCAGGGCGCTGTCGCTGGCGAGGCGATGCAGCGCGGCGGTGATCGCCGCAACATCGTGCGGGTCTACTAGCAGGGCTGCCTCACCAGCCACTTCGGGCAAGGCCGAGCCAGTGGCGGTCAGTACGGGCGTCCCGCAAGCCATAGCTTCCAGCACTGGCATCCCAAAGCCTTCGTAGAGCGAGGGGAAGACAAAGGCGAGCGCCCCGCTCAGCAAGGGTTGCAGGTCAGCCTCGGGCAGGTAGCCGGGCAGGCGCACCAGTTCGCCAATACCCAACTCGGCGGCGCGCCGGGCCAGGTCAGGGCTCAGCCAGCCGCGCCGCCCGGCGATCATCAGCAACGGCCCCGGCGCAGAGGCACTACCGGACGATGCCCCGCCGACCACGCGGGCAAAGGCTTCCAGCAGGCGGAGCAAGTTTTTCCGCGGCTGCAACGTACCGACATAGAGAAAGTAGGGTCGATCAAGATCGTAGCGGGCACGGACAGCAGCGATCTGCGCCGGATCCTCAAGCGGATGGAAGGCCGGGCTGAGCCCGTGGTGAACGACAGAGATCTTGCGCGGGTCGGCCCCATAGTGGCGCACCAGGTCCGCCCTGGTCGCCTCTGAAATAGCGATCACTCGCCGGGCGGCCCGTAGGCTCCAGCGGGTCGTCAGGTGCAACTCGAAGCGGCGCCGGGCCGTGTGGGCCGTGGGAAAGGCCAGGTAGCCAAGGTCGTGGATAGTGACAACGCTGGCACAGGCAGGCATGAGCGGAATGACATGGGCTGGCACAAAAAGCACGTCGGGACGCTCCAGCCAGAGCTGCGGGCCAAGTCGGGCGTGGGTCCAGAGCCGGGGCAGGGGCAGGCTCCGCAGGGTAAAATTCGGCCCCAGGGGCGGCAAGGCCGCTGGCAGGCCGTTGGTGTAGAGCGTATAGTGATGCTGGCGATCCAGGCGGGCCAGGGCTGCGAGCAGTTCGTAGCTGTAGCGCTCGGTACCGGTGCGCTCATGGGGACTCACACGGCTGGCATCGATAGCGATCGCTCGGGTGGTGAAGACAGGGGCACTCATGCCTCAAGCCTGAGAGCTGCCAGCAATTCGCTGCGTGGCAGGCTACGCTGGCTACCGGTGCGCAGATCCTTCAGCACCACCTCGCCACGGGCCAACTCGTCGGGGCCAAGCACAAGGGCGAAGGGCACTCCTTTGCGGTCAGCCTCTTTGAACTGCTTGCCCAGGCCAACAGGCTCCAGCGCAATCAGCGTATTGACCCCGGCGGTGCGCAAGTCACGAGCCAGGGCCAGGCTTGCGGCAGTGCGCTCAGCATCGAAGATCGTCACATAGGCCAGGGCAGTGGTGGTTGGGCGCGGGCCAAGCCCCAACTCCTTCATCACATCATGCAGGCGGTCGATGCCGAAGGCCAGCCCAACGGTGGGGATGGCCCGCCCGGCGAACTGACCAATCAGCTCATCGTAGCGCCCACCGCCCAGCAGCGAACCCTCGGGCCAGTGGGGCGTGATCGCCTCGAAGACGAGGCCGGTGTAGTAGGCCAGACCACGGGCCAGACGCGGAGCAAGCCGGTAGCGGCTTGCAGCGACGCCCATTGCCTCAAGGGCCGCAACCACCGCCTGCAGGTTAGCCAGGGCCGCCTCGGCGCGCGGATCGCCAGCCAACTCACGCCCAAGGGCTGCCAGCACCTCGTCGGGCGTCCCCTCGATCTGCACAAGAGCGAGAATGCGCACTGCCGCCTCAGCGCTGACCCCGCTACGCAGCAACTCCTCACGCACCCCATCGGCCCCGATGCGCTCGAACTTGTCGATTGCCCGGTAGACGCCACCAGCGGCAGCTTCGTCCAGACCACTGACGCGGGCAATCCCACCGATCAACTGGCGGTGGCCAAGCAGGGTAGTGAACACAGGGAAGCCCAGGGCCTCAAGCGCTTCGCTGAGCAGGGCCACAATCTCGGCATCAGCCAGGGCTGCGCCACTGCCGACAATATCAGCATCGAACTGGTAGAACTCACGGTAACGCCCGCGGGCCGGACGCTCGCCGCGATAGCTCGGGCCATAGGCATAACGACGCCAGGGCAAGCTCAACTCACCGGCATACTGAGCGACCACCCGTGCCAGGGGCACCGTCTGGTCATAGCGCAGGGCCAGGCGACGCCCACCGTGGTCTTCAAAACGATAGATCAGCTTCTCATCTTCGCCAAGCTTGCCCTCAAGCACCTCGGCATACTCGACCACCGGAGTCTGGAGTGGCTCAAAGCCGTGGCCTTCACAGACCCGTTGCAGCGTGGTGACAATAAACTGGCGCAGCAGCATCTCCTGAGCCAGGTGGTCACGCATTCCCTTGATATTCTGTGCTTTTGACATAGCTGTAACTACTCACACTGCGCCAGCCAGCTGGCCACAGGCTGCGGCTATCTGCATCCCACGCTCGATGCGCACGGTGCAGGGCAGGCCATAATCGAGCAGGATGCGCTGGAAGGCCGCAACCCGCTCACGATCCGAGCGTCCCAAAGGCGTACCGGGCACCGGGTTCCAGGGGATCAGGTTGATATGGCAGAGCAAGGGCGGCCCTTTACTGAGGCTCTGGCCACGCAGCAGCTTGGCCAGAGCCAGCGCCTGGTGCGGATGGTCATTACGATTCTGCAGCAGAACATATTCGAAGCTCACCCGGCGCCCGCTTTGCTCGCTATATTCGCGGGCCGCGCCGATCAACTCGGCAAGCGGATAACGCCGGTTGACCGGCATCATCGCGCTGCGCAGAGCATCGTCAGGGGCGTGGAGCGAGATGGCCAGGTTGATCGGCAGATGCGCCTCGGCCAGACGTCTGATGCCCGGCACCAGCCCGACGGTCGAGACGGTCATACTGCGCGCCCCGAGGTTAAAACCCTGTGGGTCGTGCAGACGCTCAACCGCCTGCCACCAACGATCATAGTTGGCAAACGGCTCGCCCATGCCCATAAAGACCAGATTGGTAATACGGGTCGCCTGGCGTGTGATGCGCTCGCTGAAGGGCGCCCCGTCGCTGCCCCACCACTGTGCATCATCAGCGGAAACCACCGCTTCATGGGAACCAGGGACGGGGGGACTGGCCTGCCACTGGCGCAGTTCACGCGAAGCCCAGAGGGCCTGTTCAACAATGGTCCCCGCCGACAGATTACGGCGCAGACCGAGCCGCCCGGTGGCGCAGAAGTCACAGCCCATCGCACAGCCGGCCTGGGTACTGACACAGACGGTGGCGCGGTCGGGATAGATCATCAGCACCGTCTCGATCAGAGCGCCGTCTTCAAGGCGAAAAAGCGCCTTGCGGGTCAGGCCGTCATCAGTTGACTGCACCTGCACCAGCGTGAGAGCGCCCACGCGCAGTTCGGCACGCAGGCGCTCACGCAGGGCAAGCGGCAGGTCACTCATCGTGGCCGGATCGGTGGCCAGCTGTACATAGAGCTGGCGATAGAGCTGGCGAGCACGGTAAGGCGGCTGGCCCCACCCATGCAGCAGATCCTCCAGATCGGCCAGGCTCAAGTCATAGAGCATGGACAGGCTCGTCCGGGTTGCTATTGGCCAAGGGCACCACTACCACCGAGCACAGCAGCAAAGATGGCGGCCAGGAAGAGGACGAAGCAGAGGAAGATAGCGATGCCGATGACAAGCTCGATCAGGATCACATAGAGAGCCTTGTTGCCAGGCAGGTTCATCCCCGACTGGATGGCCAGGTAGGTCAGGTAGAGGCTATAAATGGCCAGGGCGAAGCCAGCAATCCCACCGACGAAGGGGATGAGGTTGAGCAGCGAGCCCACCATAGTAAGCGGTGCACCGAAGAGAGCCATACCATAGGCCAACTCGCCAAACTGGCCGGTGCCACCGAAGGCGCGCCCCAGGAGGTAGGTAATGCCCCAGGAGATCAGGAGGCCGAGGATCGTGGCGATGATCGCCCCTAGAATAGCCCCTATCAGATTCGGCTGGGCCGTCGCCATTGAGGGATCAAGCCCCAGTTGGTCAAACTGTGCCTGCTGGCCAGGGGTGAGGCTGGGCGGGAAGAACATCGCCTGAATCGTTGCCAGGATGGCATTGATCACACCAGCGATCACCGAGTAAATCAGCGCCCAGCCCAGGTTATTCTTCTCGTGTTCCTCGAAGGTCGAGACCGACGGGCGGCTGAGAACGGCAATACTGCCGTTGATCATTTCTTGAAACATCGTCTTGGCACTCCTTGTCTGGGAGAATCCGTGCATCTATTGTACACGATCGGCATAGATAAGGAAGATCGCCTACATAAAGTAATCCTACCGCGCCAGGACGTAGTGTAGCGGGGCGCTCTGGCGGGCAAAGCCCTTCAGTTCAAGCAGGGTCAGGGCGGCAGCGACGGCATGGGCTGGCAGGCCGGCAGTACGCACGATCGTATCGATCTGGCAGGGCTCGTAGCTCAGGCAGGCTAGCACGGCGGCCTCGACCGGATCGCTGGGGATTTCGCTACGCGCCTCCTGCTGTACGGCAGCCGTGCTCAGATCAAGCTCGGCCAGCACATCCTCGGCAGAGCGGGCGAGCGCCGCACCATCGCGGATCAGCCGGTGGCAACCAGCGCTCTGGCGTGAGAAGATCGGCCCCGGCACGGCGAAGACCTCGCGCCCCTGGTCGAGGGCAAACCCGACGGTGATCAAGGCCCCACTCTGCTCGCCCGCCTCGATGACCAGCGTAGCACGGCTGAGCCCGCTGATGATGCGGTTACGGGCCGGGAAGTTCGCGGCCACCGGGATCGAGCCGAGGGGGTAGTCGCTGATCAGGGCCCCCTGCGCGACGATACGCTCAGCGAGACGCCGGTTCCGCTCCGGGTAGGGCCGGTCGACCCCGCTGCCGAGCACGGCCAGGGTCCGGCCACCAGCCTCCAGGGTTGCCTCGTGGGCCAGGGTGTCGATCCCTAAGGCTAACCCGCTGACGATGCTCACCCCGGCCCGAGCCAGGTCACCCGCCAGGCGCAGAACGGCCTCACGCCCATAGACGCTCGGGCCGCGCGTACCAACCACCGCAACGGCCCGATCATCGCCCGGAGTCAGCGTGCCGCGCAGATAGATCAGCGGCGGGGCTGCCGGGATCTCGCGCAGCCGAGCTGGGTAGTCGGCATCGGCAAGGGTCAGCAGGGTGACACCTGCCCGCCGAGCGCGCTCCAACTCGGCATCGAGGTCAACGCGGGTGCGCACACTGGCCAGGGCCGTGCTGGTCTTCGCATCAAGCCCGGCAGCGGCCAGGTCAAAGGCATCGGCATGCCAGGCTGCCTCAAGCGAGCCGCAATGGGCTACCAGACGCGCCAGGCGCATCGGGCCGATCCCCGGCACCAGGTTGAAGCCAAGGTAGTAGCGGGTGTGTGCGGGATACATAACGCTTCATCCCGCATCCCGCATCCTTGTCGCCAGCCACCGGGTCAGATCCGCTACGCTGGTAAAGTCGAGCAAAGCCTCAGCGAGATCGAGCATCTGGGCAGCCTCAAGTTGCTGCACCTGCGTGGTTACCTCAGCAGGCAAGGATCCACAGCGGCGCGTGAGTTGGCGCAACAGCAGGGCCAACAGACCTTCTTCGCGGCCTTCTTCGCGGCCCTGCGCACGCCCCTCTTCGCGCAGCTTCCGCATCATTGGGGTTTCGGGCAAGCCATAGTCGCGGGTAATCATCTGTTCAGCCATAGTGGCAAGCTCCTCATCCGTATCAGGCGCGGCCAGGGCGACAAAACGCTTCAGCGGGTGATCGGTCTCGGCCATACGGTGGACTCACTAGATCGAGACGGCTCTAGAGTGATCTACCGCACGAGGCTGCCTGGAGATACGGCCAGGGTCAGAGTTGTCATACGTCAGCTACCAGCGTCACCACTGTCTCGATATGAGGCGTCTGGGGGAAGAGGTCAACCGGCTGAAGCTGATCGAGGTGATAGCCAGCGCGCAGCAGGGGGGGCAGGTCGCGTCCGAGCACGCCAGGGTGGCATGAGATGTAGACCAGGCGCGCCGGGCGCAGGCGGATCAACTCTTCGAGGACTGCGGGATGACAGCCGCGCCGGGGCGGGTCGAGCACAACCCCATCGTAACGTTCGTCAAGGGCAGGCAAAGCTCGCTCAGCGGGGGCCTGGATCCAGCGCACCCCACGTACGCCATTCAAGCTGGCACTGCGCCGCCCGTCGGCCACCGCGCTGCGCTGCTCCTCAACGGCCGTTACGTTTGCTCCGGCAGCAGCCAGGGGCAGAGCGAAGCTACCCACCCCACTGTAGAGATCGAGCAGGTGCTGGCCCGAGCCTGGCGCAAGGGCGGTCTGCACCAACTCCAGTAGCCGTTCGGCCTGGGGCTGGTTGACCTGGAAGAAGCTAGTCGGGTCGAGGCTGTAGACAATCCCGCCAAGCTCATCGTGAAGGGTTGCAGCGCCAACCGTAATAAATGGACGCTCGTGATCGCCGGCGATCACCCCGGCCAGGGCAGGCACCTGCGCTCGCCAGGCTATGGCCAACTCTTCGAGGGCCGCCGGTGCCACACCGGGCAGGGCGTGCAGCAGGGCCAGGCCATAACCAAAGCTGGCGCTGGCACGCAGGGTCAGGCCCGTCAGCAGGCCGGGGCGCAACACACGGGACAGGCCAGCCAGGGCCGTATTGAGCACGGGAAGCAGCAGGGGCTCAGATGCAAGCGGTGTGATCGTGCGGGTACCGGCACGATGATAGCCGATCTGGGCCCCTTCGATATGCAAGCGGGCAGTGTTACGGTAGCCCCAGATCTGTGGCGAAGGAATGATCGGCGCGATCGGTGGTGCGGCAAGCCCGGCCAGCTTGCGCAACTGTTCGCGCAGGATCGTCTCTTTCAGACGCAACTGGGCAGAGTAGGCAATATGCTGCCAGGGCGCCTGGTCGCCAGCACTGATCAGTGGCGCGACACGGTCGGGTGAGGCGGAGAGTACGGCGACCACCTCGCCACGCGCATAATCCGCTTTGCGCTCATAGAGGCGCAGGCGCACCCGCTCGCCCGGTAAGGCCCCACGGGCAAAGACCACCAGCCCGGCGTGGCGCCCGACGCCATCACCGCCCTGGGCGATGCCGTCGATGGTCAACTCCAGCAGATCGTCGGGATGCATCGGTTAGCGTGCCTCAAAAACCTCTTTGTCAACCAGTTCGATCTCGACCGGATAGTGTCCGATGAAGCAGCCTTTGCAGAAGCTGCCAGGATCGCGCCGGGTCGAGTTGATCAGACCTTCCAGGCTCAAATAGGCCAGACTATCGGCACCAAGATAGGCACAGGTTTCGCTGATGCTGAGGCGATGGGCGATCAACTCAGGGTAGGTGGCCATATCAACGCCGAGGAAACAGGGGTGACGGATCGGGGGCGACGAGACGCGCACATGCACCTCGCGTGCGCCCGCTTCGCGCAGCAGACGCACAATCGGCCCCGAGGTGTTGCCGCGCACAATACTGTCATCGACCAGCACCACCCGTTTGCCAACCAGGTTATCGGCCAGGGCATTAAATTTGAGCGAAATACCAACTTTGCGCATACGGTCATCGGGCTGAATAAAAGTCCGTCCGATATAGCGATTCTTGATTAAGCCCTCAGAATAGGGCAAACCCGACTCCTGGGCATAGCCGATCGCAGCTGGCGTGGCGCTATCGGGTACCGGAATGACAAGATCGGCATCGGCGGGAGCCTCGCGGGCCAACTCGCGACCCAGGGCCACGCGCACCGCATGCAGAGCCCTGCCGTGCAGGGTGCTATCGGGGCGGGCAAAGTAGATATATTCAAAGAGGCACTCGGCAGGGTTTGAGGCTGGCATCAGGGCGAGGGTACGCGGGCCAGCTTCGTTAAGCATCAGGATCTCGCCGGGGGCGATCCCGCGCACCAATTCGGCCCCGATCGGGCCGAAGGCGCAGCTCTCCGAGGCAACCACCCAGCCACCCTCAGGCAGACGACCCAGGCAGAGCGGATGCAGGCCCCATGGATCACGCACAGCATAGAGCGCATCACGAGTCAGCACAGTCAGGCAATAGGCACCCTGGGCGCGTACCATAAAGACCTTAAACTTTTCCTCCCAGGTACGGCCTTCACCGCCAGCAAGCATCTGAATGATCACCTCTGAGTCGCTGGTGCCGGTCAGGCCCACCCCACGGTTGAGCAGCTCGCGCCGCAGTGAGCCAGCATTGGTCAGGTTGCCGTTATGCCCGACTGCCAGCGGGCCGAGGGCGCTCTCAACGACAAAAGGCTGGGCATTCTCCAGGCGCGAGGAGCCAGTGGTTGAGTAGCGCGTATGGCCAATCGCCACATGGCCATTCAGTGGACGCAGCTTCTCCTCGTCAAAGACCTGGGCCACCAGGCCCATCGCCTTATGGTGACGAATCGTCCGCCCGTTGGCAACGGCGATCCCAGCACTCTCCTGGCCACGGTGTTGCAGGGCATAGAGCCCGAAGAAGGTCAGGCGGGCCACATCAGCATCAGGGGCGAAAATCCCAAACACCCCACACTCATGGGCAGGCTTATCGTCACAGATGCCCGCATCTGCATCCTTGCCGACATTCGGCTGGTGCTCGTTCATCGTCAAACGTCCTCCCCAGGCTGACCTGATCCATAGACCATGATCAAAGTTGCCCGCCACTGCCGGGCGGGCCCCTGCAAAGCCTCTTGCTGCTTGATTCAGTATAGCATAGGCCCTTTATCGTGCCGCTAGCATGGCGGGCGGACACGTGGGTTAATGGTGAAAGGTTAAGGAAGTTCTGTGTCGTCA
>CAZQCG010000050.1:0-26629 GCA_964592425.1 uncultured Chloroflexaceae bacterium
AAGTCGTCATGCCGCTCTCCAAAGCCGTAAATGCCATGTGTTAGTTACTCAGCTCACTGAAGCGATTAACATCTTTGCGCGGATGGGACTGCGCCGCGAGCTCGCCGAGGCCCGTGAGGAACTGCGCCGGCTCGACGAATTGGGCGAGGGCCAGCGGCCTGACGCCTCGCCCTCCAGCGATGCCCTCAGCCCCCTTCCAGCGCCTTCAGTGAGATGCGCAGCAGCTCGATCAGCGCGGGATAAGCTGTAGGGCAAATTTGGGCGTGAGCGCGCCTGGTTCTGTCAAAGATTTCCGAGCGCACGTCGCCTATCGTCGCTGCACCGCCAGGCTCTGTCCTTGCCATCTGAGTCAACTAGAGCGGCGATGATCGGGTGGAGCAGGTCTTAATGGCCTTTGAGCAGCGGACGGCCCAAGGGTTATTCAGCCGTGCCGGAGTCGATGGCGGCCAGGATGGGGACGAGGAGCGCCTGTAATCGCGGAAGTTCCTCAGTGATCGTCTTCCAGATGATCTGGAGATTGACGGCAAAATACCCATGAACAATCACATTGCGCATGCCAATCATCTGCGACCACGGCACTGCGGGATGGGCGGCGCGGAAGCTTGCTTCAAGTCGATTGGCCGCTTCGCCAATGATCTGAAAATTGAACAGCACCGCGTGCTGAATCTGCAGGGCGGCGGCAAAATGTCCAAAGTCCAGCCCCGCTGTGTAGGTTTCTACGTTATCGATGCTGGCAAGGATATCCTGGAGCCAGGCGCGATTATCGCGGGCCGAGCTCATAGCGGCACGACCTCGGCGAGAATCCGCTCACCGATAAAGGGCTTCAGATCGGGGCGATGCACGAGATCAACCGGCATGTGGAGCAAATCGGAAAGGGTCTGCTGGAGTTCGACATATGCCAGCAACCCCGGGATCTCGTCGAATTCCACCAGCACGTCCAGGTCACTCGTGGCGGTCTGCTCGTTGCGGACATAGGAGCCAAACAGGCCGAGCGACTTGATGTGATAGCGCTGCTTGAGCTCAGGCAGATAGCGCTGAAGCAGCGCTTTCACCTGTGCAGCATCCATCCGCTGGGCGGTATCAGTCACAGGTTGCGGATCCATAGAATTCACCTCCTCCCCCTCAAGTATACCCGCATTCAGGCATCGGAGGCTGTCGCCGTAGAAGGCTCCGTTGGTGATGCTGTTCGGCTGATTCTGTCAAAGATTTCCGAGCGACTCATGCTCCGACTCACGGCGCATGGCTACACACCGCCGTGGACGGCTACAGACGCTCTGACTTTGGCTACATGATTGGCTACATGAAACGCCTCCGGGTCGATCTTGGCGACCGACCCGGAGGCGTTTTAGGGCTTTGCAATGCTGGTGCCGGAGACGGGACTCGAACCCGTAAGGGGTTACCCCCAGCGGTTTTTAAGACCGCAGCGTTTGCCGTTTCGCCACTCCGGCTTGCCCCCAAGTATAGCGCCTCTTGGCCCTGTTCGGCAAACGCGCCCACACAGCCGGAAGGGCTGATGCAAACTCCGAACTAGAACGCGGATCGCGCTGATCTGCAGGTTCCGGCTGGCAGCCCCCCACCCGCAGTTCCCAGGCTGGCTGAGCTTGTCGATGCCAGCGTGATCACAGGGCCTTTGCCCTCAGCGTACCAGATATTGCCCGGCACACCAGCCCTCTGCCCCACCTGAGCGCACCTGCCACCAGCTGTAGCCGTCCGCCTCAACCGGGCCGCCAATGATCTCGACCGATGTGCCTGGATTCAAAATGAACTGAATCGGAATCTCTTCGGCGATGCCTGGTTGCAACCGCAGGTTCAACGGCCCGGTCTCCGCCCGTACATAGGCGGTCTGCCCGACGGCCAGCCCGTCTGCTGCCGGTACAGCCTCCGGTATGGCCGTTCCCGCTTCCCCGGGTGCTGCCGGGTCCACGATTGGCCCGCCGGAGGTGGTGACCATACTTGCAACCACGGCCGTCGGGATGACTGGCGTACTGCGCATTTGCAGGCTGATCGAGATCACCGCCCCGACCAAGAAGATGCTCAGCCCGATCAGCATCGGCAACAGCCAGCCCTGGATGCGCTCCCAGCGGGTCACCATCCGATCCATACGCTCGAACTCACTGCCGCGTCGCCCGCTACGTACCGCTAGCATCTCTTGCGCCAGCGGTAGATCACGTGTGGCCCCACTGGGCATAACCCGTCCTGAGAGGCGCGGTTGCCCGGCTTCCGGGTAGACTGTGCGCTCGCGTCGCGGCAGACCGGCAGGTGTGCCCCGTCCGGTTGACCCCTCTTCGGCATGGTGTCGCAGGCCCTCCTCCGTCCGCCGTGGCGAACGAGTCTCCTCGTGGCGCACCAGGGCCTGCTCATCCTCAGGGCCTACGACAATCACACCGTAGCGTGGCAGGAGTCGGGCTACCAGGCGGTGGTAGCTGTGGATCGTCTCGCTCGTCACGGCGATCTGCTCGCCATGGGCCACCCGCGCCCGCAAACGGTGCATGCGCCGAATGCCCTCGGCCTCGGCGCTGCTGAGTGGGGCTGGCTCAAGCAGGCTCATAGCCTGCAGTAGCTCAGGAAAGATCGCTCCTGCCTCAGGCATATGCAGGCGGATGGCCTGGGCCCGCAGGGCATCCTCCAGGCTGCCATGTAGACTCAGCAGGGCCAACTCGGGTGGGCCGTAGCGCACCCGCGCCAGGGCCAGCGTATATTTGCTACGTGCTGTGTCGAATAGCTCGATCGGGTTGAGGGTCATACCCTCGTCATGGCTTTGCATGATCGTTTCCGCAACCGCCCAGGCTTAACCCAGTTCACCCTCAAGCAGTGAACGGGCCAGTTGCGGGTTGGCCTGCCCCTTCGTCGCCTTCATCACCATGCCCACCAGGAATTGTACCGCACTGCCTTTGCCGCCGCGGTACTCGCTGATCGCCTTCGCGGCCCGCTCGTCCTGTAGAACCTGGCGTACTACCGCCAGCAGCGCCGCACTGTCGCTGATCTGCATCAGCCCCTGCTCGGCCACAAGCTGCGCCGGAGCCTTCCCGCTGTCAAAGCTGCTTTCAAAGACCTGTTTGGCAACACTGCGCGTCAGTGCACCACGCGCCACCAGTTCGATCACGGCGGCGATATGCGCAACCGGCATGCGCTCGCCCAGACGTGTCGCCGGTTCGCCCCGCTCTTTCAACAGCCGGAAGCCTTCGTTCAGCACCCAGTTGGCCACCTCCTTCGGGCTGCCGCCTACCGTCTGCGCCGCCGCCACCGCTGCCTCATAGTAGTCGGCCACCGCCCGCTCTAAGGTCAGCAGGTCGGCGTCCTGCAGGCTCAGGCCGTACTCCTGTGCGAAGCGCTCTCGCCGCGCCTCGGGTAACTCCGGCAATTCCTGGCGCCGCGCCTCGATCCATGCCGCACTCAATACGAGCGGCGGAATGTCCGGCTCGGGGAAGTAGCGGTAGTCGTGGGCGTACTCCTTCGAACGCTGGCCCACTGTCTCGCCACGCACCTCGTCCCAACCCCGTGTCTCCTGCCTAATCAGCGTGCCCGCCTCCAGCGCCGCGATCTGGCGCTGGATCTCAAAGGCTAACGCTCGCTCGACATAACGAAATGAGTTGATATTCTTGATCTCGACCTTCGCGCCATACTCTATCTGCCCGACCGGGCGCACACTGATGTTGGCATCACAGCGTAGCGCACCCTCCTCCAGGTTGCCGCTGTTGACCCCGATCCAGACCAGCAGCTGGCGGATCTTCTCAAAATAGAGCCGCGCCTCCTCCGGTGTCTGCAGCTCCGGTCGGCTGACGATCTCCATCAGTGGGACGCCGCTGCGGTTGTAGTCGATCAGTGAGGCATCGTCCTCGGCATGGAGCAGCCGCCCCGTATCTTCTTCAATATGCAATCGTTCAATGCCAATCCGCCGCTCTTCACCTGTGGGCATGCGAATATTCAGCCAGCCATCTGAGCAGAGTGGCTCATCGTATTGCGAGATCTGATAGCCCTTTGGTAAATCGGGGTAGGGGTAGGATTTGCGACTGAAGACCGAGCGCGGGTTGACCGTACAGTTGAGCGCCAGCCCTGAAAGTGCTGCCAGTTCGACCGCGTGCTGGTTCAATACCGGCAATGTGCCCGGTAGCCCCAGGCTCACCGCCGAGACGTAGGTGTTCGGGGCTGCACCAGCATACTCCGCCGGACAGCCGTCAAACATTTTCGAGGCTGTCTTGATATGGGCGTGGATCTCAAGGCCGATCGTGACCAGATACTCAGGCATAGCTTCCCCTGCGGCGTTCTGCTGCACACAGCCGAATTGTAGCACAGATGCCCGCGTCCCACGCAGCCCCTGTCATGCCTCTGTAATCTCATCATGTACCCTGGACGCACTAGCAACGTTCGTATTGCTAGGACATGGTTCTGCCTCCTGCGCTTCAGCTTGACCGTTTGTCGTGCGGGTTTCCAGCCCGCCCTGGCAAGGTGTTCAACGTATGCTCAGTTCTGCCAGGCTTCCTTTTCTGCCCAGCGGCAGCGCCGCGCTGCGCCGCTACCGTGAGCAGCTTGTCCGGCAATGCACCAGTGAGCCGGCCTTGCAGATACTCCCGGCCTTGCTCAGTCTGCCCCTGGGTCTCGAGTTGCTGCCCGATGCCGCTGCCTTGCTCGCGCATCCGGGGCCGCTTGCCCTCTGCGGAAACCCTTCCAGCGGGCGTACCCTCGCCCTCCTCCAGACCCTGCTGCGCTGGGCCGAGGGCCATAACAAAACTCCTGTGCTCTACCTCTCGTTGCGCGAGCATGATCTGGCTGACCTTGCTCCCCACAGCTTCATTGCGGCAGTAGCCGAGCAGGCCGGCCTTCCTCGCCGCATCACTCACGGCAGCCACCCGGGTTTACTCCTGCTTGATGACTGGGAGTTGCTGCCCGCCAGGTATGCCACTGCCTGGCAACAGGTGATCATCCATGGGGTTGAGGACTGGCCGGGCTTGAAGATCGTCGCTGCCCTCCCCGCCGAAACACGTTGGCCTGGCGTGCGCAGCCTTACCATGCCCTCCCCCGATGTTGACCGAGCAGCCCATTGGCTGGCCCATCTCCTACCCGACCAGAATCTGGCCCCGCTCAATGCTGCCCTTGCCCTGCCACCCTTGCTTGCCCTGCACGAGCATCTCAGTGATCTGCTCCTGCTCGCCCTGAGCTACCCTATCGGCGGCTTGCCTGGCTCACGGGCCGATCTCTACGAGTATGCCTACACCCTCGTGCGCCCGCTGCTCGATCAGCTACGCCTTAGCCTGCCGTCCGAACCACCCCCCGAGCTCTGGGCCGGGCCGCGCATCGGGCGGGCCCTGCTCCAGCATTATCGACTCGCTCGTCAGTTGATCGCTAATGATGGTGCGGCCTCCTTCAGCAGCCTTAGCCCGGAGACCCTGGTGGCTGTTGCCCCCCTGGCTGTTAGCCTGCTCGACGACCCGGCCCCACTCCTCGAACGTCTCTGGTCTGCACCGGTTAATCTGCCTGCCCTGCGTGCCCTGGTGGCCTGTGCTCGTGAAGAGCCCGAAGCGGCACCCTTGCTCGGCCTGCGCCTGCTCGATCACCTCAGTGATCCCACCGCGCTACCTGACGTGCGTGTTTTGCTCTTCACCCTCGGCCCTGTTCTCGCACGCATACTTGCTGCTGCTGCCCATGTCGCCGAAGCCCGTGCCTGTGTGAGCCTGCGTGCAGTGGCTGCGGTCCTCCCCGGCGCGTCCCGCCTCTGGCTACAGCTTGGCGATGACCCCCATCTTCCGGCCGCCCTGCGCTGGGCTGCCGCCGATTTGCTGATCGCCAACCCGCCTGATGTCAGTCTGATCACCGCCTTCCCGGTTGATGCCGCCCCCCAGGCGCTCATACCCCGTGCCTATGTTGCTGCCTGTGCCATTCCCGCTGCTTATCCCGCCCTGGCGACCTCGCCGCTCTACAATGCCCTCGCACTGCTCCTTGCCGATCGCCAGGCCTCTGTTCGGCGAACAGATGTTGCTAATGTCCTGCTTGCCGAACCCACCACCCCTGAGGAACTTCAAGCCCTCGCCCTGACTGGCACCAACGATCCGGCTGTCTTCGAGCGTGTTGCCGCAGTTGCCGCCCCTGGGCTGCGCCAGGCTGCCCTGAACTCTCTACGGGCAGTTGGTGGCGTAACCGCCCACGCTGCCCTCTGTCGCCTGATCGTTCGCCCGGCGAGTGAGCTGGGCGCACGCCGGGCTGCACTCGATACCCTCGCCCGCCTCAACTGTCCCGGCACCGATGCCGTGCTTACCCGGACTGCCCTTGATGGGTCGCTCCCTTTGCCGGTGCGCCTGCGGGCCGTCGAATTGCTTGCCGGACATGGGTCGGTTGGCATCCTCGTTCTGCGCCGCCTGCTCGGTATCGCGGCCCTGCCCGCCCTCTTACGCGCTGCTGCCGCCATCCAACTGGGCCAACTTGGGGTCAGCGAGGCGCTGCCGCTGCTTGGCCAACTGCTGCAGCATCCCGATGAGCCCCTGCTGCGTCGTGCTGCCGCCACTGCTCTTGGTACCCTTGCCCAGCAGCCGGCGCAACGTGATGCGATCGCCACCACCCTGAGCACCGGTATGCGTCGTGCGCTGCTTGATACCGAATTGGGCGAGCGCATCGCCCGTGCCCTCGGTCAGACTGGCTCCGCCGTTGCTTTGCCAGTACTCGCAACCCTGCTTGCCCCAACCCTCGCCGGCCAGCTTGAACAGGCCTGGCTTCAGGTAGCCCCAGCCCTTGCTGCGGCCCCCGCAACGGCCTGGCCGGACCTGGTGCGCGGGCCACATCTGCGTCTGGCCGTGCTTGAGGCCCTCGCTGATGGGGCCACCCTTGCCGATCCGCCCAGCCGCCTGCGTGAGTTGGCCGCTCGCCAGGCGACCCGCCTCGCCATTGCTGCCGCTGAAGGGCTGGCCATCCTTGCCGCCGAACCTGCCCGCCATGCCTCCGCTGCCACCCTCCTGCGCCACGCCCTGCGCCACGAGACCCGCGCCGATGTCGCCCGTGTCTGTCTCAACGCACTGGCCTGCTGCACCAATCCCGCTGTCGAACTCCAGCACATCCTTGATGTCCCCTCTATCGATCCGAGTCGCCACTGGCTTGCTGTTGAGCGCCTGAGTATCACCAATGCCGCCCGTACGCTTGTGCTTGAACGCCTGGCCGCTGGTGCCGATCAGCCGGTGGTGCTGGCCCAGATGATCAAAGTCCTGGCTACCTGGGATCACCCTGAGGTTGTTCCGACCCTGCGCCGGCTTGCCAGTGATTCACAAGCCGAGTTGCTGCTGCGCCGCGAAGCCCTGCTGGCTCTCGGACGTCAGCCTCACCCTGATGCACGCACGGCCCTGATCGCCGTCGCTGCCGAGCTCACCGCACCCTTCGAGTTGCGCCTGGTGGCGGCATCCGCCTTGCCCTCCCGCCTGAGTATTGATGATCGGGTCGCCTTGCGCCAGGCCCTGCGTAGCAGCCTCTCCCGTCCTGAGGTAACCCGCGCCATCGCTCGTGTGCTCGCTCATGTCGGCGATAACGAGGCCCTGCCACACCTGCTACGCTCGGCTCAGAGCGATAGTAGTGCTGAGGCCATCGCCAGCCTGGAGGCCCTGGGGGCGCTCGGCGATCCTGGCCTGGTACCGGATCTGTTGCGCATCAGTCAGAGTACTGCGGTGAGCGCTGGTGTGCATCTGGCGGCCATTATCGCCCTGCTGCACCTTGACCGTGAAAATTACCTGCCACTCTTGCGCGAATTCCTCAGCACGCCCTTCCCAGCTTTACGGCTCAAAGCCTATACCACCCTCGCTGAACTATGCCCGGACGATCCGATCCTCAGTACACCACTGGTTGATCTGCATGCCCCGCTGGCTTTGCGCCTCCAGGCGCTCAAACACCTGGCCGGGCAGAACCCCGACGCCAGTGAGCTGATCGGCATCCTCATCGCCGTCGATGAGCAACCGCAGCTGCGCCTTGCCGCCGCCCAGGCCCTCAGTAACGCCAGCCACCCGTCTGCTGCGCTGAGCCTGGCGGCTATGCTCGATCCGTCTGCGGTCGAAAACGAACACCTTCCGCCCCTGTTGCGCTACCGCTGCGCAAAGAGCCTTGGCCTCCTCGTCCGCAGCTTGGCCCCCAGTGGCGAAGCTGCGCTTACTCAGCTCACTCGCCTGATCAGTGATCCCAGCCAGCCCGTTGAACATCACCTCTGGGTTGCCACCGCCCTGCTTGAACGTTAAGGGAAGGCTTCGATGTGTCTACCCATATCATGGTCATTGACGACGAGCCGCTGATCTGCCAGTTGCTGGAGTATCAACTCAGCGGCGCGGGCTATCACGTCAGCGCATTTCAGCATGCCTATGATGCGCTCGATGAATTGACGCACAGCCAGCCCGACCTCATCCTGCTCGATGTGATGATGCCGGAGATCAGTGGTTGGGATCTCTGTCGCCAGATCCGCGCCAGCTCGAATATACCAATCGTGATGCTTACCGCCAAAGATGGCGATGATGATGTGGTGCATGGGCTCACTAGCGGTGCCGATGATTATCTCAGCAAGCCCTTCAACCAGGCCCAGTTGATCGCTCGCATCGAGGCTGTGCTGCGCCGTACGGCCAATAGCCTCGATCCAGTTGCTCCGGATGCCCCGGCTCAGTCAGCCGCCCTGGCCTTTAGCGCCGCACCACTTGACGAAGCTAGCCTGCGGATGCGCCTCAGTGCCATACCCACCCCGCCCGCTCGTCTACCGAACGGTACCCGCAGTCTGCCGCCCCTCGGTGCAACCTTCGCTGCCGCCCGCCAGCGCCGCAGGCTCAGCCTGCAAGAGGCCGGCTATCGCCTCGGGCTCCCCTGGGAACACCTGCAGGCCATCGAGGACGAGCAGTTTGCGACGGTGCCGCGTGAAGATCTGCGCCGCGCCCTCTCTGCCTACAGCCGCCTACTCGCTATCGACCTGCACCCCTACGCTACAGGCAAAGGGGCCCCGCCCCGGCGCAACTATCTGATCATCGTCGCCATGCTGATCGCTGTGATCGCCCTCAGCCTGTTGCTGATCAGCCTGTTGTAGTGGTACTATAAATCGCCATCCGGATTCATAAAACAAAGGGGCGTGAGCCAACCAGGCTTCTGCACCTCCTGTGATACAAATACAATGAGTACGAGTGCAAGCCTGGTCGAACACCTGCGCAGAGTCGAGATCTTCAGCGGTCTGAGCGACCCTGATCTGTTGCAGGTTGCCGCCAGTTGCCGCGCCCGGCGCTACGAGGCTAACACGGTCATTTTTCGCGAGGGCGATGACGGCGATGAGTTATTGATCATCCTGGCTGGCTGTGTGCGGATCTCGATCAATGTGCGCCGCACCGACGGCAGCATCGGCAGCGGGACGATTAATATGCTCTATACCGGCCAGAGCTTTGGTGAGATGGTGCTGCTTGGCGGCGCAACCCGCTCGGCCACTATCACCACCGTCGAGCCCTGCACGCTGCTTGCCCTTGCCGCCCGCGACTTCGCCCTGATCTGCGAGCGCAGCCCGCGCATCGGTTATCAGGTTATGCGCAATATGGCCGCTGACCTGGCTTATAAGCTGCGTTCGGCAACCCTCTTGCTGCGTGGCAATATCCGTTGGGAGCAGGGCGAGTTGGGGCGTAAGCACTGATCCGCCGGGTACCCGCAGCCCCCTGGACGCCAGCTTCGCCAGGCTCTACCGCTGTAACTGTTCACACTTGGGGTACCCCACAAGCCTGGGAGCGAGGGCGTCCCGCCCTCGTACGCACGACGAGGGCAAGCTGCAAGGCTGATGCAAAGTCGCCTCAGGCAATCGCACGCGGATACCGCAGATGGAACAGATTCGCGCTGCGCTGCCGCAAAAAGCTCCGCGTCAATCCGTCAGATCAGCGCGATCCGCGTTCTCGTTCGGACTTTGCATCAGCCCTGTTACAAGCTGCCCTCGCTCCGCGCAGGCGGCCATTTTGCGCTATAATAGTTGACACGATTCCGAATTACCAGGTGCGCGTCATCCTATGCGTGAGCGAACTGGCCCCTGTTGATTAGCAGCAGGGTTCTTGTCGCCGGTGCGCGCCTGGAACAAGCAGCCCGCGAGGACGCCATGAAACTCAAAGGACGCGTCGCTATCATCACGGGGGCGTCGAGTGGGGTCGGCTATGCCACCGCCCGCATCTTCGCCCGCGAGGGTGCCACAGTTATTGTCGCCGCACGCCGCCAAGACCGGCTTGACCACCTTGTAGCCGAGATTGCCGGCGAGGGTCACCAGGGCTTCAGTATCCCTACCGATGTGACTGACCCGGCCCAGGTGCGCCGTCTGGCTGATCAGACCATCGCTCTGCTTGGACGCATTGATATCCTGGTCAACTGTGCCGGCGGGCTGATGAAGATTTCGCCGGTTGAACAGTTCTCCGATGCCGAGTGGCGCACGGTGATCGATACCAACCTCAGTGGTACCTTCTACGCCATTCGCTCAGTCACCCCCTACATGAAGCGCCAGCGCAGCGGCACGATCATCAACCTCGGCTCACGGGTCGGACGCCAGGGCGTCGCCAATATCAGCCCCTTTAGCGCCGCTAAGTTCGCCCTTGCTGGCCTCTCCCAGTCGCTCGCCCAGGAGTTGCGTCCCTTCAACATCTTTGTCACCAATGTTGTCGCCGGAATGATCAACGCCGATATGGCCCCGCTCAACCCCGATGAGGCCCTGCGCCGTCGCCTGCTGACTACCGACGATGTCGCCCAGGCCTTGCTCTGGATCTGCACCCTGCCAGCCAGTTTGCGTGTTGATGAGCTGCCGATCATGCCGCGCCAGATCGATCTGTGAGTCAGAAGTGAAAGCTGGTGCATCGGACCTCACAGGTTCGCCACACCTGTGAGGTCTGGCGTGGGTAACAGCGCGATTTCTGCGGTCTTGCCAATCAATCTTGTGCGAAGGTTCTGGCTTTCCCTTTATGCAACCGCTCATCATCTATGCAACCGCTCATCATCGGCGATTATGAGGTGACCTACACGCCGGAGCTTGAACCGGCCCTGGTCATCCACCAGGTTGTGCGGGGGATCGACGCGGCCCAGTTTGATGCACAGACCGCAACCGAGCTCGGGGCGCTGCTGGCTGTTCAGCAGAAGCGCATCCGTGAGCTCGGTGGCTATCGTCTGCTGCTCGGTGCTGCTGGCGACCTGGCCCTCTACCGGCTTGATGGCCGGCGTACCTGTTACCTCAACCCTGATCAGGCCAGCCAGCTTGCCCGGTTGCTGATGCCTCGTGCGTAAACATTACCTGGCTGCGCCTGGCGTAGCCAACCCTTATCGTTAGCGAATCGCCTAAAAGTAAGGAGCCTCCCCAATGGCCGTCAAGTTCAGTCAGCACATCGATATCGATGCGCCGCCCGACCTCGTCTGGGCGCTGGTGACCGACCCGCAGAAGTGGCCCCTCTGGTTTGAGGGCATGGAGCAGTTGAGCGGCATTGATACACCCTCTAAGGGGGCCGGTTTTAACTGGCGCAAGGGCAATGCTAACGGCACGGGTATGGTGGTTAACTTCGACGAACCCAGGCTGATCATCGGCTTTGCCACCCGTGAGGGTGATGCCGAGCGTACCCATAGCTTCGACATCGACCGCTCTGGTGGCTTCCTGGGCATCGGTGGCAACGACGCGCGCCTGCGCTACACGCTCGAATATGATCCGCCCGGCGGCATGCTTGGCGATTTTATCGCCGGTGGCAACCCTGCCGACATGCTGCACGTCAAAAATACACTGCATAAGATTCGTGATCTCGCCGAACGTATGGCGAAGGGCAAATAAGAACCGCCCCTGCGGGCGGTAAGGAGTGTTCCATGGGCTTTATCCTCTGGCTCCTGATGGGTCTGATCGTCGGCTCGATTGCTGGCTTCCTGATGAAGAGTAGCAACCCCTGGTTCATCGATATCCTGCTCGGCATCGTCGGCTCCGCCGTCGGTGGCTGGCTCTCCAGCCTCCTGCTCGGTATCGATCTCACCTCCGGCTTTAACCTGACCTCGCTGGTCGTCGCCACCCTTGGGGCTGTACTGGTGATCTGGATCTATCGCCTGATCATGAAGCGGCGCTGATGGGTTGACGGCGTTGGGGCGCAGCAGCGCTAACCGCTGCTGCGCCCTTACCGGCGCGTCGCCTTCCCGTCATGTTTGCTCTGGCTCCTCATACCTGCGCTACAGGCGTTGCGCTGCGTGGAAAGGTGTAGACCGCGCTGCGCTCAAAGCACGCGCTTGCCTCCTGGTAGACCATCTGGCTGATGCGCAGTTGCTCCGGCTCAAGCTCGATCAGGTTGCAGGCATTTTTTCCATGCTCGCGCCCGTGGCCACGCGACGAGGTACTCGTCCCGCTCTGGCATGTGATCGTCCCCCGCCGCAGGTCGCCGACCAGATCGCGGGTGGTGGCGATGGCGCTGCTGTGGGCATGGCCACAGAGCAGGAGATCGACCCCCAGGCTATCGAGCAGACGGGCGGCTCGGCTTGCATGGCGGAGCATACGGCTGCGTTTGGCCCCCGGCAGGTCGAGCAGCGGGTGGTGCCAGACCACGATCTTGTAGACCTCGGGGCCATAGCCGCTCAGGGCTTGGCGCAAGGCCGCGACCTGGGATCGGCTCAGTCGGCCACCATCAACCGTCAGGCCGTGGGCCGTGCAGACCCCTACCACCACCAGCCCCGGTTGCTCAAAACGCTGGTTCAGCTCGGCGCTGATGTAACGGCGGTAGCGCCCCAGTGGGTTGAACAGGCGCAGGTGGGTATGAAAAAGGGGCACATCGTGGTTGCCCGGAACCACCAGTTGCGGTTGGGGGAGCGCCTCCCGCAGAGCCTGGGCGGCATGCCATTGATCCGTAAAATCGGCGCGCTGCACAAAGTCGCCCGAGATGACCAGCAGATCGGGCTGGAGTGTGTGGGCCTGGCGCGCCAGGGCCTCGGCAACATGCGCGCGGAAGGGCGGGCCGGTGTGAACATCGGAGATATGCAGGATCCGATAGGTCACAGCTACTCCTCGGCAGCAGCCACGGGCACCGCAATACGGGCCTTTTCGAGCGCCAGCGTCACCAGCGCCCGGCCAATCAAGACGACTTCAACCGTCAGGGCGAGCACGAAAATGTAGCGGATCAGATTGGCAACCAGTTCCATTGCTGCGATCCTCCCGAACAAACCTGCTTTGCAAGCCTATTGTAACACCTACTATCAGCGTTCGAAAACCACAAGACGATGGTTACTGTCGTGTGATAAGATTCTTCAGGATCACAATGTAGTCCTCCATAGCGTACCGTGAGGAGCGCCGATGAACTCCTCTGCCCCTTCCACGCCACGCCCTTCACCCCTGCTTGCCCTTGCCCTGAACCTCGGCCTGGCCCTGCTCTTCTTCGGGCTGACCCGCCTGGGCATGGCGCGTGACAATCCCGCGGTGGTTACGCCTGGCTTTGGCCTGGCCGCTGGACTGGGCCTGGGGGCCGTGCTGATCTATGGTTGGCCCATGTTGTTCGGCATTCTGCTGGGCGCCTTTGCCGCTAACCTGGGGCCGCTGGGTGGGCTGGCTAATGCGCCCCTCGCGAGTCTGCTTGCCGGTAGTCTGGCCCTGCAGAGCTGGCTGGGGGCCTGGTTGCTGCGTCGTCTGGTTGGGCCGCTGCCCCCGCCAACCGTCAAGCTTGTCCTGCGCACGCTCGTACTGAGTGCCCTGGCTGCGCTGGTGGCTCCTCTGGTAGCGGTGCTCAGTCTCAACTTCAGCGGGCTGATCGGCGCTGAGGCTGCCATGACCCTGGCCTGGCAGTGGTGGCTGATCTTCTATGCTGGCATGCTGATCGTCACCCCTGGCATACTGATCTTCAACCAGGTCTGGTGCCGGCAGCCCCCGCATGAGGCCCTGATCTGGCCCCTGGCTGGCCTGATCCTTGGCTTAACCCTGTTTGGCTTTCTGCTGATCTGGCAGAACCAGGAGCAACGCCTGCAGGCCCGCCTGCGCACGGATACCGATGCGGCTGCCCTGCTCCTGAGCAACGAGATTACCCAGCAGGAGTACCTGCTGAATGCCGTCCACTCCTTCTTCTTCGCCTCGCAGTCTGTAACCCCCGCTGAGTTTCGGCGTTTTGTGCGCCCCCTGCTTGACCAGCCAGTGGCGGTGGAGGTGATCGTCTGGGCCCCGGTGATCACGCCCGCCGAACGGAGTGCCTTTGAGGCTGCCCAGCGTGCCGCTGGTATGGCTGATTTCACCATATTCGAGCTTGGCCCTGATGGTCAAGTGCTCCCCGCCACCGGACGCCCGCTCTACTATCCGGTCCTGCTCTTTGAGCCCTTTGCGCCGAATGAGGCCGCCCTTGGCTTCGACCTGGGCTCCGAGCACGAGCGCTGGCAGACCCTTCAGCAGGCCCGTGACACGGGCGTAGCCGCACTCTCCGCGCCGATCACGCTGGTGCATCGGCCTGATGGACCGTCCCACCTTTTGCTGATGCGCCCGCTCTACCAGAGCGAGCAGGTGCCCGCGACGCTGGCGCAGCGCCGGGCCGAATTGCAGGCCCTCGTCTACAGCGCCGTCAAGCTTGACGATTTCCTGGCCCATGCCCTGGCTAACGATGCGGTGACTGGTCTGAATTTCTATTTCTTCGACCTGAGCGACGATCAGATCCGTCCGCTTGGGGTCTATCCACCACGTGACGATGCCGCGCCCGTCGCTGATCCGCGTAGCCTGCGTAGTGCCAACCACGCGGCAGTCACCCTCCAACTTGCCGGGCGCAGCTGGCAGATGATCGCCCGCCCCGGCCCGGCCTACCTTGCCGCAGCCGGCGGCTGGGCCGCCTGGATCTGGCTGTTGCTCGGCCTGGGCTTAACAACCGTGTTCCTGCTCTGTATGCAGGCGCGCCAGATGGCTGAGGAGCGCCTGCGCATCAGTGAGCGCCGGAGCAAGCTATTGCTTAGAGCCCTGCCCGATATGCTCTTCCGTATGTCACGCGAAGGGCTGATCCACGACTATGCCGCCAGTGCCGAGCAGCAGTTCTATCTGCCACCTGAACAGTTCCTCAATCGGCATGTCAATGAGGTGCTACCACCTGAGGTTGCCGCCCAGACGATAGCGGCGATCGAGCGGGTGTTTGTGTATAGTGGGCTGCAGAGTTTGGAGTACGAGATGACCTTTGGTGGGGAAGTGCGCACCTATGAGGCGCGTATTGATCGTACCCCCGACGAGGACGAGTTGGTGATGATCATCCGCGACATCAGCGCCAACCGGGCTGCCACCGCTGCCCTGCAGCGCAGTGAGGCGCGCTACCGCCTGATCTCTGAGCATGCCGCCGATGTGATCTGGGTCTTTGATATGGAGCAGCAACGCTTCACCTATGTCAGCCCCTCGGTTGAGCGCATGTTTGGCTACACACCTCAGGAGGTGCTGGATCAGCAGATGAGCACAACGCTCCCCCCGGCCTCACAGGCTCGGGTCTATGCGTTGCTGACGGCGCATCCGCCGGCCTTGGGGCACCCGCCAGTGGTGATCGAGCTTGAGCAACAACGCAAGGACGGTACGCTGATCACCTCCGAAATCACCATCTCCTACGTTGTCGGCGAGGATGGCCACATGCAGGTGCTGGGCGTCTCACGTGATATGAGTGAGCGCAAAGAGGCCCAGCAGGCGCTCCATGATCGCGAGGAGATCTTCTCGAATATTGTCGGCCAGGCGCTTGATGGTATCGCCCTGATTGACGCCGAAACGGCCCGGTTTGTCGAATTTAACGAGGCAGCCTACCGCGACCTGGGCTATACCCGCGAGGAGTTTGCCGAGGGGGGCCTGCTTGGCTTCCAGGCCGATCATTCACCCGACCTGATGCGCCAGAATATCGCGCGTGTACTGAGCGAAGGGAGTGCCAGCTTCGAGACCCACCACCGCCGGCGTGATGGGACACTCTGTGCTGTGCATATGCGCGCACGCCGCCTGCACCTGCATAACCGTGAGCATATCATCGCCGCTTGGACCGACATCACTGAGCGCAAACGGGCCGAGGCGCGCCTGCATAAGCTCAACCGCGCCTACCTGGTGCTCAGTGAAGTCAACGAGGCGATTGTGCGCATGCGCGACCCGCAGGTGCTCTTCGAGACGGCTTGCCGGATTGCCGTGAGCGAAGGTGGCTTCCGCATGGCCTGGATCGGTATGCTTGATCCACAGACACGCTGCGTGCATCCGGTCGCCTCGGCGGGCCAGGTTAATGGCTACCTTGAGCAGTTGGCAATCTGCCTGGATGATAGTCCGCATGGCCATGGCCCAACCGCCACGGCAATGCGTTCGCGCACCCATGTGGTTTCCAACGACATCGCGCATGACCCACGGATGGAGCCCTGGCGCGAGCATGCCCTGCGCCTCGGCTACCGCGCCCTGGCTGTCTTCCCCCTGGTGGTTGCCGATACGGTGCGTGGGTCGCTCAACCTCTACGCTCCCGAGCCCGACTTCTTCGATGAGGCCGAGCTCAAGCTCTTTGACGAGATGGCTGGCGATATCTCCTTTGCACTCGAGTTTATTGCCCAGGAACAGCAGCGTCGTCAGGCCATGGCCGAGATTACCCAGCTTTCGCGGGTGGTTGAGCAGATGGACGATGTGGTGATGATTACCGATATCAGTGGAAAGATCCGCTATGTCAATCCGGCCTTCGAGCGTGAGTTCGGCTATAGCCGCGCCGAGGTGCTGGATCAGAACCCGCGCATGATCAAGTCGAACCTGGAGAGCCCTGTCTTCTATCAGCAACTCTGGACGACTATTCTCAATGGCGAGTCGTTCCAGGGCGAGATCCGTAACCGGCGCAAAGATGGCCAGCTGATCTACGAGGCCAAGACGATTACGCCGATCCGCGATGAAGCGGGCGTGATTACCCATTTCGTCGCTACAGGCAAAAATATCACCGCCCGTAAACAGATCGAGCACGACTTGGAGGAGCGCCTGAAAGAGCTCACCTGCTTGCGCCAGGTGCAGCATCTGGTTGAGCAGGACCCGGATCTGAACGAGATCTGCTTCCAGGTGGTTGCCTACCTGGTGGTAGCCATGCAGTACCCCGAGGTGGCTGTGGCTCGGCTTGAACTTGAGGAACAGAGCTATGGCACAATCAGCCCGGCAATTCCGCCCGAACGCCAGCTCAGTGCCGAAATTATGGTTGGTGGCGTCGCTTGTGGTCGCCTGACCGTAGCCTATGCCGATGCCTTATGCTTCATTATTCCCGAAGAGCAAAACCTGGTCGATGGCATTGCCCACTCGCTTGGCCTGTGGTTGGATCGCCGCCATGCTGCCGAGAGCCTGACCAGGGAGCGCAATTCGCTGGCGCGGCGGGTAGAGGAGCGTACTGCCGACCTGAGCCGGGCCAATGTCGAGTTGGCGCGGGCAGTACGGGCCAAAGACGACTTTCTGGCCAATATGAGCCACGAGCTGCGCACGCCGCTCAATGCTATTCTGGCCTTGAGTGAGGGCCTGCTGGAACAGTTGCGCGGGCCGCTGAACGAGCGCCAGGTGGCTTCGCTGCACAACATCGAGGCGAGTGGGCGCCACCTGCTGACGCTGATCAACGATATTCTCGATCTCTCCAAGGTTGAGGCCGGGCGCATGGATCTGCAACGTGAGATCATCTCGCTCAATGATATTTGTGCAGCGAGTATGATCTTCGTCAAAGAGCAGGCCAGCAAGAAGCAGATCCGCCTTGGCTTCAGTCTCAACGACCAGCAGGCCGTCGTGCAGGCCGACCCGAAACGGTTGAAGCAGATCCTGGTCAACCTGTTGAGCAACGCGGTCAAATTTACCCCCAGCGGCGGCACGATCAGCCTTGAGGTTGAGACCGATGCCCTGGCCGGGGTGGTGCGTTTTGCTGTATGTGACACTGGCATCGGGATTGCCGCCGAGGATCTGCCACGGCTCTTCCGGCCCTTTATGCAGCTCGACTCGAGCCTCAGCCGCCGCCACGAGGGCACCGGGCTCGGCCTGGCCCTGGTGCAACGTCTGAGCGAGATGCATGGTGGCAGCATCATTGTCGAGAGTGTGCCGGGGAGCGGCAGCTGCTTCACGGTGGCCCTGCCCTATCCGGCGGAGCCAGCCCCCGCACGCTCCAGCGGGCCGATCCTGGCAGGATCAGAGTTGCTCCGTTCAGCCCTGGTGATCGAGGACTCGGAGACCGCCAGTGAGCAGCTGGCCCGTTATCTCGCTGAGTTACACATCCATGCCGTGATCCACTCACGTGGCGCGGGTGCGGTCGATCAGGTAGCCACCCTCAGACCGGATGTCATCTTCCTTGACCTGCAGATGCCCGACCAGTCCGGTTGGGAGATCCTGGCCGAACTCAAGGCTACCCCGCAGCTTCAGGCCATCCCGGTGATCATCATCTCGGTGGTCGATGAACGGGCCAGAGGGCTGGCCGCCGGGGCCAGCGAATACCTGGTCAAGCCCATCTCACGCGAGATGCTCCGGCGCGTCCTGGGCAGGCTCGTTAATGCCACTCCCAGCCCACGTCAGGAGGCGCTGATCATCGGGCTGCGGGCCGCTCCCCAACCGACCGGCGTGCGGGTCTTGCTTGTTGAAGATAACGAGTTTAATATTGCGGCAACGGGTGACTACCTGCAGGATCGCGGGTACGCTGTGGTCGTTGCCCGCAACGGGCGCGAAGCGCTTACCATGGCCGAGGAGGCCAAGCCTGACGTGATCCTGATGGATATCCAGATGCCGGTGATGGATGGTTTGGAGGCAACCCGCCAGCTCAGAGCCAGGCCCGCTTTTGCCCACACACCGCTTATCGCCCTGACCGCTCTGGCCATGCCTGGTGATCGCGAGCGCTGCCTTGAGGCCGGGGCCAGTGCCTATCTGACCAAGCCGGTCAGCCTCAAACGGCTGATCGAGACGATCACCGATCTCATAGTAGAGAAGAGGTGACCAATTTCTATTCCCTACCCTGCTCAATCCTTGTCTTAGGTACACCCAACGATGGAACAGCAAAGCGTGATTCTCATCGTCGATGACAACCCTTTTGGGCGTGATGCGTTGGAAGATCTACTCTATGGGCAGGGCTATCGGCTGGCTTTTGCCGCCGACGGCCATGAGGCTCTGGATCAGGCGGCTGCCCTGAGCCCCGATCTGATCCTGCTTGATGTGATGATGCCCGATATTGACGGCTTCGAGGTCTGCCGGCGCTTACGGGCTGACCCACACCTGGCCGAGGTGCCGGTGGTGATGATCACTGCCCTCGACGATGACAATTCGTGCCTGCGTGGTCTGGAGGCCGGGGCCGACGATTTTATCTCCAAGCCCTTCAACCGGGCGCGCCTGCGGGCGCGCGTGCGCACGATCACCCGCCTCAACCGCTACCGCAGCCTGCTCAACGAGCGGGCCGCCTTGCAACAGGCCCACGCCGACCTGCTCGCCAGCTATGAGGCGACCATCGAAGGTTGGGTGCGAGCGCTTGACCTGCGCGATCAGGAGACAGAGGGTCACTCGTTGCGTGTGACCGAGTTGACGGTGCAGCTGGCCCGTGCTGCTGGGATTGAGGAAGCCGAGCTGGTGCATATTCGCCGCGGGGCCCTGCTGCACGATGTGGGCAAACTGGGCATTCCCGACGCGGTGCTGCTCAAACCCGGCCCATTGACCGACGCCGAGTGGGTGATTATGCGCCAGCATCCCCAGTATGCCTATGATATGCTGGCCCCCATCGTCTACCTGCACCCGGCGCTAGACATCCCCTACTGCCACCATGAGAGGTGGGATGGCAGCGGCTACCCGCGTGGGCTCGTCGGCACCGCCATTCCCCTGGCGGCGCGGCTCTTCGCGGTCGTTGATGTGTGGGACGCCCTCAACTCGGATCGCCCGTACCGCAAACGCTGGCCGGAAGCAGAGGCCCACGCCTACCTCCAGGCTCAGTCCGGCAAGGCCTTCGACCCTGCGGCAGTGGCGCTCTTTTTGCAGATGATCGAGGTTTAACTCGGCTCCTCAGCCGCCAGGCTTCGCTCGAGACTGGTGGCACGTATGGCGGTGTAGCCACCCTGGTCACGCCAGCTGATACGGCCCTGGCGATCAACCAGCAGTAGGGTGATCGTCTCGCTATTTTTGATCCCCATGGCGGTCTGGGCACTCTTGATGTCGGTGTAGACGGTGAGGGTACGCTCACGCACTGCCGGATCGGCAATCGCCGAGGCCATGCCACCATCAATGAAAGGGCGGGCCAGGCTGAACATGCCGCCGATCATTGGTAGCTCGTAGGCGCGCAGGTCGGGGTAAGCTGCCAGCAGCCGATCAAGGGGAGGGAACCACGAGTCGACCATAGCCTGGTGCCAGCGCCGGAAGGCAATCAGCACCAGGTTGCGCTCGCCACCGAACTGGGCTGGCAGCCTGAAGCTGCGGCCATTGAGGTTGCGTGCCTCCAACGATGGGAAGCTCGCCGATGTCGATGCTCTATGCATAGGTGCGTCCTTTGCACACAAACTTGTGAGAGATATAGGATACGGCCAATGATACAACCTTTTCAAGCGCGCGATCGCGGCGATGGTCTGGCCCTGCGCAGGGTTGCCCATGCGCAGGACATTGCACGAGTGGCAGCCTTCGATGCCGCGATCCACGGTGCCGAGAGTGAGTCTACCTGGCGTACCTGGATGCAGGAACATCCCTTCGCCCATGCGGCCCACTGGCTTTTTATCGAGGAGGTCGTCACCAGCCGGGTTGTCGCCTCGCTCTGCCTCTTGCCCTGGCAGCTGCGTTTTGCTGGGATAAGCCTGCCGTCCGCCGAGATGGGTGTGGTTGGTACGCTGGAGCAGTACCGTGGGCGTGGGCTTCAGCGGGTGCTTGGCGCTGCGTTCGACGAGTTGTTGCGGGCCGAGGGCTACCTGCTCAGTCACATTCAGGGTATACCCTACTTCTACCGGCAGTTTGGCTATGAGTATGCTGTACCGCTGGAGGCATGGTGGCGGCTGGAGTTGCATATGCTCGCGACTGCGCCCCCCGTAGCGGGCCTGCACTGTCGGCCAGCAACCCTCCAGGATCTGCCGCTGCTGATCGCGTTCTACGACGAGGCTGCCCAGGCGTTTGATGTGGCCGCCCTGCGTGATGCGCCGACCTGGGCCTACCTGCTTGGACCGGCCCTGGCCACCGAGACGGCCGCCGCGACCTGGATGGTGATTGATCATACTGGCACCCCGACGGGCTATTTCCGGGTGGCCCAGCAGGGCTTCGGTGAAGGCCTGATCGTGGCCGAGACCTCGGAACTCTCTGCCGACGCCGCGCTGGTGGCCCTGGTTGCCATTGCCGATCTGGCCCGCGAGCGCGGCAAACCCTTCGTGCGCCTGAACCTGCCGACGCGTACAACCCTGGTGCGCATCGCCCGTGGCCTTGGAGCCTATGACGGGAACGCCTATGGGTGGCAGGTGCGGCTACCCGATCCGGCGGCACTTTTCCGTGCCCTTGCGCCGGTCTTCACGCAGCGCGTGGCGGCCAGTCCCTACGCCGGGCTTAGCCAGGTGGTGGTGATCGACCTCTATCGCCAGGCGTTTGGTCTGCACTTCCGGGATGGGCACCTGGCCATGGTGGAAAAACGGCTACCTGGTGCTCCCTCCGACCTAGCGCTCCCGCCGCCACTGCTTGCCCCGCTGCTGCTGGGCTATCGCAGCCTGGCCGCGATGGCTCCCATGTACCCTGATGTCCTGGCCGCAGGCTTGACCCGCCCACTGTTGGATGTGCTCTTTCCGCCGCTTGAGGCATGGCTCTATCTGCCGTATTAGGAGACCTGACAGGTCTACAAGACCTGTCAGGTCTGGTGTAATAAGCCTCTGCGATCCGGGCTACTGTTCATGGCTACCGCAGAGGGCGCCGAGGGGTGTCAGACCACCCGGTGTAACGACCGATCCGGGTGCATTGCAATTCGTGGGGGCCTATGTTAGACTGTGCCTGGCGGGGGCCGGTAGCTCAGAGGATAGAGCTGCAGTCTTCGGAACTGCGAGTCGGGGGTTCGAGTCCCTCCCGGCCCGCCAGCAGCGGCGCCCTATGGCGTCGCTTTTGTTGTCTGGCTGCGCTGTCGCCGCTAAGAGGGCGCACCAGGAGTACGCACCAATGGCAGCCCGTCTTCTCTTTAGCTGGTACCGGCGCTGTAGCAGGGAGACCCCGGCATGAGTCTCGATCAGCCCGATCCCGCAGATGCGGTCGGCACGCTCAAGGTGCGGATCGCCGAGCTTGAGCAAGAGCAGCGTGATCTGCGGCTCTTCAAACAGGTGGTAACCTCGGCTCCCGATGGGGTGGTACTGGCAACCATTGAGGGGCGGATCTGCTTCACGAACCATGCCTGGAACAGTATGGTGGATCTGGCTGAGGGTGGCCAGGGTCGCCTGCTGGCCGAGTTTCTCGCGCAGTCCGACCGCAACCAGTTTGAAGCCGACCTGACAACGATCAGTGTCGATAAGAGTTGGTACGATGAGTGGACCTTTCTGCGCGCCGATGGGACGACCTTCCCCGGCCTGATCACGATCAATGTGATCAGCGATGAGCATGACCTACCAACGGCCCTGGTCGCCAATGTGCGTGACCTGCGCGAACGCCGTGCTGCTGAAGAGCAGCGCCTGGTGCTGCAAGAGCAGTTGATTGCAGCCCAGCGCGAAGCCCTGCGCGAGGTCTCGACGCCCCTCATCCCGCTGGCCAAGGATGTCCTGGTTATGCCCCTGGTTGGGGCCATTGACAGCAGCCGCGCCCAGCAGATTATGGAGGTACTGCTCGAGGGTATCGCTCTGCACCAGGCCGAGATTGTGCTGCTCGATATAAGCGGGGTACACGTGGTCGATACACAGGTCGCCGACGCGCTGCTGCGGGCTGCACGGGCCGTGCAGCTACTCGGGGCGCGCATTATCCTCACTGGCATCAGCGCCGAGGTTGCCCAGACGATTGTGCATCTTGGGGCTGATATGAGTAGGATTATGACCCGCGCCAATTTGCAGGACGGCCTGCACTATGCCCTTGAAGAGCGCCCCCGCTAGTACAGCGTCCCAGAAATTCGCTGCGGGTTCCTGGGAGCGCGGGCGTCCCGCCCGCATCCGGCCTGAGCGGGTGAGATGCCCGCGCTCGCGGGCTACAATTGCCTGCGGACGTTCGGCAGGCTGTAGTAGTAGCTCGCTACGGTGATAGGGTAGCGCGTGCGACCACAACATAAACGAGGAGGGGATAAACCCCTCCTCGCTGACTTATGCTGCCCGTAGGGATCCCGGCATCTGGGTTAGACAAGCATCAGCTCGTCGACCTCCACAACCTCGACCGGACGAGCGATCCGCCGGGCCTGGCGGCGCATCCGTGCCTCGATCTGGGCCAGCAACTCGTCACTGTTGACCGAGACCGACGCGGCAGCCTCGCGCAGCATCAGGGTGCTCGTCCTATCGATGCGGGCCTCGCGCAGGTAGTCGCGGGCCTCAGGGAGTTTGCGGGCCACCGTCTCAACCGTGCTGTTCTCGTAGCTGCCGTTACGCATGTCCATCCTCCTTAGGAAACCAGTCTTCTTTGTCGGGATCCCCGCAGGCCGGCAGCATTGACGGCTTACGGGGGGCGCGGCGTCTTTGTCGCTTGTGAACCCATTATAGCGCACTCTTTGTACAAGATCAACAAGTTGCAAGCCGATTTACTTGGATGTTTTGTACAAATTCCGGGCCAGAGGGCCGGTTGCCGTGTGGGGTGACCTGACGTAGAATAGGGCCGACACCGGTCATCTAACGCATACGCACCGGCGCCAGGAGGCAGACGATGAAGTTCGAGCTCAGTGACGATCAGCAGATGTTGCGTGACACCGTTCGCCAGTTTGTCGAGAAGGAGGCCCGGCCTTCGGTCGCCCGGCGTGATGAGGAGGGCATCTGGCCGACCGATCTGGTCAAACAGATGGGCGAGATGGGTTTGCTTGGCGTAGCGGTCAAGGAAGAGTACGGCGGCGCCGGGCTGGACTATGTTTCGTATGCGCTTGTGATTGAGGAGTTGAGCCGGGTTGATGCTTCGTTAGGCGTGATCGCCTCGGTTAATAACTCGCTGGTCTGCCATGGGATCGAGAAGTTCGGCACCGCGGAGCAGAAACGCGAGTTGCTCATCCCGCTCGCTTCGGGGCGCATGCTTGGTGCCTTTTCACTCTCTGAGCCGGGGGCCGGCTCTGATGCCGCCGCCCAGAAGACGACAGCGGTGCGGGATGGCGATAGTTATGTGATCAATGGGATTAAGAACTGGGTGACCAATGGCGATAACGCCGATACGATCATCCTGATGGCGATGACTGACCCTTCCAAAGGGGTCAAGGGCATTTCGGCCTTTCTGATTGACACCAAGGCCCCGGGTTGTAGCGTGGTGAAGGTTGAGCATAAGCTGGGTATTCGCAGCGCCCATAGCTGCCAGATGGCCTATGACAACTACCGCCTGCCGGCCACGCAGCGGCTGGGGGAGGAGGGCCAGGGCTTTAAGATTGCTATGACCATCCTCAATGCCGGGCGGATCGGCATTGCTGCGCAGGCTCTCGGCATTGCGCAGGGTGCCTACGAGGCCGCCCTGGGCTATACGAAGATCCGTGAGCAGTTCGGCAAGCTCATCCACGAGTTCCAGGCGGTTGGCTTTACCCTGGCTGATATGGCTACGCGGATCAAGGCTGCGCGCCTGCTGACCTACGAGGCGGCCTGGCGCAAGGATAATGGCCTCGACTATATCAAAGATGCGGCCATGGCCAAGGTCTATGCTTCAGAGACGGCGATGTGGGTGGCGACCAAGGCGGTACAGCTGCACGGTTCCAACGGCTACTCGAAGGAGTATTCCGTCGAGCGCTTCTTCCGTGATGCGAAGATTACCGAGATCTACGAAGGTACTTCGGAGATCCAGCGTCTGGTGATCAGTCGTGAGCTGGTGAAGTAGCCATACGAAGGGGCTGAAGCGGTATGCTGCTGATCATTACCCCCAACCCGGCCCTTGACCGTACCATGGTCATTCCAGGGCTACAGACCAGCAGTGTCCACCGTACCGCCGAGGTGCTGGTGGTCGCGGGCGGCAAGGGCCTGAATGTCGCCCGGGCTGCCCGCACCCTCGGCCAGCCCAACCTGATTTGTGCGCCGCTTGGCGGCCATAGTGGCGAGTATGTGAGCCACCTGGCGGCCTCTGAGGGCCTGCTGGCCCGCTGGACTAGCCATGGAGGCGGCGAGACACGTACCTGTGTGCTGATCGTCGATCCACAGGCTGAGGACGCCCTGGCGCTCAATGAGGATGGCCCCTGTCTCAGCCCGGCAGATTGGGCCGCTTTCGCCGCTGAGGTGCTTGATGCCTCGGCTTCGGCCGATCTCTGTCTGCTCTCGGGTAGCCTGCCACAGGGGGTGGCGGCAGCCCAACTGGCTGATCTGGTGGTCGAGTTGGGGGCGCGTGGGCGGCGTTTGCTGATCGATACGAGCGGCCCGGCCCTGGCAGCGGCGCTTGCGATGCGCCCCTATGGGGTCAAGGTCAATGCCGCTGAGCTCGGCATCTATCTCAAACGAACCATCAGTACCCCGGAAGAGGCTCTGGCAGCACTTGCTGAACTGCATGCCCGTGGCATCGCGCTGGCGGTGGTCTCATTGGGGGCCAGGGGGGCTGTTGCTGTTGCCGACGAGGGGGCCTGGTATGCAGCCCCGCCGCTCGTGCGTGCGGTGAGCAGTATCGGTAGCGGTGATTCGCTGTTGGCCGGGCTGGCCACCGCGCTGCTGCGTGGCCAGCCGCTGCCCGAGGCGCTCCGCCTGGGGGTTGCCTGTGGTACCGCTGATGCGCTCACTATCGGCGGGGGCAGATTTACGCTGGCCGAGCTTGACCCGCTGCTGGCCGTCACCAGCGTGCAGTCGCTGGATGGAGCGTGATCACCATGCTTGATCAGCAGATCGCTGCGCTGCGGCGGGCCATGGCCGACCCTGTGCCGCCGCCGATGGAGGAGTTGCTGATTCTGCGTGATCCGCAGGGCCGCTCGGTGCGCCCGATGCTGCCGCCCGAGGGTGTTACCCCACGCCATGCCGCCGTGCTGCTTTTGCTCTACCCCAGTGAGGGTGAGCTCTGGCTGCCCTTGACGGTGCGCTCGGCCCGCCTGACGACCCACCGCGGCGAGGTGTCGCTGCCCGGTGGCGGCACCGACCCCGGTGACGATGGTCCGGCAGGTACAGCCCTGCGCGAAGCCTGGGAGGAGCTCGGTATTCGCCCGGCTAATGTCGAGATCCTTGGCACACTGATCTCCTTCTATATCCCGCCAAGCAACAACATCCTGACCCCGGTGGTCGGCCTGAGCCACAGTGAGCCGGATCTGCGCCCCGACCCCGATGAGGTTGAGGCTGCGTTCAGTGTGCGCCTGCGCACCCTGCTCGACCCGGCAACGGTGTGCGAGGAGCTCTGGGAACGGCGTGGCTTGGCGATGCTCGTCCCCTACTTTGCCCTTGAGGGCTACAAAGTCTGGGGGGCGACGGCCCTGCTCTTGAGTGACCTGCTGGTGCGCCTGCGACGGGCCGGGATCTGATCGGGGAAAGCGGGTCGTTTAGACAAGGATTTAGGAGCAATACTTTGCAAATAAGGGTTGCTGCCGCACCCGCCCTCACCCCCATCCCCCTCTCCCAGAACGGGAGAGGCATCCTGACGCGGATTCTCCCCTCTCCCCTGGAGCATATCTTTACCCAGAACGTTTATGCTACTACTGGAGCTGGTAGGATAGGGGGG
>CAZQCG010000051.1:0-25971 GCA_964592425.1 uncultured Chloroflexaceae bacterium
ACGACACAGAACTTCCTTAACCTTTCACCATTAACACGTGGGTCCGCCCCTACCGGGTGCGGATGCGGGGCAAACCAATGCGTGACACCCGCGCTGCAGCGCATGGCGCCATTGCCGCGTGGTCAATGCCGCCCTGCGGCGCATGGCGGGCGGACACGTGGGTCCGCCCCTCCCCGGTGCGGATGCGGGGCAAACCAATCCGTCACACCAAATAGATCGGCGCGGTAGCCCCCGCTTTCAAGCGTGGGGCGGAGCGCCGCAGGGCTTGACGGTCGCTACGGATGTGGTATCATAGGCAGACAGAACGTATGTTTTACTGACAAGGAAGGATCGGCATGGCGCGTGGCTCCAGAACGACGAGCTTCATCTGCGAACTTCCCCTGGTGTTGTCAGGGGATGATGAGCGTGTGCTCGACGTGCGACTGGACTGCGCACGTCAGGTCTACAACGCCGTGTTGGGTGAGAGCCTTCGTCGGCTAGGGCTGCTACGACAATCGAAAGCCTATCAGGCGGCGCGGACGCTGCTCCGGCGCACGAAGGAGGAGCGAAAGGCACGGGCGGCAGCGTTCCGGGTGCGAGACGAGCGCTTCGGGCTGCGGGAGTATGACCTGCACGCCTGGGCGGGGCAGTTCACGCAGAGCTGGCTGGGACAGCACCTCGATGCGAACACGATCCAGACGCTCGCCACGCGGGCCTTTGACGCCGTGCGACAGCACCAGCTTGGGAAGCGGGGTCGCCCCCGATTCAAGGGTAAGGGACAGCTCCTCAGCGTGGAGGGCAAGACGAACAAGCAGGGCATCCGCTGGCGCGAGGGGCGCGTCCTGTGGGGGCCGCTCACCCTCCCTGCCCGTATTCCCACCGACGACCCAGTGGTCGCGCACGCCCTGGCCTCGCACATCAAGTATGTGCGGCTGGTGCGCCGTGTCCTGAACGGGCAGGTGCGCTTCTTCGCGCAGCTCATCTGCGCGGGGCAGCCGTACCGTAAGGCGAAGAAGCACCCCATTGGGGCAGGCGTGGTGGGGCTCGACCCCGGCCCGCGTACCTTTGGGCTGGCGGGCGAGGACTGGGGCGCGCAGGTAGACCTGGCCGCCCCCTTCGCAGGCGAGAAGCGCGCACAGCGCCGCCTCCGGCGCAAGCTCGACCGCCAGCGGCGGGCCAACAACCCGGCCAACTACCTCGCAGACGGGCGCGTCAAGCCCGGCCCAAAGCGATGGCGCAGGAGTCAGAACCAGCACGACAGCGAGCGCCGGCTGGCCGAGACGCTGCGCCGGGAGGCAGCCCAGCGCAAGGGCCTCCACGGGCAACTCGCCAACGCGGTCCTCCGCCTCGGGAACGACATCCGTATTGAGCGGAACAGCTACCGGAGCTTTCAGCAATCCTACGGCAAGGCCGTGGGGCAGGCCGCCCCGGCGACGTTTGTGACCCTCCTGACGCGCAAGGCTGCAAGTGCTGGCGCGTCGGTGACGGTTCTGCCCACGTCATTGCGGCTCTCGCAAACCTGTCTCTGCGGCAGCATTGCGCGGAAGACGCTCGCCGAGCGCGTCCATCGCTGTGCGTGTGGCATCACCGTGCAGCGGGACGTGTGGAGCGCGTATCTTGCCCGCTTTGCGCAGTCCGAGGTTGGGTCGGAAGGCCCGATCTGGCACCTCGACGCGGAGAACGCTTCTGCGGCGTTCTCGGGTGCGGAATCGCGCCTCCCGGCGGCGTCGAGCCCGGTCAGCGTACAGGCGTTCGCCGCCTGGGCGCGTGACCACCAACCCGCGAGCGCCGCCCCCTCTGGGGGCAGCCACCTGCCGAACGGTGGGTCGGAGCGGGTCGTCGGGGCAGTGGTCACGAGGGCGCGTAAGGGCTCGGATGTTGTACCGCCGCAAGCGGGAGAGCCGGGCAGAGCGCGTCGGGTTGCCACCAGAACCCCCGCGCTTTAGCGCTGGGGTAGATTCAGCCTGCCCACAACCCAAAATGGTAAGCCTTGCCAACTTATGCTATCCTGATGGCGCTACTGCCATCTTTGACCTGAAGCTGAGGTCTCGCTCTATACTATGCGTGTGGCGATCGTTCACGACTATCTCAATCAGTATGGCGGTGCCGAGCGGGTGCTTGAGGCACTGCACGCGCTCTACCCCGAGGCTCCGGTCTACACGTCGATCTACGATCCCGCCGCTATGCCCGGGCACTTTCGGCAGTGGACGATCCATACGTCATTTATGCAGCGTCTGCCAGCCTGGCGTAAGCACTTCCGGCGCTACTTTCTGCTCTATCCGGCGGCCTTCGAGAGCTTCGACCTGGGTGCCTACGATCTCATCCTTTCGAGTAGCAGTGCTTATGCCAAGGGCGTGATTCCTCGTCCTGATGCCCTGCACGTCTGCTATTGCCATACCCCCATGCGTTTTGCCTGGCGCACCCAGGACTATGTGGAGCGCGAGGCGGTTGGCGGCCTGCAGCGTGCGCTGCTGCCGGTTGCCCTGAGCTATGTGCGCCTCTGGGATGTGGCCACCAATGCCCGCGTTGACCGCTTTGTGGCCAATTCGCAGGAGGTGGCCCGCCGCATCTGGCGTTACTACGGGCGCGAGGCCATCGTTATTCCACCGCCCGTGGATCTGCCGCCCTACACTCCACGCCCCGCCGAGCAGTTCTACCTGGCCGGTGGACGCCTGGTGCCCTACAAACGCCTCGATCTGGTGATTGCGGCCTTCAACCGCTTGCGCCTGCCGCTCAAGATCTTCGGCGATGGGCGCGACCGCGCCCGGCTGGAGGCTATGGCTGGCCCGACGATTACCTTCCTCGGGCGCGTCGATGAGCCAACCCGCCAGGAACTCTTTGCCCGCTGTCGAGGCTTTATCTTCCCCGGCGAAGAGGATTTTGGTATTACGCCCCTGGAAGCTATGGCCGCCGGGCGTCCGGTGATCGCCTATGCGGCCGGCGGTGCCCTTGAAACGGTCATCGCTGGCCAGAGCGGGCGCTTCTTTGCTCAACCGACGGCGGCGGCCCTCGCTGCTGCCGTTGCTGCCTCCCACAGTGACCACTACGACCAGGATGCCATCCGCCATCACGCTGAAGGCTTCAGCCGCACGCGCTTCCTTGAGCGTATGCGCAGCGTGATTAGTGATCTGACAGCGGCTGTCTGACGATGCAAGTACGCCATTACCTCACGCTTCTGCTGCGCTTCTGGCCGCTCATCCTGCTCCTGCCGCTCCTGGCAGGCGGTTTGAGCCTGGCCCTGGCCCTGACGCGTCCGCCGGTCTACCAGGTCAGCACACAGATGCTGATGACCCTGATCCCGCGCCCGGCCCCCGCTTCGCCCCTACCCGATTTTGACTTCGGCTCGACCTGGCTTACCACTGAGTACATCCTCGATGACCTGCCAGCCGTGATCGCCAGCGTCGCCTTCGCTGAAGATGTGCGCGCCCTGCTGCCTGAGGCGCAACAGGGCCTTGATCAGGCCGCGATCCGTTCAGGGCTGCGCATCGAAGTCAGCCACCGCTCGGTCTGGTTGAACGCCACTGCTGGCGATCCCGCCACCGCCGAAGCCCTCGCGGCGGCTGCCGTCAGCGCCTTGCGCCAGGGTGGCCTGAAATACTGGGGCCGCACACCGCCCGGCGGGTTGGAGTTGGCCGTGCTTGACCCGCCTGGCCCGGCTGTTGCGGCCAACAGTAGCAGTGCGATCATCCGCGAAGTGGGTCTGCGGGCTGGCCTGGCCCTGGCCGCTGCCGTTGGCATTGCCTTCCTGGTCGCCTATTTTGACGATCGTCTCCGCAGCGTTGGCCAGGCCGAAGCCTGGATCGGGGCGCGGGTGATCGCCGTCATTCCTGAAGAATAAGATGCAACTCAGCGACTATCTCCACGTGATCGTCAAACGCTGGTGGGTGATCGGCCTCAGCCTGCTGGCTGCGGTGATCACCGCCTATGGTGTTAGCAAGCTCTTGCCTGACACCTACCGCTCGCAGGCCGTCTACTTGGCCCTGGCCAACCAGGCCGACAATGGCCTTAACATCGTGCTGCGCAACTCGATGAACAGTTATCGTGAGTTGGTCTTGCAGCCCGATGTGCTTGACCAGATCAGCCAGAGTATCGGGCTGGACATCAGCGGTGAGCGTTGGATGCGTGACGTAGCCATCCAGCCGCGCCCCGACGAGCAGAAGATCATCATTGAAGTGGACGGGCCAAGCCTGAATCAGTCCATGGCTATGGCCGATGCCGTCGGTGAGCGCATCGTTGCTGAAGTCAACCGGATCAACGCGACCCTCGAAGGCACGGCGCGCATCAACGTGCAGCGTATCCAGCAGGCACGCCTGGTGAGCATCCAGCCTAATACACGCATTAATGTCCTGGCCGGGGCCATCCTTGGCCTGATCGTCGGTATCATCCTCGCCTACATCCTCGAATATCTCGATGACACCCTCAAGAGTAGCGCCGATGTTGAGCGCTTCGTCGGCCTGACGACCATCGGGGCCATCCCGACGGCCGAACGCTAGGAGGAGCCTTGAACATGCCTGCGGCCTCACCCGAGGCTACCTTGATCACATTGCGTGAACCCGCCTCGGCGGCAGCCGAAGCCTACCGCACCCTGCGCACCAATATTCTCTTCTCTAGCCTTGATCACCCCCTGCACACCCTGCTCGTTACCAGTACGGCCCCTGACGAAGGGCGTAGCGTGATCCTGGCCAACCTGGCGGTGACTATGGCTCAGGCCGAGCAGCGCGTGCTGCTGGTCGATTGCGACCTGCGCCGGCCGAGTCTGCACACCCTCTTCGGGCTGTCCAACGAGCATGGCCTCACCAGCACAATGCTGGAGCAGGGTGAAGGCCCCTTACCCCTGCAGGCCAGCGGCGTCCCCGGCCTGAGTCTGCTCACCAGTGGTCCCTTACCGCCGCGTCCCGCCGATCTGCTTGGCTCGCGGCGCATGGCCGCTCTGATCGAGCGCATGCGTGCCGAGGCTGATATCGTGCTCTTTGACACCCCGCCGGTCGTTGCGGTCAGCGACGCCGCCGTGCTCGCCCCCCGCGTTGACGGCGTGCTGCTGGTCTTACAGGCCGGGCGTACCCGTCGCGACCGCGCCCGCGAGGCGCGCCAGCAACTCGAACAGGTCAAAGCCCACCTTGTCGGTGTCGTGCTCAACGGGGCCCGTCTTGAGCGCAGTTACCGCTATTAGAGTGCTTCGCGCTGGGGTTGGGGATGGGGCAACGCACACCCGCGAGGGCCGATGCCGCTAGGTTCGTACGGGCACAAAGCGGGCCATCACTACGCCCACTTCATAAAGCAGGTACATTGGAATGGCGAGCAAGGCCAGGTTGATCGGGTCGCCGGTGGGTGTAATCACGGCGGCGGTGATCACAACGGCGAGCAGGGCAAAGCGACGGTACTTGCGCAGTTGCTGCACGGTTACCACACCGAGGTAGGCCAGCACGAAGATGATCACCGGCAACTCGAAGACGATACCGTTGATCAGGAGCAGGGTGGTGATCGTACTGATGAAGTCGGAGAGAGTGGGCTGGCTTTCGATCAGCTCTGAGCCTGAAAAGCCGATCAGGAAACGGATAGCAGTAGGCACGGTGATGAACCAGCCGAAGGCGAGCCCGGCCAGAAAGAAGCTGGTGACAAAGGGCAAAGCCGTATAGATAATGCGCCGTTCACGCTGGTTTAGTCCGGGCACAATAAAGGCCAGCAGTTGATAGACGATCAGCGGCATGGCGATAATTACGCCGACGGCCATAGCGACGGTCATATAGCTGGTGAACTGCTCGGCCGTGCCGACGGTCTGCACGGGGGGGCTATCGCTGAGCGGGGCGAAGGTGGTGATGATCAGATCAACCAGCTGGAAAGGACCGAGTACGAGGAAGATGCCAACGGCAAGACCGACAAGGACGCCGAAGCCGGCGCGTACCAGGCGCGTACGTAACTCGACGAGGTGCTCGATCAGCGACATACCCTGATCGTTGGCTGCCTCGTGCGGCTGGGGCTTGCCCGTACCTGAATGCTGGCTCATCACTGCGCTACGGCCTCCTGGGAACTGGAGATAAGGGCTGCTTGCCAGTCATCGCCAAGGACGCCGTAGCGTTGCAACGCAGCGACCAGGGCCTGCAATTCGGCGCTGAGGGTTTCGATACGGTGCAGCAGGTAGGCCTGCTCGGCGGCGGAGAGTGAGGGGGCCTGGCCGTTCAGCACAGGCGGGGCCGACATGGTTGGCATAGCAAGGGCCGCCTGCTCAGGCTGAACAGGGCGATGTACCGCCTCCGGCGGGGCGATAGAGGCCTCAACATACTCGTGGGGCGCGATGGTATTGAGCACGGCCGTCGTCTGGTTGGTTGCTATACGGTTGGGAGGTGTCATCGGCACGCTACCGCTGGCACTTTTGATAGTCAACTCGGGCGTGCCCGGCGCAGCAGGAGCGGGTGAATCAGGTAGATCGACCGTGACTATGTTGGGCAACTCGCTTGCAGGTACTGGGTCAAGTAGTTCAGCTGTACTCAGAGGCGAGGCCTCGTCGGCAAGGGCAGGCGCGGGAGGAAGGGCTGGCTGTTCACGCAGGCTCAACACCTCGTCACGCAGACTGACCATTGAGCGCAGCTCTTCACGGATCGTGCCAGTGTCGGTCGAGAGATCAAGCTGCTTACGGGTGCGCACAAGCTCATCGCGCAGGCCAGCGATCTCCTGTTCAAACTCGTTCCGCAGCTCATTGACCAGTTGCAACTCAGGCGATTGCTGCTGCCAGGCCAGAAAGCGGGCGATCTGCTTACCGGCGAAACGGCCCAACTCAGGCAGTCGCTCAGGGCCGAAGATGACCAGGGCAACCCCGGCAATCAGGAGCAACTCAAACAGATGGATGTTGAAGACCTCCACGCCCACCCCTTGCACAAGAGCCCGGCTGCATACTCAACCAATCTTACCATGTTCCGGACCGAGGCGAGTTTGGGGGAGCTGGGGAGCAATCATCAAGCTGGGGTGGCCGATGTTGAAACATGCCTCAGGGTATGCACTACCAGGAGCAGCCCTTCGCGCACGCGCACCTCGGCGGGTGGGGCAACGATCAGGTTACTGACGCCGCGTGAGCGTTCAAAAGGCAGCTCGGCCTCGTCAAGTGGGTAGGCCAGCCCACGGGTGGTCACGCCGCAGGCCGGGCCGCCAAGCGGCAGGAGTGAGACGGTCTCGCCTGGGCCGCCGCTGATTGGCGTGGTGCCCCGGGCCAGGTAGGCTTCCTGCTGTTCATCAAGCATGCGCACGCGTCGCCCAAGCAGTTCGGGCAGGGCCAGCAGGTTGACATTGGCCAGGGCCTGATCCCAGCGTCCACCCATCGTGCCAAGCAGGTCGATCTGATCGGCCCCAAGCTCGACGGCAGCCAGCAGCGCCAACTCCAGGTCGGTCTCGTCTTTGGCGGGCGGATAGTGCCGCACATGGCTCCCGGCGGCAACAAAGGCGGCCAGGGCTTCGGGCGCAAGTGAGTCGAAGTCGCCGATCAGCAGGTGTGGGTGCAGCCCTGCATCGTGCAGGGCATTACCGCCCCCATCGGCGGCGATCAGCTGATCGGCGGCCAGGAGCAAGGCACGGAAGGGTGCGGCAGCAAAACCGGGCGCGTTGGCCACAATCACACAATGCATGCCTCTAGTGTACCCGATCCGGCTGTGTAGCTTTCATCCCTCCTTCCCTGATGCTACGGCCAGCCAGCCCGGCTCCCCAGAGTTCGCTGTCAGGCTGAGCGTCCTCGTCCGGGTGGAAGAGCTCGCGTACATCGGTTGCCCGGCGCAACTGGCCGAAGCTGGTGGCGATGAAGACGATTCGCCGCAGCCGGCCAGCTGGTACGGGCAGGGGCAAGCTCACCAGGGGGCCGATCTCGATACGGTAATAGGGCTGATTGGCGCGGGGGTGCTCTGGCTCAGTGGGCAGCAACTCGCACCGTGTGGCCAGCCGGTAGCGCAACACGGGGGCGTAGTAGCGTACCGACCAGCGTTCGGGGCCGAAGGCCGCCGTCTGGTAAAAGGCCAGATAGTCTGCCGACAGCTGGGTTGGCACCCGTGCCACAGGAACACGGTACCAGCCTTGCTCGCGGGCCAGGGCCAGGTCGCGTGGGTGGGATAAGACCGCTACCAGCACGCGGGCCTCATCGTCAGGTTGTTCGTTGTGCATAGGTGAAAGCAGGTACAATTAAGATGGTGTCGCCTATTTTCTCTACCGTCAACCCTGGTCTGAAGTTATGCCCGCAACTCCGCCCCTGACTATTGTGACCGGTTTCCTGGGCAGTGGTAAGACGACCCTGCTGCGCAGGCTGCTGGCGGATGGCGCAGCCGGACGCCGCCTGGCGCTGATCGTCAACGAGTTTGGCCAGGTTGGGCTAGACGGGGCGAGCCTGGCACGGGCCGGTGCGGTGCCGCTGATCGAGCTAGCGGGCGGTTGCCTCTGCTGTGAGGCAGGCAGCGATTTTCTGGTCGCCCTTGAGGAACTGCTCGCCCATGATCCCCAGCAGATCGTGATCGAGACCAGCGGCCTGGCCGAGCCGGGCGGGCTCATTCGGCGCGTGCGTGCAGCCGGGCTGGCCCTCGATGCCCTGGTGACGGTTGCTGATGCGCTCAACCTGGCGGCAGCCCTGGCGGCCGCGCCAGTCGCAGCCTGGCAGGTACAGGCCGCCGACCTGCTCATCTTAAGCAAGGTCGACCTGGTGACGGAGCCAGGGCGGGGCGCAGCCGAGGCACACCTGCGGGCCTTGAACCCACGGGCGGCGATCATCGGTGCGGCGCATGGGGCCATTGCACCGGATCTGCTCTTTGGCCCGCGGCAGAGCAACCGCGACCCTCTACCCATACTTGCCCATGGCGAGCTTGACGGCTTCGGCAGCCTGATCTGGCAAGCGACGCTACCGCTGCGCCGGGCAGCGCTTGAGGCGGCCCTGGCGAGCCTGCCAGCGGGCGTCTACCGGGCCAAGGGGCTTGTGCATTGTAGCGACGCGCCATGGCCCGACGAGTTGCACTTTGTCTGTGGGCGGCACAGCCTCAGCGCCATCCGCCCGCGCAGGCCAATCTTGCCACTCAACACGCTCGTCTTGATCGGCGCAGATCTGGAAGAGCACGAGTTGGCGATCAGGGCCGCGCTCGAGGCCTGTGCCGATACGCCTGAACGGGTTGCCCTCTGGCAGGCGCGCTACGCCGAGACATGGGGTTGAAGCCCTAGATATGGTGGGTTTGTCCACAACTTTCCACAAGATGTGGACAACGTGACCTTCCGGGACGCTGAGCGTAGCGACGCCTGACAGCGTTACTTCGGCTCTACTGCGCTTGTTATCTTAGGCGGATGATGGGTGACTCTTGGCAGCCTCGCGCAGAAGTTCACAGACCGCCGGGCCGTCACCTCGCGCGCGCAGGCACGGGGCGCAACCGTGGGGACAACCCAGCGCGAGGTAAGCCAGACCGAGCGAGCGAAGGAGGGAAGGACGGACACCCGCCCGGCGCAACCGGGCAGGCGCGCCACAGCAAGCACCGAGCATGGTAAGAAGATCGACCGCGCCGGGGGCGGCAACAGTCCGTTTGTATAGTAGAAATAGCGTTCTACCTCCTATTTCCATGTTGGGCGGCACCTCAACCCGAAAAGCCCATGCTGGGCATCAAAACAACACATGTGTGCTTGCATTTCCTGGTAAAATCTGCTATGATCACGTCTATCGTTGTACTTCGCAAAGATATGATCAGTGAAGACGAAGGAAGGGATAGATGACTGCGCAACCACGGCCATATCTTACCGAAACAGAATACCTTGAGCGTGAGCGTGTGAGCACGATCAAGCATGAATATTATGCTGGTGAGATTTTTGCCATGTCAGGCGCAAGTGAGGCGCATAATTTGATCGCGAGTAGTGTAAACGCGAGCATATACGCCCAAATTCGGGGACGAGGCTGTCGGATATATCCAAGCGATATGCGCATTAAAATAGTAAAGACTGGCTTATATACCTACCCTGATATAACGATTGTTTGTGGAACGCCTGAGTTTACGGATATGACGAAAAGAGATACGCTGCTTAACCCTACAATCATTATTGAAATCCTTTCCCCATCGACAGAACGGTATGACCGTGGGGTTAAATTTCAAAATTATCGTACGATCGGAACACTGAAAGAGTATATTCTCATTGCCCAGAATAAACATCATATCGAACGATATACACGTTATGAAGAAAATACATGGATCTTGACTGAAGCAGTAGGTATTGATTCCATAATTACCCTTGATTCAATCCAGTGTGTTCTTTCTCTTGCGGATGCATATGAGCTTGTCGATCTTCCTCCAGAATCGCCTTCGGAAGACCGAACGATGACTGATACCGAGTAAGAATCGACCTATGCGCTAAGAAACAATTGACATACAGTATAGCTTTACCTCTTTGCAGTGCTATACGGTGCTTCATGGTGTCAACCTGCCGCCCAACATCGCTCGCAGGCGACGCCGCTGCGCGGCCCTCGACCTGGCGTTTTTCTTCAAGCTCGCCTCGTGCCGTCGCTCGCCTCGTTCTACGAAAGCTGCCAGTGGCGCAGGTGACGGCTGTCCGTTGGGCGGCAAGACCTCGTGGCCTCGCGCTGAACCATTCGTGCAGGAGAGTCAGAAGTGATCACTGAGATTGAAGACTACTTTTCGGTTGGGTGCGGGCGTTGTGAGCGATTCGCTACGGCTGATTGCTCGACACGAAAATGGGCTGGCGGATTGCTGGCACTTCGGCGACTCTGTATTGATTTGAAGCTTGTCGAAACGGTTAAGTGGGCTCATCCCTGCTACATGCACGCGGATCGCAACATAGCGATCATTGGTGCCCTACGCGATGATTTTCGACTTAGTTTCTTCAACGCCGCGCTGATGAAGGATGCAGAGGGTGTGCTTGTGAGACAAGGCCCTAATACTAAGCACCCAGACATGATCCGCTTCACGGACAATGCGCAAGTGGCGGTGATGGAAACAACCATCCGATCCTACTTGGAAGAAGCCATGACTTACGCCGAAGCAGGCATCAAGCCGCCAAAAGATACAAGCGAAATCGAATTGCCATATGAATTGTTAGAGGCATTAAATTCAGATCCAGAACTTGCAGAAGCGTTTCATAGTCTTACGCCAGGGCGTCAAAAGAGTTACATCATCAACTTGAACTCGGCAAAGAGACCCGAAACCCGCATTTCTCGCATTATCGCGTTCCGTGATCGGATCCTTGCCGGAAAAGGCGCAATGGAGCGGTAATTCGGAACAGAGCTGTCCAACAAAGCCTGCAGATCAGGATCGGTAAAGTGACTGATCTTCTTTACACCATGTGGACACGCGCTCAGACCCGTTCCAGCAGTTCGTGCAGGCGTGGGGCAAGCGAGGCCAGCTCGGGTGGTAGCTGATCGCCACGCAGAATGGCCTGGCCCAGGGCCGAGCTCTTCAATTCGAGCAGCTCTCGCTCAAGCTCATTGGTCATGGCCACGTCGCGCTGGATGCGCCCGTCGCGGATGGTGATCACGCGCTGGGCTGCGGCGGCAACCTCGGTGTTGTGGGTGACAATCACCAGGGTTACGCCATGTTCGCGGTTGAGCTTGCTCAGCAGCGCCATAATCTCGGCGGTACTTTTGGTGTCGAGGTTGCCGGTCGGTTCATCAGCCAGTACGATGGCGGGATGATTCGCCAGGGCACGAGCGATCGCGACCCGCTGGCGCTCACCGCCCGAAAGCTGGTTGGGTAGATGATCGCCGCGCTGATTCAGCCCCACCAGGCTGAGCAGTTCGTTGGCCCGCGCACGCCGCTGGCCCGCGCTCATCCGCAGCTCGTACATCGGCACCTCGACATTCTCACGGGCGGTTAGGGTCGGCAGCAGATTATGACTCTGGAAGATAAAGCCGATCGTCTGGCCACGGAAGCGGTCGAGGTTGCGCACCTTCGAGAGGGGCATCCCATTGACGATCACCTCGCCCGAGGAGGGCCGATCGAGCGCCCCGATCAGGTTGAGCAGGGTCGATTTGCCTGAGCCGGAGGGGCCGACAATCGCGACTACCTCGCCGGCCCGAATCTGCAGGTCGACTCCGTCGAGAGCCTTCACCTGCACGCGCTCACCATAGACCCGGGCCAGGGCGCGCGTTTCGAGCACCACCGCCGCGCTCTTGGGAGCATCCTTATCGGATGGATCATTCATAGTGGAGCGCCTCAATCGGGCGCAGGCGCACAGCACGCCAGGCGGGTAAGACGGCGCCGATCAGGCCGAGGGCCAGGGCCATCAGCAGCACCATACCCAGGTCGCGTATGGTATAGATGGCGGTGAGCATTTCGCCATAGACGGGCACCAGTGCAAAGAGGGCGTTGAGGCCGATGCCGATCAGGATGCCGAGGATGGCGCTGAACAGGCTCAGGGCCAGGGCTTCACTGATGATCAGGCTGAGCACACGCCGGCTACGCCAGCCGACGGCGCGCAGCACACCAATCTCGTGAGTACGTTCAAAAACACTCATGAGCATCACATTCATCATCACAATCCCGCCGACGAGCAGCATCAGGACGATCAGTGCGCCAAAGACGGCGTCCATGGTTGCAAAATCCTGCATGCGTGAGGCGAGATCGGCGGTACGTGCAACCATCAAGTCGGGATGGCGTGCCTCGAAGATAGGGGCCAGCTCGGCGGCGCGGGCGGGGTCGTGCAGGCTGATGCCGAGGAACGAGACCTGGCGCGGTTTGCCGAACATGCGCTGGGCCTCGCGCAAGGGCACGACGGCCCCGGTATCCTCGTAAGCTACGCCGGTTTCGAAGATCCCGACAATCTCGAAACTCTGGCCGGAGAGGCGCAAGGTGTCACCAAGGCCCTTCTCCAGGCTGTTAGAGGCCATGCGCCCAAGGATGAGTTCGCCCGAGCGCATGATCGTGCGGCCCTCACTGATGCGGTAGTGGGCCAGGTAGCCCTCACGGGCATCAACACCGTAGACCATAAAGAAGGGCAGGCCAGGCACGGTGGTCGTACCGAAGATCAGGCGCGAGACGGCTTTGACGGTCGGGTCGGCGCGCAACTGGTCGGCGACCCGTTCGTCGATGGCCGAGAACATGGCGTCGGAGGCCCCGGCCTGCTCGGCAATCAGATCGGCCTGGCCGGCGCTGAGCATGTCGGTGATCAGCCGGCGTGAACCTTCGGCGATGCCGCTCATCGCCACGATAAAGCCGACCCCCAGGCCGAGGCCGAGCATGGTCATGAGGCTGCGCATCGGGCGGCGCAGCAGGTTGCGCAAGGCCGGGCCGCGCATCAGGGGGGCGAGCAGGCGGGCGGTCAGACCCCAGCGCACACTGGCCCCGGCTTCGGCGCGCATGGCTTCAACTGGAGCCAGGCGCGCCGCCCGCCAGGCCGGATAGCCACCGCCCACCAGGCCGAGCACCCCGGCGATAATCAGAGCTTGCCCGAGGGCCGAGGGTTCGAGGGTGCCGCTGAGGAAGCCGGAGAGGGCCGTCGAACGGCTTAGCAACATGATCAGGCCCAGGGCCAGTCCCAGGGCAAGCAGGCCCCCGAGCATAGCCACGATCAGAGCCTCACCCATAATCATGCGCACGACCCGCCCACGACGCCAGCCCATCGCCCGCAACACGCCAATCTCGCGCGTGCGTTCGATCACACTCATGAGCTGGGCATTCATCATACCCAGGCCGCCAACGAGGATGGCGAACATACCCAGGAACCAGCCCATCGAAGAGTAGATCGACAGTAGTTCGTCCTGACTCGCGGGATCGCCCGAGCGCGTGGCGGCCAGATTGGGCCAGCGCGCTTCAATCGTCGCCTTGACCGCATCACGCTCACGCGGGTCGTGTAGCTGGAGTTTGAAGTAGCTGACCTGGCGTCGTTTGTCAAAGGCACGCTGGGCATCGGCGAGGTGCATAACCGCGCCGTTATCCTCAAAACTGGCCCCGGTCTCAAAGATTCCAACGATGTGATAACTGATGTCGTTGATGCGGAATTTATCGCCGACGTTCTTCTTCAGATTTTCGGCACTTTGCCGCCCAAGCATGACCTCGCGGCGGGCGCTGAGCGAACGACCGGCGATCACACGGTAGCGTGCGATGGCGAAGCCACGTGGATCTTCGCCAGCTACCAGGAAGTAGGGCGATTCGGGCGTGGCAAGGATACCCACTACTGTACCGGCGACCCGATCGACGCCGCGGATGGCGCGCAACTCATCACCCACCGCTTCATCAATTGCCCCGACGATGATCATGATCGCGTCACGCTGGCTGACAAGCAGATCGGCGTCGCCGCCAGCACCGACATTGCCGAAACCGCGGGCCATACCCTCGCCAAAGGCTGTCAATACCACCACGGCGGTCACACCCACGGCAATACCGAGGAGGGTCAGCAAGGTACGCACCTTGCGCCGCAGCAGATTTTTCAGGCTCAGCATGGCCCTACTCCTGGCCGAAGGTGACCGTGGCGGTCATATTCCAGCGCAGGCGCTCGTCCCAACTAGCTGGCTCGACGCGCACCGTGTAGATCACATCGCCCTGGTAGCTCTTCCCAAGGATGGCAACCTGGGTCACGACACCATCAAGGATGACGTCGGGCAGCGCATCAAAGCTGAGGCTAACCTGGTCACCCTCACGCACAGCCACCACATCAAGCTCAGTCAGGTCGCTCGTCTCGATCTTCCAGGCGCTGGTATCGGCGATGACCAGGGCGGGCAGATCAAGGGGGGCCTGTTCGCCGGGCTTGAGGTTGAGGGCGACGACAGTGCCAGCGAAGGGGGCGGTGAGCGTTGCCTGTTCAAGGGCGATCTCGGCCTGGCGCAGGGTGGCCTGAGCCGAGCGCACACGGGCCTCGGCGACGGCGAGCTCGGCGGGGCGCGGGGTGGCCTGCACCGCTTCGAGGCCAGCCTGGGCCTGCGCAACCCCGGCCTGGGCGGCGTCCAACTCGGCGGCACGCGAGCTGCCGGTGAGTTGGGCCAGACGGGCCTGGGCTGCACTGATGCGGGCGCGGGCGCCTGCGATCGCGTCACTCTCGGCGCCAGCCAGCAGCAGATCGAGGCTGGCCTGGACACGGGCTACCTCGGCCTCAGCGGCGGCGATACCGCTGGGCTCAGCCTGGCGGGCCTGCTCAAGCGCGACGCGGGCCTGCTCAAGGGAGGTCTCGGCATTGGCGACGGCGCGCCGGGCGGCCTCTTCGGCATCGCGCCGGGCCTGGGGCAGATCACCGGGGAGGCGCTCAAGCTCACGATTCTCCCACATCACCCGGCTATACTCAGCCTGGGCATCACGCAGCAGATTAGCGGCCCGTTCAACATCCAGCTGAGCCTGGGTCTTAGCAGACGAGAGGCCATCACGTTGGGTCTGCAGATGGGCCTGGGCCTGGGCGAGATTAGCCTGGGCCTGCGCAAGCTCGGCCGTCCGCGGGCCAGCTTCAAGGCGGGCGAGCAGGGCGCGGGCCTCTTGCAACTCGGCGCGGGCGGCGGCCAGGTCGGCACTACTGACACGCCCCTGGGTCTGACGGGAAGCAGCCTCGGCCTGATCCAGGCGCGCCTCGGCGGCAGCAATATCGGCGGGCATCGCAGGGGCAGCCAGCAACTCAGCCTGCGCACCGGCCTCGTCCAGGGCGGCCTGGGCGCGCTCGACGGCGACCTCCAGTTCGGCGCGATCAAGGCGGGCGAGAGGCGCACCGGCGGCGACCGACTGGCCTTCAGCGACCAGCACTTCGACCACCCGCCCGCTACGTTCAAAGCGCAGCTCGGCATCACGGACGGGCAAGACACGGCCATCAGCGATCACGCGTGGGGCCGACTCCTCAACCGCAGCAGGCGTGGGCGTGGGGCTGGCCCCACCAATGGCACAGCCAGCCAGCAAGAGGGCCGCGCCAAACGCGCAGGCCAGACGAACGGCATGCAGCGTAACCATCGCACACCTCATCAGCACAGCAGGCTCGGAGGGTCGCAAGCCCTTGCAGGTCGAGCCTCGGCTGGCATCATCTTAGCATACCGCCTGTGCTGGCGGTAGATATCGGCCATGGTGCTGATTTGCGGGGGCATGGGGAGTATGCAGAGCCCGTTGGCCCGGCTGACCATGCCTGGCTCTGCACCGCCGGAATCACCGCGCCAGCCGCTGCGTTTACCGCCGCTTAACCTTCGCTTAACCGGAGGGGGCTACACTTGTGCGATGATGCGAATGGATAGGCCAAGGCGCGTTGGCCTGTCGTTATAGCGGCGCCCCGAAGCTGAGTCTGGGCAGCGCTAACCCGATCACAGACACGCTGCACCGGAGAGCGGGTCGCCGAAGAGAGACCACCCTATGGACTGGTACGAAGACGAAGTTCGCCTGCTCGAGCAGGCCCACAAGCTGCTGCCTGGCTCTACGGGCGCGACCGTGTTTTACGGCAGTTCGTCGTTCCGTCTCTGGACCACGCTGGCCGAGGATCTGGCCCCCTGGCCGGTGCTCAACTGGACGTTCGGCGGCTCGACCCTCGCCGCCTGCGTCCACTTCTTCGAGCGCCTTGTGCCGCCGTGCCAGCCCGGTAGCCTGGTGGTCTATGCGGGCGATAACGACCTCGGCGACGGACAGTCCGTGCCGATGGTTATCGCGTCATTCCACGCCCTGATGGCCAAGATCGATGCCCAGCTGGGGTCAATCCCCGTGGCCTTCGTCTCGATCAAGCCCAGCCCGGCGCGCCAGGCCCTGCGCCCGGCGATCATCGCAGTGAATGAGGCCGCGCGCCAGGCCCTTGCCGCCCGCCCGCGCGGCATATTCATTGATGTCTTCTACCCGATGCTGCGCCGCGACGGTCAGCCGTGCCCGACGCTCTTCGCCGAGGACGGCCTCCACCTCAGTGCGGCCGGCTATCGCCTCTGGACTCAGATCATCCGCACCTACCGACTGCCGCTCTTCGAGCCGTAGCTTAATCGAGCCCTTACTCATCTCATCGTCAGCCTTAACCGGGAGATAACATGCGTCCCCTACCATACGCTCAGCGGCTGGGCATATGGGGGAGGCCACGATGGATCGTGCATATCACCGGTGGTGGAGCCCGCGCCTGCAGCGGGAGATGGAGTTGCTGGTCTTTGGCCACGCCGGGGCCCGGGTTCTGGTCTTCCCGACCCGCGGCGGCCACTTCTATGACTACGAGAACTGGGGGCTGGTCGCGGCGCTCCGCCACTTGCTGGAGCCAGGCTATCTGCAGCTCTACTGTGTTGACAGCATCGACCGCGAGAGTCTGTACGCCTTCTCCCGTCCGCCGTGGGAGCGGATCGTCCGCCATCTGCAGTACGAGGGCTACATCCTTGAGGAGGTGGTACCGCTCTCCGAGCGGCTTAACCCGAGCCCCTCCCTGATCGCGCACGGCTGTAGTCTTGGTGCCTACCACGCGGTAAATCTCGCCTTCCGCCATCCCCGACGCTTCTGCAAGGTCGTGGCCCTCAGCGGGCGCTACGATCTGACGGTGCCCGTCAGCACCTACCGCAACCTCTTTGACGGACACTACGACGAGACGATCTATTTCCACACGCCCTGCCACTTCGTGCCGCAGCTGACCGACCCGCCGCTGCTTGATACGCTGCGGCAGATGGAGATCACCCTGGTGGTCGGCTCAGAAGATGTCTTTCTCGCCAATAACCGCTGGTTCAGCCAGCTCCTGTGGGAGAAGGGGATCTGGCATGGGCTGCATATCTGGTCGGGTGAGGCCCACTGTGCCGACGCGTGGCAGCAGATGCTGCCGCACTACCTGTGATACCAAGCTCGTTGGTTCATTTGCAGGGTGTTTCTCTGCGAAGGCATGGTCACCATCACCGCATCTGTCTGCACAGACGAGGAGAGGGCGTCGAAGAGCATCCAGCGCATCCCAATGCCACAAACACCCACACACAAACACGTCCTTCAGGTAACTGCCGAAAGTAGCGATATGCTAACACTTGCTTAAAGCATCTTATCGCCCAAAGTGACCTGAGCGACCTACGATGAAGGGCAGACCCTTGCACCTGAATGGCAGTGGACCGACAACGGCGGCAGCCGGCGTATGCTGGCCACCACGATGCGGCTCCCATCGCAATGCCGCGCCTCCCCCAGAAAGGAGCGAGCCCATGCTGGTCCGCGATCGGATGAGCAACCACCCCGTGACGATTGAGCCCGAGTCAAGTGCGCTTTCGGCCCTCGGCATTCTGCAGTATCATCACCTGCGCCACCTGCCCGTCGTTGATCCGGGCGGTCGTGTCGTGGGTATTCTCGCCGAGCGTGACCTGCTGCTCGCCGCGTCGCGCCATCTTCACGCCGGCATGGAGGTTACCGAGGTGATGGCCCGTGAAGTAGTCACCGTTCAGCCCGAGACACCCCTCTCCAAGGCTGCTGCGCTGATGGCCAAGTATCACTTCGGCAGCCTGCCAGTGATCGATAACGACGGTATCATTGTCGGTATCCTGACTGAGAGCGACCTCTTCCGCGCCCTTGCCGAGATCCTTGGTGAGAGTAAGGAGATCGGTGAGCAGTAGGCCAGATGCCCATCAGTCGCCTGGTTGTACTGTTACCCAGGGAGGGCCGCGGCCCTCCCTGGGTCTTTGTCTGGCCTTTTTCTGTACGCTTGCCGCAGGATTGCTATATAATAGCTGCGTGATCGGTACGCCTGTGCGAGGAGATCATGGACGACCCCGAGCGGCTGCTTAGCCCACAGGTTCGTGGTGATGAGCAGCAGGCCGAGAAGAGCCTGCGCCCACGCAGCCTGAGCGAGTTTATCGGCCAGGAGAAGGTCGTCGCCCAGCTGCGTATTGCTGTCGCTGCCGCCCGCGCCCGCGCTGAGCCCCTTGACCATACCCTCTTCTACGGGCCGCCCGGCCTTGGTAAGACCTCCCTCTCCAATGTGCTTGCTAATGAGATGGGGGTGACGATTAAGATTACCAGCGGCCCGGCAATTGAGCGTGCTGGCGATCTGGCCGCGATTCTCACCAATCTGCAGAAGAAGGATCTCCTCTTCATTGACGAGGTGCATCGTCTCAACCGGGCGGTTGAAGAGGTGCTCTACCCGGCGATGGAGGATTTCGCGCTTGACCTGATTGTTGGCAAGGGGCCAAGCGCACGCAACCTGCGTCTCAAGCTGCCCCCCTTCACCGTGATCGGGGCAACCACCCGCCTGGCCCTGCTCACCTCTCCCCTGCGCGACCGCTTTGTCGCCCCGCACCGCCTCGAGTTCTACTCCGATGAGGCTATGCGCGAGATCGTTAGTCGCTCGGCCGGTATCCTGGAGGTGCCGATCACTGACGAGGCGGCCTTTGAAATGGGGCGACGCGCCCGTGGTACACCGCGCATCGCCAACCGGCTCCTGCGCCGCGTACGCGACTATGCCCAGGTCGTGGCCGAGGGCAGCATCGACCTGGCTGTCGCTCGCGCCGCACTGAGCCAGCTTGAGGTGGACGACCTGGGCCTTGATGCCAATGACCGCCGCTTGCTACGGGCGATCATCGAGCTCTTTCAGGGTGGCCCGGTTGGCCTCTCGACCCTGTCCGCTGCTCTGGCCGAAGAGGTTGATGCGGTCGAAGATGTCTACGAGCCCTTCCTGCTCCAGCTGGGCTTTCTTCAGCGTACCCCACGCGGGCGTATTGCCACCCGGCGCGCCTACGAACATCTTGGCCTGCCCTGGCCCGAAACTACTGATGAGGGCGCGACCCAGACGCGCCTGTTTTAGAGCAGGCTATGGAAGAGGGCCGCTAGCCTTTGCTAGCGGCCCCTTATGTCACAAACACGCTATCTGCCCAGAAGGTCTGTCTGCCCGTAAGCCATCATCCGCGAGCATCGGCGTCGATGATGATCGTGCCGGGCGGGGGTGGCGCGGCTACGGGTGGCAGAGCGGCAGGGCGCTGGCGCCGACGCACAATCGCTGTCGGTGCGGTGGTGCGCGAGGCCCCGGCAAAGCCGAAGGCCACCTGCTCACGTCCATTGCTGATCGGTGTGTAGGCGTGCTCAAGCTCGACCCGGTCGAGGATCTCCTTCACGTCGATGTCGGTCAACTCGTTGCGCAAGATCAGCGCCTCGGCAATCGCAATCACCGCCTCGCGGTTCTCCTCAAGTAGCTGCTTGACCTGGCGGTACTGCTCTTGCAAAATGGCCTCGATGCGCGGCTTGATGTCGCCGGTACTCAGCCCCTGCGCCCCAAAGGTGAGGTAGGAGAAGAAACTCTCGTCCATGCCATAAGCACCGACCATCATCGCCGCTACGCCCGTGGCACTCTGCAGGTCGCCGGTGACGCCACTCATCTGGATGCCCAGGAAGAGCTCTTCAGCGGCTCGGCTGCCCAGACTGATCTTGATGCGGTCGAGCAACTCATCCCTGGTGCGGGTGTGGATCTCCTCTTCAGGCTTCCAGGCCGCGAAGCCGAGAGCGTTGCCATGGCGCACAATCGTCACCTTGGTCAGACGCTCTTTGCGCAGCAGTTTGACCATTGCGTAGGCGTGACCGGCCTCGTGGTAGGCGATCCGGCGGCGCTCCTCGTAGGACATGCTGCGGATGGGCTGACGCAGACCCCATTCGTGGGTCTCGCGGGCCTGGGTGAAGTCCCAGTAGTTAATCGCCGCTCGCCCATCAAAGTGGGCATGAATCGTCGCCTCATTGATGCAATATTTGATCGCCACTGGGGTATAGCCAATTGTGTCAGAGACCATGCGCTCAAGCGGCATCGGCTCAGTCTTGACCTTACTCAGGTAGTATTCGATCACCTCGCGCCGCCCATCGCCATCGGGCGGCTCAACCGCGATTTTGCGATCGAAGCGCCCGGGACGCAGCAACGCTGCATCGAGGCCTTCGGCCAGGTTGGTTGCACCCATGGTCAGCACCGGCGGCATATCGGCCTTGCCCCGGCGCAGGCGCAGGGTACGCAATAGTTTGCCCCACCAGTTATCCTGGGGCGGCGGATCCATCTGCAGGAGCAGTTCGTTGAGAATGCCGCTGCCGCCACCCATCATGCCGCCCATCCCCATCACCACCGGGTGTTTGCCGCCGGCCTCCATGCCGACAGCCCCCGTGCCCATCAGGCTGCTTGAGCGCGCGCCACCAATTGCGTCAATCTCATCGATGAAGAGGATACAGGCCCCATACTCGCGGGCGAAGCGGCGCGCCTTGCGGTAGAGGTTCATTACCTTGATGTTGCCCATGCCCATCCAGGCCGACTGCAGCGACGGGGCGCTCAGGTAGCCGAAGGGCACCCCCGCCTCGGTCGAGATAGCCTGGGCCAGGTAGCTCTTGCCGGTGCCGGGAGGGCCAATCAGCAGGATGCCACGGGTTACCTCACCGCCCATCTTCTTGAACTCTTTGGCCCCCTTCAGCAGCGTCACCACGCGACTGGCCGCCTCAAGCACCTCGGGGTTGCCACGGTAGTCCTTAAAGCTGATGCCTGTCTCGCCCGGCCTGACCCAGTAGATGCGGGTGCGCGCCATAAAGAAGTACATCAGGAAGAACTGAAAGCCGATGATGAAGAAGAGATAGGCCGCAATGGGCATGAACTGGAGGATCATCGACCCCAGTTCGCCCGAGAAGACGATCGCAAATATCGGTGGTAGCAGATTTACTGCCAACCAGAGCCCGATCAGCGCCAGGACAAATGAGCGTACAAAGCGAAAGAGCTTCCAGTTCCAGCGATGGAAGAGTGAGTCAATTCTTTTGTCAAGCTCACGATCAAGATCGTCGCGGTACTGTCCATCGTTGGGGCGGTAGGGCTCAATTGCCATGCCGTAGCTCCACGTTAGAAAAGCGGTTGTTCACTCGATATTGATAATTTTACCGTTACGATCCACCGTAAAGACATAAGAGACCATGTCGCTGGCCTCAGACGAGCTCACTTCGACGACATAGAAGTACATCGAGCGGCTATTATCGATCTGCAGGCCGCCGATATACTGGTAATCATGGTAACGCTGGCCAGCGCGCCGCTCACGCTCGATCTGCTCAGCCATCGTCTCATGGTTCATCGCTTGCGCCTCGAGCTTGGTACGCAGCTCGGGGCTAAGCGCTTCCCACATCAGGTCGGCATCAAAGGTTGCCTGGCCACGCAAGAAAGCGAGCACGGCGGGTGCCGGCGGGATGGCGGCCACGCGCAGATCGCTGCGGTCGTTCCCAGGTGAAGCGACCACCTGTGGCAGGGCCACCGTCAGGCCAAGCACGGCGATAACCAACAGGAGGATACCGGTCAGGGCGATCCAGCCAAACTGGGGTGCCACTGCCAGCCAACCTCGCCCAATGAGCCGCCGCCCGCGGAGCAACAAGAGAAGGCTAACGCGCTGCGCCAGCTCAAACGCTGACGGCTGAGCAATAGACGGAGTGGGTGCATACTCGGTGGGGGGGGGCGGGGAGGGCGATGGAGGGAGACCCGGTGCGATGACCGTTGGCGGCGTGTGGCTCTCTTCCACAGGCGCTTCCTTTGCTACGACAACAGCCTCGCAGAACGGCGCTAACCAAGCTAATTACACACACGGGGGCTCCTCTCAAGTATACTTCAGTTTGGCAACGGCAAGCAAGAAAGTCATAATGAGAGGATGATGAGTCCCCACCGTCGACGCATCGTGCGCCTGGGGCTTGACCTGGCGGCGCTGCTTTTGCTGCTGGCTTATGCGCTACTGGCCCTGGCTGCTGAAGGTCAGGGTGGGGCCGCCGCACTCGACCCGATCTGGGTGGAGGCGCAGGCGCGGGGCAGCCTGCGGGTGGCGGTTGATGTGGGCTTTGCGCCTTTTGTCATGCGTGAAGGTGAGGCCCTGGTTGGCTACGATATTGACCTGGTGCGTATGCTGAGCACCCGGCTCGGTCTGGCCCCGCCCACCTTTGTGCCGACCGGCTTCGATGCTCTCTACGACGCCCTCAACAGCGGGCGTGTCGATCTGATCGCCTCGGCGCTGCCTTACGCCCCCGAACAGGGCTACCGTGCGCGCTTCTCAAGCATCTACTTCGATGCTGGCCAGGTGCTGGTTGTGGCTGCTGCGGGGCCCATCAACGGCCCTGCTGACCTGGCCGGGCTGCGTATCGGTGTGGCCCTGGGCAGCGAGGCTGACAGCCTGGCCCGTCGCATGGCCGAAGGCGGCGCGGGCTTCACGCTGCGCAACGACTTTGACGAGCCGGGGGCCGCCCTGGCAGCATTGCGGGCCGGGCAGCTCGACGCCGTCATCACCGACCATGTTACCGCCCTGAGTACGCTGGCTGGCGAACCGGCCCTGCGCATCGCCGCCGCGCTCAGCTCCGAGCCCCTGGTGCTGGCGATGCCCCGTGCAGCCTTCCGCCTTGAAGCCGAGCTTAACCAGGCCCTGGCCGAAATGCGCCGCGCAGGCGAACTGGATGCACTGAACCAGCGGTGGATGTACGTGAAAAAACTACCGGTCGAAGCCCCGCTCAGCTGCGCCAGTTCCGCACGCGCTCAGGGGTGAAGCGGGCCAGAGGGGCGTCGGCGAGAATGGCGGCGGGTATGGTGCGGGTGAGTGCATCGGCCAGGGACGTGCCACCGATCTGCGCGGTGTGGGTATAGGCCGCGCCCAGGTTGGGTAGGCGCCGGAACTGGGGGCCGTGCGAGTCACTGGCGATCAGCTGGATTAGCCCATGCACCAGCAGGGTCTCGGCGAGGCGTTGCAGCGCCTCGCCCTGGTTGCCAAGCAGGGCATCGCCAGTCAGTTGCATCAGCGCCCCCCGCTCGACCAGTTCAAACAGGGTGTTGGGGTCGGCCTGTACAAAGCTATAGCGTTCGGGGTGGGCGATCACCACACGGTAGCCCGCCTGCTGAAAGTCAGCGAGCACCTGGCTCACTATTGCCGCCGTCACGCGCAGGGGAAACTCGACCAGCACGGTCTGTGTGGCCCCGTAAGGTAGCACTTGCCCCGCCTGGAGCCGCTCCAGGGCACCTGGCTCGCCCATAATTTCGGTGCCGAGGATGATCGCCAGCGGGATGCCAGCAGCGTCCAGGGCCGCTTGCAACTCGTCGCGGCGCTGGCTGATCTTGAGCGGGCTGTAGCCGGCCCACTCGCTGAGTGAGCTATGGCCGTGGGGCGTCGCGGCCATGACCGTCACGCCCTGCTCAACGGCCATACGTGCCATCGCGACGGCCTCGGCCAGCGTGCGTGCGCCGTCATCAACGGCATGCAGAATGTGTGAATGGAGGTCGATCATGCTCACAACTGTCTCCAGTCCTCGACCGTTACGCCACACCCAGTCCTTCGCCCTTGCCTACCATTTGCGCCGCGCCTCTGCACAATGGTATACTGATTCTGTCCTTTCGTAAACCATACGCCTGTTCGAGGAGCCAGCCGATGGTCGAGCGTATCTGCCCAGCCTGTCAACATGGCAACCCGATGGAGAACCGCTACTGTGGTGCTTGCGGTGCTTCACTCGAGCAGTTGGCTCTTGCCCCACGCCGCCAGGACGCTCTGGTGATCGCTGGTCAGATTATTCCGCTGGCCCAGGTCAAACAGGTCAGTAAGGCCGTAGCGGTGGGTCTGGCGGCCGTGATGGCCGAGGCTGGCATCGCCTGGTTGAAGCGCCGCTCGGAGGCGTCCGGGGCCGCGAGCAGCGCCCTTACCACTGCCCGCACAATCCCAACCACCCCTGTCCCGCTTGATACCCCCATCGCTGACGTGGTGACCATTGTGAGCCAGCGCGTGGTCGAGATCTGGGATCAGGGCAACCTCAGCCGCCAGATCGTTGAGCGCCATGTCTGGAAGAAGACGACCGGCCAGTAGGGCTGCGACCTTGCGCAAGCTGAGTACCTGGTGGAACTGTCGCCCGGTGTGTGGCGTTGTCTTCGGTAGAACCGTTCGGCACGACCCGGCCAATCCGGCGCGAAAGGCTCAGCCATGGCTCAGACACTGACGGCCTACGAGGCGGTGCGGCACCAACTTCGCCCGCTGGGGTTGCGCCTGCGCCTCAGCGATATGCTGCTGCTCGCTAGTCGCACCCTCTGGATTGCCGGGCTGGCCAGTCTGCTCATTGCGTTGCTCGGCCGCCTCATGCCCCTTGTCAATCTGCACCTCTGGGCCGCTCTGCCGCTGCTGATCTGGCTACTTGTTGTTCCCCTCTATAGCCTGCTCAAACCGCAGCCGCTTACCCGTGTGGCCCGCCGCGTTGATCAGTTGCTTGATCTGCGCGAACGCCTTGCCACGGCCATCGAGTTGCACGACTACGCCGCCCACGACCTGCTAAGCGAGCGTCAGCAAGAAGATGCTGGTACGGTGGCCCAGGCCCTCAAGGCAGCCCAGTTACCGCTGCGCTTCGACCGCGTGCGCGCTGGCTGGGGCCTTGCGGCCTTCGCCCTCGCCGGACTGCTGCTCTTCTGGCTGCCAAATCCCCAGGATCAGGTGCTCGCCGAGCGTCAGGCTGTGGCCGAGGCGATCAGCCAGACGGAGGCGCAACTGGCTGAGTTGGCGCAGCAGATCAGTGCCGAGACCGAGTTGAAGCCCGAGGATCGTGAGCGTCTGCTGCGTGAGCTTGAGGCCCTGCAAGCACAACTGCGCCAGAACCAGGGCGATCGCCAGGAGGCCCTGGCCGATCTCTCTGCCGCCGAGGCCCGCCTCCAGCAGGGGCTTGACCCGAACACCGATGCCCGCCGGGCTGCCCTTGAAGAGCTTGCCCGCCAGCTTGAAGCCCTCGCTGGTGGTCAGCCGAACCAGCGCCCCAGCCTCGACCAGGCTGCCCAGCAACTCGAAGCCCTCGCCGAGCAACTTGCCCAGCTCAGCCCCGCCGAGCGTCGTCAACTCGGCGAGCAACTCGCCCGCCAGGCGGCCCAGATGTCCGCCAGTGAGCCAGCTACTGCCCAGCATTTGCAACAGGCCGCCAACGCCCTTGCACAGAACGATACCGCCACAGCCGCCCAGCAGCTCCAGCAGGCCGCCGCACAGGTGCGCCAGGCCCGCAGTGACCAGCTTGGCCAGCAGAGTACCCAGCAGTCTCTGGCTGAGCTGCAGAATGCACGCCAGCAGATCGCCGAGGCAGCCATGCAAGGCCAACAAGGCCAGCAGGGTCAGCAGGGTCAGCAGGGTCAGCAGGGTCAGCAGGGCCAGCAGGGCCAGCAGGGCCAGCA
>CAZQCG010000052.1:0-11529 GCA_964592425.1 uncultured Chloroflexaceae bacterium
TCGATCAAGGCCGATCAGACGCAGAAGCTTTGCGGCTTTGCGGCTTTGCGTGAGCGTATCTGAAAGGTATTGGTACTAGCACCTCCACCCGGCTCCTCCTCTAGGGGCAAGCGCAGATCGATCAAGGCCGATCAGACGCAGAAGCTTTGCGGCTTTGCGGCTTTGCGTGAGCGTATCTGAAAGGTATTGGTACTAGCACCTCCACCCGGCTCCTCCTCTAGGGGCAAGCGCAGATCGATCAAGGCCGATCAGACGCAGAAGCTTTGCGGCTTTGCGGCTTTGCGTGAGCGTATCTGAAAGGTATTGGTACTAGCACCTCCACCCGGCTCCTCCTCCAGCGGGGCGGGTACCCGGCTCCTCCCCCCAGCGGGGGGAGGTTGGGAGGGGGGCCTACCGCCTCTTTCGTAAGGGCGTAGTCGCATTCGCTGCTACAACCCAATAAACAAGCAAAGGCTATGCAACAGATCATCATCGTTGGTGGGGTCGCGGCCGGTATGTCAGCAGCAGCCCGCCTGCGACGGCTCGATGAAGAGGTTCGCATTATCATCCTCGAACGTGACCGCTATGTCTCCTATGCCAACTGTGGCCTGCCCTACCATATTGGTGGCACTATTCCCGACCGCGAGCAACTGCTCGTCGTCACACCCGAATACCTGAGCACCACCTTGAACCTTGATGTGCGTACCGAGCACGAGGTGCTTGGGATCGATCGCGTGGCGCAACAGGTCGATGTGCTTGACCTGCGCAGTGGTACACGCTTTACCCTCCCCTACGACCGCCTAATGCTGGCCCAGGGTGCCGCTCCCTTGCGTCCACCTGTGCCTGGCATCGATCACCCGCGGGTCTTCACCCTGCGCAACATTCCCGATATGGACGCGATCAACGCGGTGCTGGCGCAGCAGGCGCGTACCGCCGTGGTGATTGGTGGGAGCTATATCGGCGTCGAAGTGACCGAAGCCCTGCGCGAGCGTGGCCTCGCCGTGCATCTGGTCGAGCTCCAGGATCAGGTGATGCCCCTCCTTGACCGCGAACTGGCGACCGACCTGCGCCTGCATATGGAGCACCACGGGGTTCGTATCCACCTCGGGGTCACTGCCACAGCCATCCACGACCGTGGCGGGCCGCTGATGGTTGAGTTACGCGACGGTACGCAGATCGAGGCCGACCTGGTTGTCCTCGCCGCCGGGGTTCGTCCTATCGCCAATCTAGCCCAGACAAGCGGCCTGGAATTGGGGCCACGGGGTGGGATCAAGGTCGATGCGCATATGCGCACTTCTGATCCCATAATCTACGCTGCTGGCGATATGGTTGAGGTACAGGATACCGTGACCGGTTTGCCGACCCTGGTCGCCCTGGCTGGGCCGGCGAACCGTCAGGGGCGCATCATCGCCGACCATCTCTGCGGGCGCGACTCGGCCTATACGACGACTCAGGGCAGCGCAGTGGTCAAGATCTTCGAGATGACGGCCGCGATGACCGGGGCCTCTGAGGCGACCTTGCGCCAGGCTGGGTTGCCCTTCCTCAAAGTCTACCTGCATCCCTCGGGTCATGCTAGCTACTACCCCGGCAGCCACTCGATGCACCTCAAGTTACTCTTTGCCCCCGGCGACGGGCGTATCCTCGGTGCACAGATTGTCGGCTACGACGGTGTCGACAAGCGCCTTGATGTGCTGGCCACTGCCCTGCGCGCCGGCATGACGGTCTTCGACCTTGAGCACCTCGAACTCAGCTATGCCCCGCCCTATAGCTCGGCCAAAGACCCGGTCAACATGGCTGGCTTTCTGGCAACGAACCTGCTCCATGGCGACGTGCGCTTCTGGTATGCCGAGCAGTACGAGCAACTCCCGCCGAGCACCAACCTGATTGATGTGCGTAGCCCCCTGGAGTACGCCGAGTGGCACATGCCTGGGGCGATCAACTTGCCCCTGCCGGAGTTGCGCGGGCGTCTCGATGAGCTTCGCGCTCTTGCCGCCCACGGCCCATTACGGATCTACTGCGCCGTCGGCTTCCGCAGTTACCTGGCTTACCGCATCATCAGGCAGCACGGCCTATCCGATGTCGCCACCCTCGCCGGTGGCGCACTTACCTTCGCCAGCTACTACCGCACGACCCTCTCCACCGGCGCCCCAGGCATCCCCTTCGTTGCCTATGGTGAGGAGCACCTGGCCGCCCAGGTGCTCGTTGATGGCGAGTAGGGTTCGTGCAGGAAGCAGGTGCTTGCGCTAACCTATGGGTAGCGACGTCCCGCTGGGGTATCGCTACCCACCTACCCCCCCGTCACTGCGAGAAAATATTCCTCCAACGAGCCAGTAGCCGCCCCAATCGCCGCCACGGGAATCGCGTGGCCTGCCAGATGGGCGTTCAGTTCCGCTGCACGCTCAGCCGGGGCCTGGACAAGCAGCCGGTCACCCTCGCGCTGCAGCCCCGTTACCCACGGGAGCGCTCGCACCAGTGCCTCGGCCTGCGCCAGGATGGCTGCATCAGTTGAGCCAATCTGTACTTGCAGGCCCCCCTGCCGTTGCAGCAGGTCGCTGACTCGTCCCTCGGCCACTAAGCGTCCCGTTTTGAGAATGGCCACTCGTCCACAGAGCTGCTCGACCTCGTGTAGCTGGTGGCTACAGAGAAAGATCGTGCGCCCACCGGCTGCAAGACTGCGGATCAGGCTGCGAATCTCAGCTGTCCCCGCCGGGTCAAGCCCATTGGTCGGCTCATCAAGCATGATCAGCTCAGGGTCGGGCAGCAGCGTCGCCGCGATGGCCAGCCGTTGGCGCATACCCTGCGAGTAGACCCGCACCCGGTCGTGGGCGCGCTCACGCAGCTCAACGGCTGCCAGGGCTGGCCCGATGCGTGTCTCAGGCAGCCCACCCGCCATGCAGAGCACCCGCAGGTTGTCATAACCTGAGAGGTACGGGTAGAGGGCCGGAGCCTCGATCATTGCCCCTACCCGGCCTAGCGCCGCCGTGACTGACGTCGGCACCTCATAGCCGAAGAGGCGCGCCCGCCCCGCACTCGGGCGTATCAGCCCTAACAACATTGCCATCGTCGTCGTTTTGCCCGCCCCATTTGGCCCCAGAAAGCCGAAAACCTCGCCCCGCTCAACCCGCAGATTTAACCCGTCAACCGCCAGACGTTCGCCATAACGCTTGCTAAGCCCCTCAGTCTCGATCACGGGAGCGTTCGAACTACTCATGGCAGTGTGCCTATACGTAATAATTTTGCCTATATTTGACAACGAGCCGGGAGGTCGGCTAGACTAGACCCTACAGTACCACAGCCCAGTCAATAGTTTGACCATCATCGACAGGGGAGTATGACCCATGACGTTGCGTTTTCAGGACAAAGTCGCCATTGTCACCGGTGCCTCCTCAGGCATCGGAGCTGCCTCCGCGCTCGGCCTGGCCCGTGAGGGGGCTAAGCTGACCATCTGTGCCGACCGAAACACCGAGGGCTTGGAAGCGACCCATCTGGCAGTGGAAGAGCTGGGGGCAGAGTGTCTGGCCCTCCAGGTTGATGTGCGTGATCAGGCTGCGGTTGAGGCATGCGTGCAGGCGACCCGTGAGCGCTTCGGGCGTGTCGATATCCTGATCAACAATGCTGGCGTCGGCCAGTTTATGCTCTTCCCGACCATGACCGATGATGAGTATGACCGGGTGATGGACATTAACCTGCGCGGCACCTTCTACTTCTGCCGGGCCGTTCTCCCAACGATGATCGAGCAGGATTACGGCAAGATCGTCAACGTCACCTCAGTCCTGGGTGAAGTTGCCGCCCTGGGCCAGAGCATCTACAACGCCAGCAAGGGCGCCGCCCGCCTGTTGACCCAGGGGATTGCCGTTGATGTTGCTGGCCACAACATCAATGTCAACGCCGTTGCCCCAGGGATGGTGATCACCAACATTACCCGGCGCATGTTCAGCGACCCGAAGATGGAGCGTTTTTTCGCCGAGCGTATCCCCAAACGGCGGATTGGCCAGCCGGAAGAGATCGCGCCAGCCATCCTCTTCCTCTGCAGCGACGAGGCCAGCTACGTCCATGGCGCGACCCTGGTCGTTGATGGTGGGATGCTCTGTACACGTTAGTAGGCGATTCAAATAAGCAACCTGTCCGGTGCGGCCAGCCATGATCGCTCTCATTCTGAATCCATTCCGTGGCCGCACCGGACAGGTTTTCTCAGCAATTGTGTCTAATGCAAGATCCGCGACAGAAACAGCCTGGTTCGCTCCTGCTCAGGCTGTTCAAAGAAACGATCCGGCGAACTGCGCTCAATAATGCGGCCCTGATCCATAAAGACGACCGTATGGGCCGCATTACGGGCAAAGCCCATCTCGTGTGAGACAACAACCATGGTCATACCCTCGCGGGCCAGGGTCAGCATCACATCAAGCACCTCAGTGATCATCTCCGGGTCAAGCGCTGAGGTCGGCTCATCAAAGAGCATAATCTTGGGCTGCATCGCCAATGAGCGGGCGATAGCCACCCGTTGCTGCTGACCACCGGAGAGCTGACCGGGGTATTTGTTCGCCTGTTCGGGGATACCCACCTTCTGCAGCAACTGCCAGGCAATCTGCTCACTTTCACTGCGTGAGCGCTTGCGCACCTTGAGCTGAGCCAGGCAGACATTCTCGATCACACTCAGGTGCGGAAAGAGCTCGAAGCGCTGGAAGACCATGCCCACCTCGGCGCGCACCGCGTTGATCTGGGCCTGATTATTGGTGACGGGAATACCGTCCACCACGATCCGTCCTGCGTCAGGCACCTCCAGGTGATTGATACAGCGCAACAGGGTCGATTTGCCCGAGCCCGAAGGCCCCACAATCATCAGCACTTCGCCCATACCCACATTCAGGCTGACCTCGTCAAGGGCGCGGAAGCCGCCATAGTATTTCGAGACACGCTCGATCTGGATCATCGGCTCACTGGCAGCGCGTGCCATAGACTACCCCTTTGCGCCGACCCGTCGTTGCAGCCATTGCAGCAGCAGCGAGAGGATCAGGGTCAGTGTCAGATAGAAGAGGGTCAGGATAAAATAGGTCTCTTCATAACGAAAGGTCGTACTCACCGAGAGTCGGGCCACCTGGGTCATCTCGCGCACCCCCAGCACCGAGACGAGTGAGGTGTCCTTAAGCAGCGCAATCAGGTCATTGCCGAGGGCTGGCATTACATTGCGTACCGCCTGCGGCAGAATGACATAAAGCATTGCCTGCACATGCGACATGCCAAGCGAGCGGGCTGCCTCCATCTGGCCACGCCCGATCGACTCAATCCCGGCCCGGAAGATCTCGGCGATATAGGCCGCATAGATCAGCACCAGCGCAACGATCGCCCGCGTTGTCAGCGAGACCGTATTGTTCGAGAGGCCGAAGGTTGTTGTAAACAGCGGCACCACGGCGAAGGAGATCGTAAAGATCAGCACCAGCATCGGCACGCCGCGGATGAACTCGATATAGGTAATCGCCAGGTTGCGCAACGCCACGTTGGTGGAGATACGCCCCAGGCCCAGCAGCAACCCAACCAGCATGGCAAATACAAACGAGACGGCGGTCACATAGAGGGTCGTCCCCAGTCCCTGCAAAATAACATTGAAAATCTCACGGTATATCGGATCGAAAATAATCCGCATCGCCATGAAAAAGATGATCGAGACAATGATCAGCAACCACCAGGGGAACTGCGCGATCCCAGCGCGGGCAGCCGCCCCTGGCGACCGGACAACAACCTGCTCATGTTCAACCGCCATAGGCTTTCCTCATCTCCCAGCTGCGGATAGCGCCCTCACCTCTCTCCCACTCTGCGGGAGAGAGGTGAGGGCCACCCAGGCCATCCCAATGCCTAACTCCCCGGCAGCTTAAACTCGGCGCTGAAATACTTCTGCGCCAGCTCGTCCAGCTTGCCACTGCTGCGCATCGCGGCAAGGGCCTGATTGACCGGGCCGACCAGGTCGCTGCCTTTAGGGAAGATAAAGCCGAGCTGGTCGCTGGTGAGCGGCTCGCCGATGATCTGGATCTGATCGGCGTTGTTACCCACATAGCCCTGGCCAGCGGTCTCGTCCATTAGCACCCCATCGACATCACCATTCATCAGGGCGGCGACGGCGAAGGGGAACTGCTCGAAGGCCTGTACACGATCCTCAGGCAGCAGTTCCACCGCCTTCTCATAGTTGGTCGTGCCAGTCTGCGTGCCGAGGCGCAGCTCAGCGTTGGCGACGAACTCATCCATATTGGTGAAGCGATCTTCGCCAACCCGGGTGATCAGGCGTTGCGAGACCTGGATGTAGCCGTCGGAGAAATCGACCTGCTCGGCGCGGTCTTCGGTGATCGTAATGCCATCGGCAGCCGCATCAAACTGACCATTGGCCACCGCCTGGATCATGCCTTCCCAGGAGGCCTCCTGGTAGGCTGGCACACAGTTGAGCAGGCGGCAGATCTCGTTCCAGGCATCGTAATCCCAGCCCTCGCCCTTGCCGGTAGCCGGATTGACATAATTAAAGGGCGCATAGGCATTCTCAACCGCAATCGTCACCTCACGGCCGCCCAGGTCGGGCAGGGCACCGGCAGGTGGGGCATCTGTGGTCGCGGCAGCGGGGGCTTCGGTCGCGGCAGCGGGGGCTTCGGTCGCGGCGGGCGGCGGGGTGGCCGTGCCACCGCCGCAGGCAGTCAGCAGGGCCAGCAGGAGGCCGAGCAAGGCAGTCAACGCCAGTCTACGCATAACACTCTTCTCCGCAGGGTCATGCACCAGGATACAATCCGAGCGGTGCCGACTCGGCCAGGGTCAGCTGGGCCAGGAGCATGCGCCGAGGCATGGCGGAAGCAGGCCCACGGGGGGCCTGGCCGCGCCGGCGAGCACTCGCATTGGGCTTCGCCAACAACACCGCGGGCAGTAACTGGGAGCGGACAACCTGGGTACGGGCGATATGCATAGCATAGCACAAAACGGCGGGGGACGGGTTGACAGGGGCTGGGCAGGGGGGGTAAAATAAGTACCGATTATTGACACTAATCGGAATCTATCACCGGAGTAAGGCCATTGGTTGACATAAGCAAAGATGATCCGGCCTCGGTCAGCCCCGCCGCCCCAACCCTCCCCGCGCCAGACACCCCTGAGGCCCCAACCGCCCCAACTGCGCCGCGCCGCCCCAGGATCAATCCCCAGGCGGCGGACGGTGCTAACCGCCAGGCCGCCGCCGGGGTCTTCGCTGAGTATCGCGGGCGACTCGACCTTGATACCCTGCGTCGCCAGGAGGCCGACCTGGCTCTCTTTGCCCAATTCCTGGCTGAGGCCGAGGCTGTGCCTGCCGCTGAAGCCCCTGGCCTTGGGGCACGCCTGCCTACCCAACCCACCGTCTGGGCCAACCTCAGCCATGGCCTGGTCAGTGCGTTCCTGCGCTGGCAACTTGATCAGGGCTATGCCATCGGCTCGATCAACGTCCGCCTCTCGACCGTGCGCCGCTACTGTGGCCTGGCCTACAGTGCTGGCGTGATCAGTGCCGAAACCCTCGCCCTCATTCGCACCGTGCGCGGCTATAGTGGGCGCCAGGCCCGCGCCATCGACAGCCAGCGCCGCCGTCAGGCTACGCCCACCCGCGTTGGGGCCAAAAAGGCCCAGGCCCGCGTGCTCACCCAGCACCAGGTGCGCACACTTAAAGTGCAGCCCGCCACGCCCCAGGGCCGGCGTGATGCACTGCTGATCTGCCTGCTGGTCGATCTTGGTCTGCGGGTGGGTGAGCTGGCCAGCCTCGAAGTCGGCAACCTCGATGGTGAACGTGGTACGCTCACCTTCTACCGCGAGAAGGTTCACCTCACCCAGACCCACCAGCTCGGCCCCGAGACCCTCGCCGTCGCCCGCGCCTACCTGACCAACGATGCCCCGACCTCTGGTCAACTCCTGCGCGGCTCACGCAAGAACGGCGAACTCTGGCAGGGCATGTCCATCCGCGCCATCCGCGAACGGGTGGCCCTGCTTGGCGAGCGCATTGGGATCCCCGACCTGGCCCCCCACGACCTACGCCACACCTGGGCGACCCGCGCCGCCCGCGGCAAGAGCGACCCCTTCGCCCTGCGTGATGCTGGCGGCTGGAGCAGTCTGCTTATGCCCGGTCGTTATGTCGAGTCAAGCACCGTTGCCAATGCCCGCCTCATCCTTGATGAGCCGGAGGAATAAGCCTAATGTATCAGGTAGCACTGGAATGGTGGGGACAGAGGGAGTTGAACCCTCACGCCTTGCGGCACATGATCCTAAGTCATGCGCGTCTGCCATTCCGCCATGTCCCCAGTTTGGCGAGTATAGCACGCACAAACGGCATTGGCAAGCCGTCGCTTGCGACTGACCCTACGAGCGTGCTATACTTCACAGGCAGGAACATACTAAGTCAGGACGGGCACTGACGTTCACCGCCTGCAGTGTGGAGCAGCCATGAAAGCCGTCGTCATGGCCGGTGGCGAGGGTACCCGCCTCAGACCGCTTACGATCAATCGCCCGAAGCCAATGGTCTCAATCGTGGATCGCCCGGTGATCCAGCATATTATCGAACTCCTCAAGCTGCATGGCATTACTGATATCATCATCACCATTCAGTATCTGGCCAACTCGATCCAGGATTATTATGGTGATGGTAGCCAATACGGCGTCAATATCACCTATTCGCTTGAAGAGGTGCCTCTCGGAACCGCAGGCAGTGTTAAAAATGCCGAAGACCTGCTTGATGACACCTTCCTTGTCATCTCCGGCGATGCCCTGACCGATATTAACCTCTCACAGGTCATCGATCATCACTATGCGACGCAGGCGATGGCAACCATCATCCTCTACCGCGTCGATAACCCCCTCGATTATGGGGTAGTGATCACCGACGAAGCTGGTAGTGTGCGCCAGTTCCTCGAAAAGCCAAGCTGGGGCGAGGTCTTTTCCGATACGGTCAATACGGGCATCTATGTGCTCGATCCTGCGGCTCTGGCCTATATCGAGCCCGGCAAGCGCACCGATTGGTCGAAAGACATCTTCCCGCGCATGTTGCATAAAGGCGACCATATTCAGGGCTTTGTAGCTAGCGGCTACTGGACTGATGTAGGCACGATTGAGCAGTATATGCGCGCCTGTAGTGATTACCTGCAGGGCCGTGTCAGTCTGCCCCGCCTTGGCCATAATATCGGCGGCGATATCTGGATCGATGGTGACGCCGAGATCGCCCCAGATGCCCAACTGCACGGGCCGATCTATCTGGGCCACGGCGCGAAGATCAAAGGTGGCGTGATTGTGCATGGCCCGTCGGTCATCCGCGACTATACGATTATCGACAGCCTGGCCAATATCGATCGCTCGATCATCTGGCGGAACTCCTATATCGGTGAGCGTGCCGAGTTGCGCGGGGCGATTGTCTTGCGCCAGTCCAATATTCGCCAGCGGGCCGTGCTCTTCGAGGGCGTTGTGGTCGGCGATGGTGTCCAGATCGGTGCCGGGGCGGTCATACAGCCCAATGTCAAGATCTGGCCAGGCAAAGAGGTCGACGAGGGCGCGACTGTCAATAGTAGTATCATCTGGGGTAGCCAGGGCCGGCGAGTGCTCTTTGGGCGCTACGGTGTTACTGGCCTGGTTAATATTGAAATCACCCCCGAACTCTGTGCCAAGCTCGGCGCGGCTTACGGTGCCACTCTGCCACGCGGCGCAACCGTGACGATCAACCGTGACGCCCACTATACCCCACGCATGCTTAAGCGGGCGATCGTCGCCGGTCTACCTTCAGCGGGCATCAATGTCTGCGACCTACAGAATGTGCCGATCCCCGTCGCGCGCTATTTTACGCGCAGTTCATCCGCTGCTGGCGGGATCCATGTGCGTCTCTCACCCTACGACAATCGGGTGATCGAGGTCAAATTCTTCGATGAGCAGGGTCTTGATATCACCTCCGCCACCGAGCGCAAGGTCGAGAATACCTATTTCCGCGAAGACTTCCGTCGTGCCTATCTCGACGAGATCGGGCGGATCTCGTATGGTGAGAATATTAATCAGAGTTATACCGAGAATCTGCTGCGCTCGCTGAGCCCTGATGCAATTGAAGCCCTGGCGCAGGACTTTCACCTAGTGATCGATTATGCCAACAGCAGTACCAGTACCATCCTTTCACCCGTCCTGCGCCGTTTTCGCGTCGATGCAGTTGAACTGAACGTCAACCCCGACGAGAAGATGGTCTTCCAGACACCCGCTCAGTTTGAGGCGGCCATGCAGCGCCTGACCCAGATCACCCCTGTCGTCGGTGCCAGTATCGGGGCCCGCCTTGATAGTGGTGGTGAGCGTATCTACCTCGCCGACGACCGTGGCCGACGGCTCCACCCTCTGCGTGCCCTCGCTGCCGTGACAGCCCTGGTGATGCGTGCCCACGGTGGTGGTGCCGTAGCTGTCCCCGTCACTGCACCACGGGCCTTTGAAAGCATTGCTGAGCGCTATGGCGGGCGGATCATTCGCACCCGCGCCACAATCGGTGCCCTGATGTATACTGCGCTGCAACAGCCGAACTTGCTCCTGCTCGGCGATGGCTCCGGTGCTTATATCTTCCCCGCCTTTTGCCCAATCGTTGATGGGATGTTCGCTGTTATTAAGCTGATGGAGTTGCTCACCCTTACCGAGTCACGGCTCAGTGACGTCCTCGCCGACCTGCCACCCTACTATCTTTCGCAGAGCCGCGTACCATGCCGCTGGGAGTCAAAAGGCAAGGTTATGCGCATTCTCAACGAGCAGTACGCCGAGCAGCTTGGTGACCAGGTTGATGGGATTAAGATCGAACTGGGCAATGAATGGGTACTGATCTTGCCCGATGCCGATGGCCCCTTCTTCCATGTCATTGCCGAGGGGCATAATGAAGATCAAGCCCGCATCCTGGTTGAGAAGTATGTTGGTCTGGTGACCAGTCTGCAGTGAGCAAGACCCTGTCGGTTCAAGAATTGGAACGCAGCGTGAGCGGTTCGGCAATACGGCCGGTCAAACAGCCCGACCACGCCCTACCTGCCCACATCTCGGTCACAAAGCTCAGGCACCGTTGTTGGAAAGGAATGCCCGATGAGTGAGACAAAGCAGCGCAGCCGGTCTCGTGGGAATGCACTGATCGACACCGCAGAGGACGTGGCCCTGGGGGTAGGACGTTTTGGCTATGGGCTGCTGAGCTTCGGCCTGGGCCTGTTGCCCAAACAGTCGCGTGAGCACCTCCATGGTGCCGTGCGCGAGCTGAGCTATGCCTTCGTCAACTTGCCTCGCGATTTCGCTGAGATCACCGAGAGTGAGATCGAGCGCTGGGCCAATGCCGATGAGCCTGCGCCACGGGTGCAGCATATCACCCTGGATCTGGGTGCTGAGCTTGACACCACAGAGACAGCAGTTAGCACTATGCCCACCCCACCCCCTGGGGTCGAGCTAAAGCCAGCATCTGAGGTGAAAGCAGCTCCAATCCAGACTCTGGTGACCCCTGCCCATACTGCTGAGGTGAAACCGGCCCCCGCTGCACCAGCCCCTGCCCCCAAACCCGTCGCTGAGGTGAAACCAGCC
>CAZQCG010000052.1:11629-25523 GCA_964592425.1 uncultured Chloroflexaceae bacterium
CCCCCAAACCCGTCGCTGAGGTGAAACCAGCCGCTCCGGCCCCCGTCGCCCCGGCTGCCCCTGTCGCTGAGGTGAAACCAGCCGCTCCGGCCCCCGCTGCCCCAGCCCCTGCCCCCAAACCCGTCGCTGAGGCGAAACCAGTCCCGGCTACACCAGCCCCTGCCGTTGAAGCCCAGCTGGCTCCTGCTCAGACACTGGCAGCAGCGGCGCCTGCGGCTGAAGCCAAACCAGCCCCCGCTGCACCACCGGCCCCCGCGGCCACAGGCGTTGCTGGAGTGGTGATTGCCTATATCGAGTACGATCCGTCCGGCAATGACCGTCACGGCGAGTATGTACTGTTGCGCAACCGCGCTTCAGTGCCACTCAATCTGACCGGCTGGACCTTGAGTGATGGAAATGGACGGCACACCTTTATCTTCCCCACCTTTACGCTGGCTCCCGGCGCTGAGGTAAAGCTCTGGACCCGTACCGGCACCAATGATGCAAGCAACCTCTTCTGGGGAAGCCGCCGGGCGATCTGGAACAACAATGGTGATACGGCGACCTTGAAGAATGCCGGCGGTGCCATCGTCGCCCGCTATTCTTACCAGGGGAAGAACAAGCAATAGAACCGTGGGGCGCAGCAGCGAATGCTGCTGCGCCCCTATCACCCGCAACCTGACAAACCCATCCCCCGACCCATCGTCCCCCCACCTCCCCGGCCTGGCGGAACAATCAATGTGCCACCCCCGTTTATACATTAAGATCTTCCCGCTGACCCCGCATAATCCCCGCATAAGGTTATGACTGAGCTCAACCTTGTCAGCACAAGCCTGGGACGTTTTGAGATCCTCAACGAGCTGGGCCGCGGGGGTATGGCCGTGGTCTATCGGGCACGCCAGAGCGATCTTGAGCGGATTGTGGCACTCAAGGTGTTACCGCCCGGACTAACCCACGACCCAAGCTATGTGGCCCGCTTCCGCCAGGAGGCCCGTAGCGCCGCACGGCTTGAACATCCTCATATCATGCCAATCTATGAGGTCGGCGAGGCAAACGGGTTGCACTACATCGCCATGAAGTATATTCAGGGCCAGACCCTCAAGGAGGTTTTGCAAAAGGAGGGCTACCTGCCAGTAGCACGGGCAGCCAGCATCCTCGCCCAGATCGGTGATGCGCTTGATTACGCACATCGCCAGGGGGTCATCCATCGCGATATTAAGCCCTCGAATATGATGCTCACCGATGAGGGCTGGGTCTACCTGACTGACTTCGGCCTGGCCCGTGGTGCCGGTACGACCAGCGGTCTGACCATGGCCGGTACCGTGATGGGTACCCCTGAGTATATGTCGCCCGAGCAGGCCCAGGGTCTGGCAACAGTTGGCCCGCCAACCGATATTTATGCCCTCGGTGTGGTGCTCTACGAGTTGCTGACGGGGTGCTTTCCCTTTACGGCGGATACCCCGATGGGTATGCTGGCGGCACGCCTGTTGCAGACACCGATCCCGCCCCGCGATGTCCGCAGTGACTTGCCCTCACCGGTTGAGGATGTGATCATGCGTGCCCTGGCCCGCAAGCCTGAGGCGCGTTTTGCCAGCGCCGGGGCGCTGGTTGCGGCGCTGCGGGCGGCGTCAGGCATCGGCACCGCTGAACCACCGCGCCCGGCCACCCCCTTTGGCGGCATGCCTGCGGTTGAAGAGACGATCAGGATGCCCCCAGTAACTCCACCCTATGTCAGGCCGGTTCCGCCCACGGCAACCCCACCACCAGTAGGCCGCCTGGTTGCTGAACCGCCCGTCCCCCATCCAGTCGGTTCCAACTGGGGTACGCCGCCCGTCATACCACCGCAAGCCCCGCCCACAACACCGCGCAAAGGGTTGCGGAGCCTGCCGATCATCCTGGCTGCCCTTGGCATCGCCTGTATGACCTGTATCGGACTGGTGGTAATGCTAAGCCTGAGGAACGGCGATCCCGGTGCAGGTACGAGTACAACCAATGAAGTCGAGGCGTTAATCGCCCCACTCGATACCGCGCTTGGCGATCCTGAGGGTCTCAGTGCGGCCCTGGCTGGCTACCGCAACACCCTGGCCCTGTATCCAGATAGCCCGCTGCTGATCGAACGGCTGGCCCTGGCAACCAATGCCAGCGGTGACTGGGGCAGCGCTGAAGAGTATGCCAACCAGCTGATTGACAATCCGGCGAGCAGCCCCACCCAGATCGCCACGGGCTACGCCCTGCTCGCCGATGCGCTCGCCTCACAGGGCGATCTGAACAGTGCCCTCAGCGAGATCGACCAGGCGATCAGCAATGACGCGGAGCTCGCGCTGGCCCACGCGATCGACTCGAACCTGCGGGCCGTGCGGGCTCTGGCTGCGAGTAATCGCACCGAGATGGACGAGGCCCTGAACAGCCTTGACCGAGCCGTCGATGCGCTGGACAGCGAAGATCGCCTGGTGCAAGCGCTGACCTACAACGCCCTGGGTTTTACCTTCAGTGAAGAGTTTCAGTTCAGCACAGACAACAACGCCTTTAACGAAAGCCAGGCGTACTATCAAAAGGCGCTTGACCTGATCCCTGGTGCGGGCCTCTTCCGCTCCAACCTGGCCTACCTGCTGATGTTTGACGGTGAGTATGACGAGGCCCGCGGCGAATTTACCCAGGCAGCCGAGGCTGGCTATGTTCCGGCCCTGGCCGGGCGCGGCTGGGCCTACTACAACGAGGACGATCTGGATCTGGCCGATTCCGCCTTCGATGCAGCCATCGAGGCTGACCCCGCGCTCTACGAAGGCTATCTCGGCAAGGGACGCATCCTTTTCAGCAAAGAAGATTACCAGGGAGCCATCGAACAGTTCAACTATGCGGCCAGCCTTAGCCCGCGCAACCCTGACATTCAGGGCTGGCTCGGCGAAAGCTACTTCTGGGTAGGCTACAACGCAGCGGGTGACGAGGCAGAGCAGGCGTTGAACGAGGCCGAAACGGCTTACACCAACGCTTTGAACTACAACGAGCGTCACGTCTTCTCGATCGCTGGCCTGGGCTGGACGTTCCAGCACCTGGAGCGCTACGACGAATCGATTGAACGTTTCGATGCGGCGATCCGCCTCGATGCGGGCAATGCGACTCTCTACAACGGGCGCGGCTGGAGCTACTTCAACCAGGGTAATTACAGCGAGGCCGAGGCCAACTTTCGGGCAGCGACGGCCCGTGACAGTAACTATTCCTATGCCTATAGCAACCTGGGACGGACGCTCGAAGAGCAGGGGCGGACTGAAGAGGCGCGCGACGCCTATACCCAGGCCCTGGAACTCAACCCCGACCTGCAAGAAGCCCAGGATGGCCTTGACCGGCTTGGTTCATAAAGATTGACAAAAGCTGTGCATAGCATCTAGAATGAAGAGACCGACAACAGGAAGTACTGTCTACTATGCACAGAGGAGCCATTTATGATCGAGCGTGCAGCAGCTTTTGACTTTCTCGGCCCCCGCACTCTGCTTGGTCCCGAACTGAAGGCAGGTGACCAGGCCCCTGACGCTACCCTGGTCAACCACAAACTCAAGCCGGTTACACTCAGCGAGTTTGTCGGGAAGCCCTTGCTGATCAGCGTGGTGCCCTCACTTGATACCGGGGTCTGCAGCAAGCAGACCGTGCGCTTCAACCAGGAAGCCGTAGCACTGGCCGACCATGCCACCTTTATCACCGTCAGTGCCGATCTGCCCTTTAGCCAGACCCGCTGGTGCGGCACCAACAGCACCGATCAGATCCTGGTGCTCTCCGACCACCGTGAGATGAACTTTGGGGCAAGTTATGGTACCTATGTAGCTGACTTGCGTATCGAGAGCCGGGCCGTCTTTGTGGTTGATGCGGAACGTATTATTCGTTATGTCGAGTACGTACCGGTCGCTGGTCATGAGCCCGACTATGATGCAGCCCTTGCCGCGCTGAAAGCGTTGCTCGGCTAGTACTCCGTCCGAGCATGCTTGAAGGGTTGGGGCGCAGCGTGCTGCGCCCTTACAGCGTCTGGTTGCCCCACCCCCTCGCTTATGTTATACTATGCTGCGGCGCACGAATTCAGCGCCGCGTATGTGTGTGTCGTGCGCCAAGGCGCTTCTAATGCCGAAGCCACGCCCTGACCCTATTTCACACACCCCTTGCGACGACCTGCTCCTGCCGGGTCAACCCGGTTCTGGTCGGATGAACGTAACGGGGTGGAGGCTGGTCAACCAGAACAAGGAGAAGTTGAGCAATGACCGAGGTATCCGCCATGGGTGATGCCCTTGCTGAGCCCAAGCCCCCCGCACGCACGCCGGCTGCCGCCCAACGGATTGTGTCGATCAAGGCCCTGCTTGAAGCAGGCTCGCACTTCGGCCACCAGACTAACCGCTGGAACCCGAAGATGCGCCCTTATATCTACACGGCCCGCAACGGCATTCATATCATCGACCTGCATAAGACCGTGCTCGGACTGACCAGCGCCTATCGTTTTGTGGCCGACCTGACGGCCCGTGGCGAAAAGGTGCTCTTTGTCGGTACCAAGAAGCAAGCCCAGGAGGCGGTGATCGAAGAGGCCACCCGTGCAGGCCAGTACTATATCACCCAGCGCTGGCTTGGTGGTACGCTGACCAACTTTGCCACGATTAAGACCCGCCTGAAGCGCCTCGCCGACCTTGAAGCTCAGCGTGACCGCGGTGACTTTAGTCGTCTGACCAAGGCCGAGGGCCTCAAGCTCGAAGAAGAGATCGGCAAGCTTAACCGTGTCTTCGGTGGCATCAAGACTATGGATCGACTGCCAGGGGCGATCTTTATCATCGACCCACACAAAGAGGATCTGGCCGTCAAAGAGGCCGCCACCGTTGGCGTGCCCCTGGTAGCGATGGTCGATACCAACTGCGATCCCGACCCGATTGATTATGTCATCCCCTGCAACGACGATGCGATCCGTGGCATTCGCCTGATGACCAGCAAGATCGCCGAGGCGGCCCTTGAAGGCAGCTATCGCCGTGAATCGTCGCACCAGTTGTAATCTGCCGATGGGGCTGCGGACGGTTGCAGGCGATCCATCCAACCGCCTGCGCACGCTGTCCTGCGGCTCTATCTATTCTACGAGGAGTATAGCGCTGTGAGTGTGTCGATTGAACTGGTCAAAGAGCTACGTGAGCGCACCGGCGCCGGGATCAAAGAGTGCAAAGATATTCTGGTGCAGGTAGACGGCAATATTACCAAGGCGATCGAGATCCTGCGTGAGCGGGGCATCGAAGCAGCGGCCAAAAAGGCAACCCGGGAGGCGCGTGAGGGCCTGATCGGTGTCTATGTCCATTATGGCTCGCGGGTGGCCGGTATGGTTGAGTTGAACTGCGAGACCGACTTTGTCGCTCGTACACCCGACTTCGGCAGCCTGGCCAATGCCCTGGCCCAACATGTGGTCGCGCTTAACCCGCGCTACATCAGCGCCAATGAAGTCAGCGATGAGGCGGTCGCCGAGAGTGGCCAGCCGCGTGAGATCTTCATCAAAGAGCAGGTGCTGCTGGCCCAGACCTTTGTCAAGGATCCGTCGCAGACCATCGAAGAGATGATCAAAGAGGCGATCGCCAAACTTGGCGAGAATATTGTGGTTCGACGCTTCGTGCGCTATGAGATTGGCGCCTGATGGAGGGCAGATGGCAGGTGGTAGGTGCGCCCAGTAGGGCACCTGCCGCCTGGCGTTTCCTGTCGTTATGCCATGCAAGAGCCTAAATATCGAAGGGTGCTGATCAAGCTCAGCGGTGAGCAGATCAAAGGCACCGATGAGGTGGTCAGCTATGATATGCTTGACTACCTGGCGCAAGAGGTTGAGGGTGTGCATCGCCACGGAGTCGAAGTGGCGATTGTGATCGGTGGGGGTAACATCTGGCGTGGCACGCAGTCGCTGGCCCGTGGTATGGATACGGCCCAGTCGCACTATATGGGCATGCTCGGCACGATTATCAATGCCCTGGCTCTGCAAGATGCCCTCGAACGCCACGGTTTGCATACTCGTGCGATGACCGCCATCCAGATGAATGAGGTGGCCGAGCCCTACATCCGCCGCCGGGCAGCCCGCCATATGGAAAAGGGACGGGTGATCATCCTCGCCGGTGGCACCGGCAATCCCTACTTCACCACCGACTCGGCCGCCGCGCTGCGTGCCGCCGAGATCAAGGCCCAGGTGATCTTGATGGCCAAGAATGGCGTCGATGGCATCTATACCGCTGACCCACGCCGTAACCCCGATGCGACGCGCATCGATCACCTCACCTATATGGACGCCCTGAATCGCGGCCTCGCAGTTATGGACTCGACCGCCCTGACCTTCTGTATGGATAACCACATCCCGATCATCGTCTTCAACGCGCTCCAACCGGGGACAATCGAGCGGATTGTGCTCGGCGAGCGGGTTGGCACTCTGGTGAGCAGCGAGTAGGAGATCACGATGGTCAATGACGTCATCCGCGAGTATGAGGCGCAGCTGAAGAAGGCCGTTGAGGCGCTGCGCCATCATCTGGCGACGATCCGTACCGGGCGGGCCTCGTCCGCCCTGGTTGAGCATATGCAGGTGGAAGCCTACGGCGCACCTATGCCGCTCAATCAACTGGCCAGCATTAGCCTCCCCGATGCCCGCATGATCATGATCCAGCCGTACGATGCGACTATGATCAAGACGATCGAGAAGGCCATCCAAAACTCGGATCTAGGCATCAATCCGGGCAACGACGGGCGTGTGATCCGCCTGGCCATTCCCCAGTTGACCGAAGAGCGGCGCAAAGAACTGGTTAAGGTCGTACGCCACCGCGTCGAAGAGGTGAAGATCTCGGTACGCAATCAACGCCGTGAAGCGATTGATCAACTCAAAGAGCTGGAGACCGAAAAGCTGATCAGTGAAGATGAGTTGAAGCGCGGCCAGGATCGGGTGCAACAGTTGACCGATAAATGCATCAGCGATCTCGATCAGCTTGGTAAGGAAAAAGAGGCCGAGGTACTGGCTGTCTGAGTCAGGCTGAATGGGCACGTCCCAGTCCGTCTTATGCAGGTGTGTGTGGTGAGACTCCGTAGCCGTTCGGAACAGCTTGAGGGGAGCCCGGCACGTCGGGCCCCCTGCTCGCCAAGATGCGAGGAAAGAGGCGTAACGCCGCTATGACCACCCCAGCGGGCGTACGGATCCCACAGCATATCGCGGTGATTATGGATGGCAATGGGCGCTGGGCCCGCAAGCGCGGCTTGCCTCGCCTGGCCGGGCATCGGGCTGGTACCGAGAACATTCGCGCCATCGTCGCTGAGGCTGATCGCATCGGTGTGCGCTGCCTGACCCTCTATGCCTTCTCAACCGAAAATTGGAACCGCCCTTCGCTTGAAGTGCAGGGCCTCATGCAGATCCTCAGTGATTTTATCGACCGTGAAGCCCAGAGCCTGCATGAGCAGAATGTCCACCTACGCCACCTTGGTCGGCTTGAAGGGCTCAATCCGACTCTGGCTAATAAAGTGCGGCGTGCGGTGAATCTCACCAGCGCCAATACTGGCTTGACATTGGCGATCGCTTTTAACTATGGTGGGCGTGCCGATATTGTTGATGCGATCCACCGCGCCATAGCTGCCGGGGTGGCGGCCGATCAGATTGATGAGCAACTGATCAATACCTATATCTCTACGACCGGCATGCCCGATCCCGACATGGTTATCCGTACCAGCGGCGAACGACGCCTTTCTAATTTTTTGATCTGGCAGTCAGCCTACAGCGAATTCTGGTTCACGCCGGTCTACTGGCCTGATTTTCGGCCAGAGCACCTGCATCAGGCGATTGGCGAATATGGACAGCGAGAACGCCGCTTCGGCGGCCTCTCCGAGCCGAGTTAGCCCGCTCGCACGTCGGCTCTTAAGTGTGGCGGTGCTGATTCCGCTGATCGTTGCCGCTGCGTGGTGGAGCCCGGCTACCGCGCTGCTGGTGATGCTGGCGGCAGGGCTCGGCATCAGTGAGCTTTTTGCCCTGCTGCGCCAGGGTGACTTGCATCCGCGGCTTGGGCCTGGCCTGGCTACTGGCCTGGCGCTGACCCTGGCCGCTGCACTGCGCCCCTTGACTAACCTTGACCTGACCGGGCTGGTCTTCACGCTGGCAATCAGCCTGAGCCTGATCTACGAAGTTGGGCGCCACGAGCGTAGCACCAGTTTACAGAGCTGGGCACTCACCTTCAGTGGCGCAGTCTATATTGGCTGGCTGCTCAGCAGCTTCATCCTGCTGCGCCAGCTCGCGACACCCCTGAGCGGAGGCGTGCTCGCTTCCCTGGCGATCCCCCCCGGTGCGGCATGGCTCTTCCTCGTGCTGGCGATCACATGGATCCAGGATAGCGCCGCCTATTTCGTCGGACGGGCCTTGGGCCGCCACCCGCTGGCCCCCATTCTCAGCCCGAAGAAGACCTGGGAGGGCTTTGCTGGCGGGATGGTCGCGTCGATCCTCACCGCAGTGCTGGCCCGCTTCTTGATGGGCCTGCCGATTAGCTACCTGGAAGCGACGCTGATCGGGGCTGCCGCCGGTATCGCTGGCCCCCTCGGCGACCTGGCCGAGTCGCTGATCAAACGCCAGGTTGGCGTCAAGGACTCGGGCAACCTGATCCCCGGCCATGGCGGCATCCTTGACCGTATGGATAGTCTGCTCTTTACCGGGCCGGTGATCTACTACAGCGTACTGCTGAGCCTGGCATAACGCAGCACCTTGACGCTGAAGGGCTGATTCGCTACACTAATACTACTCCCGGGCGGTAGGCCGGTGCCTACCGCCCGCTGTGTGTAGCCTGATCTTGATGATACCGAGAAATTTATGCACTTCACATTAGTTCAGAGCATTGCAGCGCAAACCCCCCTTGAGCAGACCCAGACCAGCGGCAGCAACCCGCTGCTGGCTATCGGGGCCTTTCTGCTGATGCTTGGTCTGCTGGTGGTGGTTCACGAGCTGGGTCATTTTCTGACAGCCATTCGGCTGGGGATCAAGGTTGATGAGTTTGGGGTGGGCTTCCCGCCGCGTGCCTTGACCTTCTACGAGCACAAAGGTGTCAAGTATACGCTGAACTGGCTGCCCCTCGGCGGCTTTGTGCGTTTTGCCCAGAGCGAGGATGGGATTGGTGAAACGCTCTATGGGGCCGGAGGTAGCCTGGCTGCTGCATCACCTCCGCGCAAGATCGCAGTGATGCTGGCCGGCCCGTTCATGAACTTGCTGCTGGCCATTTTGATCTTCAGCCTGATCTTTCTGTTCATGGGCATCCCGAATCCCACCGGGCGCCAGTTGGTCAGTGATGTCTTTCCCGGTACACCGGCAGCCCAGGGCGGGATTATGATCGACGATGAGATCATCAGCCTGAATGGCATCCCGGCCGACACAAATACCGTAATCGGTAGTGTGGCGCGCGAGAACCTTGGTGAACCAGTCACGGTACTGGTGTTACGGGCTGGCCAGGAGCTGAGCCTGCGTGTGACACCCGGGCCGTGGACCTCGCCCGATGGAACCCCCTACGAGTCCGGCTTTGGTTTCAGCTATACACCCGCCGTCGAAATGAGCCAGGCCGGACCGCTTGCGGCGATCTGGCACGGTACCACCTATAGCATCGAGTTGACCGGACGTATGCTGCAGGCCCTGGCCAACCTACCTGCCGCGATCTTCGGCCTGCTCTCGCCAAGTGCGCCGAGCGACGGGCAGCCCATCGGGCCAGTGGGCATCGCCCGCGCCACCGGCGAGGTGATCCAGCAGCCCGGCGGCTTCGTCGCCTTCTGGAATCTTACTGCTGTGCTGAGCCTGAACCTCTTCATCTTGAACCTGCTGCCCATTCCCGCTCTCGATGGCAGCCATATCATCTTTGCACTGATCGAGTGGGCCCGCGGTGGGAAGAAGGTTCCGCCGGAGAAAGAGGCGATGGTGCATGCGATTGGTTTCGCAGCCCTGATGGGCTTGATGCTACTGATCACGGTCAACGATGTGATCAATGCCTTCCAGGGCACGCCGGTTCTAGGGGGAGGTTAGTACGCCGATTATTCGTGCCAGTGAAGTGGGCGAGTATACCTACTGCGCACGGGCGTGGTGGCTGCGACGCGTGGCCGGTGAGCAGCCAGCTGGTGCCGCTCGCCGCACAGCCGGAGTGGTGGCCCATGCCCGTCATGGGCATCGGGTGGCCCGTGCGCGGCTGGCCTGGCAAGCTGGCCTGCTGCTCTTGCTGCTCGGTCTGATCCTGTTAGCCCTGGCCTGAGATGAGCCTGCAACTCCTGGCCCTGGCCCTGATCGGCCTGGCCCTGCTCTTGTTGAGCAGCGCAGCGCTGCTGCGGCGGCGCACCGGCTTGCCCTGGGGCCGTGTGGTGGCCGATGATGTCGGGGCCGGGCAGACCCTTGCGCGCCCCCTCTTTGCCCGCCGCTATGGCCTGACGGGCAAGCCAGATTATCTGGTTGAGCAAGGTGGGCGGCTGATCCCGGTTGAGCTCAAGCCGAGTCGGCGGGCAAGCCGCCCCTATGCCTCTGACCTGATGCAGCTGGCGGCCTACTGTTTGCTGGTTGAGGAGCAGACTGGCCGGGCACCACCCTACGGCCTGCTGCGCTACGCCGAACAGAGCTTTCGCCTCGACTACAACCGTAGGGTGCGTGACGAAGTACTGGCAACCCTTGCAACGATGCGCACGTTACTCGACGCTGATGATGCCGCACGCAGCCACAACGACCCGCGCCGCTGTGCCGGTTGTGGCTTCCGCGCTGCCTGTGATGATGCGCTGCTTGAGGAGTAATCCTGCCAGGCAAAACCAAGCGAGATATGCTATGATACTCAACCGACAGGATCTCCTCCTTCAACTCGAGGATCGGCTGGCCGGGCGGATCAGTGCTGAGACGATAGCCGACTGGGCACTTGAGCGCTTCTATGGGATCGAGCAGGGAACGTATCAGGTCGCTGAGAACGATGCTGCGCTGATCAGTCAACTCCTCGACCATATGATGTTCGCCGATACTCCGAGCTTCACGCTGGACGAGGCTGCGCTGCGGCAGATGATCGCCCGGCTCCAGGCGCTATGAAGATACGCCAACACCCCCGTATGATTGGCATCCTGATCGGCGACGAAGTCTATTCACACCCGCACAAGATTTTTGCGCGTGTCGCCGATGTTTTTCCTGCTGCTGTCTGTGTCAAGATTGGCATCCTTTCGACTGAAGATCCGATGGAAATCACCCTGGCACCGCAGCTCTGGCGTGCCGATGATATCGAGAATCTTTCGGTCTGTCGGTACTGTGGGAGCCGCGAGAATATCCGCACGGTCACCGATACGGGTATTCCCTTCCGCGTCTGCACCGAGTGCTGTCCACTCGATCGCGACATCCCGCATACCCCGCCGGTCGCCTAAACCAACCTGGCCATTTTACCGGGTCGCCTCCTACTCGGGTCGCTGATAGCGCCCGGCGCTCAGGCTTCGTATACTGCTTGCAGAGATGCGCTTGCAGTAGGCGCGGCACGATGAGACGAGGGGGTAGTATGAGCGACATGGGTGAAATGGGCGGTCTGTTGGCAACGATCTCGAGCCAGATGGCCGATGCGGTAGAACGAGTGGGGACGGCCCTGGTGCAGGTACGTGGGCGCGCTCGCGGCCCGGCAACCGGGATTATTGTCGGCGAGGGCCTGGTGCTCACCGCTGACCATGTGCTTGAGCGCGACGAGGATCTGAGTATCGAGGGGCCTGCTGGGCAAGCAATGGCGGCGCGCCTGGTTGGACGCGATCATGCCAGCGACCTGGCCCTGTTACGTGTGGCCGGGCTTGATCTGGCCCCAGCCAACTTTGCCGAGGCACCAGCACGGGTCGGGCAGATCGTGCTGGCGGTAGGTCGCCCCGGGAGTAGCCCGATGGCCTCGTTTGGGATTGTGAGTGCCGTGGGGGGGCCATTGCGCGGGCGACGCGGGGCGGTGCTCGAGCAGTTTGTGCAGACGGATGCCATCCCCTACCCGGGCTTCTCGGGCGGGGCGCTGGTTGATGCGGCCGGGGCAGTCGTTGCGGTGCTGACGACCGGGCTGGCGGGCGGGGTGGCCCTCGGCATCCCTGCCACCCTGGCCCGGCGGATTGCCACAACCCTTGGCGCTAATGGTTATGTCAAGCGTGGTTTCCTGGGCATCAGCAGCCAGCCGGTTGAGCTGCCGGAGGAGCAGCAGGGCGGGCTGGCTCAGAGTCGTGGCCTGCTGGTAGTACGAGTCGAGCCGGGTAGTCCGGCGGCACGGGGCGGGCTACTCCTGGGCGACGTACTGATGCGCTTTGCTGAACAGCCGCTGACTGATACCGACGATCTGCAGGCCATGCTGGTCGGTGAGCGCGTGGGTCAGCCGGTGGCGGTGCAGGTGTTGCGCGGTGGGGCGCTGACTGATCTGACGATCACCGTTGGCCAGCGGAGTTAACCAGCAAACTCTGTCTAAAAAGGTCAGAAATCCATGACAACTGTAACAATAGCTGAGGCACCGGCAGCAAGGTTGATCGGTGCAGCGGCAGTGGGGCTGGCAGCGCGGGCGCAGGCCAGTGTGGTTCAGATCCAGGGGCGTGGGCAGGGGGGCGGTTCGGGGTTGGTCTGGGGCGACGGGCGCATGGTCATGACGAACTATCATGTACTGGCGGGCGTGGGCGAGCCGATCACCATCCTGAGCCACACGGATCGGCGCTACCAGGTACAGCTGATCGCTGGTAATCCACGGCTTGACCTGGCCCTGCTGGCCCTGATTGATGGGCACCTCCCCCCGGCTCCTCTGGGTGACTCGACGCGGCTGCGGGTGGGCGAACTTGTCTTTGCCGTGGGCAACCCCTGGGGCCAGCGGGGGGTCGTGACGGCTGGCGTGGTCAGCGCGCTGAGTGAGCTGCCTGCGGCGGACGATGAGCAGCCAGCCAGCTATATTCGCTCTGATGTGCGCCTGGCACCGGGAAACTCGGGCGGGCCGTTGCTGAACGCCCAGGGTGAGGTGGTGGGAATCAATGCGATGATCTTCGGTGGTGACCTGTCGGTGGCCATTCCCAGTCATGTTGCCGCAGCCTGGGTGGCCCATGTGCCGGCACGCCCAGTCTTCCTGGGTGTAGGTCTGCAAACAGTGGAGTTGCCGCCTGAACTGGCGACCGGTGGGCAGCGTACTGGCCTGCTGGTGGCTCAAGTGGCAACGCATGGGCCAGCAGCAATCGCCGGGGTGTGCATCGGCGACCTGCTGTTGGCCCTCAATGGGCAGCCTCTGACGGCGAGTGGGACGCTGCTTGAGGCCCTGGCGACGCACGCTCCCGGTGATATGATCACGCTTGATCTGCTGCGTGCTGGCCAGCCTTTACAGTTGACGCCGCTCCTGGTGGAGCAGGGGAGGTAGGATAGGGCGCAGCAGCGACCCCGCTGCTGCGTCTCTACACGGTGTTCCGGCGAAAGGTCAGTAACCGCAGGGGCTGATGGTTTTTCAGAATTAAAACGGGTATCCGTCGTATCGGTAGACCTCACAGGTCTGCCAGACCTGTGAGGTCTGGTTTACCGGCTTTAATTCTTAAAGTTCATAAGCCCCGCGGCTTGTGGAGTAATCGACAAGCCTGTATTGACCAGACTCAGCCCTTCACGGGGCTACGCACAACGGGTCACGACACCGGCGGGTGCGTCTGCCAGCCCGCCGCTCTGTCGCCTGCGATCACACCCGCCTGGGGTAAGGGCGGGAGGTCGTAGGCACAACAAGCCCGATGTGCATGGTCGAGGCGAACCTTACCCCCTTACGGGGAGTTGGAGTAATCCAAAATCATGTCTTTCGTCTTTGTCCTCAGCAGCGACGGCCAGCCACTCGACCCGTGCCACCCGGCGCGGGCGCGGCAGCTGCTCGACCAAGGGAAGGCCGCCGTGCGGAAGACTCGCTACCGCCAGCCCCGCTTCCTCAACCGGCGCAGGCCCGCAGGC
>CAZQCG010000053.1:0-25289 GCA_964592425.1 uncultured Chloroflexaceae bacterium
ACGGGGCGGCTTTGGCTATGCCTTCCAGCGGGCTGCCTGTGTCGCCGCCTGCTGGGGCCACGCCGAGCGCTGTACGGCGACGCTCCTCTGCCCCTACCGCTGGGTCTTCGAGACGCCGCATCCGGCGGGGGTTGCCCATCTGCACGACCTGCAAGACGTTCCGCGGCCCTTTGTGATCGAGCCGCCCCTGAATCAGCAGCGCCACTATGCTGCAGGCGATAGCCTCGAGTTTGGCCTGGTGCTGATCGGGCGCGGGGTCGATTTTCTGCCCTATTTTCTGCATGGTCTGGCCGGGCTGGGCCAGGCGGGCCTGGGGCGCGAGCTGGCGCAGGCCCGGCTTGAGCGGGTCGAGGCGCTGGAGCCCTTCACGCCAATGGGCCAACCTATCTACCAGGACGGGCAGGTACTGGATGTGGCCGCGTTACCGCTGCTCAACCTGGCCGAGGTGCCTGTGCGGGCGTCCGAGCTGCCCGCCGACCTGCGTCTGGATCTCCTGACGCCCTTGCGGGTCAAGGCAGGCGGCACATTTATCGAAGAACTGGATCTCGGGGCGATCATGCAGGCGATCGGCTGGCGCATCAATGCCCTGTCCGCCTTTCATGGCCCAGGCCCCTGGGCCTACGACTACCGTCCGCTGGTCGCAGCGGCGCGGCAGGTACACATCGCAAGCACCGCCTTGCACTGGGCCGACTGGGAGCGCACAAGTACACGCGGGGGCGGTCAGCGCCGAATGAAGCTGGGCGGGCTGATCGGTAGAGCCACACTGCGCGAGGTGCCGGTTGCCGTGCGCGCCGGCCTGCTCGCCGCGAGCGTGCTGCACGTAGGCAAAGCCTGTGTCTTTGGCCATGGGCGAGTTGAAGTGGCCCCCTTGTGAGCGAAACGTGGGGGGTCATGGGCACATTTGTGACGGGGCGGGGTGGTAGGGTGAGGGGGATGTGATAAACTTTGAATCTACATTTCATATGCACAATACCCTGATCGGTTCAGGCTCTGTCTAGCGGAGAACGCTCCTATGACACAAACGTCTGACTTTATTCGGATGATCGCGCATTATCTGGCCCATCCTGAGCAACCACTAGATCAACTGTTTGATCTGGTGCGAGATGTTTTGAGAATGCCAGATCCATCCGATCGTTCTGCGTTAGAAAAGATACAGAAGCGTATCGATACTACACCAGGCGCTACTGGTCAGGTAGCTCTAGTCTATGGTGGAGCGACCAAGATTAAGGGCTATGTCTTTGAAGCACCGAAGTTACCTGAGATCCGTGGTGCCAGCGCCCTACTGGACTGGGTCAATGAAACCGCCATTCGTCAGATCTGGCATGATAAGCTTGACCAGATTATGGGAGATTCGACCATCGTCGATGAGAGCCTTATCTATGCTAGTGGAGGATCATTCCTGGGTTTTGCCCCCAGGATAATGGGAGCGGATCTGGCAAGCGCAGTTGAACATTGTTATACCGAGCAAACCCTGACTGCCAATAGTGCTGCTGTCAGTGCCAATTTCTCACTGCTTGAACTCCGGTTTGGGCGCAACCCGACTGGCTACTGGATCGAGGATTTCCTGCGAGATTGCCAACATCAACAGCGCCGCGAAGCACTCTTTGCCTATTACTATCCCCCTGAGACGATCAAAGACTATGATCTAAGCGATGTAGCACTGCGGATACGCTTCTTCAATCGCAAGAGTTTTGGCGAACTGGTGACAATATTGGTAACGATGTTCAACCGTCGCCGTGACGAACAGTCCAGCTATGGCCCACCACGTGACCTGACGCGCTATGAACTGCTACCTTGGGGCGTGAAATGCCAGAGTAGTGATGTACGCCCTGCGGCGATCAAGACACAGGTCGGCACGGATATCCGTACCCTGAGCGAACCCTCGGCACGCAAGTTGGCTGCCGGGAGGGCGGTGAAGGGCAAGACCATTGGCAAAGATCTGGGGCAGAGCCTCAAGCCTTGGGAGGTACCAGAAAGCCTGAGGAGCGAGTCGTGGCATCAGCGGTGGGAGCATTTTCTACGGACTGAGCAAGGCCAACAAACGTACTACGCACAGCAGATCGCCAGCTTACGGGATCGTGGCGATCAACGCCTGATTGAGCCCGCCGACGATCTCTACCAGATCGGAGCAGCCTCGAGTACGACACGCTACATCGGACTGATCTACGCCGACGGTAACAATATCGGGCGGCTTATGGCAACTTTGAGCAGCCCTCTGATCTACCAACTGGTTTCGCAGGCGCTGAGCGATGTCGCAAAAAAGGCTGTTTTCAACGGTCTGGCCAACCATCTTGCTCCGGTTGAGGTACTTGATCGCGATGAGCAGTTGCGAGGATTAAAGCATCCGTTTGAGATCCTGGCAATTGGTGGCGATGACTTTTTCATTATCGTGCCGGGGGATCGAGCCTTTGAGGTGAGCCTGACGATAGCTCAGACCTTTGAGCGTGAGTTAAGTAGTCGTTTCAAGCAAATTGCGCAGGAGCACAAGGATTTTAATCTGCCAAAGCCCTCGGTTCTAGCCGGGCGTAGTCGCTATGCCCACACTAATGATGATCTTCCGCTGGTCGGACTCTCGGCGGGGGTGCTGATCGCTCAGGAGAATGCCCCCTTCTTCTTCTTGCGCGATCTAGTTGAAGAGTTGCTGAAGAAGGCCAAGAAACTGGCAAAACAACATGCCGCGCCACTTGACAGCTATAAACAGCCGCAGCCACGCTTCTACGGTGGGGCGGTGGACTTTATGGTGCTTAAATCGACAACGATGGTCAGTGACGATATTACGAGTTTTCGCAAGGTGGCTCTCAACGACCATAAGCAGAGTAAGCGCCGTCTGACGGCCCGCCCCTATACATGGAGTGAGTTCGCTGGATTGCTCACCAGTGTGCAGGCGCTCAAAGACGCTCATATGCCTCGTTCGCAACTGTACCGGCTGCGCCGCGCCCTTGATGCAGATAGTGGGCAAGGTGTGTTGAGTAGCACGATGGAGTATCTCTACACCCGCTCGCGCCAGAATAAAGCGGTAGCGACTACACTGCTCCAACACATCGAACATGCCTGGTGTCTTGGGACAATCAGTTCGGCAGGCCGGGTCGGCATGCCACCCTGGTTGCCATGGGGTGATGCAGGGTACGAGACGATCTGGTCTGATCTGCTGGAGGCCTACGATTTTGTTACCACGCGAGCACCAGATGAAGCTTCAGATTAGCCTGACCATTACGAGTCGCTCGGCGCTGAGTGTTGGTGCGGGCGGCAGCAGTGGAACCCTTGCCGATAAGAGCATTGTGCGCGACGGTTGGGGCCGCCCAATCATTCCTGGTTCGCAATTGAAGGGCAAGCTACGTTGGGCTGCCGAGCAACTGTTGCGTGGCCTGGGTGAGGATATTCCCACCCCGTTTGAAGGCTCTGCACGTGAAGAGATCGAGACCGATATACGCAAACTTTTCGGTAGCCCGCAGCACCGTTCGCCACTGCACTTTACCGACCTATCTGGCATCCTTGGTGATGTCAAACAGAGCGAAGCCCTGCGGACACATACCGAACAGTATCGTAGTCAGATTCGGCCGTCAGTGACGATCAACCGCCAACGCGGAACAGCTGCGGATGGATTGCTGGTATTCCAAGAGGCTACACCAGAATATCTGCGCTTCTATGCTGAGCGTGCAATCACTGGTATGGTAGCAAATCTGGAGCAGGTAGCCTTGCTCTGGGCTGCGGCCCGCCTTACACCACACTGGGGCGGAGCCAAATCACGAGGACTGGGATGGGCGACAGTTGAGTTCGATATCCAGCTAGATGCAACACCTTGTGCCGAAGAGTCACTGCGCCAGGCACTACGGATGCGCATTGAACGCAAGGGAGGCGCATGATGCAAATGCTGCACTTCCAGATCGAAGCCCTCGCTCCCCTAGCCTTCCCTGAGCGCAAGCCAGGAGTGCAGTTCAATAAGAGCTTGCCCTATGTACCTGGAGCGGCTATCTACGGGGCTTTGGGCCAGCAATTCGGCCCTGAGTGCTTTGATGCTGAACTCTTCCGTAGCCTGCGCTGCCACAATGCCTACCCGTGCCATTCCGACGATAGTTGGGTGCGTCCACTCCCGATAACTGCTAGCCAGCCGAAGGGGGCTGAAAGGGATACACAACCCATTGATACACTGATCGAGCGCATCTGCTGGGAACGCCAGCAACCTGCAGCCCTGATCTACGCACCGACTGATGCAGATGGACGACCCTGGGAAGGTTGTGGATCAAAGTTCTACACTTTCAATAGGCATCAAGTTGCCTACCGAGAAGTACAGCAGCGTCTGCTGACACGGGTAGCGATTAACCGACAGCGCGGCACCGCTCAGGAGAGCCGGCTCTACTCACCGCTCGCGATCAGTGAAGTGAACGAACAGGATACAGGTCGTGTGCCAACACTTTTCCTGGGTAGCCTGATTGTGCCTGACAAGTATATGCAAGATGTTAGTGATACTCTGATCACGATCTCTCACCTGGGAGGTCGGCAAACCAGCGGTCTTGGTGCAGTACGGGTGAGACTTATACCACCATCACCTCCTGATGAGCCAGCAGAGATCATGAAGCGTGTTGAACAACTGACCAGGGCTTTTCAGGATCAGGTGCAGCGATATATTGACTTTGGTGGTACACCGTGGCCGATTGGTGATACCACCATTTTCACAGTGAATCTACTCGCCGATACCATCTTGCTTGAGCATGGCTGGCTACCAACACAGATCTACAGCCCGATACAGCTTGCCGCCGACACGGGTATCCAAGCCACCCTCCTGCGTGCCTTCACCACCACCAAACCCATTGGCGGTTGGCATACCCTCTGGCAACGCCCCAAGCAGGTGGAAACAGCAGTGGTTATGGGTGGACTCTACGTCTTCGCCTCCGACAGGCCCCTTGATACTCATGCCTGTATCAGGCTAGCACAACTCCAGCTTGATGGGATCGGCGAACGACGAGAAGAGGGCTTTGGCCAGATCCGCATCTGTGACGACTTCCACATGTAGACTTGATCTTACCTCACAAGGAGTAGCCAGGATGAGTACGCTTGAGCCCCAGATTTTGCGCCGTGAATTGCTGCTGGAGCAGGCGATCAATCAGCGCCTCGATGCATTGGTAAGTCAGGCCAATCAGACTGCGGCAATGCTCCAGCGCTACAAAATGGAAAAGAGTCAGCTACGCAACCTGCTAAATGTTGCTGTGCAGTCACGTTCGGTCGAGGTAGTGATCAATTTCATTCGCTACCAGATCGCTCGGAATGAGAATGCCTGGGGTAAAGGGCCAAAAGATTTCGGCCATCAGGTCATTGATGACATCCGCAAGCCGATCAAAGGTTTTGCCGATCAAGCCGTCACAGAGACCAGTGCGCAACTTAGTGGAGCAGAGCAACTGTCCGAAGCCCAGGCCGAACAGTTGCGGAAGGTCGCCTATATTCGCCTGACCCAACTCTACCTGGGTTATCTCAACCAGGCCTTTTACTATGGGGCAGAGACAGGTGCATTCGATAAACTGAAGGAGTTGAGCCATGCCCGCTGAGCCGATCTTCTCCTTCGCAGTGCTGCGTAACCGCCTGGTTGTACGTGGCTGGCTAGTTACACGAACAGCGCTGCGTATCGGTGCAGGCCGCGACAGTAGCGTGATTGGCAACGATCTGCCAGTACTGCGCGATGCCCTCGGGGCACCCCTTATTCCGGGTGCTTCGCTGAAGGGGGCATTCCGTGCTCGGCTTGAGTCACTTATTCGAAGCGTTGCGCCAGAAGAAGCACGTGATCTCACAGAGATTGAGCAGAAGATGCGTCAACATTTTGCTGAAGAGTCTGATGCAACGATCTGGCGTGACTCGACCTTGGTTGAACTGACCTTCGGTGCACCCTGGTTGGCCGGGCGGATTTTTTTCAAGGATGCGTTGGTTGACCGCAAACTCTGGTTCGGTCAATTTGAGATCCGCAATGGTGTCGCCCTGAACCGTGATACTGAGACGGCCGAACAGGGCTTTCTGTACGATTATGAGGTCGTTCCAGCCGGAATGCGGTTTGACTTTGAGCTAATCCTGGAAAATGGCGAGGATTGGCAGTTGGGCATGGTTTTACTGGCGCTCAAACCTTGGGAGCGTGGCGAGGTGCAGGTGGGCGGGTTTCGTTCGCGTGGTCTGGGCTATGTTCAACTCGAAGAGGTGACCCACCAATTTATCGCTCTGGAAGCGGGGAACGCCGATGCAGTCCTGGCGTTGCTCGATGGAACAGGAGGCAACGAGCCAGATGCAGCACAGATCAAGACTTGGACGAAAGCTTTCCAGCAGAAACTTGCTGCAGCTGCAACAAAGCCGCCTTCTGCTGAGTTTGAAGTTTAAGCAGTCGCGCCTGGATGAGGATCGATCAGCGTTATCATGACCATCGCAAGCGAGGAGCCGTAAGCAATGCATAAAGCAACGATGATCGAGGGACTCCTGAACCTGACGATCACGCCTGACGGGCCAATCTTGATCAAGGCAGGCGAGAGTGGAGGTAGCGACCCGACGCTGCCCGATATGGAGTTTGTGCGGACGCGGCGAGGTGGTGTCAGCCAGGTTTATCTACCTGGCCCCTCGCTTAAAGGCGTGATCCGCGCTCAATGTGAACGGATCTGTCGCTCGCTTGACACCGAAAAGCGACAACGTAAACGTCAGCAACAGCATACACAATATGCAGCCGATGAGCCATGTATTCCCCTGGCCGATAATCCTCTTGGCAAAGAAAAAGACTACAAAGGCCTGGAGGATATGGCTTACAACTCGGGCAAAGCGGTGGAAGGTGAGCAACACACGGCTACCATCTATCGCCGCTCTTCGCTAGTCAGCCAGATCTTCGGTCACACCAGCTTGGCAGGGCGGGTGCGCTTCGCCGATGCATATAGCGATAACCTGGAGTTGAGTGATATCGAGGAGCGTAACGGGGTTGCGATTGATCGTATTTATGGCTCAGTAGCGGTAGGACCGTTCAACTACGAGACGGTGATCGGCGGTGATTTCAAGACCAGGATCAACTTTAAGAATCTGACCCTGGCCCAACTCGGTTTGCTTGGCCTGGCGCTGCGTGACCTTGCTGAGGGTCGCATTGCTATCGGCTTTGGCAAATCACGCGGGCTGGGTCGGGTAAGAGTTAGCTTCAACGAATTGCGAATTACCTACCCAACCTGTGAACTGGTCGCTGGGGAGTTACGACTGCTTGGAGCCCAGACAGGCACTGCCGCACATAGGTTGGCTGGTCTGGGTGCACTCTGCGCCGGACAGTCACAGTTTCGCAACTATGCCTTACCTGCGGCCGAGCAGGATCAGGGCGATCTGCCACCGGATCTGGTCTACCAGCCCGATGCGTTTATGGGTGTTACGCTGGCAGCAACTGGTGATCATCAGGTTAAAGCGATCTGGAAAGCTTGTATGCCTGCCTGGCGAGCGGAGATTGGCCTATGAGTGGCTATCTCTACCGAATTTACCCGGCTGATGGTAATCGTCTGCGCACACTGGTCAGGGAATTAGTTGGCCTGCCATGTTGGAGCTTCGGTGGTGCGGCACGTTGGGACTTGACCCCAGCGTTGGAGCAGGTCAATCTGCGTGCGATTCGTAAATTAAACACCGTAGATGATCTCGATCTGCGCGGTGATTTTGGGCATGCCTTCGCCAAACCAGCCGAGATACGCTGGAAGCGTCGCACTACAACAAGCTATGATGTCCTTGTGCTGAGCGAGCAGCAGTTGATCATTCCCAACATGGAGGTGCTGGCTGAGCAATGGCGCACCAGCACAAGCGATCGCCGCAAGGTACTTCAAGAGGGTGATCGGCCTGCACTTAGTTTTATTGCTTACCACGCGCCAAATGGAGCAGTGCAGTTCCTGCGCTACACAGAGGTGTAAAGATGAGCTTCCGCGATCGAGGTGGGCCACGTCGTCCGCAACAGCCCCCCCTCCCCAAGCCTTATGATTTTGTGCCTTTGCCGGAAGGAAGTCCGCAGCTCAAGCCGCCCGCTGGACATCATCGCTACGAGGCGGGCCGGCTAAGCGGCAGCCTAAGCGCACGCATCATTGCACGCTCGCCGGTGCATGTAGCCTCGGGCAATTTCGAGCAGATCCCGCGTGATCATGAATACCCACTGGTCAAGGCAATGTTTCGGGTTGGCGGGCAACCAGCCATCCCAGCAACTTCCCTGAAGGGTTGCATCCGTAGCATTGTTGAGGCGATCAGCCGATCAGCAATCCAGGTGACACGATCTCACGAGATTGATCGTAACTACCTGCCGCCGCGCCAGCTTGATCGCGGTGTTGATGTGGCGCAAAACATGTTCGGCACGCTGGGGTATCAGGGCTTGGTGCGGATGGCCGATGCACTGCTGCTCGAAGGGCGTACCATTACTATCCCGATACCGCAACTCTTCCGCCCGCGCCCTGAGTCGCTGGACACCTACTTTGACGGGCGACGCCCATATGGGCGCAAGTTCTATATGCATGGCAAACTGGCCAAAGGTGATCTGCCACTGGAGGCTTGTGACGTAAATAGCCAATTCGCGCTGCGGCTGGAGTTCGAGAACCTGAGTGCTGGTGAACTAGGCCTGTTACTAATCGCCCTGGGTCTGGGTGAGCTACGCTGGTGGCCCAAACTGGGTGGTGGCAAACCGGCTTGCCTAGGGACAATCGAGGTGAATGAGCCGGTGCTGGTGGCTTATAATCCACACGCAGCCTACCGTGACCTGGAGGTGCCAACCGATCCAGTGGTGCTAGGGCCTCTCTTTGACGCTGCCCGTAGCGAGCGACTCATCCAGGAAGAACCAGCCCGACGCCTGGCCGAAATTTTGCGCTGGCCGCGTGAGGATCGTGACTGCCCACATCGGAATTATTGAGTCAGGCATATTTCAAACGAGCTTGACTGCCTGGCTTTGCCTCCACGGATTTGCATTATTACACATTGGAGGTGGAGCGGCGCGAAGCTGTTGTCAGGCTCGTATGGCTGACTCTGAAACACGAATCAGATTACGTGGATGGACATCTCAGAGCTAAAAAACCTTCTAAGGCAAGCAGAAAGTCCAAAACTTGAATTTAAGAGGTCTTTTTACGCTATTAAGAGCGAAGCCGCTGAATATCACTGGAATGAGTTGATTAAAGATGTTCTTTCATTGGCAAATGGGAACATTCACCATGCTGGACGTCCCGGCCACCTGATCATTGGTGCTGAAGACAAGCAAGACACACATGGTAATCGCATATTAATATCTTGCGAGGACATTCTCACAACTGAAAAAGCTATTCAGGAAAGAGTGAATAACTGCTGTAATCCGCCACTGGGAGGTCTTACAGTTAAGCAATTTACTATTAAAGATTGTCAAATAGTTGTAATTACAGTCAATGCAGATCCGTACTTACATGAGACAACTCGTGATCTGATTACAGGCGGGCCTAAGGGGCCTAAATATAATGCAGGAACCGTCTTTATTCGCCGAGGTGAACAGATAAGCAATGCAACAGAGGCTGAGCGTGAGGCAATTAAGGGCGCTAAACAACAGGCGTCTAAAAGACAGTCCACTGCTAGCCATACCAGTATCAGAAAAGATCAGATTAGAGATTATATTGATCAATTACGAATGGATCTTGTTCAAAACAGAAATAACAACCCGTACATCCATGATATCCGAGAAGAGATCGATCTTTATGGAATTTATTTAGATTACCTGAGAGCCAAAGAACGTCTTGAGTCGTCACCTCAAGATGATCGATCCGGGAAAAGGTATTTTGATTATGCAATTATGCTTATCAGAGAACTGATACCAAAAATTGAAATTGAAGGACGATTCCCACTTCAATCCGACATAATCCCTTCTCTCATAAGTGAAATAAGAGATGAGTCAAGAGATTCGATTGAAAAAGCAAAGCAGGAAGGTTACACTAAACCTATAGGTTTTTTGTATCTTATGAAGTTATGCGATATTCGTCAACAGATCGCGGAGGCATTTGAATATGGAATTGAAGCACTTGAATTAGACCATGATTTTGCTGAGTTATGTCAGTTTCATCTTAAGATATGTCGTTTTGTTTATGATTTATATGAACACCGTCGTGACGAAGCCTTACAGTGTATCGAGATAAACAAACAGAAACTGTGTCGCATTCTAAACGTAGAGGCTGTCGATGACGAGGGCAAACCTACGTCAAGGCTATCAGTTGACGGCTAAGCGAGATAGACCAGCATCCCATTGGAAAGATTCTTGAGCGCTTGGGTGTGTAGATTGCAAGGTTGAACCTATGACTAACTTTGCCGTGGCTGAGGCTCTGGCAGCTGATCTGGCTGGTGCTCGCGTCGATCTCAATGAGGCGCAGAAAGCGATGGCCTATCTGCGCAGTAAGCGTGACCCCAAGCGCTTTTTTGAATATCTCCAGGCAGTAGTCAATCATGGACACGCGGTGATCCGCTCGCGGCAGACACTCGATTACTACCGCGATCTGCAGCAGATCTGCCTGCGGCACCTGCAGGGGATGAGCTACGCTGAAATGGCATCTACTCTGGGTTGGGCGCTGCGCATCTTGCGCTATTACCGTGCTGTACCCGAGGAGGTGCAACGGGAGTTATCGAGCCCCTCGTCGCGGACACCCACGCCTGCCCGGGCTACGTCGCGGGCAGATCGTGAACTACCAACGACCCAACGCCCTCCGACCACCGATCATCAACCGCCTGCATCTAACACCTCCCCCGCCGCCCAGCGCGAGCCGCCCACAGTGGGAACCATCTTCACTGGCAAGGTGGTTAAGGGAGACAATGATGTCTTCGTTATTCAGGTGCCGGGCTTTGAGGAGCGTGACGTCGTGGCAGTCCTCAAGATTGAGCCAGGGGTGCCGAAGTTCAAGCCAGGTAAGGATAGCGCAAAGGTTGAGGTGATCAGCCAGCGCAAGGCGAAGGATGGCAAGACGATCCTTGAGGTGCGCCGTCCACCGAAGTCAGGCAACCCATCCTGAAAGGGTCAAGCTGTGCATGCCAGGCATTCCCAGGAAGGCCACTGCTACAGGCTCACATCGGGTGAGCCGGCGAAGAAGGCTGCAATGGCGGCACGGAAGGGCAGGGTCGGTGAGACCAGGGTGCCGTCGGGGGGGATATGGGTTTCCAGCCGGTAGTCACTGCTAGTGGGGTCGGGCTGGCTCAGTACCAGCAGGTCACGTTCGGCGGGCCGGACGATCCAGTATTCGGCCAGGCCGGCACGAGCGTAGGCGGCACGCTTGATATTCGTATCCTGGGTGGCGTTGGAGGGTGAGAGGACTTCGACGATCAGGGCCGGGACGGTGTTGATGCGTCGGTCGTAGATCTGGTCACGTGCTGCCGTGCCAACCACCACAATGTCGGGCTGCACCGGGTCACAGCCGGGCATGCGCAGACCGACCGGGGCAAAGGCGGTGATCCCGAAGCCGGTGTGGTCAAGCTGGCGCACCAGTTCAAAGACAAGCTGACGGATGATCCACTGGTGAAAAAAGCTGGGGGCAGTGCTCATATAGAGAATTCCGTCGATGACCTCGTAGCGCAGACCGTCGGCAGGGAGACGCGCCCAGCGCGTGTAGTCCCAGCTGGCGTCGGCTGAACGGGTGACGAGTTCGGGCAGGGTGATGCTTTCGGTGGGCATGGCTCACCTCTTCTGCTTGTGGTGTGTGGGCTGCTTGATTGTAGCATGGGGGTACGCTTGTATGGGTGACATAGAACTGGCGAGAGGAGCGCAAGCACGATGACGGAAACACCGGATCTCGCTGCCCTGACGGTGGCGCACCATGCGATCACCGACTTCAGTGAGCAGCGGCGCTTCTACGAGGCGACGCTCTTCCCAGCTTTGCGTGACCATTTTGCTACGCTGCCGCCGGCCGATCCGCCGGTTGAGTTGATGATCGTGCCGGTGAGCAATAAACATGTGCCGGTGCTGGTCGCCGCACGCTGGCGTCCGCGGCGCGTGGTCTGCATCTACAGCTCCTTCTCGGCGAAGTTCCAGTCCTTCATCGAGGCGGAGATCGCCGCCCTCAACGCCGGCGTGGCCTGCGAGGGCCAGACGGTGTTCAATATTGAGATAGAGCCGGATCGGCTCTATAAGGCGATCCGCGAGGTGGTGCAGCCCTTCATTCGCGAAGGCCAGATGAACCCGCAGGTTGCGGTCGATATCACCGGCGGAACCAGTGTGATGTCGGTCGGCGCAGCGATGGCGGTCTCGCTCGTCGGCGGCCGCCACTTCTACATTCTCAGCTCGACCGCCGACGACGACATCCAGCAGCGCAAGGTGGGCAGCGAACAACCGCGCCTATTGCCGGATCCCTATGCTACGTTCGGCGACCTGGAGCGCGAGCGGGCGCGTGGCTTCTACCACCAGCATGACTATACCGCCGCCGCTGAGCGCTTCAGCCTCCTGGCGAGCCGGCTCGATGATACCTTCGGTGACCTGTCGCTCAGCAAACTCGCCGCCGCCTATGCTGCCTGGGACGCCTTTGATCTGCCGGGGGCCGAACGGCGGCTCGCCGATCTGCTGGCTGCCCCCGACTCAATGCTGGCATCGAACCTGGTGGCCCTGCGCAGCCAGCACGCGATGCTTGCCCGCCTGAATCGGGCTGGCGGACGCCTGCTGCGCGGTGAGGCCCCCACGCTCGACCTGCTGCGCGACGACGATCTGGGCCTGGCCCTGCTCGGCTCGCTGCATGCCAATGCGCTGCGCCGTGAGGAGCAGGGCGCCGCTGAGGTCAGCGGTACGTCCGATCAGCTCCACGGCCGGCTCGATATTGCCGCCCTGCTGCGCTACCGCTGCCTGGAGTTGCTCTCCCAGCTGCGCCTGGCCCAGTACGGCGTTGTCACCGAGCGCTACGACCGCGACCGGCTGATCCATGACTACCACGGCCTGAACCAGGCCTACCGCGCCGCTGAACATGCGGTAGGCTTCAGAGAACGTGGCCTACCCTTCAACGAGAGTCTGTCCTTGCTCAATAGCTACCTGCTGCTGAAGGCGCTGAACGACCCGCTGGTGCATAACTACGATCTGCGCCGCATCCGCGATCGCTCGAGCTCGCGCAACAAGAGCATCCTGGCCCACGGCTTCCGCCTGATCACCGCCAGGGAATACCATGATTTCGCCACCGTTGTCAATGAATTGATCGACCGCTTCTTTGCGATCGCCCAGCGCGACCGCCTCGTCTGGGAAGCGGCCTATCGTTTTGTGCCGCTGGCGTAGCGCTGTTGCGCTGTTGCGTCATTCTCCACACCTCCACCTACCAGGGAGACCAGGCATGCCAGCATCTCCTCAGCCACCCCGCCGGGGCGGCAGCAAGCGCGATTCCTGGCGCACCTTTCACCGGCGGCTCTTTCTGGTGCGCCGTCTGGTGGCAGGCCCGGCTGATGCGGCTACGCTGATCGCCGCGACCCGCGCTGCCTTTAATCAGAGTGATGATGTTGAGGATATCTATCCCGGCGATGCCCGGGCCGCTCTGCGCCACGACCTGGCCGCTTTGCGCGATGAGTTCGCATGTGTGATTGACCGCGTTGGCGGTTCTTACCAACTCAGCGACTATGGACGCCTGGCGTTACTTGATCTGCCGGACGAAGATCTGGAAGCCCTGGCGTTTTTGCTAAGTACGTTTGATGATGCCAGTATGCCGAATGCCAGCCGCGTGGCGGCCCTGCTCGACCGGGTGGTGAGCCTGCTGCCTGCCGAGCGCCGGCGTGGCCTGCCGCGCCCGCCGCGTGATGTGCGCTTCGACCTGCCGCGCCCCTCACGCTCGTTGACGCCAGCAACCCTCGCACGGGTACGGCGTGCCCTCGGCCGTCAGCAACTGCGTTTCGCCTATCAGTCTTCGTTTGTTAGCGCGGAGACGGTGGTCGTGCATCGCGTGGCTCCGTATGGCCTGATCTTCCGCGATGGCCACCACTATCTTGATGCCTTCTGCTATGACTGTGGCGACCCGCTGATCAGCCCGCGCTATCGGCTCTATCGCCTCGACCGGATCGTTGCCGATAGTCTTTGCAGCCTGCCTGAGACGATCCCGCCGCCGGAGGTGGCCCCGCCGCGCCCGCGCTACCGCCTGCGCTATACGCTTGGGCCGCCCGTGGCCCGCCAGCGTGATCTTGCCCTCTGGTTCCCGGCTGGCGAGGTACACTTTCTACCCGATGGCTCGGCTGAGGTGCATGGCGAGTGTAGCGATCTCTGGCAGGCACGTCAGATCTTGCTGCGCTACCGTGAACACTGTGTCGTCCATGAGCCGCCTGAGCTGGTGGCGATGATCCGTGAGAGTGTTGCGCGGATGGCGGAAGTCTATGGTCGGTGATGGAGAGCTGTAGAGGTGCGGCGGTGGGGTTGATCCTGCATCATCACGGTAGCGAGCCACCAGAAGGGTACGAGTGATGGATCTTGTGTGGTTCTGGATTGCAAACATTTCAAGCCTGCTCGGCATGCTTACGACGCTGCTGGCTGGTTACTCAGCGGTGATGTTGTGGCGGCAACAGCGGCGCATCTCGATGCAGGCCCAGGCTCTCGCCAGGGTCGAGAACTTCGACCAGCTCCGTGAGTATCACGAGGGGGTCGATTCGCCCAACCCGGTCGCTCTCGCACTCTCGCTGACGCCAAACGCTGGCTCGATCCAGCGCTCAGTCAAAGCCTTTCTGGGGAGCCGGCAGTGGAAGATGGACATCCTGGAGATCCAGCGCGAGGGGTTACAGACCAAAGATCTGCGTGGGCTGATCGAGGAGTTTCGCGCCAAGCGGCGCGAGATCGATATGCAGGGCTATACGGAAGTGCATGTCTTCTTCAGTGGCCCGGTCGCGGCTGCCATTCTCTTTGGCGCAATCTATGACAACTGGATTCCGGTCAAGATCTATCAAAAGGCGATGACCTCTGATGATTATGCGTACTGGAGTCCGCTGTTTTCTTGAGGCAAGGTTCAAACCGATGTGACCATCTGGGCGACAACCCCACCGTCCCTCCACGGTGCGGTGTCGGGCTGTCGGGCTGTCGGGGCGGTGGGCGAACGGTCAAGCTGGAAGGTTCGATTCTGAACGATGCCTGAGCTTCCAACGAAAGCGATGAGCTATGCGTATCGTAGTGCTGAACTATAGTCACCCGCTGAGTGCGGATCAGCTGGCGCGTCTTGTGACCATCCTTGGCGAGACGCCACTGGTGTGCGAGCTGGCAACCCAGGTTGATCGTGACCGCCCGCTGGCCGAAGTGGCGCTTGAGCTAGCTGAGCAGGCCGGGTTGAGCAGGAGCGCGTGGCAGACCACGCCGCTGTTGCTCAATCCGCCCGCCCTGGCCCCCCTCGCCCTCGCGCTGATTGCCGAGATCCATGGGCGGAGCGGCGGCTTCCCGGCGATGCTGAACATCCGCCCGGTGGCTAACAGCCTGCCGACCCGCTACGAGGTCGCTGAGGTGGTCAACCTTGATGCCCTGCGCCAGGCGGCCCGTAGCAGGAGGTCAGAAGTGGGCGATTCCGCTTGACCGTTCGCCCACAGACCTGACGGCCCGGTACCGGATCCTGAGTCTCCCCACGGCTGAAGCCGGGGGGTTCTGATACCCCGATAGGCGCTCGTATGCTCTCGCGAGTGGATACGCTACAACATCATACGCCTGACCTACCCTCGTATCAGCTTTCTCGGCGATCTGCTCTCTCCCGCTATGGGCGCGATTGGCAATGCCAATCGCCTCGCAGATTGACCGTTCGGCTGTATCCGCCCAGCGCGGATCGACTCCAAACCGGCCAGGACAAGCCCGGCGATACAGCCCGATACGGTTCAGGTTTTACCCAACGACCGATGGTATCGTTGGAACCGCCAACCCGAATTGGTTACGTGCTCCAGTCGTCTCACGACGATTGATAGCACGATTGTACCACAAATGGCGATGGTTGGCAAGGGAACGCCGAGAACGGTGCTCCGCCCCACGCTTGATGGTTTTTCAGAATTAAAACGGGTATCCGTCGTATCGGTAGACCTCACAGGTCTGCCAGACCTGTGAGGTCTGGTTTACCGGCTTTAATTCTTAAAGTTCATAAAGCGGGGGCTACCGCACCGATTTATTTGGTGTGGGAGGTGTGGCGATGTCTGGATATGCGTTGATCATCGCGCCGGCTAGCCCGTCGGTTCTCACGCCGCTACCGGCGGCTGAGCATGACGCTCGTGCGCTGGCGACGGTGGTGGCCCAGCTTACCCTTGACATGCTCGACCGGCGCATCGCGCCGGAGCGGCTGACGATGCTGCTCGGCGCGGAGGCGACGCCGGCCGCCGTGGTGGCCGCACTGGCGGTGCCCCCTGCTGATGCGCCGCCGCCGATCGCGCTGACCTATCTGGCCAGCTATGCCACGCTCGACCAGGCTGGCGCGCCGTGGCTGCTGCTCGCTGGCGTGCGCGCCGCGCTGCCAGCCATCGGGCTGCTGCGTGCCCTGCGCGCGGTCGCGGACGGCCCGGCGCTGGCCTGGCTCGACCTCTGTGCCATCCGTCCGGCGCAGGCCGTCCCGCTGGCCGACGCCCTCATCGCTGCCGCCGAGCAGGCCGAGGTGGCGGCGATTGTCGCCTGCGCTAGCGATCCGGCCAGCCGCACGCTGCCCGCTGGTGGCGGACGCCTGGCGGCCGCGCTCAGCGCTAGCCTCACCGATGAGCGCCTGCTCACCACCTACCACGGACGGCTCACGGCCGAGCGCCTCGTCCAGGCGGTTGCCAGCGCGCTTGCCACCCAGCCCGGTGGCGGTTCGGTCCTGCGCGCGACGCCTGGCGGGGCGTCGATCACCCTCCGCAGGATCAATCCGCCGCCCCACCAGTACTTTCTGGTCGGCACCTACAACGATCGTGGCCGCGTCCACTGCACCTTCTGCGGACGGCGCGCCAGCTTCGACAACCTCTACCTCTGCTCTGAGTGCGGTGCGCTCTTCTGCGTCGGCTGCATCAGCCAGCGCCCCAAGCTGGAGCAGGGGATCTTCACCGGTGTCTACCGCTGTGACTGCGGGGGGGAGATCCGCTGAGCGCCGCGAAGGGCCGCGCCTGGACGGAGGGATGGCCTGCCAACGAGCGGATTCTGACCGTCCGATGCAAGTACACCGTCCGAGTAATGCTGATGGGTTGGCGGCGTTGGGGCGCAGCAGCGGCGAGCGCTGCTGCGCCCTTACCGGTGCGTAGCCTGCACGTCACATGTGCTCGGACGCCGTACTAGCCTGATACCGCACGACCCACCTGATTTCGGTGCGCGACCCTGCACACGCCGCATCCCGCCGCTATGGGGTTGTCGCCCAGGATCTGGTCAAGCCGGTTTGAAGCATACCTCATAGCTCCATTTGTGACGCTTCGGGGCCTATCCTGAGGATGTAGTGGTCTAGCGGGGGCAATCCAGGCTCCTGCAACGAAACTCACCAGACCGGATACGAATAGCGCTCGCGCTGCTCTTCTTATCCGGATGGTGCGTTTCACCATAGTCACTCAGGAGGTGCCCGATGGTCTGGTGTTTGTTTGCCCCGGCTGTCCTCTGCGGCACGCTTGGCGTCCTGGCATTGACGCTTGACCTGCGCACGCTGCCCACACCACGGCTGTCGCTACGGATGGCTCTGCGCGGCTGTATCTCCGGGACGCTCATCCTGCTGGCAGGATGCCTGGTGGCCCTGGCGAGCGTGCTGCAGGCGTGGTTGTCATGAGCACGCCGCTGATCATTCTGCAGGTCGATGGGACGCCCGGCCTTCCCCCCGGTACAGATGCCGGCATCGGGCTGGTGGTGCGCAGCCGGCATGGTGAGCCTTTGCGTACCGCTGTCCTGCGCGCGCCTGCTGCCACCAGTGTCGAGGCTGAGTACCAGGCGATCATTGCCGGTCTTGAGCTGGCCTTGCGCGTCTTTCCCGGCACGGCCGTGCGTTGCATGAGCGACAGTCAGGTTGTGGTGGCCCAGATTACCGGGCGCTACGCCGTCCGTGCCGGATCGCTGCGTCCCTTCCACGAACGGGCCGTGGCTCTGGTGGTCCGCTTTGCCCATCTGGAGCTGGTGGCCATCCCCCGCGAGCTCAACCGTCTCGCTGATGCGCTGGCCTGGGAGGCGGTCGGTGGACGTGGCCAGATTGTGCGCTTTCGCCCCGCAGCTACGCCTGGCTAAGTCATGTTTCAAACCGGCTTGACCGTTTGGGCGGACAACCCGACTGCGTATGGTGTGGGAGGTGTGGGAGGTGTGAGAGGTGTGGGGGGTGTGGGAGGTGTGGGAGCTGTGGGAGCTGTGGGAGAGTACAGCACCCACAGCATTTACAACACCCACACGGTACGGTATCGAGTGGTGGGAGATATGAGCGTAAGGAGTATCCCGATGAGCAGTCAGATCACGACCCAGGCCGGTGCCGTTATCGAAGGTGCAATCCTTGAGGGGCTGGCGGCAACTCAGGGTGAGATCCGCCATGATGAGTTTGGTCGCCCGTTGGCCCTGCCCCGGTTTGTGAACGGCCTGGCTACGGCAGCGCAGTCCTTGCCACGCCAGGCGCTTGGCTTTGCCAGCCAGCTGGTGGTGCCGCCCGGAACGTGGGCAGTGATTCACCTGCCCGGCGGAATCACCCAGACCTATACTCCCGGCAGCTACTGGCTCTGGGGCCAGCCCGGCACCGTGCTGGTGCAGTGGGTTGATGCACGTCGCCAGCAAGTGCCGGTAGGTCCGGTGGAGGGTTTGAGTGCCGATAAGTGGCGGGTGCGGCTCTGGCTGATCATTGACATGGTCGTGAACGACCCGCTCTTGATTGCCACCCACCGCGAGCCGCTGGCCAGCCTGGTTGCGGCAGCGCGGGTTGCTGCCCTGGCCTATATCGAACGCCATAGCCACGCGGCGCTAACGGGCTGTGTCGCGCCTGGTGGCGGTATGGATGGCCCGGGCACGGCGGTGCTGGAGCGTCTGTGCGCTGATCCGGCCCTGGCCGGGCTGGAACTGATCGGAGCCCGGGTGATCGAACGTCAGGGCGATGAGCGCCAGATCGAGGCCGCGACTGCCGCTACGGTCGCTGCTGCCCAGATTGACGAGACCTTACGGGTTGAGTCCGCCGAGCATCGGGCGACCCTCCAGCGGCTTGAGGCCCAGGCCCTGGTCGATGAGCGTGAACATAGCCTGCGGATGGCGATGGCTGCCGCACAGGCGCGCGAACGCTTGCTGACCCAGCAGGCTGACGTGCAACAGGCGGCCCTGGCGGCCCGGCTTGAGATCATCATGGCTGAGATCCGCGCCCAGACGGCCGAAATCGCCCATGAGGAGCAGTCCTGGCAGTTTGAGCAGACGCGCCTGCAAGGTGAATGGGAGCGTATCCAGCGCCAGTTGAGCGAGGTACACCAGACCGATCAGCAGTTGCGTCTGTTGGATGCGCAACAGGGCCTGGCCGTGGCCGAAGGCGAGTTGAGTCTGACGGTGCAAATGCGCCAGCAAGAGCATGCGCTGGCCCTGGCTGAGGTGCAGCAGCACCTTGCCGAGCAGCGTGCGCGCCAGGCCGAGGCGGTGGCCGAGCGCCGTGCTCAGCACGAGCGTAGTCTGCTCGAACTGCACCTGCGCCACGAGGCCCTGGTCAATGAGCAGATGCAGAAGCTGGAAGCCTGGCGTACTGAGCGGGTGCAGGTCAGTGTCCAGCAGCAGCGCCAGCACGACCGCCAGTTGGCGGGGATCGCCGGGGCGGCCCAGATTGCTGCCGCCGCAGCGACTCAGGCTCGCCCCGATGCCGAACCGCAGACCCTCGCCGATGCCGGGCTCAAGTTGCTCCAGGATATGGCTGAGTAGAGAGGAGTACCATGTGCCTATCTTCCCCAGATACACCGGTCCGGCCCTGCTTGAGCAGGTGGTAAGCGTCGAGAATTTGACGCTGGCCTGGCGGCGGGTGCGCGGAAATATTCAGGTTGCCCGGCGGGGTCGTAGCGCCGGGGTGGACGCCGTGACCCTGCGTGATTTCGAGGCCGACTGGGTGCTGCAGATGGCGCGCCTGGCCGAAGAGTTGCGGATGGGTCTCTATCGTCCATTGCCCGCACGGACGGTGCATATCCCCAAAGCCAGTGGCGGGGAGCGGGCGATTGCCATCCTGGCGATCCGCGATCGGGTCGCCCAGCGGGCGGTGCAGCAGGTGCTCCAGCCGCTCTTCGAGCCGCTCTTTCTCGACTGTTCCTACGGCTGTCGGCTTGCTGTTGGTGTGCCTGATGCCGTCGCCCGGCTGGCGCGTTACGCCGAGCAGGGCCTTGGCTGGGCGGCGGATACCGATATTGCCAGCTATTTCGACACGATTGATCAGCGCATTCTGCTGAGTTTGCTGCGCCAGCGCTTTGATGAGCCTGCCCTGCTGCAGCTGATCAGCCAGTGGCTGCAGGTTGGCCAGCTGCATGAGGATGAAGCCACCACCCTGGCCCCTGAGCCTGCGGGGCTGGCCGGGCTGCTGCAACGGGGCGGCGCGGCCCTGCGCGGGATTGGCAATGAGTTACCGTCGGCCCCACTGCCGCCAGCGCTGCCGCCCCTGGCTGGCGACCCGTATGCCGCCGCAGGCTGGGAGCAGCCCGCTGGCACCAGTTGGGGTCTCACCCGGCCCACCGGCTTTGAGGCGGGCGGTCTCTTGACGGCGCTTAGCCTGGCCCAGCCCGTCCTGGAGGGGGCGCGGCGCCTGGCGCCACACGTGCGCCGGATCGGGCCGCAGCGCCTGCTGATTGGGAGCGCGCTGGCGGCCGGGGCGGTGGCCGCCGGTGAGCTGGCCCTGCGCGCCTATGCGGGTGGCCATGGGCCACGCGGGACGCCTCAGGGCGGGGCGCTCTCGCCCCTGCTCGCCAATATCTACCTGCATCCCTTCGATCTGGCGATGACCAGCCATGGCCTGCGCCTGGTGCGCTTTATGGATGACCTGGTGGTGATGTGTGCGACGCGGGAAGAGGCGGAGCGTGCACTGGTGCTGATACGCCGCCAGTTAGCGACCTTGCATCTGGCGCTCAACGAGGAGAAGACCGGGGTCATTGCCTATCACGATGGTCTGGCCTTCCTGGGCCAGGTGTTGCTGCCCCGTCAGGCTGGGCCACGCCTGGCCCAGGGGATGAGCAGTTTTGAAGAGGCGGAGCAAGCTATGCGGGCCGTCTCGCATCAGGCGGGTAACCAGGTGCGCGCCGGGGCCGACCGTATACGCCAGGGGGCGACGGTACTCCGCCAGCGGATCAGTCGCAAGCCCTCAAGTTGATCAAGGAGCCTTCCTATGCCAACACTCTATGTCCAGGAGCAGGGCGCAACCGTCGGTAAACGGGCCGAGCAGGTGATCATCACCAGGGCTGGCAAGACCCTGCAGGAGTTGCCGCTGAACAAGATCGACCAGGTCGTGTTGATGGGTCGTGGGGTGCAGATGTCGACGGCACTCCTGGTCGAGTTGCTCAACCGGGGCATCCCGGTGATGCTGACCAACCAGCGTGGCAGCCACCATTATGCAACGTTGACGGCCGGGCCGTCACGGTTTGGGGCCTTGCGGCTGGCGCAGATGCAGCGGGTGAATGACCCGGCCTGGTCACTGGAGTTGGCGCGCGGGATCGTCAGCGCCAAGCTACTGAACCAGCGCAGCCGGTTGGCGGCGACTGGCTGGGCGGCTGTGCCGACAGCGATGAGCCAGATCGGTGCGGCGCTCAGCGGGGCGGGCGGGGCCACCGATGTCGATGCCCTGCGGGGCTACGAGGGGGCTGGGGCTGCCGCCTACTTCGGGGCCTGGCGCAGCGTCTTTCAGCTGCCCTGGGGCTTCCAGGGACGCGCCTTCTACCCACCGCCTGACCCCGTGAACGCCCTGCTCTCCTTCGGCTACACCCTCCTGTTGCACGATGTGCTGAACGCTGTGCAGTTCACCGGGCTCGATCCCTACCTGGGCACCTTCCATGTGATTGAAGCCGGGCGACCCTCACTGGCACTTGACCTGATGGAGGAATTTCGCCCGCTCGTGGTTGATCGGATCGTGCTGGAATTGCTGGGAGGCGCCGCTCTGCGCCGCGAGCAGTTCGAGCGTCCCCCACAGCGCCCCGATGCGGTCTACCTCGACGCCGCCGGGCGTGCGCTGGTGATCGAGCGCTATGAGCAGGTGATGCAGGCTCCGTCGCGCCTGCCAACGGGCGAGCAGACCCCGCTGCGGCGGGTGGTGTTGCTGCAGGCCCAGGCTGTTGCACGGGTGGTGCGGGCGGAACAGGCAGCCTATGCTGGCTATACACCGTAGGAGCCGTCGGGCAGTGGGCGGTGTAGGCGGTGTAGGAGGTGTGGGCGGTGTGGGCGGTGTGGGTGGGGGACAGCACCCACAGCACCTACAGCCCCCACAGCCCCTACAGTACCCACAACCCCCACACCCTCCACAACCTGGAGCAAAGCGAGGGATTCAGTGTTTACGATCATCAGCTACGACATCGTCAGCAACAAGCGCCGCACAAAGGTGATGCAACTGCTCAAGGGTTATGGCACACGGGTGCAGTACAGTGTCTTCGAGTGCGAGGTGAGCCTGGACGCCTTCAGTGTACTCGGCAAGAAGTTGCGTGGGTTGATCGACCTGAATACCGATAGTGTGCGCTGCTACCGGCTGGACAAGGCGGCGGTCGAGCGGATCGCAATCTATGGTATCGGGCAGGTGAGTACGGAACCAACCCACTGGTTGATCTAACAACTTACACCGTCTCGTCGGGCGAGCCAGCGAAGAAGCCAGCGATGGGGGTGCGAAGCGGCAGCGTGGGCGAACGGAGTTCCTCGGCGGGGCCGACGTTCAACGATTCGAGGTACAGCCCGCTGGCTGCGTCGGGCTGGCTCAAGACGATCACATCGCGCTCGGTGGGCCGCACGATCCAGTATTCGGGCAGGCCAGCGCGTGCGTAGGCCGCCCGCTTGATATCGGTGTCTTTCTCGGCGTTTGAGGGCGACAGCACTTCGACAATCAGTGCGGGAACGCCGTTGATGCGCCGGTCGTAGATTATCCCGCGATCCTCGCTCCGAACCACGACAATGTCCGGTTGTACCGGGTCGCAGCCGGGCATCAACAGCCCGATCGGTGCAAACGCGACAATTCCTGCCTCGGTGTCCTCGATCTGTGCCTGGAGCATACGGGTGATGCGGCTGATAATCCACTGATGAAAGAAGCTTGGTGCCGTCGTCATATAAAGCACTCCGTCGATCACCTCGTAGCGGTTGCCGTCGTCAGGCAGTTGTGACCAGCGGGTGTAATTCCAACTCGCATCCAGCGAGCGAGTGACAAGTTCGGGCATAACGGCCGTTTCAGCTTGCATCGTAGGCCTCGCAGGGAGTGAAAGGTCAGCAGTTGCATTGTAGCATGTCTGTACCCCCGGCCCCTCTCCTCAAGATACCGCTGGTTTATTCGCGCTGAGCGGGCACGAGACATGTGGCACCGGCGATTTTGGTATGATGAGGAACCCATCCGTTTCGCCAGATCCGCAAAGGAGCGCCGCATATGACGTGTGATCATACGCTGTGGTATGCCATTCCCGAGGCCACTGCCCAGGCGGCGCAGAACGCCTTCCCGAACGGAAATCTGTATCTGACGATGTACGATGTCCTCGGGCCAATCTTTAGCAACGCCGATTTTGTCGATCTCTACCACACCCGTGGACGCCCCGCCGAAGCACCCGCCCGGCTCGCCTTGGTGCTCGTGATGAAGCAGATCGAGGATATGTCGGATGCCGAGGCCGCCGAGGCGGTACGGGCGCGGATCGACTGGAAATACGCCCTGGCCTTGGATCTGGATGATCCCGGATTTGATGCCTCGATCCTGCCTGATTTTCGGAAGCGGTTGCTCACCCACGGTGCGGAAGAGCGGCTGTTGCGCATCATGTTGGACACCCTGCTGGACGCCGGATTGCTGAAGGCACGCGGGCGACAGCGCAGTGATTCGACCCACGTGCTGGCCAATATCCGCACCCTGACGCGGCTCACCCTGGTCGCCGAAACGCTGCGCCACGCCCTTAATGACCTCGCCGATGTCGAACCGGCCTGGTTGACTACGCAGCTCAACCCCGCCTGGAGCGAACGCTACGCCGTGCGGGTCGAGGAGTATCGACTGCCCAAAGATGCCAAGACCCGCCAGGTGTTGGTCGAAACCATCGGGCAGGATGGCTATCAGTTGCTGCGCGCGCTTTGGGAGGCGAGTGCCCCACCCGAACTGCGGGTGCGCCCTGCCAGCCAGACCTTGCGTCTGGTCTGGCTGCAACAGTACTACGGGCCGCACGACATCCGCTGGCGCACGACCGACGATCTGCCGCCCCATGCCCAGTTGATCGCCTCGCCCTATGATGTCGATGCCCGGTTTGCCACCAAGCGTGAGACCTCCTGGGTGGGATACAAGGTGCATCTCACCGAAACCTGTGACGACGACACGCCCCACCTGATCACCAACGTCGAGACCACGCCGGCCACCACCAATGATGTCTGCATGACCGACACGATCCATGTCCATCTGGCCGCCCGCGATCTGTTGCCGCAGGAGCATCTGCTCGATACCGGCTACATGGCCGCCGATGTGCTGGTGACGGGGCAGCAGCAGCACCAGGTAGATCTCGTCGGCCCGGTCTTGGGCGACAACAGCTGGCAGGCCCGGCAGCCGGACGGCTTGGATGTCAGCTGCTTTGCGATTGATTGGGATGCCCAGCATGTGACGTGCCCCGCCGGGAAGGTCAGCACGCGCTGGACCCCGGGGCATGATGAGCAAGGAGCAGGACAGGCGGTCATCGCCATCCAATTTGACCCGCAGGATTGCCGGGACTGTCCCTTGCGCCCACGCTGCACCCAGGCGAAGACGGGGCCACGGACAATGAAAGTGCGTCCGCGTGATCAGCACATGGCGTTGCAGACCGCTCGCCGGCGCCAGGTGACGGAGGCGTTCAAGCAGCTGTATGCCGGACGTGCCGGGATTGAAGGCAGTTTGTCGCAAGGCGTGCGCGCCTTTGGGCTGCGCTACGCACGGTATATTGGCCATGCGAAAACGCATTTACAGCACATCCTGATTGCGGTGGCGATGAGCATTGTTCGGGTCGTTGCGTGGGCGCAGGACATCCCACGGGCGAAAACGCGCACCTCATCCTTTGCCCGGCTCGTGGCCACGCTCGGCTGAGCGAGCCGCTGCGCACGAATAAACCAGCGGTATCTCTCAAGTGTAGGTTTCTTGAAACGCTGGCGGCTTTTTCGGCATCGGGACGCCGAAAATGGCATCCGCTACGCCAGGGGCGCTTTTCCGCATTACAAAGCCATCTGGCGAAAAACCCCTACACCTGAGAGCTTCCGGCCCCCCCTCCCAACCTCCCCCCGCTGGGGCATATCTTTACCCAGAACATCTATTCGA
>CAZQCG010000054.1:0-23973 GCA_964592425.1 uncultured Chloroflexaceae bacterium
ACTGGTTGATCGCCCGCAGTTCACGGGCGGTGAAGATGACCACCGCGCCCTGCTCATCCGCGACCGCTGCGGGATGAATCTCGCCAAGATCGGCGGACAGCGTGGCCTGCCCTGGCGGTTCGGGCATCGCCCGCTTGTCGTCCACCACCAGATGCCACTGATGCTGCCTGCTGATCGGATCATAAACCAGGCGCATCTCCACCAACGACCGGGGCGGCAGTGCAGCCAGTTCCGGCGGGAGGGCCACGAAGATCGGTTCCAGTCCCTTTGCCCGTGCGAGGCGCAGACGGTCGCCTTGCGGTGTGATCCCCGTGGCTTTCCACACGGTGGTGCGGTAGAACTTCCTCCGATGTGGATACTTCGCCCCGCGCCCCCGGTTCGCCTTCGCGGTCTTGCACGCCTTCGCAAAGCCCTGTTGAGCGGCATCCCGACTGTGGGCGTGGAGGGTACTTGGCCCAAACGAGTCGTTCAGCCGCTCATCGGCCTTTGGCGAAAGCCAGCGGCCCGTGCGCCGATAGATGCGGTAGTGCCAAACCAGCACATCGGTGTAGATCTGACCGCTCTCACGGTTGAGGGATTCGGCGTCTGCACGAGGCAAGCGGCACGGCAAGATGTGGGTACGGATCATGGACACACCCGGAACACATGTGCGATACCATAGGATAATACCGCATGAGGACGCCAGATGCAAGGGCTGAAGCCAGCGAGAAACCCGCCTCACCGCACGGGTTCAAACCCGGCGGCTTGCGGCGGGTTCCCCACGGTCATCCGTAGGGGCGGGTTATTTATGGTGGGGTTACACCAGGCAGGTAAACTAACTACGACCGGTTCCCGCAGATCCATGCACTGAGCATAAACCTATGCAACAGCTTGCCCACACCGTCCTGCGTAACTCAATCTTCGGGATGGCAGCTCAGATCGCGATCAAGCTGCTCTCCTTCGCGTTTACGGTGCTGATCATCCGCCAGCTTGGCGCAGACGACTTTGGCCAGTACGCAGCAGTGATCGGCTTCGGCAGTGTCTTCCTGTTTATTGCCGACCTGGGCCTGGCACCCTATACCGTGCGCGAAGTAGCGCGCCTGCGTGATAGGCCTGACGGGCCGACGCAGATCCGCAACCTTTACGCCGATATGCTAGCCCTACGCCTGATCCTGGCGGTGATCGCCGGGCTACTAGTGATCAGCGCGGCAGTAGTTACCGGACGGCCCGTGTTGATGATCGGCGCAATTGCGCTCAACTCACTCACGGTGCTGCTCTATGCGCTGCATGGTAGCGCCGAGGCCGTGCTTTCCGGCTACGAGCGGCTCGACCTGACAGCGGGCGTGCGGGTGGTCAATCAGCTGATCTTCGTGACCCTGGGTGGCCTCGCGCTCTGGCTGGGCTACGGCTACTATGGCCTGATCCTGGCGACAATGGCCGGGGTTGCGGTGATGACCGGGCTGGTGCTGCGCTCGCTCTGGGGCCTGGGGGTCAAACCAGGCCAACTGCTGCAACAGCGCTGGCCGGCGCTCATCCGCGCCGCTTTTCCCTTCGGTGTGATCGGCCTGACCCTGGGTATCTCTTACCGCTTCGATACGGTGCTGCTCAATATTTTTAATGGCGACGAAGTGACTGGCCAGTATAACGCGGCCTACAACCTGGTCTTTGCCCTGGTCACCCTCTCGAATGTGCTTAATACGGCCCTCTATCCCTCACTTTCACGCCAGGCGGTGAATGACCCGGCCAGCCTGCCAGCGATCTACGAGCGACTGTTGCGCTATCTGCTGCTGGTGGCCCTGCCACTTGCCGTGGGTGGCTTCATCCTGGCCAGCCCACTGGTAGAATTACTCTTTGGGGCTGAGTACCAGGCCGCCGCGCCTCTGCTGGCCATCCTGATCTGGGTCGTGCCGCTGATGTTCCTCTCCGAGTTCCTTGGCTATGTGGTAGTGGTCGCCGGGCGCGAGGCACTGGTGGCCCGTTCGATTATGGTCAGCAGTAGCCTGAATATTGTGGCTAACCTGCTGCTGATCCCGCGCTACGGCGCACTGGCGGCGGCGCTTGTCACGGTGGTGACAGAGCTGGTGCTGGTGAGCCAATATCTGTGGCTGCTGCGCGATCTGCTGGGGCAGATGCACTGGGGTGTCCTGCTACGCTCGGCGGTTGCCGTGCTGCTGATGGCGGTATTAGTCTACCTGGGGCGCAATCTGCCGGTGTTGCTGACCGTCGCAATGGGCGGTGGGCTGTACGGGGTTCTGCTACTGGCGATGCGCGTGATCGGCCCCGATGAGGCAACCTTTGTGCGTGGTTTGCTCGCTGCCCGCCGGGCGGCGGCGTAAAACATTTATGAACGGACTGATGCGTTGAAGATCTTGCTGGCCGTTCACCACTTCCCACCACACTACAGCGCCGGTGCCGAGCTCTACACCTACCGCCTGGCCCGCTGGCTGCTTGCGCATGGCCACCAGGCCGAAGTGGTCTGTATCGAGACCCTGGCAGAGACTCGGCCTAGCGCGATCACGGCTGAATATGAGGTCTACCAGGAGGTGCCGGTCTGGCGTCTGCACCTGGGGCTGCGGGGTGCGTCAGCCGACTGGAGCTATGCGAACCCGCTGGTGGCCGGGTGGGTGGGTGAGCATATGCGGCAGAGCCCGCCCGATCTGCTACATCTGCACAGTGGCTACCTGATCGGGGCCGGGGTGCTGGAAGAGGCCCAGACCCAGGGCATCGCCACGGTGGTGACGCTGCACGACTACTGGTTTGTCTGCCCGCGCTTTACGCTACTGCGGGGCGATGGCAAGGTGTGTGCCAGCATCCCTGAGGACCCGGCGGGCTGTGGCTGGTGCCTGAAGCTTGACCAGCGCCGCTACCGCCTGCCTGAGCAGGTCAGTCGCGGTTTGGCCGGGCGGGTCTGGCTGGCTCTGGGTGGTGGTGGCGAGCGGGTGGCCCAGGCCGAGCGGCGGGCCTATTTGCAACGGGTCTTAGCGAAGGTTGACCTGGCCCTGGCGCCATCGGCTTTTCTGGCCGAGCGCTATGCCACTCTGCTGCCTGCCGAACGGCTGCAGGTGGTGCGGCTGGGGATCGACCGCGAACGCCTGGCCGGAGTTGCCAGGCCCGTGCCGAGCACGCTGCTGCGCCTGGGCTATCTGGGCCAGGTTGCACCGCACAAAGGGGTGCATGTGCTGATTGAAGCGCTGCGGCGTTTGCCGACGAGCGGACGCCCGGTGCAATTACAGATCTTCGGCAATCTCGAGCAGAACCCGGCCTATGCCCAGCAGCTGCGCAATCTGATCGCCAACGACCCACGGATCATCCTGGCCGGGCGCTTCCGCAGCGACCAGTTGCCAGAGGTTCTCACCAATCTGGATGCCACCGTGGTGCCCTCCATCTGGTACGAGAACAGCCCGATGGCGATCATGGAGGCCCACGCCGCCGGTAGGCCGGTGATCACCGCACGCCTGGGGGGCATGGCTGAGCTGGTGCGCGACGAGGTGGACGGGCTGCATTTCACGGCTGGTGATGTCGCCGAACTGGCCCGTCAGATCGAGCGCCTGCGCAACGAGCCGGGCCTGCTGGCGCGGCTGCAGGCCGGTGTACCACAGTTGGCCAGTGTCGATGATGAGATGCAAACACTGGTGAAGCTCTACAGCGGGCTGCAGCAGCAACCCACCACGCCGATCAGTACGCCTGAGGTGGTTTAATGCAACCACACGTGGCAATCATCGTGCTGACCTACAATGGCCTCGCCGATACGCTGGCCTGCCTGGCCTCTCTGGCCCAGATTGACTACCCGCGTGAGCGGTACCGGGTAGTGGTGGTTGACAATGCCTCGCAGGACGACACGCCAGCCCAGGTGCGCGAGGCCTTCCCAAATACGCTTATGATCGAGAATGGGGCCAATCTAGGCTTTGCAGCTGGCAACAATGTGGGCCTGCGCTACGTTATGGAGCACGGCTTTGACTATGCCCTGCTCTTAAACAACGATACCGAAGTAGCGCCTGATTTTCTCAGCCTGCTGGTGAAGGCCGCCGAGCAGGATCTGCGCATCGGAGCGGTCGGCCCAATCATCTACTACCACACCGCGCCCGAGCGGGTCTGGTCAGCCGGCGGCATGATCGACTGGCAGCGTGGCATCTGTAGCATGGCCGGCGAGGTAAACGACCATGGCCAGTTCACCGCCCGTGAGGTCGATTTTATTACCGGCTGTGCCATGCTCATCCGGCGCAGCGCCTTAGCCCGCGCTGGCCTACTTGATGAACGCTTCTTTATGTACTTCGAGGAGACTGAATGGTGTGTGCGGGCCAGCCGTGCTGGCTTCCGCATCCGCTTTGTGCCCCAGGCGAAGATCTGGCACAAAATCCCCCTTGATGCACGCTTCGACAAGGAATACCTGGCCTACTACATGACCCGCAACCGGCTGCTCTTCCTGCGCGCTACCGGGGCTGGTCTACGCACCTGGTTTCATGCGCTGGTTCTGCAAGATCTGCGTACCTATGCCAGCCTCGTACTACGGCCAAAGTGGCGCACGCGCAAAGGGCGCAGCGGCATGCGCATGGCCTGGCTGGACTTCTGGCGCGGCCGTTTCGGACGGCTCGAGACGCCGATCTAGGTGACTTCTATGCGTATCGGAATCGATGTTCGTTACCTCTCACACGGGCTGGTCGGTGGCATCCACACCTACCTGAGCCACCTGTTGCCAGCGCTCTTTACGGTCGGGGCGCACGAGCAGTTTGTGCTTTACGCCGATAGCAAGGCCCCGTTTGAGTTGACCGATCTGCCGGCTCATGTACACCTGCGCACCCTGCCCTATCACAATCCCGCCTCAAGCGTCTGGAACGACTGGGCGGGCCTGCGGCGCGCGATGGCCAGCGACCGGCTCGACGTGGCACACTTCCCGGCCAACTATGGCTTCGGGCCACGCGATGTGGCAACGGTCTTGACGGTTCACGACGCGATGACCTTAATGCCGCTTAGTCACGTCTTTCAGAGTCGGGGGACCAACTGGAATGTGCGGACGGCTAGCATGACCTTCTATCTTTACACCTGCTCGCACCTGGCCCTACGCCGGGCCCTGTTGCTATTGACTGTCTCGGAGCATGCGCGGCAGGAGATTGCCCACTATGGGCGCTACCCTGCGACGCGGATCGTTGTAGCTCACCATGCACCGCCACCCGACCTGCGGCGGATCAGCGACCCCACGGTGCTCGACGAGGTACGCCAGCGTTATGGGCTGAGCGGCCCCTTTGTGCTGGCCGATGGGCTGAAGAACCCGGCTGTGCTGCTGCGGGCATGGCAACGGCTGCCAGCGAGCCTGCGCATTGGCCATCGCATCGTCTTCTTTGCCCGCCGCGAGCCCTTGCCCCTGGTGCGTGAGGCTGAGGCTGCCGGCCAGTGTCGCCTGTTGATCAACATTCCCCGCCCCGATCTGGTTGCCCTCTACAGCCAGGCGACCTGTTTTGTCTTTCCTTCATGGCTTGAGGGCTTCGGTATTCCGCTTCTGGAAGCCATGACCTGTGGTGCGCCGGTGATCTGCGCCGACAACTCGGCTATGCCTGAGGTGGCCGGTGACGCGGCGTTGCTCTGCGGTGCCGAGGATGACCACGCGCTGGCCGCACACCTGATTCGTGTCCTGGGTGACTCGGCTGAGGCTGAACAGCTGCGTCGGCGCGGTTTCGCCCGGGCGGGCGCTTTTTCCTGGGAGCAGACGGCCAGGCAAACCCTGGCTGCTTACCGCCGCGCGGCGGGTCGAGAGCCTGCTCGCTCACAGGCAAGCGGCACAGCAGGCCACGAATAGGAGATCTTATGCGCATCCTGGCGCTTAGTTCCTGGTGGCCGGAACCAGCCGACAATGGGATCAAGCTCCGCCTTCGCCATCTGCTCCAGGCCCTGGCAAGCCGCCACGAGCTACATCTGCTAGCTTTGGCCCAGGGGCCGCACGAGCAGCCAGCGGCAAGCTTGCCCTACTGTGCTTCGGCGGCGTACCTGCCAGCGCCGGCCCTCAGCCTGGGGCCTGGGACCCAGCTGGCCAGCCTGATCTTCGCGGCACCGGCCTCGGTACGGGCTACCTGGAGTCCGGCCTTTGCTGGATTGGTGCAACAGCGGGCTGCCAGTATCCGCCCGGAAGTTATGCTTGCTTTCGAACTCTCGACGGCACCCTATGCACGGCTTGTGGCGCATATCCCACGGGTGGTTGACGATCTGGAGATGGCCAGGCTCTACGATAACTTTGCGCTGCTGGGTGGTCGGCAGCGCCTGCGGGCCTGGTTAACCTGGGCCAAACACCGCAGCTATGTGCGGCGCACCCTGCGCGACTTCAGCGCCGCGACGGTCGTCTCGGAGCGTGAGGCAACCCTGGTACGGGCTCTGGCCCCGACAGGATTCAACGTGCTTGTGCTGCCTAACGGTGCCGATGTTGCACCACTTGGGCAGGTGGTGGCAGCCGAGCCGGATACGTTGATCTACCCTGGTGCATTGAGCTATGCCGCCAATCTTGATGCTATGCAGTTCTTTCTTGGGGCGATCTTGCCGCAGATACGTGCGGCTCGCCCACAGACACGCCTGCGGATCACCGGGCGCGTCAGCGCCGAGCAACGTCAGGCCCTTCCTCAATTGGAAGGGGTTGAGCTCACTGGCTTTGTGCCCGATATTCGCCAGCTGATCGCTGCGAGTTGGGCTGAAGTAGTACCCCTACGCGAAGGTAGCGGCACACGCCTGAAGATCCTTGAGGCTCTGGCCCTGGGCACGCCGGTGATCAGCACCAGCAAAGGGGCCGAGGGTCTGGAGCTTGAGCGAGGCCGTCATCTGCTGATCGCCGATCAACCCGCCAGCTTTAGCGCCGCGACCCTGCTGCTCCTGAGCCAGCCGGCCCTCCGTGCCCGCATGGGTGATGAAGGCCGGCGTGCGGTTGTCGCCAGGTACGACTGGCAGGCCCTGGGGGGCCGCCTTGAAGCGCTGGTTGCTGATGCCAGTCTACAGAGGAGAGCCTATGCTGCCTGATCTGGCCATTGTGATCGTCAACTGGAATACACGCCAGCTGCTGCTTGACTGCCTGGCAACCCTGCCATCCGCTACGGCTAACCTGCGCGTAGCGACATGGGTTGTTGATAATGGATCGCATGACGGTAGTGTAGCCGCCGTCCAGGCGGCCTTCCCTGCGATGCATGTGATTGCCAATCAGGACAACCGGGGCTTTGCCAGGGCCAACAACCAGGCCATTGCCGCCAGCCACGGACGCCATGTCCTGCTGCTCAACAGCGATACGCTGGCCCGCCCGGGTGCCCTTACCACCCTGGTAAACTTTCTTGATGCCAACCCCAGCGTGGCCATGGTCGGGCCGTGCCTGCGCAATGCGGACGGCAGTGTACAACGCTCCTATGCCAGCTTCCCCAGCCTGCGCTCTGAGTTGACCGGGCGCAACCTGCGCCAGCGCAAGCCCTTTCCCGCCGCCGGAATCGAAGCCTATGCCGTCGACTGGATCGGTGGGGCATGCTTGCTGGTACGCCGCGAGGCGCTGCAGAGCTTTGGTCTGCTCGATGAGCGCTATTTTATGTACACCGAAGAGACCGACTGGTGTTTTCGTGCTCGGCGGGCCGGTTGGGAGGTCTGTTACCTGCCTGAGGCGGAGGTCGTCCACCTGGGTGGCCAGAGCAGCCGGATGGCAAGCACCCGCATGAAGGCCGAGCTCTACCGCAGCAAGCTGCGTTTCTTCGGCAAACATTATGGGCGCCGGCGCATGCTGCTGCTTGGACTAGCGCTACAGGCTGGCTTTCTAGGCAAAACCCTGGCCGGAGGGCTGCTGGCCAGGGTGCCCGGGCGGGAACAACAGGGCCGGGCGATCAGCCGGGACAATGGGCTGCTCTGGCAGGCGTTGATCGTTATGCTGCGCCACCCGTTGCCCGAGGAGGTGGTCTGATGCGCATCGGCATTGATGCACGTTTCCTCACCCATCCCCAGCCGGGTGGTTTCAAAACCTACAGCGAGCACCTAGTGCATGCGCTGGCAGCGATCGACCAACAACATACATATGTGCTCTATGTGGATCGTGCGCCAGCCCCTGGCGACGTAATGCCGCAGAGCGAGCAGTTCCGGGTGCATGTGGTCAGCGGAGGGCTGCCGCTGGTCGGGATGCCCTGGCGCGAGCAGCTGGGCCTGGCCAGTCGGGCTGTCCGTGATAAGCTTGACCTGTTCCACGCCCCATGTCTGACGGCACCGCTGGCGCTGCCGTGTCCCCTGGTCGTGACCATCCATGATATGATCTGGAAACACCCGCAGCGCTATGCACAGGGGCCGCGTCGGGCAGGTAAACGCTCATTGATGGATCGCTACTACCAGATCGTTCCGCAGCTAGCGGCACAGCGTGCCACAGAGGTCATCACGGTCTCGTACGCAGCAAAGGCCGCGATTGTGGCTGAACTGAAGCTTCCCGCAACACGGGTCAGCGTTACCCACGAGGCAGCCAAGCCGGGTATGGCGGCACCGCATGACCCGCAGCGGGCAGCGCAGGCCAGGGCTCGTTTTGGCCTGAAGCCCAACTATGTATTGGCAATTGGCTCAGCCGACCCGCGCAAGAACCTGGTCACACTGCTGCAAGCCTATGCCCGTCTGCCGGAGAGCTTGCAGGCCGAGCATCAACTGGCAATCGTCTGGACCCATCGGCACCTGGCCGAGGCGCTCGGCCAGCTAGCGACAAGCCTGGGGATCGCCGGGCGTGTGACCTTCCTGACAGAGGTGAGTGACGCAGAGCTGGCCGCCCTCTATGCCGGGGCGGCCCTCTTTGTCTTCCCCTCACGCTACGAGGGCTTCGGGCTACCGTTGCTTGAGGCCATGGCCTGTGGTGCGCCAGTGGTGGCCGCCAATAACTCGTCGATTCCTGAAATTGTCGGCAACGCCGCCCTGCTGGTTCCCGCCGAGGATGGGCAGGCCATGGCCGAGGCAATCAGCCGGGTGCTGAGCCAACCCACCCTCCAGGCCGCCTTGCGCACACAAGGGTTGGCACGGGCAGCAGGCTTCTCGTGGCAACGCTGTGCCCACGAGACCCTGGCCGTCTATCTGCGCGCAGCTCATTGCGCCGATCAGTCGGCAGCGCAAAGGGAGCCAGGGCCATGATCGGCAACAATGGACGGATCGAATTACCCTCTTTGCTGGCCCGCCTGCCCAACCCGGTGCGCCTAGGCCTGGCCCTCGCCGGACTGCTTGGCGTCAGTATCCTGGTTGGGATTATGGCCGGCGAAGATAACACGGGTGTGCTGGTCTTACTGGTCGGCCTACCCGTAGCCCTGGTAGGGGCCTACCTGGCCAACCGCTACTTCACCATGCTGGTGCTAATCTTGCCCCTGACAGCCCTGGCAACACGCCCGATCTACCTGCCGGTTGGCAACGGCAGCCAGATGCCGCTCAGTATGCTGATCACCATCGGGCTGGTGGGGCTCTGGATATTGGCGATGCTGATCCGACGACAGTGGGATCTTGCTCCAGCCCCGTTCAATCGGCCACTCCTGTTCTTTATGGCTGCGACCATCTTCTCAATGCCATGGGGCATCCTCTGGGCCGACCCGATCCTGAACTGGCGGGTGATGGGAAACTTCCGTGTGACCCAACTCGCCTCACTGCTCATGATGCTGGCCCTGATGTGGGTACCGCTGATCGTGGGGCGTTTCATCACGCGCCCCTGGCAGATCTGGTTCTACCTCTGGTCGTTCATCATCAGTGGCTTGCTGATGACCACCACCCAGTTCTTCAACATCCACCAGATCCTTCTCACCGACATGGGCCTCTGGGGGCTCTGGTTCGCCTTGCCGCTGGCTGGCCTGGTGATCGTCCATCCGGGGCTACGCTGGTACTGGCGCCTGTTGGGTACGGCGGCGCTCGTTTGGCACCTTTACCTGGTGGTCATTCACAACTCGCTCTGGGTTTCGGGCTGGCTACCAACCCTGATCGGAGTAGTAGCGCTGGTCTTCCTCCACTCACGTAAGGCGTTTGCTGTGGTGCTGGTGGCGGCGCTGCTGTTTGCAGCAGTAGGGCCGGGTCGGGCTTACCTGGAGATGGTGACCACTGAGAATGTTGATGAGGGCGGCATGGAGCGCCTTGATATCTGGAGCCGTAACCTTGGTATCGTGCAACAGCACTGGCTGCTGGGCACCGGGCCGGCAGGCTATGCGCCCTACAATATGACCTACTTTCCCGAAGATGCGCGCTCGACGCATAACAACTATTTTGACATTCTGGCTCAGTTCGGTGTGATCGGCACAGGGCTCTGGTTCTGGTTTGTCGCCGTAAGCCTCTGGTATGGCTGGCGTGTGGTAGGGCGAGCGGCACCGGGGCTGCAGCGCACCACCGCCATTGTCGCAACCGCTGGCTGGGCCGCGGCTATGGTGGCAATGATGCTGGGCGACTGGGTCTTGCCCTTCGTCTACAATCAGGGCATCAGGGGCTTCAGCTATGCGGCCTATAGCTGGATCTTTCTGGGCCTGCTCGTCAGTGTTGATCGCCTGAGTCGCGCCCCTGTTTCGACGCAAGGCTTCGCCATCGAGGTGGCCCGATGAGGGTATTTGCTTTGCTGTTGCTGTTGCTGCTGGGACTGGGGCTGCTGCCCAGCTTGAGTGCGCCAGTCCAGGCTCAACGGAGCGGTTGGAGTACACCCTTTGAACTCTCGCCGCCGATCAATACCGAAGAGCGGATCTATGGCTCATCATGGTTCCCAGCTATTGCGGCCGCACCCGATGCAAGTCTCTTTGTCACCTGGTACAGTGGCAAGCGCCTCGATCCGAATGAAGGCGGTAGCCTGGACTTGCTCATGCTGCGTGAGCAACGCAACGGGCGCTGGTCGGAAATTGCCGAGGCTGCCGCGCCGGCGACCGGCGGTCTGACCGTGCGCAACAGCATTGTGGTCGCTCGCGATGGGCGACTGCATGCAGTCTATCGCAGCAATACGACGATTGTCCATGCCAGTGTGCCCCTTGATCGCACCCGTGATGCCGCTGCATGGAGTGAACCAACCCGCCTGAGCGGTTATGGTGCAGCCTACTACACCGCACTTGCCACCGACAGCGAGGGGGCACTGCATGTGCTTTACTCCGAGGCGATCAGTGATGAACCGGGCGAGCCAAACCTGATCTGTCCTGGCTGTAGCGATCTCTTTTACCGCCGCTCGACCAACGGTGGGCGCAACTGGTCCGACCCGATCAATCTCTCCCAGACAACGGAGGGTGAGAACCGGCCCCAGATCCAGATTGACCGCTTCGACCGTATCCATGCGGTCTGGGATGAGGGCATCGACTGGTATGCCGGGCGCGGCGAGCCCCGCTCCGGTATCTACCGGCGCTCTGATAATGGCGGTAAGACCTGGACTGAGCCGGTGCGTTTTCAACTGCCAGCGAGTGTGGTGGCCCAGGTGCGTCGGAGCCGCGAGCAAACGGTGGGCACGCCCACCCGAGCCACACCCACTCCACGCGGAACGCCAGCCGCTCCAACCAGCACGGCCCCGATTGGCCCGCGCCACCTTGATGCAGTCGTACAAACAACCATCGGCCTTGATGGGCTCGGCAACCCGCTGGTGGTCTTTCGTGGAGCCTACTGGAATCGCCTCTACACTGCGGTCTCGACTGATGGCGGCAATACCTGGGGGGTGCCTGCCGAAATCTCCGGGCTGGTGGCGCGTAGCTCAGACCTGGATCGTTATACGATGGCAAGCGACGGTGGTGGCCAGGTACACCTGCTGGCTGCCGCCTACCTGCCGACGGCTGATCTGAGCGATCCTTTTGCCCCCATCCAACTCTGGCATCTTACCTGGAATGGGCGCACATGGGTTGGGCGGGAGGCAGTGATGCAGAACGAGCTCTACCCGGAGTGGCCCGGCCTGGTGGTGACCGGCGGCAACCAATTGCACGCTGTCTGGTTTACCCGCAGCCGCGAGGATCTCTTCCAGAGTGAACGGGCGCGTTACCGGGTCTGGTACGGCAGCCGCCCAATCGGTGCGCCCGAAGTGACGGCCCTGCCGATCTTTACGCCTATCCCGAGCGCCACGACGCTCCAAACGGAGGCAACGGCCACAACCCTGCCAGCAACACCAACACCGCTGCCGCCTGAGCTTGCCAACCTGCCCCCCAGTAGTGGTCGGCCAACCTGGGAACTCAATGGGATGTTGACCATTGCCCTGGCCCTCGTCCCGGTGATGCTCCTCCTTGGTGGGGTTGTCCTGCTACACCTGTTGCGCGGTCGCCGGCGGTAGCCAGACCAGCGCGATCCTAGCTGGAAAGATCAGCGCCGTATGTCAAGCAACGAGAGCCCGCTTCCGCGCAGCGGTCGTTTCGGCCTGGTAGGCACAAAGGCCTATGAATGGCGCCTGGTCACGCTGTTGATCGTGCTGGTGCTGTTGCTCACCTCGTTGCCAGCCCTCTACGCCTACCTGAGCACCCCCGCAGATCGTCTCTTCACGGGGGTAATCTTCAACATTCCCGACCACAACCAGTACTTCGCCTGGATGCGCGATCTGGCTCACACCAATCTTGCGCCGAACCGCTTGACGGCTGAGCCGAACGAGCCAGCCCTCTTTCACCTGCTCTGGTGGAGTGCAGGACGGCTAGGGGCCAGCCTGGGCCTCGGGCCAGGGGCGATCTTCAGCCTGCTACGCCTCTTCGGGGCTAGCCTGCTGCTGCTAACGGCCTATGCCTTTTTGCGCGTCACGGTGCATGATCTGACCCAGCGCCTGCTGGCCTTTGGAATCTTCACCCTCGGCGGCGGGATGGGCATCATCTGGGTGGTGGTCAAATACCTGCTGCGGCTGGCCGACGCCCCCTTCCCCTTTGATATCTACACCTCCGAGCCGAACAGCTTCTTTCTGGCCCTGGCCTTTCCCCATTTTGCGATTGCCCTGGCCCTCGTGATCGCCCTGATCGGCCTGACCTTTGTGGCCTACGAACGTCAACAGCTGCGTTATGCCGTGGCCGCCGGGCTAGTCGGCACGCTGATCGGGCTCCAGCATGCCTACGATCTACTGACCGTAGGCATGGTCTTGGGTAGTTTCACGCTGCTGATCTGGTGGCGTGATCGGCGTTTTCCGCTCTTTCTGCTCAAGGCCGGGCTGATCATTGCCGCCTTAAGTTTCCCTGCCGCAGCGTACCTGGCCCGGCTGGTGCTAACCGATGCCACCTGGGGTGGCAAGCTGGCCCAGTTCGACAATGCCGGGGCCTGGACCCCCAACCTACTGCATCTGCCCATCTTGCTTGGTGTGCCCTTCTTGCTGGCCTTGCTGGCTTTCCGCCCACGCATGCTGCGCAGCCCGCAGAACGCCGAGATCTTGATCGGGGCCTGGTTCCTGGTTCATTTTGTGCTGGTCTATCTGCCCCTCAGCTTTCAGATCCACTTGCTGCTTGGCTGGCAAATGCCGATTGCCATCCTGGCAGCAACGGCCCTGCTCAAGCTGATCCGGCCCTGGGCGAGCCTGCGCTGGGGCGGAGGTTGGGCTAACCTGATCGTCGCCGGGCTGCTTGGGCTCAGCCTGATCACCAACGTCTACTTGTTGAGCTGGCGCATCATCGACCTGGGTCGCCACGAGTCACCCTACTACCTGACCCGTAACGAGGTGGCCGCGCTGGAGTGGCTTGAGACAGCAACCACCAGTGATGATGTCGTGTTAGGGGTGCTGGAGATCAACCAGCATGTGCCGGTCTGGACTGATGCGCGTGCCTTTCTGGCCCACTGGGCTGGCACGCTCAACTATTACGAGAAGCTGGCGGCGGTCGATCGGGTGCTCGATCCAGCGACACCACCCGAGACGCGGCGGGCCATCCTTGACGAATTTGCAGTCACCTATGTAATTGTGCGCGAGCAGGACAGCCCACGCGAACGCTTTGCTCAGGCAGTCAGCGACGACCTGGAGCCAGTCTTTGAAGCGGGTGAGGTGACGGTCTTCCGGCGCCATTCGTAGGCGCACGCAAGGCAAGCATACCTGGTTGAGTCGGCTTTGTGGGCAAGCATTGGGGCTTTCCAGATGATTGCCCACAAGTCTCTTTTCACTGTGTCTCTTCTAATAAAGATGGGTGAAAAGTATGAACCGACAACCTTCACACATTCTACAACCGATCACGGTGATCGCTGTGGCAGCCATCCTCTACCTGGCCTTTCTTTCGCGTCAGTTCGACCAGAACGGCCTGATTGAAGCAATGGCGGTTGAACAAGGCTCGGCCTCGCTCCTTGCACCAAACCATCTCATCTACCGACCATTGTGTTTTTTGATCTACCAGCTAGCTTTGTACGGCGGTTATGCTGGTCATAGTATCTACATCCTTCAAGCCATCACCGCGATCTGTAGTGCCATCGGTATCGGGATAAGCTTTAGCTTCTTTCGCAGGCTGGCAGGATCAGCATTGCCAGCCTGGTTGGTGACTCTTTTCCTAGCAACATCATGGAGCTATTGGACGTTCAGTACAGATGCCTACTATATAGCACCGGCTATGCTCTGTACTGCGGCCACCCTGGCTTTCATCCTGCGTCCACGCATAGGCTGGCTCCATATCAGTGGGGCTGTGGTGCTAACCACTCTGGCAATCCTGATATGGCAAGCTAATCTGTTCGTGATACCCGCCTTGCTTCTGCTGATCATACTGGTACCACAGGTGCCTACCTTGCGCGCACGTGTTGGCCTGGCTGTGTGGTTTGGCCTGCTGACAGGCGGAAGTATCACCCTGATCTACGGTGTGATCGCTATAGCGGTGCTCGGCCATCCCGCTGTCACTGAGATCTGGCACTGGAGCACCTGCTATGGGGGCAGCAGGTTGCCCCTGTGGGGATGCCTCGATGTCGCCCGCCTGGCCCCTGCAATCATAAGTGCTGTCGCCAGTCTCATACCACTCTGGGAAGGGCTTGGCTTGCATGATCTGCTGCGTGGACAGCTTCGCCTTGATCATCTCCCCCAACAACTTGCCTTGCTTGGTCTGCTCATCCTCAGCCTGATTACGATGCTGCAACTCTGGAATTGCCGGTTTAAGCAAAGACAGGCTGAGCTCTTTGTGCTGGTGTTCGCATATGTAAGCTATCTGCCTTTTATTATCTGGTGGGATCCCTTTGAGCCAAAGTGGTTCATGCTGCCGAATCTGTTTCTCGCCGGGGCGCTAGCGATCATATGGCGCGGCGTGCAATTCAGGCTAAGCAGGACCCTCCTCCTGGTTCTAGCGCTTGTGCTGATCGGCATTGGCAACTTTGCCGCTACCATCTGGCCGCGTCATAGCCAGCCTGGCCAACAGTTGCAACAAGCCGCTTGTATTGCCAATGCGACAACGCCTTCCGATTTGCTGGTTATGACCGATTGGCGTTGGCATGTCTATTTGCCCTATTTTTATCAGCGGACTGTTTTTAACCTGCTGCACGAGGCCGGTGTCTCTGCGTCTCCGGCGATCGTTATGCAGCGGCTAAAAGAAGCGATCATGACGACTCAGCAGGCTGGTGGTGAGGTCTATCTGGCCGATCTGGGCCAGTACAGCCTGGCAGAGGCTACCTGGTTTGCTGAGCAGACCGGTCTGAGCATAGAAGATTTGCGCAATCTACCAAGCAAGCCGGCCTTTGACTGTGATGAGGTGCATTTCCGGCAGATCGTCTCACCGGCATCTGAAGTAGAAAGTAGGACTTCCGTACTATCGACAACGGCTCCTGCAGACAGCTAAGCTGAAGCGCAACCTTCGTCGGTGATGATTCGCATCAAATCCGGTTTGAGCGTGTGCAAAAAGATCTTGCGCTAAGGAACTGCACCCCTTCCAACCTCCCCCTTATAGAAACCCAGCGCGAAAACCTCCCGCCTTTAGCGGGAGGTAGTGTCACGCACACAAGCCTGCGAGTGTGGAGGAGATGGCTATGAAGCACACTGATCGTTTCACTGCAACGGCACGCTCACTGCTGCTGAGTGCAGGTTTGCTGATCATCATCTTCTGGGCGGCTGATGATGGTCGGTGGCCCCGCTTGATAACCACATCTGAGGCAGGGCAGCAACCCATGCCTGGAGCTGCGGTCACTGCAGCTACGGTGGTAGGCCGGAGCAGCGCGGTGGAGCAGCCAGCACAAGCCGTACCGAGCGTGGGCGCTGGCTGGAACCAGCTTGGCGGTAACCCCCAGCGAACCTACTACGCGGCAGCTAATCTGCCGGCGCGGAGCGGGGCGCTGAACAATGACTGGCGCGTACTCTGGATCTGGAACGGCCCGAATGGTGACTCGGGGCCGGTGAGTGGGCACTTGAGCCTGCCCGATGCGGTTGCCCCGGTGGTTGGAGACGGCCGGCTCTACCTGGGTCATAGCGACGGTACGGTGCGAGCGTTATATGCGACAAGCGGCAGTCAGGCATGGGCAACCAACGTGGGCGGGGCCATCCTCAACTCAGGCGCGTATGACAGTGCGAGCGGGGCGGTCTATTTCGCTTCAACCAACGGCCGGCTCTACAAACTGCGGGCCGCTGATGGCGCAGTACAGGGCGAGTTTAACCTGGGTGCCGAGGTAGAGCAGGCCGTCTTGCTGGTCGGCGAGACGGTTTATGCCGGCACACGCGGCGGCAAGCTCTACGCAGTCAGCACGACGACGATGCAGCAGCGCTGGGTCTATGACGCCGGTGCAGCGATCACCGCCTCGTCGGCCTATGCAGGCAAGAACGGCGGGCTGATCATCTTCCCGAGTGAAGATAGCCAGGTACATGCTGTGCGTGCAGGTGACGGCACACGCGCCTGGCGAGTACCAGTCAACAGCTTTATGCGCCCTGATGTCGGCAGTCGCCCGGCGCGCTACTTCCCCGATATCTATGCCGTGGTTGCCGAGCAGGCCGATGTAGTGATTGTTCGCTCCTATTTTGATTGGCAAAAGACCTGGAACTATGCTGCCGGGGCTCCCTCCAATCAGGAGGAGACCCGCCAGTTCTTGCAGAATAATCCGAGCTACCAGTCGCTCTTTGTGCTTGACCTGGATGACGGCGGCAGCCGTTTTACGGCCCCGGTGCTTGGCGGTGCGATTGGGAATGGTGGCCATTACTACAGCTCCCCTCCCGAGGTGGTGGTGAAGCAACTCGCCGATAACAGTCAGGTTGCCTATCTGCTCTGGCGCAACCGTCAGGCCTGCCGGATCAGTACTTGCGACGGGCGCGAGGATACGACCATTGGTGAGATGGATCTGAGCACTGGCAGCATCCGTTTTGTCCAGGATCATAAAAATGAGGGCACTATACGCCTGCCAACCGATGAGCAGGGCGCACTGAGCATGGTTGGCGATGTGCTCTTTCACGGGCACTGGATGTCGCTGGGGGCCATCCGCATACCTAACCGCACAAGCGGCGGATCGAGTTACAGTAGCCCGATTCCCTCCAGCGAATACCTCTCGGTGAGCAATACCGTTGGCACGGGGCGCTGCGATCAACGCATCAGTGCCCAGCGTTACTGCCCGGTGGGCCATTCATCACCGGCTGACGGCTACCAACTTGATGCTGGCTTCTATATCTATTATGCCAGTACTGCCGCCTATGACCAGTATTGGCATCCGCCGGTGCGTGGCCCAATTTATGATAATGGTGTGCTCTACTGGCGATCCAACGACGGTGCGGTCATTGCCCTTGCCCCGAATGGCGTTGGCCCCCCGCCATCGCTCACCCCGGCAACCGCTGCGACGGCCACCCGCACCCCGACCGCCAGCCGCACCCCGACTGGCACCCTTGCCACTGCCACCCGCACCCCGACCGCCAGCCGCACCCCGACTGGCACCCTTGCCACTGCCACCCGCACCCCGACCGCCAGCCGCACCCCGACTGGCACCCTTGCCACACCGACCCGGACTGCCTCGAGCACACCGCGCCTCACCCGCACACCAGGGCCAGCGACTTCGACCATCTTCCTGCCCCTGATCACACAGTAAACTTTGCGCTACTCTGACCGTGCGGAACCCGCCGCAAGCCGCCGGGTTTGAATCCGTGCGGTTAGGCGGGTTTCTCGCTGGCTTCAGCCAGCACCGTGGAACCCTTCGTATCCGCGTTCTGGCGGACGATCTTCGCTTGTAACGCATCACGAATGAACTGGTTCATACTGATACCAGCCTGTGCTGCCGCAACCTTCAGCGCACGGTGTTCGGCTTCAGTGAATTGAAGCGGGAATCGTTTGATCATGCGTGCTACTTATGGTATACTGACTATATTGATCAGCACGATACCATAGGTCACAACGATGGCGCGGCAAGCCTTCCTCTATCGCCTCTACCCGAGCCGTTCCCAGGCACGCCTGCTGGAGGCGACCCTGGAGACCTGCCGCTTTTTCTACAACGACTGTCTTGCCGAGCGCAAGACGGCCTACCAGGAGCGGGGCGAAACGATAGGCAAGTACGAGCAATTGCGCCAGGTCAAGGAGCGCAAGGCGACAAACCCGTGGGCGAAAAACGTCCATAGCCACGTCTTGCAGACGGTGGTACAGGATCTCGACAAGGCGTTTGCTGCCTTCTTTCGCCGCGTCAAGGCGGGCGAAACGCCAGGCTATCCGCGCTTCAAAGGGCGCAACCGCTGGCACTCGTTTGGCTTCAAGGAATACGGGAACGGCTTCCGGCTCGATGGACGCCGCTTGAAGCTGTCGGGCATCGGGCGGGTGGCGGTACGCTGGCATCGCCCGATAGAGGGCCAGATCAAGACGATCCGCATCAGCAAGCGGGCCGGGAAGTGGTTCGCCAGCTTTTCGTGTGTGGTGGAGCAGCCGACGCCGCTTCCTGCTACCGGCAAGGACGTAGGGATTGATGTGGGACTGGCGAGCTTGATCACGACGAGTGACGGCGAGCAGGTGCCCCATCCTCGGTTCTACCACAAGGCGCAGCGGCGCTTACGAGTCGCTCAACGACGAGTTGCCCGTCGGAAGAAGGGCGGGAGCAATCGGCGCAAGGCCGTGGTGATCCTGCAAAACCGTCACGAGCAGGTGGCGAACCAGCGCAAGGACTACCTCAACAAGCTGGCGCACGATCTGGTGAAACGTCACGACCGTGTGGCACTCGAAGACCTCACGATCACGCGCCTGGTTCATGGGAACCTCGCAAAGAGCATTCTGGACGCCGGATGGGGCTACTTGGTTCAGCGACTCACGCACAAGGCTGCAAGCGCCGGTCGTGTAATCGTCCTGGTAGATCCGCGCAACACGTCCAAGCGGTGCTCTTCTGGTTGCGGACACGTCTTCGAGACGCTTTCGTTAGCAGACCGATGGGTTGATTGCCCTCGTTGTGGCCTCTCGCTCGACCGTGATCACAACGCCGCAATCAACATCCTCAACCGGGGCGGACAGCTCCGTTGGTCATTAAGCTCGCCAGGAGGCGGGTTGGGCCAAGAAGCCGCGCCACTTTAGTGGCTGCGGAGTGTCACCTCCTCCTCTGGGCAGTAAGCCTGCCTCTGCTGCTCTTGCTGACGGCATGCAATACGATTGCACCGACGGCAACCCCGACACCGGGCGAGGCCCTGCCGACACCGGTGCTTGACCCGATCGCGGCTGAGCGACGTGAGCTGCGTTTTGCCGCGGCAGACGGGGTAATCCTGGCAGGCGAGTTGAGCCTGCCAAAAGAAGCAGCGCCGGCCCCTCTGGTGGTGGTGATTCACCATTCAGGCCCGGTGAACCGCGATGCCTACGGCTACCTGGCCGAGCTGCTGGTAGCGCGGGGCTATGCTGTCTTCCGTTTCGACAAGCGCGGCACGGGGGCCAGTGGCGGCAGTTTTGGCTGCTGCGAGGCTGAAGATGCCCTGGCGGCTTACCGTGCTGCTGTGGCCGAGCCGGGAACTGATCCGACAACGGTCTTCCTTGTGGCCCAGAGTATCGGCACACGCCATGTAGCCACCATGTTTGCCGACTATCTCGCCGCAGCACCCCCGCGTGGGGTAGCCCTACTCTCCAGCCTGCTCAGACCAGAAGAAATTGTCGCCATTGCTGCACCGGTGGTGATCATTGTGGCTGCGACTGAGCCCGACCTGGCACAGATCGGCCCGCAAGCCCTGGCAGCCCATCAAGCAGCCTATCCCGGCCAGGCTGACCTCTATGTAGCTGAGGGTGCCGAGCATACCTTGTTCGACATCACTAGCGGGCCAATCGACTGGAGCGACCCCCAGTGGGTGCAACGCTACCACCTTGGAGCAATGGAACATCTGCTCAATTGGCTCGATCAACAACGTTGATGAACAGAGTGTCAGGAACACCGGGCGCTCCTCTACCGCATTAGTAAAAGCAAAACACCTCCTACGACAGAAAATCGTAGGAGGTGTGACTTTACAAAGGCTATTTCTGAGTTCATCGCCTGTTTAGGTCGGGTTGGTAGACTGATAGTGGCTCGATCCAGGTCGTTTACTGCAGCTTTACGGCTGTGGTGTCACCTGTGACCGCTCCCAAAACGCCCTCCACGCAACCCAGGAGCAGGACAACGTGAGCAAAGTGCAAACCTTCGCGATCAAGCCTCTAACCATACTCCTGCTGCTCATGCTCACCACGGCGCTGGGCTTGCTGATCGTGACACCAACCTCAGCGACGGTGCCCAACCGGCAGTCCTGGACGCATATAGCGGGGGCCTGCCCGCCTGCGCTTGAGGGAGCGGTCTTTGGTCGTGCCAATGATGCCTGTGGCGGTAGTGGCACCAGCTTCGATACGGCCCAGGTCTATGGCCATAGCCTCATCCGTGACCAGGCCAGTGTGGCTGCACCCTGCGAGAATGGGCGCACCGAGGGCCTCTGTTATCGCCAGTGGTACACCGGCTTCGATAGCGGCGGGGCTCGCCGGATTGGCCTGGCCCTCTCGCCCGATGGCGTGACCTGGACACGGGTCGTCGGCAACGCTGGCGCGGGCAGTGTGCTCGGCTTCGGCACGACCGGCAGCTTTGATCGGGCGAATGTCTCCTTCCCCACGGTTATCCGCACGACCAGCGGCTACCAGATGTGGTACACCGGCGGTAATGGCAGTACCTTCAGTATCGGGACGGCCACCTCGAACGATGGCCTCAACTGGACGCGGGTGAGCGGCCCCCTGAACGAAGGCTCCGTCCTGCGCCCATCGGGAACGGCAGGGACGTTTGACCAGACGATCATCGCCGCGCCACGGGTCATCCTCGACCAGGCCAGTGCCGCTGTACCGTGCGAGAATGGCCGTACCAGTGGGGCCTGCTACCGCATGTGGTACCAGGGCATTGATGCGAGTAACCGCTTCTTCATCGGCCATGCCCGTTCGGGCGATGGCCTGAACTGGGTGCGCGTCGCAGGTAGCGGCACGGGCGGCGCGGTGATTGGTGCTGGGCCTACTGGTACCTTCGATGCGCAGAATGCTGCTGTGGCGACAGTGATCAAGGATGGCCTACTCTACCGCATGTGGTACAACGCTCAGGATGCTGCCGGTGCTCACCGCATCGGCCATGTCGTCTCGACCGACGGCGTCACCTGGGTGCGCCCGGTACCCAACGATGCTGTCTGGAGCGGGGCAAACGACCCCGGCACGCTCAGCCCCGACTATGTCTGGGCTCCCTTTGTGCTTAAAGAGGGCTTGAGCTATCGCATGTGGTACAACACCACTACCCGCGAGAGCTCGCAGCGGGTCAGCCTGGCCAGCGTTACGCCAGGTAGCCTGCTGCCTGCGATCGAGGTGAGTGGCGGTGGCACTAGCTATAGCGTGAACTTCAATATCGCCACCACCATTCCGGCTGGCGGCTCGGTGTTGCTGACCCTGCCGGCAAGCATTCCCTTCAGCGAAGTGACCCCGCTGGCGATCAGCGGCTTTGGCATCAGCGCGACCCTGAGCGCCGATCCATCCGCCCTTACCGACGCCGAGGCAGGTGGGGTGGCCCGAGGAGCCCTGCTGGTCACGCTGCCGGATGGGGCGGCCCCCGGTGCCAAGACGATCAGCTTCAGCCTGGCCGAGACACCGGTTGCGACGACAACCCTGCTGATACAGAGCTTTGACTCACGCGAGGTGCTTGAGCATGGCAGTGTCACCATCGCTGCAGGCGGAGTTGTGCCGACGCCAAGCCCAACTGCGACGCCAACCGACACCGCCACGGCAACCAATACACCTGTCGTAACCGACACGCCCACCGCGACCGACACTGCCACGGCAACCAATACACCTGTCGTAACCGACACGCCCACCGCGACCGACACTGCCACGGCAACCAATACACCAGTCGTAACGGACACCCCCACCGCGACCGACACTGCGACACCGACCGACACAGCCACCAATACCCCCATAGCGACCGCAACTGCGACGCGCACCCCAACCGCCACGCGCACCCCAACCGCCACACCAACCACAGGCCCTTCGCCGACCCCGACAGCGATCCCTGGGCCAAACGAGAATGCGCAGCCCTGGCAGCAGGTGATTGGCTTGTGCGACAACGGGGCGATCTTTGGGCCAAATGGAAGCGGCTGTGGCGGTGAGGGCACGAGCTTTGATACAACCGAAATCTTCCCACCTCAGGTTCTGCAGGACGAAGCCTCGGCCCTGGCTCCATGTGAGGACGGGCGTACCAGTGGCACCTGCTACCGGATGTGGTATGTCGGCACCGGTGATGCCCCGTTGCACGAGCGTCGCATCGGCTATGCTGTCTCGTCCGACGGGATCAGCTGGCTTCGTGTGCCCGGCACAGCCGGCGCTGGAGCCGTGCTAGCCGGATCAGGTGTGGTTGGCGACTTCGACCGCGCCGGGGTCTCGACCATGAACGTGATCAAGGTCGGGACAACCTTCCGTATGTATTACTCCGGCTTCGGTGATGCTTCGACCATCGCCGGAATTGGCCTCGCCGAGTCGCAAGACGGCCTGACCTGGACGCGGGTTCGTGGCCCGCTCAGCAATGGGGCCGTGCTGACCCACTCAGGCGTCGCTGGCCAGTTTGATGCCAGCTATATCGTTGGACCGACTGTCCTGGTTGACCAGGCCAGCACGGCACTACCCTGTGAGGAAGGGCGCACCAGTGGCACGTGCTACCGGATGTGGTTTGAGGGTGTCAGCACCAGCCCGGCCTACACCTTCCGCATTGGCCACGCCCTCTCAGCCGACGGTGTCAACTGGACCCGTGTGGCAACCCAGCCTGATGGCTCGATCACCGTCCCAGGCCCTAGCGGCAGCTTCGACGACAACAACCTCGGCGTGCCCTCGGTGATCAAGGACGGGGCAATCTATCGTATGTGGTACGAGGCTAATGGCTATAGCACCGGCTACACCACTGGTCATATGGTCTCAAGCGACGGCATCACCTGGGTGCGCCCCACCCCGAACCTACCGGTCTGGACCGGCGCGATGGATCTGATCACCACTGGCACAAGCGATGAAGTGTGGGTTGTGCGTGGGCTCAAAGAAGGTGGGACCTATCGCCTCTACTACGCCACCAGCATCCGGCCCAATTCATTTCGCTTTGGCCTGGCTGAGATGAACCCCGGCCAGGCGCTTACCGAGGTCTCATCGGAACTAGCGGGAACAAACTATACGCTCAATTTCAGCAGTGAGGTTGTCCCTGCCGGTGGGAGCGTGCTGATCACCCTGCCACCGAGCATTGATATGAATGCGGTGAGTGTCGGGACAATCAGTGGCTTTAACCTGGAGGCCAGCTTCGCGGTTGACCCGGCAGCAGTGACTGATGCGGCAGCGCGTGGCGTTGCCCGCAGCGCTCTGCTGGTGCGCTTGCCCGAAGGCGCGCCAGCCGGGGCCAAGACGATCAGCTTCAACGTAAACACAGCGGTAGCTGGAGGGACACCGGCCCTGGTGCAGGTCTTCAATACCCGTGAGGTGATCGGCTACGCCACTATCGCCCTGGCCGACAATACGCCCACCCCGACACCCACCAACACCCCGACCACCACCGCGACGCCCACGGCCACGTCCACGGCAACCGCCACGCCCACGGCGACGGCCACCGATACCCCGGAGCCCACCGCGACTACTACGCCCACCAACACCCCGACGGCGACGGCCACCGCTACCCCGACGGCGACGGCGACCAATACGCCCACCAACACCCCGACCGCCACCGCGACCGATACCCCGGAGC
>CAZQCG010000055.1:0-22954 GCA_964592425.1 uncultured Chloroflexaceae bacterium
GATGCGGTGTTCGCGATCGTGATCACCTTGCTGGCCCTCGAGATCCGCCTGCCGGTGGGGGTGGAGCTCACCGACAATGCCGCGCTTCGCGCCGCCCTGCTCGCACTCTGGCCGAAGTACTTCAGCTATGTCCTCAGCTTTCTGGTCATCGGCGTGTACTGGCTCGGGCACCACCGCATGTTTAGTCAGATCGTGCGCTACGACCGACGCCTGCTGTTCCTGAACCTGCTCCTGCTGCTGGTCATCGGCACGGTGCCCTTCCCAACCGCCCTCCTGGGGGAGTACGTCTACGCGGCGGCGACGATCGTCTACGCCCTCACCATGGCGCTGGTCGGGCTGCTGAGCGCCGGCCTCTGGTGGCACGCCACGGGTGCGGGCGGGCGTCTTCTGGCTAGGCCGCTCTCTACAGCGGATTGTTGGCGCAGCCGCCGGCGTACCCTGGCAGCCCCCGCAGTCTTCCTCGCCTCAATCGGACTAGCCAGCGTAGGCAGCGGCCTGGCACGCCTCTCCTGGCTCCTCATCGTGCCCCTGCTGCTGATCCAGCCCGCCGAGTGAGAGCAGGAGGCTGAAAAAACGACCCCAAGATCAAGAGCACGGTGCTGTTCGTGATCAAAGGCCACGGCTCGTTCCATTGGTCGGGGGCCGCCGACGTCGCCAGACAGGACGGTCAGGTGCCGATGACCGCAGACACGCCGATCTTCCTCGCCAGCGTCACCAAGCTCTACACGGCGGTGGCGATCATGCGCCTGTCTGAGCAGGGCGCCCTCGCCCTCGACGACCCCATTGCGAAGTACCTGCCGGCCGACCTGATCCGGGGCATCAATGTCTCCGATGGGCACGATTACGCCCAGGAGATCACCATCGCCCAGCTGATCGCCCACACCTCGGGCATCGCGGACTACTACAACGACGCGCCCAACGCCCACCAGGCCTACTACTCCGACACCTCGATCGTGTAGCGCAACGTCCCGCTAAAAGACCCGTCTGGCCAGCGGTGCGTCTCGTGAAGGTGCTCCTCCAGGGTGAAACCCAGACGTTCGGCCAGACGGGCGCTCGGCCCGTTGCTGTCGTCGCACTCCAGGCGCACGCGTCGCGCCCCCAGGTGCTCGCAGCAGAGGCGGAGGACAGCCCGCGCTGCCTCGGTCATATAGCCCTGACCCGTGTGCGCGACGTCAGCGAAGTAGCCGAGTGCAAACTCTGGCACCGTCCAGTCCAGGCAACCGAGGTAGATCTGACCCGCGAAGGCGCCGCTCTCCTTAAGGAAGCAGCCCAGGAAGTAGGCTCGCCGCTCGGTCCGGGCAGTGGCAAAGTCGCGCAGCACCGCCTCGGCGTCCTCAGCGTTCTGGATTGTCATCATCGGGTTGTCGGCCTCGTAGCAGGCGAGGTGCTGACGGTTGCGGGCGCTCGTCTCGGCGTACCAGCGCTCGTCGCCGGCCCGGTAGGGGCGTACTACGAGGCGCTCGGTCACGATCTGCTCGGGGAGGTCTGGGGGCGGCTGGTGTAGTGCTGGGTGTGGCAACTGGCTCATGTTCACGATTTCTCTCTTGCATAACGACGGCGATCCAGGCAGCAGCGGTGAGCCCGGCGCACCAGGAGTTGGTGCTCGCGCGGCTGGCGGTGCGCTTTCAAGCGGCGGCGGCAGAAAGGAACGGCACACACCCGCACCGGGCCGGCTCTCCACGCTCAGGCTCCCGTCCAACTCCTCACCCGCTGCGGAACCCAACACGGGCGCGAGGGTTTTCCGAAGCCATTGAGGAATGCCGCATCAAGAAGACGCCCAGATACGTACATTGCCTCTCATTGGGATCTCAGGGCTTTGTAAAGGCTTTTTGGTAGGCGCGTTGCGAACGAGGCAACTGCAAGGTATACTGCAGTCAGGTACCACGCTCACACGGAGGGTAGCGGTATGACCACTGATACCCAGACACGTAACCTTCGTATGGTTCGTGCCGTTGATGGCCTCGACCTTACCCTTGAGCCTCTCCAGGGCCTATGGAGTGTCGAGCAATACCTCAAGCTGACGAACCAGACGAATCATCTCATTGAGTTTACCGACGGAGTTATCGAGGTACTCCCGATGCCGACGCGCGATCATCAGGTCATCCTCGCGTTGCTGTATGAACTGCTGCTCCGGTTCCTCCGCCCACAAGGTGGGAAGGTTCTCTTTGCTCCGCTGCGGGTTCAAGTGCGGCCCGGCAAGTTTCGCGAGCCAGACGTGCTGGTCCTCCGGAATGCCCAAGACCCACGCAATCAGAATATGTATTGGCTTGGCGCTGATCTGGTGATCGAAATTGTCAGTCCTGACGATCCGGAGCGCGACACGGTCGAGAAGGTGGCTGACTACGCAGAGGCCGCCATCCCTGAGTATTGGATTGTCAGCCCGCTTACCAACACGATTACCGTGCTGGTGCTTGAAGAAGATGCCTATACCGAATACGGTGTCTTCCACCGCGGTGCTCGCGCGAGATCAAAGCTCTTGCGTGGCTTTGACGTGAGCGTTGATGAGGTGCTGGACGCGAAGTAGGTATCGACAAACGTTTTACACAAATACCGAAGATGTACGGCACACATCCCTGGCTGCTCCAGCTTCGTGAGCGGAGCCGCGGTTTTGAGCCCCACGGCGAGCCTGCGGCGAAGGAAGTAATTTCTTTATGAACCCTTAGCCTGGTTGGGGCTACTCAGTAGTGCTACGGGCACCTGACCGGCGATCCTACGGATAGGCATAGAAGATCAAGAGGACTACCATGCTAGAACCGGCAGCGCCGCTCTAGCCCATCCTTCCCCTATGCCGGTCGCGTAGGTGCAAGGAGGAGTGGCTATGGTAAAGGATATGGATACCCTCGGCAGCGATATGCTGCATTTTAACATCGCCGCAGATCAGCTGATCCTTGACGGAACGCTTACGCTACCGACCATGGCTGAGCATGTGTTGATCTTCGTCCAGGGTAGCAGCGGTAATCGCCTGAGTCTGCGCAACCGGGCGCTTGCGCGCCGGTTGAACCATGCCGGCTTCGCCACCTTGCTGGTCGATCTGTTGACCCTTGAAGAGCAGAATCAGCTTGCCGTCGGTGATAAGCCCCAGCAGCCGACCTTTGATTGCCTGACCCGGCGTCTGCTCGTTGCGACCGACCGGATTAATACCTGGCCTGAGACAAGCGGCATGAGCCTGGGCTATTTCGCTATCGGTGGGGGTGTCCAGGCCGCGTTGCAGGCTGCTGCCGAGCAGCCCTGGCCCCTCGGCGCGATTGTTGCCTGGGGCGGTCAACCTGAGTTGGCCTCGACCTACCTCACTGCGGTGCGTGCACCAACGCTGATGATTGTTAATGATGATGAGCAGACCCTGATTACCCGCAATCAGGCTGCCCTGCCTTTCTTACCCTCCGGATCGAGCCTGGCCCTGATCTCGTCGGCGACCCATCTCAACGAGCCGTCCAATCAGATCGATGCGGTGGTGCGCCTCTCTGTTCGCTGGTTCGAACGTTTCTTGAAGTGACCTCTGTGTTATTGCGAGCTGCTCCCTGACCCATCGGCCTTGCCGAAATAGATCACCTCTTTCCAGACCCCGGTGATGTTGTCGGCAAAGATGACTACCAGGTCGCCGGGCTGGGCTGTGCTCAGCGCATGCCGCACCGCCTCCAGTTCGTTGGGCACACGTACGATCTGTGCGCTGTGCATGCCGGCCCCCTCGGCGGCCTGCTGTAAGATCGACAGAATCACACCGGGCGCTCGCCCGCGCCGATCGTCGTCCTCTTTCAGGATGAGCAGGTCGAACATGGTGCCGGCAATCGTGCCAACCTCGCCAATGTCCTGGTCACGGCGGTCGCCGGGCGCGCTGACTACGCCGATCACGCGCTGGTAGGCCGGGCGTAGCCGTTCGACCAGGTCGTGCATGGCTGCGAAGGCAGCCGGGTTGTGGCCATAGTCCACCAGGACGCGGAAGGGGTGCTCGTCGAAGACGTTGAGCCGCCCAGGGGCCTGGAAGAAGCTGGTGGTGAAGGTGCGCAGGCCCTGGCGGATCTGCTCGATGCTGATGCCATGGGCGTAGGTGATCGCTGTTGCAGCCAGGGCGTTGGCCACGTTGTGGCGCGCTTTGCCTTCGAGTGTAGCCGGGATCAGGTGTGTCCAGAGCAGTGGGATGTACTGCTCGGCATCGTAGATGGCGATCATTTCGCCGCGTACACCGGGTTGCAGCACAACCGCGATGCCACCGCCGGCAATATGCTGCCTGACAAGCTCGCTGGCACTTTCGCCGCCGTGCATGCTGAAGTAGACCCGCCGGCCCTCGGCGCGTTCGGCCAGACCGACCACCAGCGGGTCGTCGGCGTTGAGCACACTGAAGCCGTCGTCGCGCACCACTTCGAGCAGCAGGCCCTTGATCGCGGCGATCTCTTCGACCGTATTGACCCCCCGTTGCCCCAGGTGGTCGTTCGAAACGTTTAAGACACAACCGACGTCGCAACGGTCAAAGCCCAGCCCCTCGCGCAATATGCCGCCGCGGGCCGTTTCGAGCACCGCCGCATCAACGGTGGGATCTTTCAAGACCATCCGCGCCGACCAGGGGCCGGTCATATCGCCGCGCAGGTAGAGCTCGCCGTCGATATAGATGCCGTCGGTGGTGGTCAACCCGACCCGTCGCCCGCTCATCTTGAGAATGTGGGCAACCATGCGTGCAGTGGTCGTCTTGCCATTGGTGCCGGTGACGGAGAGGATGGGGATGCGCGCCGGTTCGCCCTTCGGGAAGAGCATGGCGATCACATGTTTGGCTACGTTGCGTGGCGTCCCCTCAGAGGGCTGCAGGTGCATGCGGAAGCCGGGGCCAGCGTTGATCTCGACAATCCCGCCACCGACTTCACGCAGGGGTTGGCTGATGTCGGGGGTGATCACGTCGATCCCGGCCACATCAAGTCCAACCACTAGCGCTGCTCGCCGGGCGATCTCCCGCGTCTCGTAGTGGATCTCGCTGGTACGGTCGATGGCCGTCCCGCCCGTCGAGAGGTTGGCAGTTGCCGCCAGGGCAAAGAGCTCACCAGCAGGCAGAACGGTCTGCAAGCTATAGCCAGCCCGCTCAAGCAGCAGGTCGCTCTGGTGGCCCAGCTTGATCTTCGTCAGCACCTTCTCATGGCCGAAGCCGCGGCGTGGGTCACGGTTGACGATCTCTACCAGCTCGGCAATCGTATGGACGCCGTCACCGATCACATGGGCTGGCACGCGCTCGGCGACGGCGACCACCTCGCCGTTGATCACTAGCACTCGGTAGTCTTTGCCCTGCAGGAAGCCCTCGACCAGTACTGATGAGCTGTATTCGCTGGCGATTTCAAAGGCGCGTTCCACTTCGGCGCTGGTATGTAGGTTGAGGCTGATCCCCCGTCCGTGGCTCACATCAAGGGGCTTGACCACCAGGGGGAAGCCAAGCGCCTCGGCGGCCGCGACGGCGGCCGCAGTGCTGCGCACCCGGCGATGGCGCGGCACCGGCAGGCCCACGTCGCCCAGCAGGCGAATGGTCAACTCCTTGTCGCTGGCCGTCTCAACCGCAATATTCGAGGTCTTGCCCGTAACCGAGGCGCGAATGCGCTGCTGATGCTTGCCGTAGCCCAGCTGCACCAGGCTCTGGTCATCAAGGCGAATCGCGGGGATGTCGCGTTTGCGGGCCTCGTTCACCAGCGCAGCGGTGGTCGGGCCGAGCACAAGATCCTGGGCCCGGCTGATCAGGTCGTCGCGCTCGGCGGCGAAGTCGAAGCCAGCGCGCTCCTCCTCCGGCAGCGCACTCGGCAAGCTGGCGGGCAAAAGGCTGCGTACCAGGCGCAGGGCCAGCTCACCCGCCTCTAGCCCGACCTGCTCTTCCTGGTAGGAATAGACCACATCGTAGAGCCCGGGGCGATCCTTCACCGAGCGGGTCTTCCCGTAGGTAACCTCGGTGCCAGCCAGGCACTGCAGCTCAAGGGCGATATGCTCGACAATATGGCCGATCCAGGTGCCCTCGTGGAGGCGGCGGATGAACCCGCCCGGCTCCCCGTACGAGCAGCCATGCTCCTGCAGGGTCGGGATGAGCTCGACCAGGCGCTCATTAAAGCCCGGCAGCCGGGTCGAAGGGTATTCCTCCAACGCTTCGAGGTCGAGGGTCATGCGGATGATCGGGCGATAGCCATAGGGGTTTGGGCCACGAAAGACCCTGGTCTCAAGCACGCGCATCGCAGGCTCCGCTTCAGAATCGGTTAGAGGGCCACATCTATCTTTCGCTATGGGGAGCGGCACAGTGCGCTGTGCCCCTCCTGCTCATTAGCGCTGAGGCGCGCAGGCGGGTGGCTGTTCAAGCCAGGGGACGAAGCTGATATTCACGCCGACTGAGTCACCGCGCCCGTCAACATTCTCTTCGGGATGGTAGGGGCCAGTGCGCTCACCCCACCAGTTGTTGCGCATATCGAGCAGCACTTCACTGGTTGCCCCACGCCCCAGGCCATAGCGGAGATAGACAGGGATGATCGGCGGGATATGTTCATCGATATAGTTGTTCTCAACGCGCAGGTCGAGGGGCTTCTGACCATTGGGGGCGACCTGGGGTGTTCTGGTGAGCAGCCCGAAGCCCTGGACATCGCCGATCATGGCGTTGCAGCGCACATTGCCGTTGAGGGGGCCGTTGGTCGTCAGCTGCAGGTTGGGTGCGCCGCCGCGGATCAGGTTGCCTTCGACCGTCAGGTTGAGCGTCTCGAAGGTGCTGTTGTTACTCAAGCGCACCTGTGGGGCCCCGTCGGCAATGCGGTTGCCGCCAAAGCGGTTGCCGCTGAGGGTAACGAAGCTGCCGCGGTTGTAGCTGGCCGTCAGGGCCGGGCCAAAGGGCATGTCATTGCCAGCTATTTCGCTGTCACGCAGTTCGAGGCGCGTATCGCTGAGCAGAATTGCCCCGCCGTTGTCGGTGATGCGACTGGAGCGCACGATCAGCTCACTCCGTTCAGCCGCAATCAGCGTACCGCCACCGCCACCGCCGCGCAGGTCGGTATTCTCAAGCACGACAAAGCTGTCGGGGCGCACAAACAGCCCATTCCAGCGCACCGACGAAGCCCCGACCAGACGCACCCGCTGGTTCGGTAAGCCCAGCGCCAGCAGTCGCCCACCATCCACATAGATCGCCACCCCGGGATCGATGCGCACCTCAACGCCTGGCTCGATCAGCAGCTCGGCCCCAGGCGGGATCTGCACATCCCGCGTGACCAGTACCGGACTCTGGGCCAGACCCCAGCGCACGGCTCCTTCCAGCACATCAGCCAGGGGCGGCGGCGGCGGGCCAGGACTTTCGGTCGGCAGCGGCTCAAACGCAATTGTTGGCTCCTCAGTGGGCAGCGGCTCTTCTTCCGGGGGCGGCGGCGGTGGCAACGCTAGCGTTGGTAGCGGTGGATCAGTCGGTTGCAGCACCGGCGGATCGGTTGGCTGCTCTACCGGCGGGAAGGTCGGTGGTGGGGCTGGCGTAATCACCACTATCGTCGGGAAGAGTGTCGGCAGCGGCGGCAGCGTCCCTTCACCCGATGGGCCGGGGTAGCTCGGCACCGTCGGATTGAGCACCGAATCAGTCTCGAAGGGCTCGATCGCCTCGTCGGTAGGTGTCGCCTCACTTGCCGGGTCGCCGGTAGCGATTTGGCTGGGGCGTCCACCGACTGCTGTATCAGTGACAATTGGCCCTGGATAGGGCTCGGTTGAGGGCGACGGGTAGGGTTCTGGCGCAGGCGGGCTTGGACTGGCCGCAATAGCCACGCTGGTTGGCTCAGACTCACCCGGCGTGCCGGGCGTAAAGAGAAAGGTGAGCGCCACGGCGAGGATCAGAAAGGCCAGCGCACCAATCAGCAGGAGCGTATCACGACTGATCCGGGGTCCCTGGGGGAGTGGGGCTTCAGGTGGTTGCTGGTCTTCAGGGATCACCGTGTAGATCTCCAGAATCGCAGGTAAGAACTTGGGGAAAGTGTACCATAGCGACTCCGGGGTGGCAACCAGCAGGGTCACGCCAGGCAGGGCTGATGCAAAGTCGCCTCAGGCAATCGCACGCGGATACCGCAGATGGAACAGATTCGCGCTGCGCTGCCGCAAAAAGCTCCGCGTCAATCCGTCAGATCAGCGCGATCCGCGTTCTCGTTCGGACTTTGCATCAGCCCTGTCACGCCAGGTGGCCCACCAGTGCCGCCGCAACAGCCTCCAACTGCGGGGCGACCCGGAGTGGCTTGCCCACGCTGCGGGCCGCCGCCCGCACGTCCTTGAGCCCGGTGCCGGTGCTAACCACTACCACTCGCTCGTCGGGGCGCACCTGGCCAGCCGCGACCAGCTGGAAGAGGCCGGCGAAGGCGGTTGCGGCGGCTGGCTCGACGAAGATGCCGCTGCAGCGGGCGACCCGTGTGAGCGCCTCCAGAATGGCCTCTTCCCCGACCGTCAGGCACATGCCGTTGTTGGCGCGCAGGGCCTGTAGTGCTCGCCAGCCATCACGCGGCAGGCCGACATTGATGCTGTCGGCCAGAGTTGTCGCAGGGGCCATGCTCACATCGGCGGCCCCGCTCTGCCAGGCATTGGCAAGGGCAGGGGCGGCAGCGGCCTGCACCCCGATCAGCCGGGGCAGCTGGCTGATCCAGCCGAGCCCCAGCGCATCGGCAAAGCCACGCCAGAGCCCGGTGAGGATGTTGCCATCGCCAACGGCGACAATCACCGTCTCGGGGGCTTGCCAGTTCAGTTGCTCACAGATCTCCAGCGCACAGGTCTTTTTGCCCTCGGCGGTGAGCGGGTTGGTGCCGGTGCTGCGGTTGTACCAGCCCCAGCTTGCACAGGCTGCCTGGCAGAGATCAACCGCCTGGTCGTAGCTTCCCTCGACCAGCAGCACGGTGGCACCATAGACCAGCAGCTGGGTAATCTTCGCCTCAGGTGCGCTGGCTGGCACAAAGATCACACATGGCCTACCGGCCGCCGCACTCAGTCCGGCCAGGGCGGCGGCGGCATTACCTGATGATGCCGTGGCGACCGTCTGCTCGTGCAACTCATCGGCGCGGGCCAGCACCACCGCACTCGCCCGATCCTTGAGCGAGCCGGTCGGGTTGCGCCCCTCATCTTTGATCAGCAGCCGGGCCAGGCCCAGCTCAGTGGCCAGCCGCCCCGCCCCCAGCAGCGGCGTCCAGCCCACGCTGCTCAAGGCCCCCAGGCTCGCGCTGAAGGGGCTGCCCGCTGCCCAGGTGGGAGGTGCCAGGGGCAGCAACGGCCCATAACGCCAGAGCGAGTGACGCGGATCGTCCGCCAGATCTTCGCGCTGCCAGCCTGCCCCGATCCGCGCATAGTCGGGCTGCATCGTCAGGTTGGCATGCACCCCACACTGCGGACATGTGTAGCGAACCTCGTCAGCGTCGTAGCTGGTGCTACAGCGCGAGCAGATCCAGGTGTAGTTGCTCATGGGTGGTATGATACGCGATAACAAGGGACGCGTAGACAGGAGGATGCGTATGTTACGGTTGCTGCCAGCACCGATCCACGGGGCCTTCGGCCTGTTGGCCCTCGCTCTCAATACGATCTTCTGGTTTGTTCCGCTGATGTTTGTGGCACTGCTACGCCTGATCACCCCCCTGCCGAGCGCACGCCGCTCACTTGGGCGGGTGCTGGTACGGCTTGCCGAGGCCTGGATCAAGGTCAATAATCGCCTCTTTGTGCTCGCCCACCGGGCAAGCTGGCAAGTCACTGGGCTGGAGGGCCTGCGGCGTGATCGCTCCTATCTGATCTGCTGCAACCATAATTCCTGGATCGATATTCCAGTGCTTCAACGTGTATTTACCGACCAGACGCCTTTTCTGCGCTTCTTTCTCAAGCGCGAGTTGATCTGGGTGCCCCTGCTTGGCCTGGCCTGGTGGGCGCTTGACTTCCCCTTTATGCGGCGCCATTCACCCGAGTACCTGGCGCGCCACCCCGAAAAACGCGGGGCCGACCTGGCTACAGTACGTAAGGCGTGTGAGCGTTTTCGTGATGCTCCCACCTCGATCCTCAACTTTGTTGAGGGAACCCGCTTTACAGAGGCGAAACATAGCGAGCAGAACTCGCCTTTTCGTCACCTGCTGCGCCCGCGCGCTGGCGGCATAGCCAGCGCCCTCGCCGCGATGGGTGAGCAGTTCGAGGCTCTGCTTGACGTAACGATCATCTACCCGCATGGGCGGGTCGAGCTTGGAGAGCTGTTGAAGGGGCGGCTTGGCCCGGTGATCGTGCATATCGAGCGTCGGCCCATCCCACCCGCATGGCTGAGCGGCGATTACAGCAGCGACGAACATTTTCGCGCCGCCTTCCAGCAGGAGATTCAGGTTCTCTGGCAGGAGAAGGACGCGTTGATCGAGCGCGCATTGCAGCGCCAGAGCTCGCCTTCGTCATTGTAGTGAAAACCGCTTATGCTGAACCAGTTTGACTTCATCTTCACTGGTGGTGGTGCATCCGGCTTGAGCCTGCTCTACCACCTGGGCCAGGCCGGACTGCTTGGGCGCACGCTGCTGATTGATCAGGCCCCCAAGCAGCGCAACGACCGTACCTGGTGTTTCTGGGAATATCGCCCTGGCCCTTTCGAGCATGTGGTTGCCCATGCCTGGGATTACCTCTGGCTGCATGCTGGCAGCCATGCCGAGCGGGTTGCGATTGCGCCTTACCGCTATAAGATGATCCAGGGCAGCGACTTCTACCGTTTTATGGAGGCCTGGCTCGCCGAACAGCCCGGCATCACCCGGCGCTACGGGCGGGTCGAGCAGATCATCGACCGCGGCGACGGCGTGACGGTGCAGGTTGATGGTGAAGCGCTGCATGGCCGCTGGGCCTTCAACAGCATCTACACGCCGGGGCCGCGGCTGCCCACCTACACCTACTGGTTGCAGCACTTCAAAGGCTGGGTGATCACGGCCCCGCGCCCGGTCTTCGACCCACATGCCGCGACCTTTATGGACTTTCGTGTTGAGCAGGGTGACGAGGTGCGCTTCGTCTATGTGCTGCCCTTCGATGCCCATACTGCCCTGGTCGAGTACACCTTCTTCTCCGCAGAATTGGTGCCGCAGGAGGTTTATGAAACCGGGCTGCGGCGCTACCTCGCCGAGCGACTCAAGCTGAGCAGTTATGCCATCGAGCATGTCGAGTACGGGGTCATTCCAATGACTGACGCGCCTTTTGCCCGCCAGCCTGGCCCAAACATCTGCAACATCGGCACGGCCGGCGGGATGACCAAAGCCTCGACCGGCTACACCTTTCAGCGCATCCAGCGCCACTCAGCCCAGATCGTGCAGAGCCTGCGCAGCAGCGGCCAGCCCTTTGCCCGCGATCCAGATCTGCCCCGCCATGCGCTAATGGACAGCGTATTGCTCAATGTGCTCGACAGCGGCCACGAGCGGGGCAAAGCCTTCTTCGAGCGCCTCTTCCGCGAAAATAGCCCGCAGCAGGTCTTGCGCTTCCTGGACGAAGAGAGCAGCCTGCTCGAAGACCTGGCCCTGATGAGTACGGTCAATATGCCCGCCTTTGTGCGCTCAACCATCGACGTTGCGGCCCGCCGGTTCTACGCCAACCTTACTGGCACAGCAGGCCATACCCCCGATGGGCTGATCCGGCTGTTGAGCCAGGGATCGGTGTGACTTCGACCTACGCTGATGGCTGATCAAGCGTTCTGGCACTCAGGTAGATCCTGGGTATGGTAGACTCAGGGTGTATGACCAGATCCGTACCCGCTGCCATGCGCCTCGTGAATGTCTCCAACCGCCTGCCGGTTGTGCTACGTCGTGCCCCCGACAGCCCGCTCGGCTGGGAGGCTATGAGTGGCTCCGGTGGCTTGATCAGCGCTCTGGCCCCTGTCTTGCGTGCCCATCATGGGGAATGGATCGGCTGGCCCGGCACCATCGCCGGTGAAGGGCCTGACGTCGGCCCGGCTCTTGAGGCCTTCGCCAGCGAGGCTGGCTATACCCTCACCCCGGTCGCGCTCACTGCCGACCAGCACGACCGCTTCTACCTCGGCTTCTCCAACGAAGTCATCTGGCCGCTCTTCCACGATCTGCAGACACGGGCCAATTTCGATCCGGGCTATTACGCTGCCTATGAGGAGGTCAACCAGCGTTTTGCTGCCGTGATCGCCCGGCGTGCCAGCCCCGACGATCTGGTCTGGATTCACGACTACCACCTGATCAATACGGCCCAGGAGTTGCGCAGCCTCGGCGTTACTTCCAACCTGCTCTTCTTCCTACACATCCCCTTTCCGCCCCCCGACATCTTTCTCAAGCTTCCCTGGCGCACGCCGATCCTGCTTGGCATGCTTCAGTATGATCTGCTTGGTTTCCAGACTGCCCGTGACCGTGATAACTTTATCGCTTGCGCCCAGGTGCTCGGTGGGACATTGCATGTCGAAATGCATGCCGATCAGCTACAGATTAACCTTGATGGACGCCGGGTGCGTCTGGGCGTTTTTCCAATCGGTATTGATGCCACCAGCCTGATGCAAGTGGCTGCCAGCCGCGAGGTGACCAACCTGGCCCGGCGTATGCGGACAGTCCTTGGCAGCCAGCAGATCATTCTCGGCGTAGACCGGCTCGACTATACCAAGGGCATTGAGCAGCGCCTGGAAGCCTTTCGTCATGCTCTCCAGCGTTACCCGGAGCTACTCCACCAGGTCACCTTTGTCCAGGTCGCCGTACCAAGCCGTAGCGACATTCCTGAGTATCAGGGCCTCAAGCAGCGCATCGAGCGTCTGGTCGGCGAGATCAACGGTGAGTTTACCCACCTGGGCTGGGTACCGATTCACTACATCTATCGCTCACTGCCACTCACCGAGTTGCTGGCCCACTATCGTGCCGCCGATGTCGCCCTGGTGACCCCACTCAAAGATGGCATGAACCTGGTTGCCAAAGAGTACTGTGCCGCCCACCTGAACCACCAGGGGGTGCTCATCCTGAGCGAATTTGCCGGTGCAGCCGCCCAACTTGGTCCCCATGCCCTGATCGTCAACCCTTACGATATTGATGGCGTCGCCGAGGCGATCGTGCAGGCCTGCCGGATGCGTATGATGGAGCGCATCGAGCGCATGCGCCAGATGCACGCCAACGTCTGCACGCAGGATGTCTTCTGGTGGGCCGACCAGTTGCTCCACGCCATCGCTACCCCGGATTCACACAGATGATCGTGACCGTCATCCTCTTCATCGCCGGGATCGTTCTACTGATCTGGGGGGCCGACCTACTGGTGCGCGGGGCTGCCTACCTGGCTGAGTTGGCTGGCATCTCACCCCTGATCGTTGGGTTGACGGTGGTGGCGCTGGGTACCAGCGCGCCCGAACTGGCCGTCAGCCTGCGGGCGGCCTTGCTTGGCGAGGCCGACCTGACTCTGGGCAATGTCTTAGGCAGCAACATCGCCAATGTGCTGCTCATCCTGGGCCTGGCGGCGCTGATTGCGCCGCTGCTCGTCGCCTCGCGCCTGCTCCAGCGTGAGGTACCGATTATGATCGGTGTCTCCCTGCTGCTCTGGTGGCTGGCCGCGAATGGTGTGCTCGACCGACTCGACGGGCTCATCCTGGTGGTGTTGCTGGTGCTCTTTCTCGTCACAACCGTGATCACCGCACGGCGTGACCCGCTGGCGGAGCAGCTTGCAGTGCCCCAACTTGACCGGAGCCGCTGGGCGTTGCTGCGCAACCTGGGGCTGGTGGTGGGCGGGCTGATCCTGCTGGTAGCCGGGGCGCAATGGCTGGTCGACGGCGCAGTCGTCTTTGCCCTTGCTCTGGGTGTAGACGATTTGATCATCGGGCTGACCGTGGTTGCCATCGGTACCTCGTTGCCCGAAATTGCAACCTCGGTGCTGGCCGGCCTGCGTGGCCAGCGCGAGATCGCCGTCGGCAACGTCGTCGGCAGCAACATCCTGAACATCCTCGCTGTGCTTGGCCTGACCAGCCTGATCTCTGATGAGCCCCTTGCCGTGCCGTTAAGCGCCCTGACTTTTGATCTGCCGGTAGTGGTAGCCACAGCTATCGCCTGCCTGCCGATCTTCTTCAGTGGGCGCATGATTGCCCGCTGGGAAGGGGTGCTCTTTCTGGCCTACTATCTTGCCTACACCATCTACCTCGTGCTCACCGCAACCGGCTCGGCCCAGCTGCGCGCCTTCAGTGCCGCCATGACCCTCTTCGTTATCCCCCTCACTGTCGTGACGCTCATGGTGCTGAGTATGCATGCTTTTTTGCGGGAACGGCAGCGAAGTTAAAATCGAAGATCACCAGCCGATCCTGCTCGGCCCGCGTAAGCACCAGCGCATTTACGCCCATCAAGCCCACACCCAGGCGTGGCCCGACCAGGTCGCCTGGGTCGCTGCCATGGCCCGCCTGGCGCTGCTAGAAGCCGGTTAGGTGTTGCGTTCATCCTGGTAGGCTTCTGGGCAAGGGATGCGTACTATCTTAACATAACATCTGGCAGGCCAGCCTATGCTACAATACGATCAGGCCCAAACGCATGCCCCTAAGGGGCGCGGGTAGGCGCTGGCTACGTATGCATTGGCTGAGCCTGGGGTCGCTAACGTCAGGGGCTTCCTCGTCTCCTCTTGATGACATGTTGCAATCATTGTTGCAAAAACAACTTGGGCGTTATCACATTAAAGCCCTGCTTGGCCGAGGCGGCATGGCCGCCGTCTATCGTGCCGAAGATACCCTGCTGCGGCGCGATGTGGCCCTCAAAATTCTCTATCCGCACTACAGTGATGATGCCACGCTTGTGGCCCGCTTTATGCGTGAAGCGGTGACCGCAGCCTCGCTTGAGCACCCAAGTATCGTGCCGGTCTACGATGTGGGCGAGCAGGATGGCATGGCCTATATCGCCATGAAGCTGCTTACCGGGCATACCTTGCAGGATCGCCTGCAGGAGAGCGGGATGCTGGGGCTTGCGGAGCTGGTTGGTATGCTTGAGCCGGTTGCCGCTGCGCTCGACTATGCCCATGCGCGGGGGATTGTTCACCGTGATGTGAAGCCAGCCAATATCTTCCTCGCCAGTGAGCCGGGCCTGAGTCGAGCGTTGCTCACTGACTTCGGGATTGCCAAGCTGCTGAATGCACCCGGTATGACGACCACCGGGGCGCTGCTGGGCACGCCCGACTATATGGCCCCCGAGCAGATTTCCGGCCAGGCGATTGATGCACGCACCGATATCTATGCCCTTGGTATGCTCATCTTTCGGGCGCTGACTGGACGGCGTGCCTTCGAGGGTTCGACCCAGGAAGTCCTGCTGGGCCACCTTTCGCGGGAGGTACCCCGGCCCAGTTCACTTAACCCTGCCTTGCCGCCCACGATTGATGCGCTGGTAGCCCGGGCCACCGCCCGCGACCCGGCCCTGCGCTACGCCTCGGCCACCGCCCTGCTCGCCGATCTGCGCCAGGCGGCGGCGACCGGCCCGATCACCACGCTGGTTGGCGCCCCGCCCGCCCTCGTCGCCGCAGGCGGGGGCGGGACTCCGTCGTTAGGCAACTCTGCCCGCTCGGACGCCACGCCAGCCGGCGGGGTGCCGCCGGGCATCCTGCCGCCGCCAGCAGCCAACCGACCGCCAGCTATGCCCGCTCAGAGGACAGTTGTGCGGCGTGGCCCTGGGATGATCTGGCTGAGTGCCCTGCTCATCACGCTGCTTGTCGGCGGTATGGCCCTGGCTGTCGCTATTGCTGGCGGTGGTGATAACGGTGTACCGACGCCAGCACCCATCGCTACGCCGGTGCCCTCGCCTGTCCCCGACGGCGGGAGCGGCACGACCGCAAGCAGTACCCCCGAACCGAGCGTCACACTTACTCCGACCGCCCCGCCCTTGCCCACCGCGACGGCGGTGTTGCCAACCGCTACCGTCGTACTCGCCACGGCCACGATCCTCCCTGCTACCGCTACACGGGTACTCCCTACCATATCACCTGTGCCTACGGCACCCCCGCCGCCAGGTGCCACCGCAACTCCTTCGCCGACGCTTACCCCCACCCCTGAGCCGAGTGCCACCCCCGAGCCGAGTGCCACCCCCGAGCCGAGTGCCACCCCCGAGCCGAGTGCCACCCCGAGTCCTGAGGCCGGTTGTCAGGATGACCTGTTGCGGGGCGGCTTTGGGGTGCTCTATCTCGAACGGGTGGCCGTGCGTCAGGGCCTGGGCTGCCCCCTGGCTAACGAAGAGGCCGGGCGGGCCGCGCAACAATTCTTCGAGCGTGGCACAATGTATTACTGGCATGTGCAAAACTCCGGCCCCTACAGCGATTATATCTTTGTCCTCTATGGACGTGATGCTGGCCCGCAGGAGCAATTTTCACCCAAAGAGGTGGCCGCCCTTGAGCCCGATCCGACTCCCGGCCCCGATCCGAATCAACCCGTGATGGGCTTTGGTCGGGTATACTTTAACCAGCCGGGTGTGCAGGAAGCCCTGGGCGCACCGACTTCGCCAATGCTTGAGTTGAAGGGCAATACGCCCGGTGTGATCCAACGCTTCGACACGGGGCTCATGCTCTGGACCCCCGACTATCGCAACACCGGCAGGCCGAGCATTTTTGTGCTCTACGCCGATGGATCCTTTGAACGTTACAACGACCCTGCGGCCCCATGATCAACTCACAGCGGTGACAGGATGCCAAGGACGGGACAACTAAAAAGATTTGCTTCCCTGTCCTGATGCGCCCGAGCTACTTCCTATTTCCTATTTCCTACTTCCTACTCTTCTCAATGCTTATCTAAGGTTGGAAAGCTCGCTTATGTCCCAGGTTGCGATGCAGCGTCTGTCACCTGTCTCTGCGCTGGCCTTGCTGCCGCTGAAGCTGGCTTCGCCAGCCCCGCGCAGGGAGGTGTTGCTGCGGCCGGTATTGCAGGCGCTGCTGGCTGAGGTACGCCTGCAGCCGGCGACGGTAGTCGTTGCCCCTGCCGGTTATGGCAAAACGACCCTGCTGGCCCAGTGGGTCGCCGAGCTTGAGCGTACCGGCGCGGCCGTGGCATGGCTCAGCCTGGACGCCGATGATAAGGCTCCGGCAATGTTGCTGGCCTACCTCATACGTGCCTTCCAGCGCCACCTGCCCGAAGTGGGTGATGAGGCATGGCGCATCCTGCATTCGGCTGCCGATCTCGAACGTGACTGGCCATTGGTCGCCGGGGCCTTGCTCAGTGATCTACAGAATGCGCTGACGACGCCTACCTTTCTGCTGATCGACGACTACCACCAGATCGCCGATGGGCCGATGACCGGCCAGCTCTTCACCTATCTGCTGCGTGCGGCACCACCAGCCTTGCATATTGTGATCGCCTCGCGCCGCCCCGTCGAGATCGCCCCGCTACCGCGTCTGCGGGCCGAGGGCCTGGTGGTTGAGATTGAACGTGACGCTCTCTCGCTCACCCGTGGCGAGGCTGCTGAGCTGGCGATGCGGATCGGTGTACAGCTAAGCGACGAGGAGTTGAACCTGCTGTTGGAGCGCACCGAGGGCTGGGTGCTCAGTGTGCAACTCGCCCTGCGCGCCCTCTCACACCAGCCCCCCGCCCGTCGTCATAGCTACCTCCAGACCATCAACCGCACCGAGCGCAGCCTCTTCGACTACCTGGCCAGCGAGGTGCTGGCGGGCTTGCCGCCCGACCTGCTCGATTTCCTGGCGCTCGCCTCCCTGGCCGAGCAGATCGATGCCGATCTGGTTGCCGAGGTGCTTGGCCACCTGAGCGCCCAGGCGTTGATCGAACGTAGCCTGCAGATGGGCCTGCCGATCACGCAGGTCGAGACCGGCGATTCCCTGGCCCACATCTACCGTTTCCATCCCCTCTGGCGCCGCCTGCTGCAAGAGCGCGCCGAGCAGCGCATCGGGCGGCCAGCCCTGAACAGGCTACACCAGCGTTATGCCCAGGCCTTCGAGCAGCGCGGCATGCTCGAGGCGGCCATGAGCCACTATGCGGCCGCCGGTGACGACGAGGGTCTGGCCGGGGCTTTGCGGCGGCGGGCCTGGCCGATGATCGATACGCCCCAGCGTAACAGTATCCGCGCCTGGATCGAGCGCCTGCCCGAGCAGCGCCGGAGCGATGACCCCGAGTTGCTGCATATGTGGGGCTGGAGCATTGCTGCGGCAGCCCGTGACCAGGCCCTGCAGGCGATCAGCCAGGCAGCTGAGATCTACCGCCACCAGGGTAACCATCAGCGCGAACTGCGGGCGCTTAGCGATATGGCCGCCCTGATCTTCTGGGAAGATCGGCCCGCTGATTTTGCCAACGTCTGTATCCGCGCCGTCTATGCCGCCAACCATGTGCGTGATGCCTGGGCCAGAGGTGCAGCCCTCGCCTCAACTGCCGCTTTGCTCTACAGCCGTGGGCGCTACGCTGCCGCCCTGCGGGTAGCGGGCCATGCGCTGCGTCACCCCCGCAGTGTCTTCTGGCAATGGCTGCTGGCTATGATCGTTGCTGCGATTCATACCCAGCAGGGCTACCCCAAGGCCGCAGCTGCCGCGATCAGCGAGGCGCTCGAGTTACCCCAGGTTGATCATGACGACCGCCTGCATCAGAATCTGCTCCTGCTCCACGCGCTTGCCCTCTACCAGCAGGGCCGTGGTGATGAAGCCGTTGGCGTGGCCTTCGATGCCCACCGCCGGCTCAGTGATTATGCCCAGGAGAGTGTGATTGGCTTCAGCGCCACCATCCTGGCCCTGTTGCTGGTTGAGCAGCAGCGCTTCGATGAGGCTGCCATCTATGTACTGCGTGCCCGTAGTGCCGCTAACCTCAGTGGCACCGCAAGCCTGTTGTCCCGCACACGGGTAATCGAAGCCTACGCCGGTCAGCGGACCGGCCATCCTGAAGCCGCCGCTGCCGCGTTTGACCTCATCCGTCACTCGCATGCTCCTGGCAATGAGCACCATCTGCGCCCTGTGCGCGGCTACTCCGGTGGCGATATGGCCCCCCCCGTGCTTGGGACGCACGACCTCTGGCTCCAGCTGTACTTGCTGGTGGCCATCGGTGAGAGTGGCGAGCTTGATCGGGCGGCGGCCCTGGCCGATGAACTGAGCGCCGAGATGGAGCAGCGTGGTGATGGGCTTTTCCTGGCGGCGGCCCAGATCTATCGTGCCGAGCTTGCCGCCCGCCGCGGTGCCGAGGCAGTGCGGCTCAACGCCCTGCGGGCTGGCTGGGAGTTGTGTGAGCTCAACAGTTTCAGCTACCTGCCAGCCCTGCCGCCTGCCGTGGTCGCTGCTGCGGTCGGTGCGGCCATCGAACTGGGCCTGGCCCCGACGATGCTGGGCAGTATCCTCCGTCAGCAGATCCCCGAGCAGGCCCCCGCCCTGCTCGTTGGCCTGCTTGGCCTGCACCAGGCTCCCGGTATCCGCGCCCGCATCGCCACCCTGCTTGGCGACTTGAGTGCCGCCACGGCCTACCCGGCCCTGCGTTCGATGCTTAAGGATCGTCAGCCTGGGGTTCGGCACGCCGCTGAGCATGCCCTCCAGCGCCTTGTCTATCGCCCGGCCTATCGCCTGGTTGTCCGTAGCCTTGGCTCGTTCGGCGTCTGGCGTGGCGAGGTCGAGATCCGCGACCGCGACTGGCGCAGTATCAAAGCTCGCCAGCTACTCCAATTGCTGCTGGTCGAACGCGGGCGTATGCTCTCGCGTGAGCGGATTATGGATATGCTCTGGCCGGGTCTGGAGGCCGAGTCGGCCTCCAACAATCTGCGGGTCACACTCAGCCGGCTGATCAAAGCGATTGAGCCGGGGCGCCCCGATGGCGCACCAACCTACTATATCATCCAGCATGGTGACACCTACGGCTTTAACAGTGAGAGTGACCATAGCTACGATACCGCCGAGTTTACCAACGCCGTTGACGCCGGCCACGGCGCTCTCCATAAAGGCTTGCGTGAAGAGGCCATAGCCCACTTCCGGCGGGCGATTGAACTCTACGGCGGCACCTTCCTGCCCGACTGCCTCTACGAAGATTGGTCTGTGGTTGAGCGTGAGCGCCTGGGGTTGCTCTTTAATGAAGCCTCGCTCCGGCTCGGCAGCCTGCTGCTCGAAGATGGCAATCCCCACGAGGCAATTGGCCTGGCCTGGCGCGTGCTAGAGTATGATCAGGCCCAGGAAGAGGCCTACCAGGTGCTGATGCGCGCCTATAGCAGCCTTGGCGAACGGAGCACCGCTCTGCGGCTCTATGCCCGCTGTGTGACGGCGCTTGACCAGGAACTTGGCGTCGACCCCTTGCCTGAGACGGTTGCGCTCTACGATCAGCTTGCCGATGGGGATAGCCCGCTTTAACGGGCCGCATGGCGGGTGTGTCGGGTACGACGCGGACGGTTGTTGCCGCTCACCTCTTCCCGCTCGACTATCTCTACTGGACTCTGATCGATATGCGCGGTAATAAAAGCCACCGCCTGGGCAAGTTCGTCGATCTTCAACTCTGCCCCGCTCGCAACATGCTGAATGCGACCACGCCAGCGCTCGGGCGCATTGGCTTCACTATCGGGCACAACAATTCGCAGTAGAAAAGACTCAACCCTGCGCGTGCTCATAGTGCTCCTTCGCTTAAGGCACTCTCCCGCTTCCTGGAGAGCCTGTCCGAAAACCAGGCGGGTCTTGCGCAGAAGCAACGGCTCGCTTCAATCTCTCAGACGTCTCTCGTTACCGTTCACCATACGCCTCGCGTGAAACCATCGCATTACCACATCACATGTGTGGTAGCATGCCCGACACGAGCAGTTCCCTCCGCTACGATGACCGGGGCTTGCCCCGGAAGGAATGTTTGCGTAATGAGCTTGACGATCGCTGTGTTGCCGGGTGATGGGATTGGCCCCGAGGTGGTGGCCGAAGGGTTGAAGGTGCTCGCTGCGGTTGGCCAGCGTTTTGGCCAGCACTTTGTCTTGCGTGAGGGGCTGATCGGTGGGATCGCGATTGATCAAACGGGCAGTGCACTCCCGGAGGCGACGCTTACCCTCTGTCGCGAGGCCAGTGCCGTGCTGCTCGGTGCGGTCGGTGGGCCCAAATGGGATGACCCCACTGCTTCGGTGCGCCCCGAACAGGGCCTGCTCGCTATCCGTAAGGCCCTCGGTCTCTTTGCCAACCTGCGCCCGGTGACCGTCCACCCTCTCCTGATCGATGCCTCGCCGTTGCGTCGGGAGCGCCTGGAGGGGGTCGATCTGCTGGTTGTGCGCGAACTGACCGGCGGGATCTACTTTGGCGAGAAGCGCCGCGAACGAGATGCCAATGGCGAATGGGCCAGTGACCTCTGTATCTATAGCGAGGCCGAGGTGGCGCGGGTGGTGCGGGTTGCCGCCAACCTGGCCCGGGGCCGCAATGGCAAAATGACCCTGGTCGATAAAGCAAATGTGCTTGAGACTAGCCGGCTCTGGCGCAGCATCACCACCCGCCTGATGCGTGAAGAGTTCGCCGATCTACAGTATGACTGGATGCTGGTTGATGCCTGTGCTATGCATCTGTTGCGCCGCCCGGCCGATTTTGATGTAATCGTCACCGAAAATATGTTCGGCGACATCCTTACCGACGAGGCCAGTATGCTGGCTGGCTCAATGGGCATGCTGCCCTCGGCCTCGCTTGGCGAAGGGCGGATTGGGCTCTATGAGCCTATTCACGGCTCGGCTCCCGACATTGCTGGCCAGGGAAAGGCGAACCCCCTGGCGACCATTCTCAGCGTAGCCATGTTGCTGCGCCACTCGCTTGGGCTGGAAGAAGCTGCCCGTGCCGTTGAAGCAGCCGTCAGCGCCGTGATTGAGGCTGGCATCGGAACTGGTGATATTGTGCGCCCTGGCCAGCGCCCCGTCACCACCGCCGAACTCGGGAGCGCTGTCGCTGCCCGGATTTAGATTGTAGGGGTGCCGTGAGTTGCGCCCCTGGCTAAAACATTGGTGTGGCCCGGATGGGCCACAGGAAGGTTGATTTGTGAGTGCAGAGCGTCTCCAAAAAGTCCTCGCCGGTGCCGGGATCGCCTCCCGCCGCGATTGCGAGGCGATCATCGCCGCCGGACGTGTGACCGTGAATGGTCGGGTTGTGCTTGAGGCCGGGGCACGCGTCGATCCTGAACATGATCTGATCCTGCTCGACGGTGAACCCGTCCGTCAGCCAAGCAGGCGTACCTACCTGATGCTGCATAAGCCGGTTGGGGTGGTCTCGACCGTAGATGATACCCACGGTCGCCCGACGGTGGTTGAGCTGGTTCAGTCACCGACACGGGTCTTCCCTGTTGGTCGGCTCGATGTTGATAGTGAGGGTCTGATCCTGCTCACCGATGATGGTGAATTGACCCATCATCTTACCCATCCCAGCTTTGAGGTGGAGAAAGAGTATCGGGTGTTGCTTGACCGTCCGCTTGAGGCGGAGGCGCTGCGCACATGGCGCACCGGGATCATGCTGCAGGATGAAATGACTGCCCCGGCCAAGGTGGCCCTGGCCGAGACGACTGATGAGGGTATCTGGTATGTGGTAGTGCTGCGCGAAGGTCGTAAGCGCCAGATCCGCGAGACTGCCCGCGCCCTGGGCTACGAGGTACGCCGACTGATCCGGGTGCGTGAGGGTGTGTTGCTGCTTGGTGATCTACCCTTGCGCGCCTCACGCCCACTCTCCGACGAGGAGGTGGCCAGTTTGCGCGCCCATGTTCCTGACCGTCCGCCGCAAGAGGAGGCTCGCCCAGAGGGTGCATCGCCTGCCAGGGTAGCCGGGGCCACCGCCGCCGGGGTGGCTGTCACTGGGGCCGCTGTGGCTGCCACCCGCCGTACCGACTCTGAACGACCGCGCTCCTCGTCCGCTGATGAGCGTGCTAACGTCAACCGTGATCGCAATGAGCAGCGTGGCGGCTACGAGCGCAGCGGTGGTGAGCAGCGTGGCGGCTACGAGCGCAGCGGTGGTGAGCAGCGCGGTGGCTACAGCCGTGACCGCAATGAGCAGCGTGGCGGCTACGAGCGCAGCGGTGGTGAACAGCGCAGCGGCGGTGAGCAGCGCGGTGGCTACAGCCGTGACCGCAATGAGCAGCGTGGCGGCTATGGGCGCA
>CAZQCG010000056.1:0-21098 GCA_964592425.1 uncultured Chloroflexaceae bacterium
TCACGCCTCACGCCTCACGCCTCACGCCTCACGCCTCACGCCTCACGCCTCACGCCTCACCCCTCACGCCTCACGCCTCACGCCTCACGCCTCACCCCTCACGCCTCACGCCTCACGCCTCACGCCTCACTGCTATGCCTGAGCCAGCCAGCCCCGGTGAGCCCTACAGCCTGCTCTTTGACGAGGATAGCGGCACCGGCCCCGGCCTGCCAGCGGGCTTCCAGGCGATCTATGGCAGTGATTGGTGCCTACCGGCCCCGCCGGACAGGCGGCCCTTTGTCTATACCAACTTCGTCGTCTCGCATGACGGACGTATCTCATTCGATGAGCCCGGCTATACCGGTGGCGACGCGGTCAGCCGCCATGCCCCCCACGACCTCTGGTTGATGGCGCTGCTCCGGGCGCGCGCTGACGCCATTCTGACCGGCAACGGCACCCTGCGCGTCGCCCAGAGCCATCGCTGGCAAGCCTGGACAACCTTCCCGGCCCTGAAGCCAGCCCTGCTGGCCTTGCGCGCCAGCGAGGGGCGCAGCCCATTGCCAGCCCTGGTGGTGATCAGTGGCAGCGGTGATCTGCCCGGCACCGCCCCGGCCCTACAGGTACCCGGTCAGCGTCTGATCATCGCCACCACCAGCAGCGGGGCTGAACGCGCCCGCGCTGCCCTGACCAACCATCCCGACCTGCACCTGCAGATCACACCCGGCCCCACCGTTGATCTGCCCACCCTGCTGGCTGCCCTGCGCCAGGAGTACGCCATCAACAGCCTGCTCAGCGAAGGCGGCGCACGGATCTACGGCCAACTCCTGGCTGAGGGACTGATCGACGAAGTCTTCACCACGATCAGCCCGATCGTTGTTGGCAACCCCGCCCCGCCCGCGCCCGCCCGCACCGCCCTGATCGAAGGGGTTGCCTTCAGCCCACAGCACCCACCACGGCTCACGTTGATCAGCCTGCGGCGGGTTGGCAATTATCTCTTCCAACGCGCACGCTGCCAAGGTTGAGCGCCAGGTGTATCTACTCACCCGTCCTGGCTACTTCTCACTCATCGCGCCGCAGACGCGCCACCAGTCGGGTGTAGAACTGGCTGCTGGGGCTCAGTCGCACGAAGGTACAGACCTTGGGGCTGCGTCGTACAACCACCTCGTCGCCGAAGTACAGGGGCATATTCTCGCGCCCATCAACGGCCAGAATCGCATGGTGGTGGCTCTCGACGCGGATCGTGACCGTTGCATCTTCGGCGAGCACCATCGAGGGCACGCTGGTGAGATGGGGCGCGATAGCAACCAGCAGCAGCGCCCGTGAGCGTGGATCCATAATCGGCCCGCCAGCAGCCAGAGCATAGGCAGTCGAGCCAGTGGCCGTCGCGATCAGCACGCCGTCGGCGTGGTAGGTCGTCAGGGCCGAATTATCGATCTGCACATAGGCATTGATCACCCGGCTCAACTCGCTACGTGAGAGCACCACTTCATTCAGAGCGGTAAAGTCGCCGAGTACCTGGCCGTTGCGGTAGAGCATCGCCCGGATCAGGGTGCGCTCATCGTGCCAACCGCCCCCCTGCATCACGCGCTCAATCGCAGCATAAAGCTCTTCAGGCTCGACCTCGGCCATAAAGCTGAGGTGGCCAAGTGCCACAGCGAGCAGAGGAATATCAAGCGGGAAGCAGAGGCGGGCAGCGCGCAGAACGGTGCCGTCGCCACCCATCGCCACCACCAGGTCGGTATCGTGCAAGGCACTTGGATTATCACGAGCCTCCTGAGAAACGCCGCGCCAGGTCATAATCTCGCGTTCGCGCAGCCAGGCGGCAAGCTCGTTCGAGCGTACCACCGAGATCTCAGAGTAGGGATTGTAGATGACGGCTACACGCCTAAGGATGCCCATTGATCGCCTCGGTCGTAGCGCAGAGGCAACTTTTGCCCCCACCGCTATTCCCAAGCATACCATGAAACCGCATGCGCAACCAGAGGGGGATCTAGGTTTTGTCTAATGCCACAGGGGGCGCAGCATCCCGCAGCAACTCAACCCGCAGGATTGGACGCCCGCGTGCTTCCCAGCGACGCTGATAGTGCGATTTGAGCACCTCGCTCAGTTCCAGCGAGGCCTCTTCGGGATGTACCGGGCGAAGGGCAGGTGCGCCGAGCAGCAGCCGATCGAGGTGAGCCGCAAGGGCCGGCTGATCGGTCATGAAGCTGAAGCGACCACCGGGAACCAGGCAACGCTCCAGTTGCGCGAGCAGTTCGGCCGAAACGAGTAACTGGCGACGCTGGCGGTTGCGCAAGAGAGGCGCAGGAAAGTGCATATAGGCCATATGCAGTGCCCCATCAGGAATTTGCCGATAGACCAGGCGGCTGTCGGCCTGGATCAGGCGCAGGTTGTCAAGCCCTGCCGCAGCCGCCCGCTTCACGGCCAACCAGAGGGGTTTGGCCAGGATCTCCAGGCCCACATAGTTCGTCGCTGGTTGGCGCGTAGCCAGAAACAAGAGCAGATCGCCACTCGCACAGCCAATATCGAGTTCAAGCGGTCGATCATTGCCGAAAAGCCCCGCTGACGAAAGGGGCGGAAAGTGCTCAGGGTGTAGGTAGAGCTCGCGCCCACTCCAGATCTGCAAATAGCGTGCCGCAAGATCGAGCGACGGTGGCCCGACCTTTAGCCGCGCAGGGTAGCGCCCACGTCCCATCGTTGTCTACCTCCGTCACCAGCCCATGCCGCTCACATCGCAGTATAATACCTGCGGCGAACAAGGTTCACCCCTAGTAATGAGGTTCTGGTGGTAAGCAAGCTTATCGGCAGTGAGCCACTGCTAATTGTCGGCGGCTTCGGCAGCAACTATCCCCTCTACGAGTCACTGCGCCTCTACCTGGCCCAGATCAGCGGGCGGGCTGTCCATATTGCGCCGATCACCTTGCTCGAATGGGCTGGCGTGATTGCCAGCGATAGTTATGGCGCACTCTTGCGGGTACTTGATCACGCCGTCCACGAAACTCTGGCCACCCACCGCGTGCGCCGGCTGATCCTGGTTGCCCATAGTGCAGGGGGCATTCTGGCGCGGATCTACATGGGCGATCAGCCCTATGGTCCACGCCAACTGGTCTATAACGGCTTCGAGCGGGTTGCCGCCCTGGTCACCCTTGGCACACCCCACGCCACCAACCGTACCGGGCGCCAGGGTGGCCTTAACCAGATCGCCTTTGTGCAGTCACGCTACCCCGGAGCCTACTGGCGCTTCATCCGCTATGTGAGCATTATGGGTAAGGGCATCTTCGGTGGCACCGATGGCCCTTCACCAGAGCGCGGGGCCTGGGAGAGCTACCGGATGCTCAGCGGCGAGGGTAACCAATGGGGCGATGGCGTTGTGCCGCTTAACAACGGCTTGCTCGACGGCTCACGGAAATTCATCCTCCCTGGCCTCCGCCACGATCCGCGCCCCGACCGGCCCTGGTACGGTACCAGCCCGACGATTGTGCGGGCCTGGTGGGAGCAGGTCGAGCTTGTGCTCAATGAAGCACCGCCAGGGCTCTATCGCCATAGTTGAGCCAGGGTTCAGTTGCGCAGTCACAACGCGGGGTCGGTTGCGCAAAAAACCTTCGGCGTGTACTATTATTCCCGTGACCACCACGGACAGATAGGCCCCTCATGCGAATTCTCTTTTATACCGGCAAGGGCGGGGTTGGCAAGACCAGCGTCGCTGCTTCATCAGCCTTGCGTTGTGCTCAACGCGGCTACCGTACGATCATCCTTAGCACCGATGCAGCCCACTCCCTCGGTGACTCCCTCGGCGTCGAGTTGCGCGCCGAGCCGATCCAGGTCTTACCTAACCTGTGGGCGCAGGAGATCAACGCCCTGCACGAGCTCGAGTCGAGTTGGGGGCAGGTCTCCAAATATCTGGCCGACCTGCTGGCATGGCAGGGCGTCGAGACAATTGCCCAGGGTGAACTGTCAGTCATTCCTGGTACCGAGGAGCTCTTCAGCCTGCTGCAGATCAAACGCCACTACGATGATCAGCAGTATGATGTGCTCGTGGTTGATGCCGCACCCACCGGCGAGACTCTGCGCCTGCTTTCGCTGCCCGATATTATGCGCTGGTGGATCGCCCGTCTCTTCCCCATCGCCCGCGCCCTGCTCAAGGTTGTTCGTCCGGTCGCCCGGCGCGTCACCGATATGCCCATTGCTGAGGACGATGTGCTCGCCTCGGCCCAGCAGGCGATTGATGCACTGGTTGATGTGCGCCATATCCTCACTGACCAACGGGTCACTACGGCGCGGATCGTGATGAACCTTGAGAAGATGGTCATCCGCGAGGCCCAGCGCAGCCTGACCTACCTGAGCCTGTTTGGGTATGCCGTCGATGCGGTGGTAATCAACCGTATTCTGCCGCCCGATGTGGATCGCCACTTCACCGCCTGGCGCGAGATGCAGCAGGGCTACGCACCGATGGTTGACGAGCTCTTCACACCCCTGCCCATCCTGCGTGCGCCCCACTTCGAGCGTGAGATTGTCGGCCCGGAGATGCTCAGCCAGCTTGCCGACGACCTTTTCGGCGCAGGCGATCCCTCCGCCTTCCTCTACAACGGCCCGACCCAGCGGGTCGAGAAGATGGACGGCGGCTACGACCTGATTGTGCCTCTGCCCTTTGCCTCGGAAGATCAGGTTCATCTGGCGCAGAGCGCCGATGAGTTGCTGATCTCGGTCGGCTGGCACCGCCACCGCATTGTCCTGCCCCAGAGCCTGGCGCGTCTGCGTGCCCAGGATGCCTATTTCGAGGATGATGCCCTGCGTGTCGTCTTTCGCAAGCCCGCTGCATAGACCGCTTCGGCCCGCCTTGCCAGGCGGGCCGGGCGGTGTTACAATAGGCCTCAGTGCGCCATCAGGCGCGTTTTGTTGTGTCAGAGAGGACTTAACTCATGGCTGCCAAAAAGGGAAACCGCATCGTGATCAAGCTTAAGAGCACGGAGAGCGGCCATACCTATACGACAATGAAAAACCGCCGCAACGATCCGAGCCGGCTTGAGTTGCGTAAGTACGACCCGATTCTGCGGCGCCACGTTGCCTATCGCGAGACGAAGTAGGCAATAGCGCATACCTAACACTGTGAGCCCTCACATGTCTGCGAGATCTGTGAGGGCTGGTGCAGGTAAACGCGTAAGCCTATCATCAATCGCATGATGCGCCTCTTTTTCCTGCTTGTGCTTGGCGCATTCGAGACGACGGCCGTCAGTCTACCACTGCTTGCCTTCACTAGCCTGCGGGTGCCCTGGCCACTGCTGGCCTTCACGTTGGCCCTGGGCTGGTTGGCCGAATGGATCGCCTCGGCTCTACCTGCACGGCGACGGCTGGTGTTGGCCTCTGGGGCATGTCTGGCTGCCCTATGGCTGCCGGCCTGGCAACCTGCTGGCTTAGGCCCGGCGCTGCTGAACCTGGTGACGCCTGGCTCAGGCTTTCTGGCAAGCTATAGCCTGCTGCTGATCGGGCTGTTCCTCTTCTGGCGCGGGACGCATCTGCTCGAGCATGACAGTGCTGCGGTCGAGACGCTCTTCCAACGCGCTGCCGCGGCTGGGGTTATCAGTCTGGTGCTTGGCACACTGCTTGGAACCGGGGCCCCGGCGGGATCGGCGGAACTCCTGATCCAGATCGTCGCCCTTGGTGGGCTTGGCCTGGCCGCCCTGGCCCTCGCCCATGTGCAGGAGGCTGCCGCTGGCCCGGACGGGCCAGGCTGGCGCTGGTTGGCAACCTTGCTGGCCGCAGTGGCGCTTGTGCTGACCCTGGCTACGTTTGTGGCAAGCCTTGCCGGGGGCAGTCAAGCCCTCAATCTGCTGCAGGGCCTGCTTGCCATGTTACTCTTGCCCTTCGCCCTACTCGGTAGCCTGATCGCCTGGCTCGTGCTGAGCGTGATCGGTGGGCCGCTTACCCGGCTGATGCTGGCGCTGCAAGCTGCCCTGGCACGCCTGCAACTACGCGATCCGCCAACAGCCCAGGCGGAGACTCCTGATCTGAGCCAGGGCGCAGCCCTGGAGAGTATTCAACGCCTTGCTGAGGGCGCGACTTTCCTCATGGCGCTCATCCCGCTCGTGATCCTGGTGCTCGTCATCCTCTTCCTACAACGGCGGCGTGGCCGCGCCCGGCGAACCGATGAGGAGCGTGAGTCACTTGGGCTCCGTGAGGGCTTAGGGCGCGATCTGCACGACCTGTTCGCTCGGCTGCGCAAGCCCTTCCGGCGTACACCCCAGGGCCTGCACGCGGCGTTAGCAGCCCTGCGCAGTAACGATCCGGCTACACGCATCCGCCGCGCCTATCTACGCCTGCTGCTCCGGCTTGAGGCGACTGGCTACCCGCGTCCACCCGCCCGCACCCCCGCCGAGTTCAGTGCCACTGCTGCTACAAGCCTAGATCCTGGCCAGGTGATCACCCTCACCACGGCCTATGAACACGCCCGTTACAACCCTGCCGGGGCAACCCTGGCTGAAGCCGAGGCCGCCGAAGCGGCCCTCCCAGCTTCGCAGGAATAGAGCTCTATAACGGCTCAATCTCGATCCACGCCCGCGACATGCCACTGAGCGTGCCGAAGAAGTCGAAGACGGCCTTGACCAGCCCATACTTATCGTCGAGGGCATACTTGGCCCGCTGGATCTCCTCAGGCTCACTCAAAATGCGCGCCCGTGCCTCAACAGTTGGCCCAAGCGGCTTGCCCGCCCGGTCAGACGGGCCGATTAGCACCTGGCCGTTGTTGCGAATGCGCTTGACCTTGCCCGAATCTTGCACGGTCATGACATACACCTTGTTGCCACGCCGGGCAAACCAGATCGGTGTCTTCACCGCTTCACCGTTCTTGCGGAAGGTGAAGAGGTTGGCATACTGCTGCTTGCGCAGGATTGCAAACGGCTCCACCATGCTCTCTGTCATATCAATGCACTCCTAATCAGTGATTACTGCACACGTTTGAAAGCAACATGCTATTGTAACATGGCTTTGTGCAGTAAACGGGATAGGAATTCCGTCACTCGCCATTTATCTTCGCCAGGATTGCCGCAAGCGCGGCCCACTCAGCCAGGGTCAGCGTCTCGGCGCGGCGTTGCGGGTCAACCCCGGCGTTTGCGAGGGCGGCGAGGATGGTAGTGCGCGGCAGCCGGTAGCCCAGGGCCGCGAGCCCGCCGGGCAGGGCGTTGCCGAGTTGTTTGCGTGCATGGAGGAAGCCAGCTTTGATCACCCGGAAGAGTATATCTACGTCATCGACGGCGACAGCGAGATTCGGGTGCCGCTGCAGGCGGAGCACCGCTGAATCGACCGCTGGTGCAGGCAGAAAGCTACTTGCTGGCACACGAGCAACGATGTGCGGCTCGGCATAGAGCTGGATCGCATGGGCCAGCACACTCAACGCCCCAGGGGCCGCCGTGATGCGCAGAGCCACCTCCCATTGCACAAGCACCACGCTCAACTCCGGCGGATGGGCCGCCTCAAGAAAGTGGCGTAGCACCGCCGAGGTGATCGCATAGGGCAGGTTGGCCACCAGTTTGTAGGGCTTCGTTGCACTGCCCAACAACTCATTGGGCACCACGCGCAGCACATCAGCCTCAACGATGCGCAACGGGGCCTGCGCAAACTCGCTGCGCAAGCGCGCCGCAAGGCGCCGGTCTAGCTCAACGGCTACCGTCTGCGCGGCCCGCTGGGTCAACTCCCAGGTTAATACCCCCAGGCCCGGCCCCACCTCGATCACCATATCATCAGGGCCAAGCTCAGCCGCCGCCACAATTGTCGCCAGGGCCTGGGGATCAACCAGAAAGTTCTGGCCCATGGCACGGGTTGGGCGCAACTCAAGGCTGCGCAGGGCGGCCCGCACCCGCTCGGGACTCAGGTAGGGATTGAGCGGCAGGTTCACGACTCGATCGGCACGACGATCATAACGCTGGTGCCCTTGCCAGGGGTCGAGCTCAACTCGGCATTGCCACCAACCAGACGCGCCCGCTCGTCAATGTTGAGCAGGCCAAAGGAGCCGCGTCGCTCGTAGGAGCGCATTACCTCTTCCAGATCAAAGCCAATACCATCGTCCTGCACCAGCGTGATCAGATTCTGGTTTTCGCGGCGCAAGCGCACCCAGATATGCTTGGCGCGGGCGTGCTTGAGCGCATTGTTGACCGCCTCCTGGATGATGTTGAAGAGCGTGCCTTCGGTCTTCGTCTCCAGGTGAACCTGCTCCATGCCTGCGGCTTCGAGCACAATCTCAACCCCGTTGCTGTTGCTCTTGAAACGTTCAAGGTACTGCTCAAGGGTCACCTTGAGGCCCTGAGTCTCCAAAACCAGCGGACGCAACTCAAAGAGCATCGTACGCACCTCATAGGTGGTACGTTTGGCGAGGGCACTCATCTTATCAAGCTCTTCGAGCACCCGCTGCGGATCACGATCAACCAGGCGTTTGATGAACTCGATGTTCATTGTCAGCGCCGCCACTGCCTGGGCCGGGCCATCGTGCAAGTCACGGGCCAGCTGATGGCGCACAACTTCCTCTTTCGAGATCAGCTTGTTACGCTCTTCTTTTAGATCAAAGATCAGCTGCGCATTGTGCAGCGCGATGATTGCATAATTGGCCAGGGCGGTCAGATTTTCCAGTTGCTCGGAGCTAAAAACCGTCGCCGCATCACTAGCGATCACCATCAAGCCATAGGTACGCAGGGTGGCCCGCAGCGGGATGAGGCAGGCGCTACGGCTTTCAACAATGCTCTCGAAGCTTTTCAACTCGGGATAGGTGATCGGCTCCCTGATAATCTGCGCCTCCGGGCTGCGCAGGGCCTCAGACATCCGTGGGCCGACTGTCACACGACGAGCCTGGTCGCTGACACTCAACGACTGACTGGCGGCGACATAAAGCTCATCGGGTTGGCCTGCGGAGAGCAGCACAAAACCAGCCTGAAAGGGCACCAGCTTGCGGCTTTCGCGCAGCGTAGCCTCGAGCACCTGACGATAATCGACCGTGGTCGAGAGGGTATAGGCCACCTCGTAGAGTGAGCGCATCTGGTCGCGGTAGGCGCGCGCCTCAGTCAGAGCCTGTTCGACCTCGCGGCGAGCCTCGCGCACACTGGCACGGTTATTCTCACTCCAATGCTCGGTCAGGCCACTGGTAACCCAGGGCAGAGCAATCAGAGTGACCCCGCGCAAACCGAGGGCCATATAATCCAGGGGCACCAGGGCAAGCTCAGGGATCGCTACCCGACGCCAACCCATATAGGCAGCGGTGTAGAAGACGGCCGCTACCATGCCTGAGAGCAAGCTCATCCCTGGAGGCTGCCGGATGGCAGCGTTGATCAACGGCAGCAGGTAGAGCGGGAAGAAGATCACCGTCGCCTCGCCACCGAAAAAGGTCATCAGCGAGATAAAGGCCAGATCAATCAGGTAGGTCAGGCTGAGCAGATTGGCCAACTGGGGAATGAGCACTGTCAGGGTCGCCACCAGGCTAAAGGTGGTATAGGCCCAGAAGACGATTGCCAGGGGTGAACTGGCTGTGCTGACGGGCCAGATTGGCTCCCCGGTCAGGAAGATGGTAACGGCAAGCAACAGCAGAATCGTCAGCCAGCGTGCGATGATATAGAAACGTTCACCGCCGATCATCCGCCAACGATCGATCGCCGCTTCTGCGGGTAGGGGCTGGTTGCTCGATGAGGGTGCAGCCTTCACAGATGCGTGCCTTCAGGGCTTCCGGGGGGCCTGTAGCCCCTCGGAAGCCCGATGGTGATTCAGAGGGTCTTGAGAGTCTCAAGCGTCCCGCGCACCGCATCGGCAGACTTCTTAAGCAGGGCCAGTTCGTCTTCGTTGAGCGAGAGTTCGATGATCTTCTCAACCCCGCCCGCACCGAGGATCACCGGCACGCCGAAGTACATATCGTTCAGACCATATTGGCCGGTCAGATAGGCAGCCACGGGTATCACCCGCTTCTTGTCCTTAATCACGGCCTCGACCATCTGGGTAGTCGCCGCCGCAGGGGCGTAATACGCACTGCCGGTCTTAAGCAGGTTAACGATCTCGCCACCGCCCTTGCGCGCCCGGTCAACAATTGCGGCCAGCCGCTCGGGGCCGATAAATTCTGATACGGGGATGCCACCGATAGTCGAGAAGCGCGGCAACGGCACCATCTCGTCGCCGTGGCCACCCATCAGCATAGCCTGAATGTCCTCGACACTCACACCGGTCTCCATCGCGATAAACGTGCGATAGCGGGCACTATCGAGCACACCGGCCTGACCCATCACCCGCTCTTTGGGAAAGCCACTCGCCTCAGCGGCAACGTAGGTCATCGCGTCGAGCGGGTTATTGACCATAATGATCACGGCGTTGGGCGAGAGCGGGGCCGCCTGTGAAATGCAGCTGCGGGTAATGTCGGCATTCACCTTGATCAGATCTTCACGGCTCATCCCGGGCTTGCGGGGAGCCCCCGACGTGACAACGATCACATCTGAACCAGCGGTATCGGCGTAGCTGTTGGTACCCAGAATACGGGCATCGTAGCCCATGATCGGGGCCGCCTCGTAGAGATCGAGACCTTTCCCCTGGGGTATGCCCTCAACAATATCGACCAGAACGATGTCGCCAAGCTCAGCGGCAGCGCACCAGTGGGCAGTGGTCGAACCGACAAATCCGGCACCGATGATGCTGATCTTTTTGCGCATGGGCAGCCTCCTCACAATACTTACTCTCCATTGAGTGTGGGCAATCGCGCTTGATGTGGTGCAAACGGCGCATACCGCTGCCGCCCACACATCCAGGGGCATTGTAGCACACTACGGCTTAGGCTCAACTTCTTTACGCAGTTGTTCAAGCACAGCCTGGAGATCGGCAGGCAAGGGAGCCTCAAATTCACACCAGCGTTGATCACGCGGGTGGCGGAAGCCCAGGCGGTAGGCGTGCAAAAACTGGCGGCGCAGGCCAAAACTGGCCCGCTGACGACGCCCACCGTACGTCTGGTCGCCCAGAATCGGGCGGCTACGGTGCAGCATATGCACGCGGATCTGGTGGGTACGTCCGGTTTCGAGGCGCACTTCGAGCAGGGTGTAGTCGCCCAACTCTTCACGCACCCGGTAATAGGTACGCGCCTCACGGGCGGTAGAGCCAAAATGTACACTCATCCGTAAGCGATCAGTGGGATGACGCCCGATTGGTGCATCGATCAGCCCTTCGGGTTCTTTGAAACGCCCCTCAACGACGGCCAGGTAGAGCTTGAGCATGCTGCGGGCGCGTTGCTGCTCGGTCAGGGCCTGCATAGCCTGGTCGTGGCGCGCCACCACCAGTAACCCCGAGGTCTCCTGATCGAGGCGGTGGACAATACCGGGACGCACACTTCCATTCACCTGCATGGTCGGGTAGCGTGCCAGGAGCGCATTGACCAGGGTGCCGCTGCTGTGGCCAGGGGCTGGATGCACGACCATACCAGCAGATTTGTCGATCACGACGAGGTCATCATCTTCATAGACGATCAGCAACGGGATGGCTTCAGGGCGCAGGTCGGTGGGCTGCGGCGGTGGCACACTCACCCGCAGGCACTCACCGCCACGCAGGGCCAGGCTGGGCCGAGCCAGGCGGCCATCAACCGTGATCTGGCCTTCGCTGATCAGCTGCTGCACATATGAGCGCGATAGGCCAGCCACCGTGCGGGCAACATAGCGGTCAAGTCGATCACCAGCGGCAGCAGAGGGCACAAACAGCTGAAATGTATCGGGCTCGATCATGGACGTGAGATCTCTACATCCGGGCAGTGCAGGCGGGCTGCCCGCGCTCCTGTTTGCCATCTATTCCACATCGTGGCTAAGCAGGTCGTTGAGTAGTCCATCATCACGGGGCGGCGGCAGCGGGGTGACCATTGGCTCGTCGCCAATCAAGATCAGGTAGCCAGCCAGCAGAAAGACGCCGATCGTAATCGCACTGTCGGCTAGATTAAAGACCGGCCACCAGCCCAGACTGATAAGATCGACCACATAGCCGTAGCGCAGACGATCGCTGATATTGCCGAGTGCCCCGCCAAGCAGCAAGCCCATCGCAAGCTGGACGGTGAGACTCTGGTTGGGCAGGTGGCGCACATAGGTGTAGACAGCCCCGACGGTGATCAGGATCGACGAGAAGGTAAAGAGGACGGGCATATTTTGGAAGAGCCCAAAGGCCACACCCGTATTCTGAGCATAGATCAGGTTGAACCAGGCGGGGCCTGGTGAGAGAAAGCGCTCATAGGGCTCCGGCCCTAGCTGCGTAATGGCCCAGGCTTTGCTCAGCTGATCGGCAGCCAGAACCACAAGCGCCAGGCCAGCAGGAAGCAGCCAGCGGCGCACGTTGGAGTGTTGGTGTGTCGTCACAGCTGCATTACTGCGAGGTCAGGGCATGGCCATCATGCTTGCGGCGAGCGATCTGCTCATCACGCACAAATTGCAGCATGAGCAGCGCCGCGCCGACCACAATCGCACTATCGGCCAGGTTGAAGATCGGCCACCAGCCTACCTGTACAAAATCGACTACATAGCCCAGCCGCACACGGTCGGTCAGGTTGCCCAGGGCCCCACCCATAATCAAACCCATACTGATCTGCACAAGCAGGTGTTGATTGGGCAATTGAGTACGGTAGAAGTAGATCGCCCCTGTCATAATCAGCAAGGCAAGCAGGGTAAGCACCTCGGGGTGACCCTGAAAAAGGCTGAAGGCGACCCCTGTATTGTGGGAATAAGCGATGCGGACACTATCGCCGAGCAGCGGAAGAAAGCTACTCATCGGTGTCGGCCCGAGGGTTCTGGTCACCCACAGCTTGCTCAGTTGATCCAGCCCGATCACCACCAGCGCGAGCACCCCGGGGACGGCCCAAACACGATGTTTGTGCATCTGCACCCTCGTCACCTCACAGATTACCCACCATACGGGCGGATAAGCCACCTTTTACATGTCTCATCAGTATACTCTAAATTGCGTCATTATGGGCCTGGAGCTAGGCAATTCGCGCATGATAATGCAGCAAAAGCGTTGCGACACCCGACCGACGTGTTATAATGGAGTGCGACCCTGTTCGCAGCGGCGTGTCTTGTGTATGCGCCGGGGCCTGATGTGTACCGATGGCGTGTCAATCTGAGTTACGGAGATGGCCGAGCGTGAAAATCACCACCGAGAAGTTGCCGGGCAGCCTGCTCGCCTTAGAGATCGAGATCGAGAAAGATCGTTTCGAGCGCGGCCTTGACCAGGCAGCCCGTCGTATTTCGCAAAAGTATCCCATCCCCGGCTTTCGCCCTGGCAAAGCCCCGCGTTTTATGATCGAGCGCACCTTCGGGCGTGACGCGCTGGTCGAGGAGGCAACCGACGATCTGGTCAATAAAGCCTTCCGCGATGCGCTCAAGCAAGCGCAGATCGAGCCGGTTGGGCCGCCTGCCTTTGGTGGCGTTATTTCGGCCGACCCTTTCACCTTCAAGGTTATGGTGCCGATTGAGCCGACCGTGACCCTGGGCGATTATCGTAATATCCAGGTTGCTCTGGAGCCTGAACTGGTCAGTGATGAGCAGGTCGAGCGGATGCTTGAGGCGATCCGTGACCGCCACGTTGTGCTTCAAGAGATTGACGAGGCACGCCCGACCCAGGAAGGCGACCAGTTGCGGGTCTACCTCGAGACAATCGTTGATGGCGAACCGCTCGAGCCGCGCCCCGAAGGCAGCGAACCACCTGAGCAGAACCTCGATGTGGTCAAAGGGCGCCTGGTCGATGAGCTCTACGACAGGCTGATTGGTACCAACATTGGCGATACGATCGAAGTGACGGCGCTGATGCCCGACGATCATGCCAATGAGAAGGTACGTGGCAAAGAGATTACCTTCCACGTGGAAGTGCTCGGTATGCAGCAGCGCCTGCTGCCCGAGTGGGACGAAGTGCCGACGCTGGAGAATTTCTCCGGCAGCCTTGATGAACTGCGGGTCAAGACGCGCAACGATCTTGAAGTGACTGCTCGCAACGCGGCGGAGCGTCAGGCGATCGACAGTTTCATCGAGCAACTGGTGGCCCAGGCCGATCTGGACATCCCTGAGGTGATGATCGACGAGCGTGCCGAGAGCCTGCTCGAAGATCAGGAGCAGCAGTTCGCCCGCTATGGGATTACCCTCGATCAGATGTTGGCCTACCGTGGCCAGACCAGGGATCAGGCCATGGCCGATCTGCGGCCCGAGGCTGAGCGCCAGACCCGTCAGTCGCTGGCCTTGATTGAGTTGATGCGTGCTGAAGAGCTTGTGGTGACTGAGGCCGAGGTGCAGGCTGAGCTCGATCAGATTCTGCTTGATTATGATCAAGACCGCCATGCTGAGATCATCCGCATGTTCCAGGGCGAGATGCGCAACAACCTCGCCAGTATGGCGATGGATAAGAAGCTCCGCGCCCGCATGCTTGAACTGATCCGCAGTGAGGCCCCGGCCCGTGCGATGCCGGCCAATGCCGAGCCTGCCGCGCTTGAGGCAGCGCCTGCTGAGGCTGCCGAACCGTCCGTTAGTGCAACCAGTACCGTTCCGACGACGGTTGAATAGACCTGCAACGATTACCGTCTGTTATAGCTGTGGAAAAGAGGAGCGCATGAGCTGGAATGCCCCCAGTAGCCCTGTCTGGTCCTCGCAGCGGCCCGAGGCGCTCATCCCGATGGTGGTTGAGAGCACCAGCCGCGGCGAGCGCGCCTTTGATATCTACTCGCGTCTGCTTAAAGAGCGGATCATTATTCTCGGCACACCAATTGAAGATCAGATTGCCAATCTGATCGTCGCCCAGTTACTCTTCCTGGAGAGCGAGGATCCTGATCGCGACATCTGGCTCTACATCAACAGCCCCGGCGGTTCGGTGACGGCCGGGCTGGCGATCTACGATACGATGCGCCATATCCGCCCCGACATTGCCACCGTCTGCGTCGGGATGGCTGGCAGTATGGCCACGCCGATCCTGGCCGGTGGGGCCAAGGGCAAGCGCTACAGCCTGCCCCACTCGACCATCCATATGCACCCGGCTGGTGGTGGTGCCCGTGGCTACGCCCCCGATGTCGAGATTATGGCCCGTGAGTTGCTGCGTATGCAGCAGGTCGTGCGCGAACTGCTCTCGAAGGATACGGGGCAGACCGTGGAACGGATCGCTAAGGACTTCGACCGTGACCTGTTTATGACCCCCGAACAGGCCAAAGAGTACGGGATCATCGATGAGATTCTCAGCCGCGAGGATCTGACCGAGAAGAAGTAGCCCGCTGACGGTTGCCCACCACCTGCGTAGCTTCATCCAGTGCTCGTCGGGGAGAAACCCATGACCCGTACCCGTAATACCGGTAATCGCGGTGCCTATGTCTGCTCGTTCTGTGGTCGGGGCCAGGATGAGGTGCAACGCCTCATCGCTGGCCCCGGTACGGTCTTTATCTGTGATGAGTGTGTGGCCCTCTGTAGCGCCATCATCGCAGAGGAAACCGAGCAGCAGGTCGCGCCTCCCCGCCGCAACGGCCCGCCAGGTCCGGCGCGTCTGCCCTCACCACGTAAGCTGCGCGAGAAGCTTGACCAGTATGTCATTGGGCAAGATCGGGCTAAGGTTGTGCTTTCAGTGGCCGTCTATAACCACTACAAGCGCATCCGTGCCGGCTCGAAGATCGATGATGTCGAGATCAGCAAGAGTAATATCCTGCTGCTTGGCCCAACCGGTAGCGGGAAGACCTTGCTCGCCCAGACCCTGGCTCGGGTGCTTGATGTGCCCTTCGCTATTGCCGACGCGACCGCGCTGACCGAAGCGGGCTATGTGGGCGAGGATGTAGAGAATATTCTGCTACGGCTGATCCAGGCCGCCGAGGGCGATGTTGAGCGCGCCCAGACCGGGATCATCTATATCGATGAGATCGATAAGATCGCCCGTAAAGCCGACAATCCCTCGATCACCCGTGATGTATCGGGCGAAGGGGTGCAGCAGGCACTGCTGAAGATCCTTGAGGGCGGAGTCGCCCATGTGCCGCCTCTGCCGGGGCGCAAACATCCCCAGCAAGAGTATATTCCCTTCGAGACGACGAATGTGCTCTTTATCTGCGGCGGTGCTTTCGAGGGCATCGACGAGGTGATTGCCCGCCGCGCTCGCGGCAAGCATATGCTCGGCTTCGGTGGCCAGCCAGTGCCGACGGAACCTGAAGACCGTGCCAGCCTGATCGCCCAGATCGCGCCCGATGACCTGATGCGTTATGGCTTTATTCCTGAGTTTATCGGGCGCCTGCCGGTGATCGTCGGGCTCGAAGCGCTGACCCACGCCGCTATGCGGCGCATCCTGACCGAGCCACGCAACGCGGTGATCAAACAGTACCAGAAGTTGCTTGCCCTTGACCATTGCGAGCTTGAGTTTACTGATGACGGCATTGAGGCAATCGTCGAGCGGGCGATGCAGGCGAAAACAGGTGCCCGCGCCTTGCGCAGCATCGTTGAGGAAGTACTGCTCGACGTGATGTATGAAGTGCCCACCCAGGAGCATATCGGGCGCTGTATCGTCAACGCCGAGGTGGTTACCGGGCGTGGGCATCCCATCCTGGTGCCGCGTACCGAGCGCCCGAGTGACTACCGCCGCAGGCTTGATGAGGCCGTGTAAGTGTCAGTCCAGCCGTTGAAGGTCAGAGCCGCAGGCCAGGTTTCTCGCACCACCCGCTGGCTCTGGCCTTCGGCCATGTTGGGGTAGGCTATGCCCCCACTTCGTCGCATCACCGAACGCACCGCCGATGAGGCTCTGCATCCCCGGCGCATCCTGATCGCCGATGATGACCCCTCGATCGCTTCGCTCATCCAGATCACGCTCAAAGATCCGCGCTACGAGCTTACCGCCGTGCCCAACGGGCTCGAAGCCTTAAAAGCCTTCGATCAACAGGCTTTTGATGTGGTGATCCTTGACGTGATGATGCCCTACATTGACGGCTTCGAGGCTTGCCAGAACATCCGTCAGCAGAGCGATGTACCTATCGTCATCCTGACCAGTCGTGATGGCACTGATGATATTGTGCATGGCTTCGAGCTTGGTGCCGATGACTATATCACCAAGCCCTTCAAGACAGCTGAACTGATCGCCCGCGTCGAGGCGATCTTGCGGCGGGTCGAGGGCTACAAGTCACGGCGTGCCCCGCCGATTGTGCGCGTCGGCCAGCTCGAGATTGACGAGCCGCGCCACCGTGTCGCTATCCGCGGCAAAGATGTGAACCTCACGCCGATGGAGTTCGAGTTGCTCTACTTTCTCGCCGCCAACGCTGGCCAGGTCTTCGACCGCGAAACGCTCTTCCGCGAAGTCTGGGGCTACGAGTATGTGGGCGAGACCAACCTGGTTGATGTCTGTGTACGCCGCTTGCGCGAGAAGGTGGAAGAGGTGCCCTCACGCCCTCGCATCATCGTCACCGTGCGCGGCATCGGCTATAAATTGTCCGAAGGGTAAGCCCGCCTATGAGCGACATGGTTCGTATCTCCCGCCACCCGCTGGTGCAGCATAAACTGGCCCTGCTGCGCAGCCGCCTGACCGAGCCGAAGAAGTTTCGTGAACTGGTGCGTGAGATTGCCCAGTTGCTCTTCTACGAAGCCAGCCAGGATCTCTCCCTGGCCCCACTCACGGTGCAGACGCCCCTGGCCCCCTGTCAGGGCTACGAGGTGGCCGAACGGGTGGGGGTCATTCCGATCTTGCGGGCTGGCCTGGGTATGTCCGAGGCAATCATCGACATCCTGCCAACAGTGCATGTCTGGCACCTGGGTCTTTATCGTGACCACGAGACCTTGCAGCCGGTCACGTACTATAACAAACTCCCCAGTCAACCCGATATCGATCTCTCGCTGGTCGTGGATCCGATGCTGGCGACGGGTGGTTCGGCAGTGGCTGCGGTTGATATTCTCAAACAGTGGGGCGCACGACGGATCAAGTTCCTCGGTCTGATCGCTGCACCCGAAGGGGTTGCAACCCTGACCAGGGCCCACCCCGATGTGCCGATCCACCTCGCTGCAATTGATAGCCACCTCAATGAACAGGCCTATATTGTGCCAGGGCTCGGTGATGCAGGTGATCGCCAGTTTGGGACGGGCTAAGTTGCTGCGTGTGCAGATGCTACGCCAATGATCACCCTTGCCCTTGTTGCCACGTTTGGGGTAGCCTGCGCAGTAACGGCGCTGTTGACACCCCCACTGATCCGCCTGTCGCTACGCGAGGGTTGGGTGAGCTACCCCGGCGGACGCCATCTGCACGCCCATCCGATGCCGACGGTGGGGGGGCTGGCGCTGCTGGCTGGCTTCACTGTCGCTTTGCTGCTCAGCTTTATCTGGCAGGCCTTTGAGCCGGCCTTTCAGCGCGCACCCTTCGAGTACCTGCGCCTGGGTCTGCTGCTCACCGGGGTGAGCCTGGTGGCGGCGATCAGCCTGATCGACGACCTTTACAATTTGTCGGCCCTGCCGCGCCTGGGAGTGCAGATCCTCGCGGCGCTCGTTGTCGTCGGCCCCTACCTCTGGGATCAGACCCTCTACCCGGACGCCCTGGGTCAGCCCACGGAGGCACGGGGGATCATACTGACTGCCTTCAACATGCCCTTCATCAATCAGGTGCATCTGCACAACTTAGGCCCGTGGCTGGCAATCGGGGCAACGGTCTTCTGGATCGTCGGGATGCAGAATATGCTCAACTGGGTTGATGGGCTTGACGGGCTGGCGGCAGGGATCACGCTGATCGCGGCAGCGGTACTCGCCTTGCATACACTGAGCCTGAGCCCGCCCCAACTGACGGTGGCCCTGTTACCACTGGCCCTGGCGGGAGCCTGTGCAGGCTTTCTGCCCTTCAATTTCTCGCCAGCACGTACCTTTATGGGTGATGTTGGTGCGATGAGCCTGGGCTATCTGCTCGCTGTCAGTGCGATCATCGGCGGGGCCAAGCTGGCGACGGCCCTGCTGGTGCTGGGGGTGCCGCTGATCGACGGAACCTGGCTGATCGTCACCCGCCTGGCACGGGGTAGTTCGGCGGCCAGGGCCGGGCGCGACCACCTGCACCATCGCCTGCTTGACCTGGGCCTCTCGCAGCGCCAGGTTGTACTGGGCTACTATGCCCTTAGTGCGGGTTTCGGAGCCATCGCCCTGCTTGACCTGTCGCGGGCGGCCAAACTGTTTGCCCTGATGCTGCTTGGCGTACTGGTGCTGGGGATAATCCTCTATGCCACCTGGCGGGCACCAGTAAGCCAACGAGTCTAGCAGGTACACCCCCTCGCTGGATCTGAGTGGTATGATGGCTGCAAGGGCATCATCCCCTGCGATGATATCCCGCCGGGCTTCAATCCTACGGCGATCATCTATGTTGCGCCGCCGTTCCGCCTCCTGCCGCCGTCACTCGCCTGGCTCTGGCACCTCGTCGCGCCCCGCAGCCACGACAACCCGAGCATTGTGGCGACCGAGGGGATGAGTAGCGAAGGGGTGGGCTCATACTGGCCGTTCGCGACGGGGCGGCGGGTCGAGTCGACACGCAGCCCGAGGTTAGCGTGGAGGCCTACGACCAGGGCGCGACACCACGCTCTTCGAGTTCTTTCGCACCTGACTGGCCGACTTCCGCGACCCAGAACTCGATCCGCTGGGCCAACAGATCATCAAGTGCTGCCTCGACGGCGGCACCGTCCAGGATTTTGAGGCGCTCATACCGAGCTAGCTGGAGCGCTGGCGGGATGGAATCCAATTTATTTCTTAAAAACCATTAGCCCGCCAGAAAGCGGCGCACGCTAGCGCCACACTAACGCTTTAGCGTACTAGCAACCCATATGCGGACGCTTACGTCATCCTGACACTGACAGGGTAATCCTGACCGGACATACACTGTTTGCCTGCTACCTGTATGCCGTTCCCAACAGTACACTGAGGTGGTACCACTAAGAGCAAGGAAAATCATCATGCTTAACTTCTTTCTATGGCTGCTGTTCGGGGCGCTCGTTGGATGGCTGGCAAGCCTGGCGATGCGGACGGACGCCCAACAGGGCCTGTTACTGAACATCGTCGTCGGCATCGTCGGCGCGTTCCTCGGCGGGCTGGTGTTCAACTTTATGGGGATCGGTGGCAGCACCATCAACAACAGCGACTTCAGCCTGGGCGCGCTCCTGGTCTCGTTCGTCGGGGCGATCATTCTGCTGGCGATCGTCAACCTGGCTCGCCGCGGGACTGTTCGCTAGCTCTGTATGGCCCACGCTTCGTAGATACGGAGTGTGGACAGCGAGCATCCAGGGTTCCAACGGCACGCCACCCGATCGCGCAGACGTTTGTACGCGTTATCGGCGCAACGTGTAGCAGAGGTGTAACGATGGCACGTATGCAGCAGTTCAGCGTAGAGGATGCCCGTCGCGTTGGTGCGACGCTCGGGGTTGATTGGCAGCAGGTCGATGTAGAGCAGTTCCGGCGCGGGCTGGAGGTTGAGCTCGAGCACGGCATGCGTGACCCGGCGACGGACGTCACGGGTGACGATCTCAGCCTGACCGGCAAGATCGCTTGGGCGCATCTCAAAGAGTATCCCGACTACTACACGCGTCTCGATGCACTGGAGGCTGAGGCGGAGGCATACTGGAAGACACGGCGCTAAGCTGCTGGCGTAGCCGGCACAACAGTTGCTGGCAGCTGCCGATCCGGTACCTGCCAGCAATTGCTGTGCCTCGATGAAAGCATCCGAAGCGCATATCATGGGTAATGGAACTGAGCACACGAAAGGCCGGGAAGTGCGGAAGAGCCAGGATTGCTAGATCATAGAGTCGGCGGGTGCTGTGCATCATCATGATGGCGGTGAGTTTTATTCATCTCAAGGCCTCTCAGATCCAAAGGCAGTGCCTCACGCGGCGGGCGGCGCAGCATACGACGGATCAGTGCCTCGAACAGCTTGTCGCCACTCACAGCACGCTCACGCACCTCTTGCAACATCTCTGTCGCTACCGACGAGCTCTGGGTCGTCACCAGGCTTACCAACGCCGGGGATTTGGCGAGGGTTTCAATCGCATCACTCATCGCTTGCGTCTCAACCAGATAGCGCACCGCATCTTCCATCGCTGGCATACGTACAATCTGACTAACGACACCGTCGAGCGCCGGGCTCGCCCCCACCCGCGTGATCACCTCATCAATCGCCGGGCTCGCCCC
>CAZQCG010000057.1:0-20771 GCA_964592425.1 uncultured Chloroflexaceae bacterium
CTTCGCTCGCTTCCCGCCGAGGTCGAATAGATGTTCTGGGTAAAGATATGCCCCTTGTGGGAGAGGGGCCGGGGGTGAGGGGCGAAAGGCGACTTTGACGTGGCCCTACCTCGCTCCCAGACTTACCCCAAGTGTGAACAGGTACGACGCGCAGGGCTGATGCAAAGTCGCCTCAGGCAATCGCACGCGGATACCGCAGATGGAACAGATTCGCGCTGCGCTGCCGCAAAAAGCTCCGCGTCAATCCGTCAGATCAGCGCGATCCGCGTTCTCGTTCGGACTTTGCATCAGCCCTGGTACGACGCGCCCCATGTTTGACGCAGCGGGCGGTTGATGGTACTGTTAGGCTGCGTTGCGATTATGCACATTGTTGAGGTGTCACCTATCTCCTGCCACAAGTAAATACCAGTCAGATAGCGGTCCTGAAGGCCCGGATGCCAGGGTCAAAGCCGAAGTCGGTGCGAGTCCGACACTGTCGCGCAACTGTGATGCGTACCCCTCTGGGTGATGCGCTTAGTCAGGTCGAGCGCCGCTGTCTTTGCTGACCTTTCCTTCGCGTCCTAAAGGAGGGTGGAATAGCTATGACTGATCCGTAGGCCCGACCCCGACACGGGATCTTGCCCCTTACGGCCTCTTCACCGCGACCGCCCGACCAGCCAGTCGGGCGGTCGCGTCCTGTTTGCCAGCCGTTGTCTGATCACCTTTTGTCAGGGGTTTTCTTATGCGCCAGTTGCGCCTGTTGCTTGTTTCGTCTGCGGTGGCTCTCGTATTTTTGCTCGCCTGCGCTGCAATGGCCGGGCGGGTCGTCGCTGCGCCGCCAGCCGTCGTTCCGGCGGCCTTCACGACCCCACGCACGATCTATCCGGTGGTTGATACGCCCGCGATTACCCATGCGCTCGCCTATCTGCGTAGCGTCCAGGGCACCGATGGCGGCTTCCCCGGCTTCGTCCCCAATCAGAGCGATGATTTCACGACTATCAAGGTCGCCCTTGCCCTGCATGCCGCACACCTGACACCCAACGCACTTACCAGCACCGGCGGGCAGACCGCCCTTGACTACCTGGCGAGCCGGGCCTTCAGCTATACCCGCGACCTGAGCGGGACGCTCTTTCCGGGGCGGCTTGGCCTGCTGACCCTGGCTGTGGCCGCTGGGGACATCGATCCTGCTAGCTTTGGCCCTGCTGGCCAGCCGCTCAACCTGATCGCGGCAATTACCGGCACCTACCAGCCCGCCAGCGGGGCCTACAGCACGACGGCTCAGCTTGGCTTAAGCAGCGGTGCTGCTAATGCGCTGAGCCAGGCCTATGTGCTGCTTGGCCTGGCTGCGGCGCAGCAGCCGGTGCCCGCCGAGGCACTGGCCTTCTTGCGTGCCCAGCAGGAGCCTGATGGGGGCTGGGGTTTCGGCTTCGGTGGCGATGTCGATACGACTGCCCTGGTCATTCAGGCCATGATCGCCAACGGGGTCGCGCCCACCGATACTGCCATCCAGGCTGGCCTGGCCTTCCTGCGCAGCCAGCAGCTAGCGGGTGGCGGCTGGGGCTTTGGCGGGTCGCCAAGCGCTGACGCCACCGCCTTTGTGATCCAGGCAGCGGCAGCGGCAGGCTTCCTGCCAGCAACGGCCAGCTGGTCTACGGCTGGCGGCGATCCGCAGAGCGCCCTGCTGGCCTTGCAGGGGCAGGACGGTAGCTTCGGCGAAAATGCGCTTGGTACGGCCCACGCGATTGCTGGCCTGGCCCAGCAGCCCCTGCCCATGTTCGGCCTGGCCCAGCGTGCCGAGCGCGCGCTCGCCGCTATCAGCGCAAGCCAGGGCAGCGACGGCGCCTGGAGCTTCTTCGGTGCGCCCACCTTTGGTGGCTCGCTTGATGTCATCCTGGCCTTCAGCGCCGCTGGTTACAGCCCCGATCTGACCAGGACGCCTACGGCGACCTCGGCCCTCACTTTCCTCGCCGCCGAAGCCTTCACCTATACCCACGATCTCACCGGCACGCTCTTTCCGACCCAGGCCGGCAAGACTATCCTGGCCCTGGTTGCTGGCGGGGTTGACCCGACCAACTTTGCGCTGCACCCGGGTGGCGGCACCTTCGACCTGGTTGGTGAACTCCAGACAAGCTATGTCACCGCCACCGGGGCCTATAGCACCACTGCTCTGCGTGGCCCCAACAGTGGGGCTGCCTCATCGCTTGGCCAATCCTTCGCTATGCTCGCCCTGGCCGCCGCTGGCCAGCCCATCCCCGCCGAGGCTATCACCTTCCTGCGTGGCTTGCAGGCGAGCGATGGCTCCTGGGGCAGCATTGATGTAACAAGCCTGGCCCTGCAGGCTATGCGGGCCGCCGGAGTGAACGCAGCCGATCTCGACCTCGTCGCGGCTGTCGCCTTCCTGCGCAACCGCCAGGATACCCTCGGCGGCTGGGACAACCCCAACTCGACGGCCTATGCGATGCAGGGCTTGCTGGCTATGGGCGAAAATCTCACCAGCGACTGGCTTAAGAATGGGCGCTCACCCTACCAGGCCCTGGCGCTCTACCAGAAGCCTGATGGGCCTTTCACCTACACCTGGGAGGAAGAGCCCTTCTTTACCCCCGGTGCGACGAACGACCTCTCGACCTGGCAGGCCGTGCCAGCCCTGCTCGGCGTCAGTTATCCCCTGCGCCCGACCCCTGGCTCACTACGCACCTACAGCCCCACCCTGCGCGGCCCCAGTCCCGACCGGCTCGTGGCCCTTGCGCCAAACGGTCGTATCGGTGCTACGCTCGCCGTCAGCGTGCCTTTCGGCAGCGACCTTAACCGTGACGCCACAGCAGACTTTGCATGGCGCCCGGTTGGGGCAAGCGCGTGGACGACAGCTACCCTCGGACGGGCCGATGGCGTCTTTACGGCAACCCTGGCCCTCAGCGGAGCACCGCGTGACTATGAGTTGCGCGTCGTCTTCAGCGATCCCGACGGCGTACAGAACGGCGCCAGCCAGGCCCCCACGCTAACGTTGACCACCGTGATTGCCGCCCAGCGTGTCTACCTACCTTTTGTGGGTAAGTAGGCAGCAAATCTATGACCAACCGGCGCCGCGTACAACTGATCACCCTCCTCGTTCTGCTCGCTGGCCTGGGGCTAGCCGGGGGGCTCGTGCCCGCCCGCCCGCTGGCCCAGGCCAGCGAGCCAGCACGTGCCGGGCTGATTGTGCGCTTCGGTGACGGTTCAACCAGTACCGTTTGTGTTGACCTCGGTGATGATGGCGTGGCGACCGGCGAAGAGGTGCTGCGCACCTCCGAGCTGAGCACGATCACCTACTTTGAAGCAGGCCAGGGTTTACTGGTCTGCAAGATCCAGGAAGAGGGCTGCCCGGCGAACGATTGCCTTTGCCAATGCCGTACCCTCGATCAGTCCTGTCGCTACTGGAGCTACTACCGTCTGGGTGCTAACGGCTGGGCCTACTCACAGGTGGGCGCAGCAAGCTCCACGGTCCGCGACGGGATGGTTGAAGGCTGGTCATGGGGCCTGGGCAACGCCAGTGGTGCCGTCGCGCCGCCGCCGATCACTTTTGCCGACATCTGCCAGGTGGCGAGTAGCCCTACCCCGACCGCCAGCCTGACCCCGAGCGCGACGGCAACCGAGTTGCCTACGGCAACCGCGAGCGCGACCGCGACGCCTGGCCCGCCAACCACGACGCCCCTCCCCGCGCCAACCAATCCCGGCCCGGTGATCATCCCGGTGGCGAGTAGCACGCCGCGCCCGTTGCTCACGGCCACCGCCACGGTAGTCCGTTCACCAGGCCCGTCGGCCACCGCATTCAGGGCTACTCCGACCCTCCTGCCTTCGCCCACCCCGACGGCCCTCCCCGCGCCAGAGGCGCAGCCAACCAGCGTGCCTGAGGTGCCAACTGAGCCGCTGCCAAGCGCAGTGCCGCCACCGACCCTGCCACCACCACCAACCGTTGTGCCAACCGAGACGCCTTCGGCCACACCCTCACCGTTGCTACCAACCCCCAGTGTGAGCTATCCGTCCCCGGTGCCGGTCGTTGGCGCAGCGGGGGGGGCCGCACCACCCCGTGCGGCCTCCGACGGGGCGACCTGGTTGCCCCTGGTGCTCAATGCACCGGCGACGGCGACGGTGATAGCACAAGCCTCTGTCACGCCTCTGCCGTCTGATGCAGATCTCCAGGCCGAACCAGCATTAGCCACTGACGAGCTCATCTGGTTCCTGGCCCTGAGTAGCGGCCTGGCTGTGGCAATCGTGCTGGTGCGCCAGCGAAGGGCTACCTGAGATGCGCGACCGATTGCTCAGCGGGGCGACGATTGCGCTCACCAGTGTGATCGGGGTGGTCGCGTTTCTCTACCCCTTCTGGCTGCCAGCGATCGCGAACAACAACAGCGGCATAGCCCGTGCTGGCGATGCGCCCATCCTGCTCACCCTCCTGGTCGGCCTGAGCTTTGTGGCCCTGCTGCTCGAAGCGCAACGGGCAGCCGAGCACGCTCTGCTCGTCGCCCTGCTTGGCGTGCTGGTGGCGATGAACGCCATTCTACGCCTGGTCGATGTGGCCCTGCCTCTACCGGGCGGTTTTTCGCCGATCTTCGTCCTGATCATCCTCACCGGCTATGCCTTCGGCGGCAATTTCGGCTTTCTGATGGGGGCCTTGACCCTGGTGGTCTCGGCGCTGATCACCGGCGGGGTCGGGCCGTGGCTGCCCTACCAGATGCTCACCGCTGGCTGGGTCGGCCTGAGTGCGCCCCTCTGCCGTGGGCCAGTACGCCTGCTTGGCGGCCCCGGCCGCCGCACCGAGGTGCTGCTGCTGGCCCTTTTCGGTGCCCTCTGGGGCTTCGGCTACGGTGCAGTAATGAACCTCTGGTTCTGGCCCTTCGCCAGCGGGCCTATCGACCAATACTACCAGGTCGGGATCGGCATCGGTGCAACCCTGCGGCGCTATCTGGCCTTCTATCTGGCCACCTCCCTGGTCTGGGATCTGGCCAGCGGACTGGGCAATGCCCTGCTGATCGCTGCCTTTGGGGGGGCCATCCTGCGCGCCTTACGCCGCTTCGCACGCCGGTTTACCTTCATCATCAGACCCACGCTGGCTGAGGAACACTCGTGAGCCCAGCCTCAAGCACCATGCTCCACCCACTCACCTGGGTGCTCTGGTTGGCCACGGCGGTCGCCGCAGCCTCGCTGACCCGCAACCCACTCTATTTGCTGCTGCTACTGCTCATGCTGGCCCTGGTGGCTGAGGTTGAGCGTACTCCGGGGCAGGCCCGCCCGCTCGACCCGATCCTCTTTGCTGGCTTTACCGTCGTGGTTGGGGCCTTCTTCAATGCCCTGACTACCCACTACGGCGACACGGTCATGCTGCGGTTGCCAGCGGGCTGGCCTCTGGTGGGCGGGCCGATCACCTACGAGGCCCTGGTGTATGGCATGACCAACGGGCTGGTGCTTGGCGTCCTGGTGGCCGCCTTTGCCGCCTTCAGCGCAGCCCTGCCGGTCGGTGCGCTGCTGCGGCTTGTCCCGCGGGCCTTCTACCCGCTCGCCGTTGTGGTCGCCATCGCCGTCACCTATGTACCGCTTACCATCCGCCAGGCCGCCCAGGTGCGCGAGGCCCAGCAATTGCGGGGGCACCAGATGCGCGGCTGGCGCGATGGGCTGCCCCTGCTGCTCCCCTTGCTGATCGGCGGCCTCGAACGGGCCATGCAGCTGGCCGAGGCTCTGGCAGCCCGCGGCTTCGCCGCCGACCGTCCCCCCGATCACCTGCGCCTGCTGATGGCCGCTGGCCTGGCTGGCCTCTTTGCTGGCGTGTTGCTGCGCATTGTTTGGGGCCAGGCCCTGCTGGGCGGCCTACTGCTTCTGCTTGGAGTTGCCCTGCTGGTGGGAGCCCTGTTTGCCACCGGCCGGCGCACGCCACGTACCTACTATCGCGTCTACCGCCACGGCCTGGCCGACCTGCTGACCCTGGCCGGGGCTGGCCTGGTACTGGCGGCCCTGCTGCTGCCCTGGCCCGCAGGCGCGAGCCTCTTCTACACACCCTACCCGACCGTGAGCGCCCCTCCCTTCGCCCCATTCATGGCGCTGGCCCTGCTCGGCCTGCTGGCCCCCCTGTCGGCGCATCTGCGCCTCGGAGCACCCCTATGATTACGATCGAGCGCCTCAGCTACCGCTACCCCGATCAGACCAGCCCCTGTCTCGCCGAGCTCAGCCTGACGATCCCGCCCGGCAGCTTTACGTTGATCATCGGGCCATCGGGCAGCGGCAAATCGACCCTGCTGCGCTGCCTGAACGGCCTGGTACCCCACTTCAGCGGTGGCGAAATCGCTGGTAACGTGCGCGTCTTCGGCCATGACCCCCTGACCCTTGGCCCACGCGTGATGAGCCGTCACGTCGGCATGGTCTTCCAGAGTCCCGAGGCCCAGTTTGTGCTCGACCGGGTGGAGGATGAGATCGCCTTTGCCCTTGAGCATGCAGGTATTGCGCGTGAAGACATGCGCCTGCGGGTTGAGGAGGTGCTTGATCTGCTTGATCTGGCGCGCCTGCGCGACCGTGAGCTTCATACCCTCTCCGGTGGCGAGCGCCAGCGTGTGGCGATTGCGGCGGCCCTGGCGCTGCGCCCCGCCATCCTGGCCCTCGACGAGCCGACCAGTCAGCTCGATCCGCAATCGGCTGAAGAGGTTCTGCAAGCCCTCGTGCGCCTGAACGGCGAGCTAGGTCTGACCGTCGTGCTGGTTGAGCACCGGGTTGAGCGGGTACTGCCCTTCATCGACCAGCTTGTGGCCCTCGACGAAAGCGGTGGAGCAGTGGTTGGCCCACCCCGCGCAGTGCTGGCCGGGCTGGCCCATGTCCCGCCGGTCGTCGCTGTCGCCCGTGCCTACGGTTGGCAGCCCCTACCGCTCAGCGTGAAAGAGGCGCGGCCCTTTGCAGCAGCAATGGCCCAGGGGCATGCCGTAGAGGCAGTGCAACCACCCGCCCCGCTCCCACCCGTGCTGCCACCCACCGGCCCAGCGGAGCGTGGCAAGCCTGAGGCAGCCTACCTGATCGTGGCCCAGCTGGAGGCAGGCTACGGCGCACTGCCGGTACTGGCCGGGGTCAACCTGGCCGTCTGGCCAGGCGAGATCGCGGTGCTGATGGGGCGCAACGGTGTCGGCAAGAGCACCCTGTTGCGCTGCATTGTCGGCCTACTACGCCCACGTCGTGGCAGTGTGCGTGTAGCAGGCCGCGAGACAAGCGGGCGCAGTGTGGCGGCGATCAGCCGCACGATCGCCTGTCTACCGCAGGAGCCGGATCGCCTGCTCTTTGCCGAGAGTGTCGCCGAAGAGCTGCGTGTGACCCTGCGCAACCACGGCCAGCCCGAGACGGGCCAGGTTGAGGGGCTGCTCGGCCAGCTCGGACTGAGCGGGCTAGCCGAGCGTTATCCGCGTGATCTCAGTGTCGGCCAGCGCCAGCGTGTCGCCCTGGCGGCAATCACCGTCACGCGGCCCGGTGGGCTCCTGCTCGATGAACCAACCCGCGGGCTTGACGACCAGGCCAAAGCAGGGCTGGCAAACCTGCTGCGCCAGTGGCGTGACGCTGGCAGCGCCATCCTGTTAGTGACGCATGATGTTGAGTTTGCCGCAACCGTTGCTGACCGGGTTATGGTACTCGGGCGGGGCGGACTGATCGCTGACGGGACGCCAGCCATGGTGCTGGGCAGTTCGCCCCTCTTCGCGCCACAGGTGGCACGCATCTTCCCTGGCCAGGGCTGGTTAACCGCCGCCGACGCCCTTGGTGGGCGCGGGGTTGGGCCAGCGGGGTAAGCTTGCTGCGTCGCCGTTGCTGTCGCTCCTCTGGCGTGTTATGCTTGGCTCCAGAGCTGAGTTATAGCCAGGAGGATGCATGATGGGCATCCACCAATCTCTCCCTTTGCGCCCCCTCGGGGCCAGCAATCTCATGGTGACGGCAATCGGCCTGGGCATGGCCGCGCTTGGCCGCCCAGGCTATATCAACCTGGGTCATAGCGCTGACCTGGGCCACAACTACGAACCGGCGGCGATGCAGCGGCAGGCGCATACCGTCTGTGATGCGGCCTTGGCCGCCGGGGTGCGCTATTTCGATACGGCGCGCTCCTATGGGCGCGGTGAAGAGTTCCTCGGACACTGGCTGCATGCCCGTAGCCTCGCTCCGTATGGGCTGGTGGTTGGTTCAAAATGGGGCTATACCTACACAGCCGGCTGGCGCACCGAGGCTGCGGTACACGAAGTTAAGGAACACAGCCTGGCGGTGCTACAGCGCCAATGGGCTGAGAGCCAGGCCAACCTTGGGGCGTACCTGCAGCTCTACCAGATCCACTCGGCGACGATCGAGAGCGGGGTCCTGGAGCGGGCCGAGGTATTGGCCGAACTGGCCCGCCTACGCAGCAATGGAGTGCTGATTGGTCTCTCCGTGAGTGGCCCGCGTCAGGCTGAGGTAATCAGCCGCGCTCTGACAATAGAGGTAGCGGGCATACCCCTGTTTGGCGCCGTGCAAGCAACCTGGAACTTGCTCGAACCTTCTGCCGGGCCGGTTCTGGCCGAAGCTGCTGCCGCCGGGCTGGGGGTCATCGTCAAGGAGGGGCTGGCTAATGGTCGCTTGACCGAGCGCAACCAGGATTATGCATTCGCCCCCCGCCGCACTATCTTTGCCGCCGAGGCCACGCGGCTTGGCTGTACACTAGACGCCCTGGCCCTGGCGGCGGTGCTGGCCCAGCCCTGGGTCAGTGTTGTGCTCAGCGGCGCAACGACCGTTGCCCAATTGCATGCCAATCTGGCCGCCTTGCAGGTGCCATGGGACGCTCAGGCCGCCGACGCCCTGGCCGCCCTGACCGAGTCACCTGCCGCTTATTGGGCGACCCGCGCCGCGCTGCCCTGGAATTGATCAGGGTTGGGTGAGGGAGGGGCGTTCCAAAGGGGAAACCGAGTTTCCCCTTCGACCTACCCCTCGCTCTCAGGGGGGAAGTTTTGGGGCCAACGGCCCAACGACACCTGATATCCCTACCCCTCGCTCGTAGCGAGGGAGGGGTAGGGTCACGACTCCGTCAGGATGCGCTTCGCCACCCAGGAACCCTTAGCGGTGCGGGCGGCCCGCAGGCTGAGTCGTGCTGGCATGCACTGCGGTGGCCGTGAAGACGCCATTGGCGTCGCTCGTGCCCTCAGCGCGGATGAACTGCCCGGCGGCGATTGCACTCAGGCTACTGGCACTGCCGTCCAGCTCAAAGGTGGTCGTGTTCGTCGTGGCAATCGTCTTGCTCGTGCCGTCGCGCCCGGTAACTGTGATCGTCGTACCGCTCACCCCGCTGACCTGGCCCCCGGCGTGGCTGCCGTCGGCCTGGCGCGCCTCGCCTGGGCGGCCCGCCGGCTGGGTCGTGCTGGCATACACCGCGGTGGCCGTGAAGACGCCATTGGCGTCGCTCGTGCCCTCAGCGCGGATGAACTGCCCGGCGGCGATTGCACTCAGGCTACTGGCACTGCCGTCCAGCTCAAAGGTGGTCGTGTTCGTCGTGGCAATCGTCTTGCTCGTGCCGTCGCGCCCGGTAACTGTGATCGTCGTACCGCTCACCCCGCTGACCTGGCCCCCGGCGTGGCTGCCGTCGGCCTGGCGCGCCTCGCCTGGGCGGCCCGCCGGCTGGGTCGTGCTGGCATACACCGCGGTGGCCGTGAAGACGCCATTGGCGTCGCTCGTGCCCTCAGCGCGGATGAACTGCCCGGCGGCGATTGCACTCAGGCTACTGGCACTGCCGTCCAGCTCAAAGGTGGTCGTGTTCGTCGTGGCAATCGTCTTGCTCGTGCCGTCGCGCCCGGTAACTGTGATCGTCGTACCACTGACCCCACTGACCTGGCCCCCGGCATGGCTGCCATCGTTGGGACCACGGCCATGCTCAACGACAATCCCCACCGTTGCCGCCGGGCTTGTCGCCGCTGCGGCACTACCGACACTCTGACTCAGCCCGAAGGCGGCACCAGCCGCGAGGGCCAGCGAGGTAATCCCAACCAGAAAACGTTTACGCATAGGTATTCACTCCTTGTGATCTTGCTACCACCCCCCGCAGGCTTGTGCGGGTCGAACGGTGGCTGTGCTCACTCTAAGGCCAGGATGTGTAGCTGAAGTTTAGAAGGAGTTGGCTTTCGCCCTACATCCCCGCTATAGTAGTAAAGTGTATCTCAAGGAGCCATATCCCTATGTTGAACGAAACCCAGTGGCGCAGCGCCGCCGCGCTGTTACCGTTTCTGGCGGATCCGACCAGCGAGGTGCAGCATGCCTTTGTGCACCATGCAACCTTCATGCGCTTCCCCACCGCTACAACGGTCTTTGAAGAGGGCGATCTCTGCACAACCTTCGCTGTTCTGGCTCAGGGGCGCGTGCGCGTCTTTAAGATCGGCGAGACCGGGCGTGAAATTACGCTCTACCGCTTTGCCCGCGGTGAGAGCTGCATCCTCACGATGAGTTGCATCCTCAGCGAGCGCCAGTTTCCCGCCATCGCTACTGTCGAAGAGCCCGCCGAGGCATTTGTGGTTGACCACACGACCTTCCAGGGGTGGGTTGAGCATTTCTCACCCTGGCGCAACTACATGTTCCAACTTCTCTCGCAGCGTCTGGCAACCGTGATGGCGATTGTGGACGAGGTTGCCTTTCGGCGCATGGATGAGCGTATCGCTGAATTTATCTTGCGCCGCTCAACACCCGGCGAGGCCGTGCTGAACCTCACCCACCAGCAGATCGCCGCAGAGCTCGGCACCTCGCGTGAGGTGGTCAGCCGCATCCTGGCCGATTTTGCCGCCGCTGGTGTCGTGCAACTCGGGCGTGGCAGTATGACCGTGCGTGATCGCTCAGGGCTCCAGCGGCGTGCCGAAATCCGCTGATTCGCTTGAAAAGCTGGCCGCGATTGGTGACTTTGTCACGGAAGCACCGCTACCAATCTGCTATGCTCAGTTTAGTCAAATCTACAACAGCGAGAGGAGCATGACAATGCAGGCAAATATGGGAACAATCGACCGGGTGGTGCGCGTAGCTGTGGCGGTGGTTGTGGCGGGCCTCATCCTGAGCGGCGTGGTACAGGGTGTGCTGGCGATCATTCTGGGCATCCTGGCGGCAGTCTTCGTCGGTACCAGCCTGATCAGCTTCTGCCCGCTCTACCTGCCTTTCGGTATCAACACCAAGGGCAACTCGAACGATAGCCGCCGCGCCTGATTCGCCAGCGGCCCATCCGATCAGCACAACCATCCGTAGCTCCACACGACCAGGTGTGGAGCTGTTGTTGTGTGGGCTAGCTCACAATTCTTGCGTGTACTCCGGGCTATACTGGCAGTGATCACGGTACGGACGCAGCGTGTAGCGCCCCACCCCATATCGAAATAGCGAAAAATAAAGGAGTCCCAATGCTTCATCTGCCACGTATGGCCGCCCTACTGCTGGCCCTGAGCATAAGCCTGGCCGCATGCGGCACGGTGCCCGCAGCTGTGCCGCCTACCACCGCCCCGACCGGCGCACTTGCAAGCACATCGGTCGCCGTAGTGCCAAGCGCTACAGCCATCCCGGCCACCGCCATCCCGGCCACCGCCATCCCGGCCACCGCCATCCCGGCCCCAGCGGTTCCTGCCGTCTCACCGACACTTGCGCCAACCAACCCTCCGCCAGTTGAAGAACTAGCGGCCTGGATGCGTCTGCCGCTCACCGATGTACGCACCGGCCAGAGCTTCACTCTGGCTGATTTCGCTGGGCAACCAGTCTATGTTGAGACGATGGCGACCTGGTGTCCCAGCTGTCGTGGCCAGCTTGAGCAAGTACAGCAGGCCATCACGACACTCGAAGGTCAGCCGCCCATTTTTATCGCCCTTAGCGTCGAGACGACCCTGGAACCTGAAGCATTAGCCCGCTACGCGGATGAAAACGGCTTCACGCCGATCTTTGCCGTGGTCAGCCCGGAATTACTGGGGGCGCTGGCCGAGACCTTTGGACGAACGATCACCAATCCACCTTCGACGCCCCACTTCATCATCGCGCCCGACAGCAGCTATGGCGAATTGATCACCGGAGCCAGTTCCGCCGAAGAAATTGTGGCCCTACTCACCAAGGAGGGCTGAGGTGAGCCAATATCTCGAGGCTTTCCTGCTCGGCAATGCCGCCATTCTCGGCAATGTCTGTGTGCTCCCGCTCTACCCTGGCTTGCTGGCTTTTCTGGCTGGCCAGGGCGAGGTAGGGCGCACACGCCACGCCGGGTGGCTCGGTACACTGGTTCTGGCCGGTGTGCTCAGCCTGATGCTGATGGTCGGCCTGCTGCTCTTTACGTTACGCCAGTCGGTGGCAGTCTTTCTCCCGATCCTGCTACCCACAGCCTACGGCATAGTGCTGATCCTTGGCTTGCTGCTGCTGCTCGGCTACAACCCCTTCAAACGGCTGGCGAGCACGCAGGCACCTCTGCTGCAGAACCCCTATCTGACCGCCTATCTTTATGGTTTGCTGCTTGGCCCGATGACCCTGCCCTGCACCGGCCCGCTGATTGTCAGTGCCTTTGTCCTCGGCGCTGGCGATGCCGTGGCTCTCGCCGACGGGCTGCTCTACTTCCTGGCCTTCGGCCTGGGCTTCGGCTGGCCGCTTGTGGCCCTCTCGCTGGTGGCGGCGACAACCGGGCGCCGTCTTACCATCTGGTTCGCCCGCCGCGAAGCAGTGATCCAGCGCCTCTCCGGCGGATTGCTTGTGCTGATCGCCTGCTTTGGTCTTTGGGTTGACGTTCTGCCCAACCTGCTGCCCCCGGCAGCTTGAGCCTGCCCATCCCCCTTCAGGGATAGCTGATCAGCCCCGTCCCTCGCGATCGGGGCTGATGCTGTCGAAGCGAAGCGGCGCTTGAGGGCAAAGCCGCCCACCAGGCTTGAGCGACGAGAGGTTGCAAAGGCAGACCAGAGCCGCCAGCACAGCCAGGCTGACCCGCGGGCGCGCTGGGCTTGCGCTGCTATCGCCGAGCGGAGTCGCAGTAGCTTGCGGCACGAACGACGTTGCGATGGGGCTGGCCTGGTTCGCCGGTGCGGCAATCACAGCCGTGACTGTATGCCCGCCGAGGCTGCCTAGCAGGCTGAGCAGGCTGAGCAGGCCAATCAACAGTAGCCCTGGACGTGCCACGATGATTCAGGTTCCAGAGCCGCACGTCGAACGCCGTCAGGGTCTGACCGAAGGCCAGGCCGACGAGGGCGTGGCCGAGCTCGTGGGCCACCGTGTACAGGATGAGCAAACTCAGGCAGGTGAAGAGCACGAAGCCCACCACCAGCACCTGGTCGAGGAGACGACGTCGCACCGGCTGCCGCTCACGCTCGTGTGTGGTCATTGGCATCGTACGACCTCCGTGAGATGCTTGCGAAGGGAAGGACACGTCGCCCTCCCCTCCCTTGCTCAAAGGTTTGCGGATCAGCGCGGTGCCACGATCCCGGTGCCGGCAACCCGCTGGGTGACACTTGGGTTACCGATGTAGTGGACGGAGCCGGCACCGTCGATCTCGGCGTCGAGGATCTCGCTAACCTGCACGATCACGCTGCCGCCGCCGCTGATCGCCACGTGGGCGACCCGGCTGGCCAGCTCGGGGCTGTCGAACGAGCCCATGCCGTTGATCTGCACGTCGAGCTCGTCGGCGCTCCCGCTGAGCTGAAAGGTGCCCATGCCGTTGATCTCGGCTTGCAGGCGCTCAAACGTCAGATCCTCGCCCTCGACCAGGGCCATGCCGTCCACCGTCAGCGCATCCAGGTTCTTGACCGTCAGCTGGTAGGTTAGCTCGCTGAAATTGTTGATGCTGGTGCCGTCTTTGAACCCGAGCCGCAAGGTTGCGCCTTGCACATCCGCCCGGATCAGCGGGAGAATGTTGTCGTCGGCGATGATGGTGAGCCCCTCCTCGGCGCCCTGGGTGATCCGCAGCGCGCCGAGGCCGTCCAGGTCAACCGCCGTGAAGCCACTTACCGGGCGCGTCTCGCTCGCGATCGTCCCCGACCCGTCGATACTGCCGCCTCGCCCGCAGGCGGCCAGCATCAGCGCAACGGCTAGTGCCAGCGCCACCTTCCACCCGCGTGTCATCGGTGCATCCATTGTGTACTCCTTCCTGGTTTGTCGTAGCCACTTGTGGCAACCGGTCACGTCCCAGCTGCCCTAGATGCGCACGCCACCGGCATGCCGGTGGCGTGCGCTCGCTTGCGGAGTGTCAGAAGGCAGGCGCCTAGACCAAACGTGAGGAGCAGCAGGGCTTGCATCACACTGGCTCTGGTCGAGCGGATTTCTATCCGTGGCATAGCCAAACTCCTGAGCTTCTCCCCGGTGCGCCCGGGTTGCCCTCAGTCTAGCCACCCCGGGCGTGTTGGTCATCAGGAGAACGGGTGAACCGTGGGGGGCGGAATCAGGTGAGCGTGATCATCCAAACAGACTACCGAGCATATGCCTGCCCGGCACATTGCACCCGCACCATTCACCCGTTCTCCTGATGCCCTTCGTGGGCGACTCTGCCATACTATGTGACAGAACCAGCGTATCCCCCTACACGAAAGGAGTCTCGCGATGAGCCAACTGCCATCAACACCGACTGAGACGGAGTCGTTCCACGAGCGGCGGAGGGTGCGACGAGCCCGGCGGGCCGCAGGGCTGCCGAGCGGCTCGATCAGCGGCGGGGTCTTGCTGATCGGGCTGGGCATGCTGCTGATCACCAACTGGTGGTGGCCAGGGATCATGCTCGTGATCGGCCTCGCCAGTGCGTCCGAACTTGCACGGCGCGGTCAGATCTGGGCCGCCCTGACCACTTTCCTCAGCTTCGCGGCCATCCCGGTTGCGATCGCGCTCGTCCAGGCGATCAACATCCCCTGGCTGCCGGTCGGAGCCTTTGTCCTGATTGCCTTCGGGCTGCTGGCGGTGGCACGGAACCTGGTGAGCGACGCGGCGGAGTAAAGGTGGCTCGATGTACACAAGCGTTCCCTGCCGCAGCTTCTCGCAGGATGCAGGTAGCAGAGCAAATGGAGCCCCTTCCCCGACCTGCCTTACCCCTGGCTCGTGAGCCCGATCTACTGATGACCCACTGGCTATATGGGGCTCACGAGCCAGGGGTGAGGAGCCCAACTATGCCAAAGATTGAAATCTACTGCCGAGGCCGGCTTGACGCCAGATGGTCCGACTGGTTTCAGGGGCTGACGATTGAGCCCGTGGCGCCTGACAGGACTAGCCTCAGCGGCGAAGTGCCTGATAACGCCGCCGTCTACGGTGTCCTCTCGACGATGAGCAGCCTGGGCCTGACGCTGATCTCGTGCTACGTGAAGCCCGATCACGGCGCGGATGTCAATCCACCTTCTTCCCCGTCGATATCGCCAAGCAGCAGCAAGTCCAACAGCGAATTGACACTTGCAGGCCACGTCGATGAGCGATGGTCTCATCACGCCTGTGAAATTCTGACGGGGCGGCAAGCCCCGCCGATCACGCGCCCGTTGGCCCCATGTTCATCGCGCCCTGCCAGTAAGCTTGGACGCCCGCCCGCCCCGTGATCATCTCGGTGCCCGGCGGCATCAGGAGACAGTTGGTCGTGTAGCACGCCGCGACTGCCGCCGCATCCCCCGCGCTAAACGCCTCCACCAGCTGTACATTGGTTGCTTGGATCGCCTCATAGACCGTTGTCGTTGGCATAGTTTCACTTGCCTTTCAGGTAGGCATTGAAGAATTGCAGGATAATCCCATTCATTTGCTCAATCGTCGCATACGGATCTGCTGTCGCTCCGCCCACCGCTGGCACGGAACCGCGTAGCAGCGAGACGAAGAACGGCGAGACCAGCGGCAGGTCGGTGACACTAAAGTGGTTGGTTCCTTTCAGGCGGACATCATGGCCATGCGGGGCAGAGAGCAGGATGTGCTCAGCGGCAACAACGTCGCTCACATTCGGGATCGCGTCGAGCCCGTGCGCCATATCGTCGCTAAAGATGTTCAGGATCGAAACAGGATACGGCTGGTCGTTCAACACTTTTTTGCCATCCACAAAGTCCACGTACTCGCCGTTCAGATCGCCATCCAGATTGATCACTGCACTAATGTCGCTGCGCTCCCTGGCGAGTTGCCCGCTTGCCGCGCCGCCGATAGAGTGCCCGATCAAACCGATTCTGGTCGGGTCAATCAACCGGTAGACTTCGGCAGAACTGGCATCGTTGACCTGCGCGAGAATCGTATCCAGCACGAAGTCCATATCGGTGACACGAAGATTCAACCACTTCTGCGTGAGGGCAAACTTCGTGGCGTCATCCACCGTATCATTCACTACGCTCAAATATTCCTGCCAGTAGGCCTGATCCATACGGACGAACGTGCCCCCTTCGCCAAGCGTAAACTGGGAGTGGTAGGGATGGTCAATCGAGCAGACGATGTATCCGTTGCTTGCCAGATCCATAAAAGTGGACGTATTGCTGATCTTGATCCCGCCCGTGCCATGTGAAAATACCACCAGCGGATAGGTACTGTCTGCGCCTTGGGGATACCAGAACTGGACGTTAACCTTGCGCAGTTCGCCGGTATTGGTGAACGTTTCGACGCGGCTCTCGTCGGTGTAGGTAAATGTGGTGGTGGCAACCCCAAACCCGCCGGTCGGCTTTGGTAAGCTGAGTTGCGGAAAGATCAGCGCGGGGATGACCGTGAGGAAGACCAGCAGCAGCACGCCGATGGCGCTAAATACGCTGCGAAGAGAAGAGAACGGCTTGGGGTTCGTTTGCTTACCCACCAGGCGGATCGCCCCAAGCGCTGCCCAGATGAAGAGCAATCCGCCGAGCAGGTACCAGCGAAAACTCCATTGGATGACCGCGACCAGCGCCAAGAGTACGAACGTGGCAAAGGCGCCAAGCGCAAGATAGCTCTTGAACCTAGTCTGCCACGAGCGGGTGACCAGACAGTAGCCAGCGAATGTGAATTCAGCGATGAAGGCGATAATCAATACGAACATTCCCATGACACAGCTCCTTCAGTGAGGGGATGGTATTTCGCGCTCAAACAGGATCCCGACGGTGATATGGGTAAGAATCTCGCGCGCTCATACGGGCATGCACACGGCTGAGGTCATGCTCTGGTACGACTATCAGGCCGCCGCACATGCGCTCAGGGCGGCGGCCTGATGAGCACTGCCCCCCGTTTGCGCAGCCAGAAGGCAAAGGTTCTTAGGCCTGGCGACCGGCAGGCCGAGTTGCGCACCAGCAGAGCGGCGCAGGCATCACATGCAGGCTTAGGCGTGAGGATGAAACGCTGTCCGTTCATGGTCTTCTTCTTTCTGTTGCTCGGGGAGGCTTTTTGTCAGACTATTCCATGCCCATCGGCATCGGGCAGATCAACACAATCGACCGAGATCAGCGTGATGACCAGGCTGCTCAGGCGCGAAATAACGCCGTAGACCGCAGCCATATCCGGGAGTTCGCCGCGCAGGATGGTCTCATTCTGGGGGCCCTCCTGCAGCGTTAGGCCTTCAAACCAGTCTTCCCAGCTAGGGTTGAGCCGGCCTCTGATGTGGATTTCTGTTTGATACATATGTCATGTCCTCTTGCTGGTAGTCTAGCAACTTGGCCAACGAAAAGAATGAGGTAGAAGGATAAATTGCAGGACTCAAATACGTAACGGGCGGGTTGCTCCGCCCGCAAGGACTAGGGTAAAAGGATTAGTCGCAGGCGTAAACAAGCAACGGGCGGATGAGTCCGCCCGCCAGGTTGGCTAGGCTGTGCCGCCAAGTCAAAGCAGGTTGAGCTCGCGCGCCCGGTTGACGGCCTGCACGCGGCTATGGACCTGCAACTTGCCGTAAATGTTCTGGGTGTGGGCCTTCAAGGTGTGTGGCGAGAGGCACAGACGAGCCGCGATTGCGGCATTTGTGAGGCCCGCCGCGATCAACGCCAGCACTTCTTTTTCGCGATTGCTGAGCGGTTCAATCAGGCCGTCAGCGGCGGGCGCGGGTGGGAGCGCCGCTGGGGTTGGGAGCGGTGGCACCGGGTGAGACGGAGTTTCCAGCAGGCGGCGGATAGCGTTCGGGGCCAGGCCAGCTGCCAGGGCGTCGCGCAGCAGTTGGGGCAGCAGCGGGTGCTGATCCACCAGGTACACATATCCGCTGGCCTCCGCGTGGGCGAGCGCCAGCTGGAGCGGCTCCCAGGCCCGCGCTGGTGACCCCTGGAGATAGCGCGCCTGGGCCTCCAGCAGCGCAAGCTCGATCACCCGGTGGATGAGCTGGTGTTCCTGGGCCACGGCCAGCATGGGAGTGATGACCTGCTGCGCCGCATCCGGCTGGCCCAACAGGAGCTGGATCTTGACCCAGGCCACAAAGACGGCGTGATCGGCCTCGTCAAAAAAGGCCGGGCCGATGCCAGGGATCACCATTCCGGGGCCGATGGCGGGCGGATTGGCCTCGGCCCAGCGCACGGCGGCCTGGCGCGCCTCGGGCGCATCGGGGTGCGTCATCAGCCGGTAGAGCGTGCGCAAGGCGGTGGTGCAGTAACGGATGTCGGGCCAGCGCATGTCCAGGCGGCGCCAGCTCTCTTCCATCCCGGCGGCGTCGCCGTTCAGGGCGCAGAGCCGCGCCAGGGCCAGGTAGCCCGGTAGCTCCTCGCGCGGCATCCACTGGCCAACCTCCAGGCCGCTACGCAGGAGCGCCTCGGCCTGTTCCAGGTCGCCCAATTCCAGTAATGCGTAGCCCAGCGCCTGATCGAGCAAGGCAATCGCCGGTAGCTCCTGGAGCGGATGCGCAAAATACCCCGCATAGGCCTGCTTCTTCTGCTGGCAGAAGGCGAGCACCTCGCGCAGTTTCCCCTGCACAAACAGGCCGTGCGCGCGGTGATACTCGGCCACGACCGCGCCGAAGTAGTTCCCCCCACTCAAGGCCACATGCATGGCTGCCTCAAACCTTTTTTCGGCCTCGGCTGCATCGCTCAGCGCCTGGCTGGCGTAACTGATATCCAGTAAACCCACTGAGCGGCCAGTGACATCTTCTGGGGGAAACTGCTGGTAGGCGCGTTGGCCCAGATCCATCAGCGCTTGCGGATCGGCCTGCTGACGGGATGAAGCCATGAGCAGAAAGGAACGCAGGAGCGTGAGATGGCCCGTCACCCAGGCCAGCAGGTTCACCGGAGGCGCGCCAGGCAGCAGGCGGATCTGTGCCGCGGGGTCAATCGCGCTCAGCGCCGCCTGCGCCTGTTCGATGCGCATGGTGGCAGCCGGGAAATCATCCTTCTTGAACGCAATGATCAAGGCCCAGGCATGGAAGACGCACAGGGCCGGGCTGGTGCTGATGGTGGCTTCGGGGAAGGCCGCGCACCAGTCCGAGACGATGCTCACCTGGCTGTGCAGGATCATCTTCCAGGCGTGGCGCTCCACCAGTTCGGCGGCATAGGCCCAGTCCCGGGTCTGGAAGGCGTGGCGGGCCGCCTCGGAGATGAAGTCGTTGGCCTCCAGCCACTGGCTGGCGCGCAGGTGGAGGGCGGGGATGTTCGTTGGCGCAACCTGTGCAAGCGCATGTTGTAGCAGATCGCCAAACAGGTGATGATAGCGGTACCAGCGGCGCTGGTTGTCGAGCGGGATCAGAAACAGGTTGGCGTGTTCCAGCCGTTCGAGCAGCGCCTGGGCGCCGGGCGTTGTCCCGGAGGGGACTTCAGACAATGCGCCCACGACCGCATCGCACAATGGTGCACAAAAGCGATCCAGCAGCGAGCTGGCAAGCAGAAACTGCTGGATCTCCGTCGGCTGGCGGGTAAAGACTTCCTCTAAAAAGTAATCCAGGATATAGCGATCACTGCCGGTAAACGCACGGATAAAGCGGGCCGGGTCGGCCTCGGATTGGATGGAGAGGCCAGCCAGCTGCAACCCGGCAATCCAGCCCTCGGTGCGCTGCTCCAGCACCAGGATATCGCGGTCGGTCAGCTGGCGGATGCCCATGCCCTCGCGCAGAAAATCCTCGGCCTCCGCCGCAGAAAATTGCAGGTCGGCCTGGCGGATTTCCGCCAACTGGCGGCGCACCCGCAGGCGCGAGACGGGCAGGGGCAGATTTTCGCGTGAGAGCAAGATCAGGCGCAGCTGCGCTGGCTGGTGCTCCACGAGGAAAGAGAGCAGCCGCAGCACCGCTTGGGTTTTCAGGAGGTGACAGTCATCCAGGACCAGGATGCAGGGGGCCGGCTGGGCCGCAAGCTCGTTGACCAGGAGCTTCAGCACATCGGCATAGACCGCCTCGCTGTCGGCTACCCCGGCGGTCTGGATGCGATTGACCTGGCTGGCGCCCAGCGTGGAGTCAATGCGTTGGAGCGCCCCGACCAGGTAACTCAGGAATTGTCCGGGGTCGTTATCGCTGCTATCGAGCGACAGCCAGGCCGTTTTGAATTGAGCATGAAGAGTAGAGCATGCAGAATGATCTGTTGGCTGATCGGCTTTCTCAATGCTTACTTCTCTCTTCTCTCTTCGAGAGAGCCAGGCGCTCACCAGGGTGGATTTGCCGAACCCGGCCGGCGCGGTCACCAGCACCAGCGGGCAGCCAGCGGCCAGGCTGGCGTCCAGGCGCATGTCCAGACGCGGGCGCGCGGTCAGGCGTCCAATGCTCAAGGGCCGGTGGAACTTGGTTGCAAGCAGCACATGCAGCTCCGAGTTTGTTTAAGAAACGCTTGTCTGTCCCGCACGCCTTATGAGGCTATGGACCTGACCGTAGATCGGCAATCTCCCAGTGAGTCCGCACGCGCGCTCCTGATTGATCGGCATACCAATCTATCAGGAGCCACATGTACCAGAGGCAGTAGACGGTGAACGCCACCTCGACGAGCAGCGCGATCACCAGAACCCCG
>CAZQCG010000058.1:0-20707 GCA_964592425.1 uncultured Chloroflexaceae bacterium
CCAAGTCGTCATGCCGCTCTCCAAAGCCGTAAATGCCATGTGTTAGTTACTCAGTAGTGCAGGCGAGGTGTCTGGCACAGCGTGCAAGGGCGTATCCATCCATGGCGGCACTGATCAGTGTAGCAGGAAGTGCCTTCCAAGAGTAGCGGGCGAAGCGTTGCAAATGTGTCAGGTGAATCCCGTCCTTGCCAGGGATTTACCATCGATCACACTCGCTTAACCTGGGCTTAACGTTCGCATCACTTTCTGTTTACACAGCTGTGGTAGGGTGAGCCGTCATTTTGTGAGCTCTACAATACGGAGCCGTGCTGCTCAACGCTGATATTGCAGCCCTGGCCCATTGACGGGCCGGTCTGCTTGTTGCTGCGTTCTGCAGCTGTTTATGAAGGAGACGAGCGTGACCCACGCTGATCACGAGACGACCACTCCGGCCTCCTTGCTCTCGCGCCGTGCCTTTCTCCGCCTGAGCGCTACCTTCGGTGCGGGCGCTGTGCTGGCCGCCTGCGGTGCCTCCCAGACTGCCCCTGCCCCCACGACCGCCGCCACCGCCGTCCCAGGTGCCACCGAAGCTGCTACCGCCGGAGCCCAGGCCCTACCCCTCGCACCACCGCCTGGCCCGCTCACCGCTGCCGAGGCTGGCGGGATCGAAAAACTGATCGAGGCCGCCAAGGCCGAGGCCGAGCTCTCGACGATCGCCCTCCCCGACGACTGGGCGAACTACAAGGAGATGAAGCAGGCCTTCCTCGTCAAGTATCCCTTCCTCAAACACAACGACCTCGCCCCCGACGCTAGTTCGGCCCAGGAGGTTGAGGCGATCCGGGCCAACGCTGGCAACAAAGGGCCCCAGGCCCCTGATGTAATCGACGTCGGTTTTACCTGGGGAGACCTGGCTAAGGCCGATGGCCTGCTCCAGCCCTACAAGGTCATCGGCTGGGATGATATCGCCGCCGCACTGAAGGACGCCGACGGCTTCTGGTTCGCCGACTACTACGGCGTGATGGCCTTCGAAGTGAACACCCAGGTGGTCAAAAATGTGCCCCAGGACTGGTCCGACCTGCTGAAGCCGGAGTACAAGGGTCAGATCGCCCTGGCTGGCGACCCAACCGGCTCCGGCCAGGCGATCAACGCTGTCTGGGCCGCAGCCCTGGGCAACGGCGGCTCGCTGGATGATGCGATGCCGGGTCTGGAATTCTTCAAGCAGCTCAACGCGAGCGGTAACTTGCTGCCGGTGATCGCCAAGCCAGCGACCATCGCCAAGGGCGAGACGCCGATTGCCCTACGCTGGGACTACAACGCCCTGGCCAACCGCGATGCGAGCGGGGGCAACCCCGAGATCGCCGTGGTCGTCCCGAAGAGCGGCTCGCTGGCCGGGGTCTACGTGCAGGCAATCAGTGCCTACGCCCCGCGCCCGAATGCCGCCCGGCTGTGGATGGAGTTCCTCTACTCCGACGAGGGCCAGCTGATCTGGCTGAAGGGCTATGCCTCGCCCGCACGCCTGGAGGCGCTGAAGCAGGCTGGCAAGGTGTCCCCCGACTTGCTGGCGAAGCTTCCCCAGACCAGCGCCCCGGTGGCCTTCCCAACTGCTGATCAGATCAACGCCGCCACGGAGCAGATCAAGGCCAATTGGCCGACCGTTGTCGGCGTGACTGTGCAGTAGCGTGACCCAGGCAGTAAAGAGCGATATCGACACCGCCGCAGGCCAGGCCAGGAGCCTGGCCTGCGGCGCATGGTGCCCATCGTGGACGTGGCTGGGCGTACTGCCTTTCTTCGTCTTCATCGGTGCCTTCCTGATCTGGCCAGCGGCCGCGATCGTCGTGCGCAGCTTCCTCGACAGTGAGGGCCAGCCCACGCTGCAAAACGTGCGCGACCTCTTCCAGCCCTTCATTCTCAGCTCATACCGCTACACCATCCAGCTGAGCGCGGTCACGGCGTTGCTGGGTGGCATGATCGGCTTTCTACTGGCCTACGCTATCAGCACCAAGGGCAAGCCGCGCTGGGTGCGCGGGGCCATGCTTAGCTTCTCGGGGGTCGCCTCGAACTTCGCTGGCATCCCTCTGGCCTTCGCCTTTATCGCCACCTTCGGGCAACTCGGCCTGGTGACGCAGGCGCTGCGCCAGGTCGGGATCAACCTGTACCCGAACTTCAGCCTCTACAGTTTCTGGGGCCTGAGCCTGACCTACGTCTACTTTCAGATCCCGTTGATGGTGTTGATTATGGCCCCAGCCCTCGACGGGCTGCGGCGCGAGTGGCGCGAGGCCGCCGAGAGCCTGGGGGCCTCACCCTGGCAGTACTGGCGCCACGTCGGGCTGCCGATTTTGCTGCCCTCGATCCTGGGCACAATGGTGCTGCTGTTCGGCAATGCCTTTGGTGCCCACGCCACCGCCTTTGCCCTGACCGGTGGCGGCAGCCAGACCAGCGTGGTCACCATCCTGATCGGGGCCCAACTCAGCAGCGACGCCCTCTCGAACCCCGGCCTGGGCAACGCCCTGGCCCTGGGTATGATCGTGATTATGGCCCTTACCATTACTCTGTACGCCTGGCTCCAGCGCCTCAGCGAGCGCTGGCTCCAGCGTTGAAGGTGCCGCGATGCGTCGTGCGTCCTTCTGGTCCTGGCTCTGGTTGGCCCTCGGCAGCCTCTACTTCGCACTACCACTGCTGGCAACGCTCCAGTTCTCGCTCCAGGCGAAGAAGGACGAGCTCAGCCTGACCGCCTACGGCAACGTCTTCCGCGACGGTGGCTTCGCCGCCAGCTTTGCCTTCTCGTTCCAGACCGCCCTGGCGACTATCCTGGTCAGCGCACTACTGATCGTGCCGACGGCCTACTGGGTACAGCTGCGGCTGCCCGAACTACGCCCGCTGGTTGAGTTCCTGACCCTGCTGCCCTTCGTCGTACCGGCGGTGGTGCTGGTCTTCGGGCTGATTCGTAGCTACAGCCGTACCCCGCTCACCGACAGCCGCGAGGGCTTGCACATCCTGCTGATCGCAGCCTACGTGGTGCTCTCGTTTCCCTACATGTACCGGGCGGTCGATACCGGACTGCGTGCGATCAATGTGCGTGCGCTCACCGAGGCCGCCCAGAGCCTGGGGGCTGGCTGGCCCACGATCCTCTTTCGTGTGGTCTTCCCGAATATCTTTGTCGCGTTGCTCAGTGGAGCTTTCATCACCTTTGCGATCGTGATGGGCGAGTTCACGATCGCCTCTCTGCTGGCCCAGCCAGCCTTTGGTCCCTACATCAATCTGCTCAGCAGCAGCAAAGTCTATGAGCCCTCGGCCCTGGCAATTATCAGCTTCGCCCTGACCTGGGCTTCGATCGGGCTGATCCAGTGGCTGAGCCGCAGTGCCGGCCAGGGACAGCCCGCCGGACCACGCTAGGATCACACCATGCCGTTTCTTGAACTGGACAGCCTCCATAAGCGCTACCCGGGTGGGCTGGCAGTCGAGCAAGTCAACCTCGCAGTCGAGCGGGGTGAGTTTATCTCCTTCCTTGGCCCCAGCGGCTGCGGCAAAACAACCACCCTGCGGATGGTCGCTGGTTTCGAGACGCCGACCTCAGGTGCGATCCGCATTGACAGTGTCGATGTGACCCGCGTTGCCCCCAGTCAGCGCAGCATCGGTATGGTCTTCCAGAGCTACGCCCTCTTCCCGAACATGAGCGTGAGGGAGAATATCGGCTTTGGGCTGAAGGTGGCCGGGCGCCCCAGGGCCGAGATCGATGAGCGCGTGGCCGAGATGTTGCGCCTCATCCACCTGGAAGATTTTGCCCGGCGCTACCCAGCCCAGCTCTCGGGCGGCCAGCAGCAGCGAGTGGCGCTGGCCCGCGCCCTCGCCATCCGTCCACGGGTGCTGCTGCTCGACGAGCCGCTCTCGGCCCTCGACGCGCGTATTCGCGTCACGCTGCGCCAGGAGATCCGCGCCATCCAGCGCCAGCTCGGCATTACAACGATCTACGTCACCCACGACCAGGAGGAGGCCCTGGCGCTCTCCGACCGCGTGGTGGTGATGAACAGCGGCCGGGTTGAGCAGATCGGTTCGCCCAGCACGATCTACAATGCACCGGAGAGCCCGTTTGTGGCCTCGTTCGTCGGCACCCTCAATGTGCTACCTGCCCGGGTTGTTGATCGCGAGGCCGGGCATGTGGAAGTTGCTGGCCAGGTGGTGCGTGTCGGGCGGGCACTGGCCGAGGCAACCGGCAGCTCGCTCACCCTCGCCCTACGCCCCGAGATCTTCTCGCTGAACGGGGCCTATGGCCCGGAGGCGAACCAGCTGCATGCCGTAACCGAGGAGGTAAACTTTCTCGGCGCGATCGTGCGTGTACGAGCTACCGTCGATCAGCACCGCCTGAGCTTCGATCTCTTCAACACCCCCGGCCTGGTTCCGCCACGCCCGAGCGAATCGATCAAGCTCCACTTTGCGCCGGAGGCCTGCCTGGTGCTGCCGCCAACATAAATCTCCCCCTATTCCAGGGCGTTGAGCAGACGGGCGTAGGCTTCGCTCTCCGCTTTGAAGACGTGCTGCACCTGTACCGTGCTGACGCTGACTGCGCCGACACTGCGCAGATGATCAATCGCCGGCAGTAGCTCTTCCTGGGGCACGACCAGATTGACGGCGTACCAGCGCGGGCTGCGCTCTTCAACGACAAACTTGCTCCAGACAGGGGCAATTGTCGGCCCCTGCAGTCCGGCCAGTTCCACCCGGGCGGTGACGCTGCGCCCAACGGCTTCGACCGAGCTGCCGGGCAGATTGGCAGTCAGCGAGTAGAAGAGACGCCCCCGCCGGCGCGCCTCGATCAGGTCGAGCAACTGGCGCACCAGGGCCAGCTTCTCCGCATTACCACGCAGCGTACGGCGGCTGCCCACGAGTACGGCATGCGAGCGCAGCAGCGGCCCGCCGACGATCTTGAGCCGGTTGTCACGAATGGCGGTGCCTGTTTCGGTGATGTCGGCGATGATATCGGCGTAGCCCAGGCTGGGGGCGGCCTCGGTCGCCCCCTGCGAGTCAACCAGCTCAAAGGAGGTGATACCCTGAGCGGCGCAGAAGCGCCGCACCGTCTCAGGGTATTTGGTGGCGATGCGCAAGCGTCGCCCCTGGCCCTGCAGTTCGACGGCCAGATCGGCGAGGTCCTGCCAGCCACTCACATCAAGCCAGCCCTGGGGTACGGCAAAGACCAGCTCGACCCGCCAGAAACCCAGGTCATCGAAGAGGATCAGCAGGTTGTCGTCGTCGCTGCGCTGCTCGGCCACCAGGTCGTAGCCGGTGATGCCGAGGTCGATCGTGCCTTCAGCCACCTTGGTGACAATGTCAGCAGGGCGGTGCAACAAGACCTCGGTGTCGGGCAACCCGCGCAGAGTCGCAGTGTACTGGCGCGGGTTGGCCCGTACCAGGCGCAGGCCACAGCTTTCGAGCAGGGCCAGCGAGGCATCGTAGCCAGAGCCTTTGGAAGGTAGAGCGAAACGCAGCATGACGCCTAGCCGCCCTCCTCGACATTGCGGAAGATGTCGGTCTCGCTGATGATCCCGACCGGCTGGCCGCGCTTGATGACCACCACGCGGCGGATGTTCTGTTCGAGCATCAACGTGGCGCACTCTTTCAGCGAGGCATCGGGGGTGGTTGTGATCAGCGGGCGGGTGGCAATCTCATCTACCGTCAAGCCCTCAATTGGGCGATCCTCGCGCACGATCTTCTTCAGCACGTCGCGCATGGTCATGATGCCCCACTCACCACTCTGATTGGGTTCAACCACCACGCTGGTAATCCCGCGTGAGCGCATCAGGTGGGTCGTATCGATCAGGGGCGCATGCGCACCAACGGTCACTACGCCACGGGTCATCAGCGCACCGACGGTATGCCGCGGGTAAGTGGCGCTCTCAACCGGCTTGACCAGGTCGGGGCCGATGGCGGAATGCATGCGTTGCTCATCGCCCATCAGCCGATCCATGTTGGCGATCAGCGCATCGGCAAACTCGGAGGTCTTGACCTCGCGGGCACCCTGCATCAGACGGGCAAAGTCGTAGGTCACCGTCTTCTGCGCGATCGTCTTCTCAAGCGCAGCAGTGATCAGGTCGGAGGCCTCAACCCAGCCCATATAGCGCAGCATCATATCGCCAGAAAGAATAACCGAGCCGGGGTTGACTTTATCCAGGTTGGCATACTTAGGTGCGGTGCCGTGGGTTGCCTCGAAGATGGCGTGGCCGGTGACGTAGTTGATATTGCCGCCCGGTGCGATACCGATACCGCCCACCTGAGCAGCCAGGGCGTCGGAGAGGTAGTCGCCGTTGAGGTTCGGTGTGGCAATCACATCAAACTCATCGGGGCGGGTGAGCACCTGCTGGAGCGTAATATCGGCAATCGCATCCTTGATCAGGATCTTGCCGGCAGCCAGGGCGGCCTGCTGCTCGGCATTGGCGGCCGCCTCACCCTGGGCCGACTTGGTGCGCTCCCACTGAGACCAGGTGTAGACATGATCGCCGAAAGCGCGCTCGGCATATTCATAGCCCCAGTCGCGGAAGGCCCCCTCGGTATACTTCTGAATATTACCCTTATGCACCAGAGTCACACTCTTGCGCTCGAAGGTGATCGCATACTGGATCGCCGCAGCGACCAGACGCTCGGTGCCGAGCCGGCTCACCGGCTTGATGCCGACCCCCAGTTCAACTTTGTGCTCCGGGCTGGCCCCAATCATGGTCAGGAACTCATCGGTGCGCTCGGCTGTACCAAAACGGATCTTGCTGAAGTCCTTGGGGAAGTTGGTCTTCAGGAAGTTCAGTACCAGGTCGGCTTCAGGCGTACCGGCACGGTACTCGATCCCGGCATAGATATCCTCCGTATTCTCACGGAAGATCACCATATCAACCTTTTCAGGGGCCTTGACCGGCGAAGGCACCCCGGCGAAGTGGCGCACCGGGCGCAGACAGACATAGAGATCGAGCAACTGGCGCAGAGCCACGTTGAGCGAGCGAATCCCGCCGCCGATCGGCGTGGTTAGCGGGCCTTTGATGCCGACCAGGTAGTGCTTAAACGCCTCAACGGTTGCATCAGGCAGCCAGTTGCCAGTCTCACGAAACGCCTTCTCACCGGCAAGCACCTCGTGCCAGTTGATCCGGCGTGCCCCGCCGTAGGCTTTGGCCACGGCCGCATCGAAGACCCGAACGCTGGCGCGCCAGATATCCGGCCCGGTGCCGTCACCCTCCACAAAAGGGATGATCGGCTGATCCGGCACAATAAGCTTACCGTCTTTGAGCGTGATCGTCTCACCAGTAGGGCTGGTAGTGGGCATCCTCTTCTTTCCTCCGGGGTGACCGCCTCGTAGCGCGCACTGAGCAGCACAACTCAGGTTGCATAAGGCGCTTGCGACGCCGGGCGGCCTGTGAAGGCCGCAATTGGGGGGAGCTAGGCTCCCGTATTATAGCGCAGTTCGTGCCGCCGCAATACCCGCCTCCAACGCACGGGCGTTCAACGCTTTGAAACGCACCGGCACACTGGCAAGCGTGGCCCCCATGATCGCCTCGTGCGAGACGATCCCGGTCAGGGCGCTCAGGGCTCCGAGCATGATGATGTTGGCGACGACCTGGTTGCCGAGCTCTTCGGCGATGCGGGTCGAGGGCACCTGGTAGACCTGGCCGGGCAGGTCACGGCAGAGCACTAGATCGGGGTCGATGATCAGGCTTGCCCCCGGCACCACCTCGCGCCCGTAGCGCATGGCCGCCTCGTGCGACATAGCCACCAGGATGTCGGCCTGGTGGACACCGGGGTAGCCAATTGGCCGGTCGGCGATGATCACCTCGGCGCGGGCCGCCCCACCGCGCGCCTCGGGGCCGTAGGCCTGGCTCTGGCAGGCGATCCGCCCGTCAAAGACCGTCGCCGCCCGGCCCAGGATCACGGCAGCGGTGATCACCCCTTGCCCGCCAAAACCACAGATACGGATTGCCTGTCTCATAATTTTACCCGCTCGACAAGCGCGGCCCACTGCTGGTCAAAACTCTCGCGCTCGCTATCACGAAAGACGCCGATCTTCAGCTTGTCGCGCAGGGCGGCCCGCTCCTCAGGCGCACCGAAGCGCATGATCTGCTCGTAGTCATCGAGTTGCACCGTATGCTCGCGGTACCACTGCCAGATCGCTTCAACCCCCTTCAAGCCATTGCGCCCACCGTAGGCGGTCGGGCAGGGCACCAGCATCTCGATCAGCGCGAAGCTGCGCCTGGCAATACCCTGGGCAAGCGACTTGATCGGCGGGTAGGGCTGGCTGATTGGCCAGCGTGCGACATAGGGCGCACCCAGGGCCAGGGCCAGTTCGCAGATGTCGAGCGGGTGCTCGAAATTGCCATAGGGCGTGGTTGTGCTGAAACTGCCGCCGGGCGTTGTCGGCGCGGCCTGCCCGCCGGTCATCCCATAGATGAAGTTGTTCACCAGGATCACTGTCAGGTCGATGTTGCGCCGGATCGTATGCAGCAGGTGGTTGCCGCCGATCCCGGCCCCATCGCCGTCGCCAGTGAAGACAATCACCGTCAGGTCGGGATTGGCCGCCTTAATGCCCGTCGCAAAGGCCAGCGCCCGCCCATGGGTCGTATGCATACCATCGCTGTTGACATAGCCCGAAAGGCGCGATGAGCAGCCGATCCCCGAGACAAAGACGGTGCGTTCGAGGTCGAGTTGCAATTCGTCAATGGCCCAGAGCGTATAGTTGAGCACATTACCCAGCCCGCAGCCATCGCAGAAGATCGTCGGGAACATCTCCTGGCGCAGGTAGGTGCTGCGGAGCTCGGCGGCCGTCTTCAGCTTCAGCGTACTTGACATGGCAACTCCTCCAGGGCCGCCAGCAACTCGGCGGGGGTGTGCAACTCGCCGCCGATCCGGCTGAGCAGGACGACTGGGCATTGGCCAGCTACTGCCTCGCGGATGGGGTGGACGATCTGGCCCAGGTTCATCTCGGGCACCAGGATGGCCCTGGCCTGCGCCGCCCAGCGGGCCACCAGCGCTTCGGGGAAGGGCCAGATACTGATCAGGCGCAGCATACCGACGGCAAGACCGCGCTCGCGTGCCGCTTCAACCACGTCGCGGCATGTGCGGGCGGTGATCCCATAGGCGATGATCAGGAACTCAGCATCCTCAAGGTAGAACTCCTCGTAGCGTGTGATTGCCTCCAGGTGGCTGGTGATCTTCGCCGCCAGCCGGCGCACGAGCCGGTCGTGGATGGCCGCACTTGAACTGCGCGGCAAGCCCTGCTCGTTATGGGTCAGCCCGGTGACATAGGTGCGCAAACCAGCACCGAAGGGTGCAAAGGGCGGCACCAACTCCGGCCCCGGCGCAAACGGCTGGTAGCCCTCCGTCGTTGTGACGAGCGTGCGCTCAACCAGGCCCAACTCCTCATCGCTGGGGATGACCAGGCGCTCGCGCATATGGCCAAGCTCGCCGTCAATGAAGAGCAACACCGGAGTGCGATACTGCTCGGCCAGGTTAAAGGCAACGACGGTCAACTCAAGGCTCTCCTGCACACTGGCCGGACAGAGCATAATGATCTCATGATCGCCGTGGGTTCCCCAACGGGCCTGCATCATATCGCCATAGGCACCCAGGGTCGGCTGGCCGGTGGAAGGCCCTGAGCGCTGCACATTCACCACCACACAGGGTGTCTCGGTCATGATCGCATAGCCCAGGTTTTCCTGCATCAGCGAGAAACCGGGGCCGGAGGTGGCAGTCATCGTCTTGACGCCGGTCCAACTGGCCCCGATGATCGCGCCCATACTGGCGATCTCGTCCTCCATCTGGATGTAGCAGCCCTCGATCAGTGGCAGCAGAACGGCCATCCGCTCGGCCACCTCGGTCGCCGGGGTGATCGGATAGCCAGCGAAGAAGGTGCAGCCCGCCAGAATGGCCCCATAGGCGCAGGCATCGTCGCCCTGCACAAACTGCACCCGCTCGCCGAGGGCGCGCCGCAGGCGCTCACGGTCAACTGGCACCCTGGCCATAAGCGGCAACCTCCTCACACACCGTAATTGCAAAGTCGGGGCAGAGCAACTCGCAGAGCCGACAGCCGTTACAGCGCCCGGCCTCGGCCAGTTCGGGCGGGTGGATGCCACGTGGGCTGAAATGCTCGGCGATGCGCAAGGCCCGGGTCGGGCAGCTCACCAGGCAGAGCTTACAGCCTTTGCACCAGCGTTCATCAATCAGGAGAGTGTACATAAGCTTCTACAGGGGAATATCCAGATAACGCTCAAGCGCCTCACGGCCACGGTAGTCGGGTAGAATACGCGGGGCGGTACGGGTTGTCTCGATCCCAACGGCCTGTAGCTGCTCTTCGTAAGTGGCCACATGGGCCAGGCTGAGTCGGCCAGGCTGGTGGCTGCGGGCATAGGCGGCGGCAGCCAGACCAGCCCGTCGCCCAAAGACATTGAAGTCGAGCAGCGAGTTGCCCATCAAGCGGTTTTTGCCATGCACACCACCCATCACCTCGCCAGCTGCGTAGAGCCCAGGCACGCCAGTTGCACCGTCAGCATCGGTGGCAATGCCGCCATTCTGGTAGTGCAGGGTCGGGAAGACCAGAATGGGATCGCGGGTCATGTCGATGCCAAAACGGGTGTACATACGGTACATCGCCGGTAGCGCGGCGCGGATCGTGCCGGGGCCGTGGATCAGATCGACCATGGGCGAGTCGAGCCAGACGCCCTGAATGCCGTGGGGGGTGGCCACGCCCAGCCCGCGCTGGCCGCACTCACGGATAAAGGCGGAGGCCTCCACATCACGCGGCTCAAGCGGAAAGACAAATTGTTCACCATAAGCATTGAGCGGCTGCGCCCCCAGCCCGCGTACCTTCTCGGTGATCAGCAGGCCAGCCATCTGCGCCGGGAAGGCCGCGCCAGTCGGGTGATACTGCACGGCGTCCAGGTCAACCAGCTCAGCGCCGACCCGGTAGGCCAGCACCAGGCCGTCGCCGGTCGCCCCGTAGTGGTTGGTCGTGGGGTACTGCTGCATATGCAGCCGCCCAAGGCCGCCGGTCGTAATGATCGTCGCCCGGGCGCGCACAATATGGTAACGCCGGGTCTCCAGGTTGATCAGCACGGCCCCGGCGACATGGCCATGCTCATCGCAGAGCAGCTCGATGGCTGGCGAGAACTCAACCACATGCAGGCCCAGGTTGCGCGACTCGTCGCGCAGCACGCGCATGATCTCAAGCCCGGTGTAGTCACGCGCCGAGTGCATCCGGTTACGCGAGGTGCCGCCACCGGGATTCTCGACAAACTGGCCCTGGGGATCTTTGTCGTACATCACCCCCAGACGCTCATGCCACTGAATGATCAGCGGGGCGTCGTTGACCAGAGCTTGCACCAGGTCGGGCCGATTGGTGAAGTGGCCACCACCCATCACGTCGAGGAAGTGGCGGGCCGGCGAGTCTTCGGGGCGATCGGCGGCCTGAATGCCGCCCTGGGCCATGGTCGAGTTGGAATCGCCGTGGCGCAGCTTGGTGGCGATCAGGATGCGCTGGGGATCGATTCCGGCCTGTACGGCCCAGATCGCCGCCACAGTGCCAGCACCGCCACCACCGATCACCAGCAGATCAACATCGTCATCAATCTGGCGCAGGTCGAGATCGGCGCGCACCAGCGGGCGGGCCTCGAAGAGGTCGGCCAGCTCGTGGTTGATCAGCATATCCTTACTCGGCCCAAAATGCAGCGGGCGCTTGGCCCCGGCCCGGTAGTCAGGGTGATGCTCGATCAGCAGGGCTTTGCGCTCGTCCAGGCTCATTGCGGGGAAGCTGCGTCCCAGGCGGGCTGCACGGGTAGCCTCGACCATGGCGATGCTCGCCCGCATCGACTGAGGATAGCCTTCAATCAGTTCCATAGACGCCTCTTAGAGCAGGATTTAGGAGATAGCAAAGAGAAATGCGCTCTGGCCGATCCACGCTGCGGCCTGTTCAACGGGAGTTAGGATCACGCCTCAATCTCGTCCTGGTAATCAACCGGATCCATCGCCGAGTTATAGCTGCGTGTGGCGCTGTAGGGCTCGCTGCCATCGATCACCGTCTCGAAGTTACGCTGCTCGTAGCGAACCCGTAGCTCGGCTGGCGACAGGGTAGCCAGCTCAGCCAGCTCGCTGGCGAACCGCCCGGCGTTGATCGCCTCAACCCGTCCGGCAAGGTGCGGTGCAGCGGGGGTGATGTATTTGCCGTAGATGCGCCGCGCCAGCAGGCCGACAGCGTAGTGCTTAATGTCGGCAGGGCAGCGGCTCGAGCAGATCCCGCACGAGATACAGTCGAAAGAGAGCAGCGCCGCCCGTTCGATGTCGCCGCGCAGACTGGCCTGGATGTAGTCCATCACTGGCAAGCCCTGGGGACAGGCGCGGGTGCAGGTGTTGCAGGCGACACAACCGGCGATCTCCGGGAAGTGCTGCAGCATCACATTCGGATGCGGCTCAACCGCTTCCAGCAGATAGGGCCGGCTCAACAGGGGCACAAAGGGCATCTGCACCAGGCACATACCATCCTCAACGATCGTCTGACAGGCCAGGGCAGTAAAGATACGGTGGCTACCGTCGCGCCGGTAGAGCGTCGGGCAGGCCCCGCAGAAGCCGCCCCGACAGCCAGCCCCGCGCACCAGCTTGTAGCCAGCGTACTCAATCGCCGCCATAATCGTCAGCCCACCTGGCACACTGTAGCTCTTGCCCATGAGTTGCATCGTGATCAGTGTAGCGTGCTCAGTCATGCCGTTCCCCCTTTCGCAGGTAGCAGGTCGTGGCGCCGCAACAGCGGCAGCAGATCGATCTGGTGAGCTTCCAGTCCGAGGCTTTCCGGGGCCAGCCCAAAGGCAAGGCCCATCAACTGGCTGTAGTAGAAGACCGGCAGGGCGTTATGCTGCGGCTGGAGTGTGTCAAAGTTGTGGTGGCAGAGCGGGCACGAGAGTACCAGCGCCTCGGCCCCGCGCTCGCGGGCCTGGTCGGCGGTTGCGCTCACCCGGCCTACCACCAGATTAGCCCGATCAACCACATGGTAGGCCCCACAGCACTGGGTCTGCAGCGGGCCTTCGGCCACCGTCGCTCCCAGAGCCTGCATCAGGTCACGCAGCAGGGTGGGCTGCTCAGGATCATCAAGGCCCACCTCGGAGGGGCGCAGCAGCTTACAGCCGTAGTAGGGGTAGACCGTCAGGCCGTGCAACGGGCGGCGCACCCGCGCCTTGATCGCCGTCAGGCCCACCCGGTCGCGCAAAATCTGCAGCAGATGCAAGACCTGAGCCGTCCCGTTGTAGCTCAACTCGTCACCACTAGTAGCCCGCATCGCGCCAAGTTGATCGGGCTGGCGCTGGGCAAACTGGTTCGCCCGTGCCAGGGTGTTGAAGCACATATCGCACAGCGTCACGGCCTCGTCCGCACCTGCTTGCTGAAGGCGGGCCAGCACCCGCACCGGGGCCATATGGCGAATCAGGTTATCACTGGCCAGCGAATGAACCACGCCACAGCAGTTCCACTCCTGCAACTCGTGCAGTTCGACATGCAGGGCCGCCAGCACCGCCAGGGCGGCCTGCTCATGCTGGCGCGCCGAGACTCTGATCGTACATCCGGGGTAATAAGCCAGCTGCATCATGCTCACCTATGTATTTCTGCGCAAACTGGCGACCAGGGCAATCGGCGGTAATTCGCGCCGGGCCAGCGGGCTGAGCCGGGTGAGGTCAAGCTGCTCACCGCCCTCACGCAGACAGACCTGACGCAGGGCTTCCATGATGCGGGCCATGTCGATGCCGCGTGGGCAGCGTTCAGCGCAACTGTCGCAGCCGACACAGACCCAGAACGCCTGGCGTTCGAGAACACCCTGCACACCAAAGGCAACCTGGCGCAGCAGCAGGTCAGGCGGCACATCCATCTCGGCCACCAGCGGGCAGCTGGCGGCACAGGTGCCGCACTGGTAGCAGTCGCTCAGGCGCTGGCCGCTCAGTGCTTCGACCTTGCTGCGCAGTTCGTCAGGTGCCACACCCGCTCGCATCATGATGCTCATCGCACCCTCCGTTCATGCTCGAGCCGGTCACTGATCAGGTTGAGCGGCAGATCCTCCGGGCAGACCCGCGCACACTCGTCGCAGCCGGTACAACGTTCGGCCAGGTGATAGGCGCGCATCAAGTGAAAGCTGAAGATCGTCGCTGGCGCACGGGCCTGGCGCCGTGGGTCGTCACGTTCGAGGGCCAGGGCGCACTCTTTGCAAAAACAGAGCGGGCAGATCGTCTGACAGGCGTAACAGAGCGTACAGCGGCTCAGGCTCTCGGCCCAGAAGGCGTGCCGATCATTGGGGGCAAGCGCCTCAAGCGCCTGCAACTCGGCATAGGCGGTTGCCATTTCTGGGGCGGGCGGGCTCAGGGTTGCCCCGATCAACTCATCGAAGAGGACCGCTGGCGGGGCGCTACAATCGGCACAACGGGGCGGCAACAGGGTCGCCCGATCGCGCCGCAGCGTCGTTTCAGCTGTGCCGATCAGGAGCTCGCTGCCTGCCTCGCTGAGGCTGAGTACCGCTGCTGGCGCGGCAGCAGCTGTCACCAACTCCGGGTCAATCATGCCTGCACAACTCACACCGATCAGGTAGAGTTGGGTTCGTTCAAGCTGATGCAGGCCCAACAAGGTATCCACACTCCGCGCATCACAGGCTTTGAGGGCCACCCCGACCCGGCGTCCGGTGTAGCGTCGCAGGCTACCGACCAGATTGGGTCCACAGGCGGCATTCCAGACCAGCCGCTCGGCCTCGGCGGGGGTGCGGGCAACGAAGGGCGCAGTGCGCAGGGGATGCGAGCCCTGGCGATAGCCAAGGAAGAGCTCGATGGTGCCGTCGGCCAGCAGGCTCTGCGCCCGCGCCCGTAGTTGGGCTTCAAGTGTTGCCGTCATGACAACCTCCCCAGCTTGAGCGGGCCAAGCGCACGTAACTCTTCGGTCATCTCGGCAACAATGGTGGCGAAGCGTGTACCCTCAGCAGCAGAGACCCAGGCCAGGCGAAAGCGGCGCGGGTCAAGGCCGAAGAATTCGAGCAGGCCAGCAAAGTTGGCGAAGCGCTCCTGGGCGAAGTTGTTGCCCGACATATAGTGACAATCACCGGGGTGACAGCCAGCCACCAGCACCCCATCGGCACCGCGCTCAAAGGCACGGGCAACGAAGAGCGGGTCGATCCGGCCACTGCACATCACCCGTACGACACGGATATTGGGCGGGTACTGGGCGCGGTTGACACCGGCCGTATCGGCACCGGCATAGGCACACCAGCTACAAAGAAAGCCCATAATCTGTGGCTCAAACGGCTCATCCATGGCTGGTTACCTCCCAGGCTGTCTCAATCATCGCCAGCACCTGCGCATCGGTGAAACCACGCTGCTGGAGTGCGCCCGAAGGGCAGGCCGCGACACAGGTGCCGCAGCCTTTGCAGAGCACTGCTTCGATCTGCAGACTGCCGTGGGCCGGTTCGATCTGCAGCGCCCCATAAGGGCAGGTAGGCAGGCAGAGGCCACAGCCTGAGCAACGGGCCGCGTCCACCTCGGCGACAATCGGTGCAACCGTGACCTCGCCGCGCAGCAGGGGGATGGCCGCCCGCGAGGCCGCGCCAACCGCCTGGGCGATCGTATCGGGGATGCTGCGCGGGTAGTGGTCAGCCCCACAGAGGTAGATACCATCACTGGCGAAGTCAAGCGGGCGGATCTTGGCATGGGCCTCCTGGTAGAAGTCCTGGCCGTCAGTTGCCACCTTGAGTTGCTGCTTGAGTTGCTGGGTTTCGCTATCGCCACGCAGAGCCGCCGTCAGCACCACCAGGTCGGCCTCAAGCGTAATTGTCTGCCGCAAGAGCGTATCGTAGACCTCAACCAGGATGCGCCCGTTGCGCAGGCGCACAACCGGCAGGCGGGTCGCCGCATAACGGATGCGCTGGGGGGCCACCTCTTCCAGCATCTGCGTAAAGTGCTCCTCCTGGCCTTTGCCGTAGACGCGCAGATCCTGGTAGAGCATGTAGACAGCGGTCGCAGGCAAGGCCCGGCGGATCATCCGGGCATTCTTTACCGCGATCCCACAGCCGATCCGGCAGCAGGCCGGGTTATCCGGCTCAAGCGAGCCAGCGCAATTAAGGATGACCACCGAGCGGGGCGTGCCAAGGCTGCCGTTGCGAAGCCGTCGTTCAAGCTCCAATTGGGTGATAATGCGCGGATCTTCACCATAGCCATAGCGCCCACGCAGATCAGCCTCGCGGAAGCCAGTGGCAACAATCACCGCACCGACCTCCAATGTGCGGATGGCCCCGCCCAGACCCTCGTCGAGCGTCACACGGAAGGCCCCCACATGGCCAGCCAGGTCACGCATCGTCGTGCCAAGCATGGTATGGATGCGCGAGCGCTGTTGCACCGCCTGCACCAGTTGCTCACGCAGCTCGCTTGCCGGGCGATCACCGGGGACGAGGGTAGCCAGGCTGTTGAGCTTACCGCCCAGGGTTGGCTCGCGCTCGACCAGGTAGGTCTCAAGCCCCAGGTCGGCCAGGGTCAGGGCGGCGCTCATACCAGCGACACCGCCGCCGATGACCAGGCAGCTTGGGGTGACGCTGATCGAGCGGGTTGGCAGCGGCTGCAGATGGTCGGCGCGGGCCACGGCCATACGCACCAGGTCAACCGCCTTAGCCGTCGCCGGGCCGGGGCTGGCCGAGTGAACCCACGAGCACTGGTTACGGATATTGGCCATCTCAAAGAGGCCACTGTTCAGCCCGACCTCAGCACAGGTCTGTTGAAAGACCGGGCCGTGGGTGATTGGCGAGCAGGCGGCCACAACCACACGGTTGAGGTCGTTGTGCTCAATCGCGCTACGGATACGGCGCTGGGCATCCTCCGAACAGGCAAAAGTACAGGTCTCGGCCAGGGCTACGCCGGGCATGGTGCGGGCGGCCTCAGCCACCGCGGCCACATCAACAAAGGCCCCGATATTTTTGCCGCAGCTACAGACAAAGACGCCCGTGCGGCCCGGCTCGTCGGCAGCCCCAGGGCGTTCAGGAGGCAGCGGAGCAGCAGTCGCCCGACGGCGCTGGCTCAAGGGGATGGCCGCATAGCCAGCGGCCCCACTGGCCTGGGCCACGCTATCGGGAATATCGTTGGGGCCTTGAGCGCCACCCGCCAGGAAGACCCCCTCACGGGTGGCGTGCAGTGGCTGACGCAGCGGGTCGCGGGCCCGGAAGAAGCCATACTCATCAACCTCAACCCCAAGCGCACGGGCCAGGCGCCGGTTGTCAGGGGCCGGGATCACCGCCGTCGAGAGCACCAGCAGATCAAAGGATTCGTTATGAACCTCGCCACTCAGCGTATCGGCATAGGTCAGCGTCAGGCTCTGATCGAGGTTCTCACTCACCGCTGCCGGGCGGCTACGGACATAACGCACGCCATGCTCGGCGGCACGCTGGTAATACTGCTGAAAGTCCTTGCCGTAGGCCCGCAGATCCATATAAAAGATCGTTGTCGCGGTAGTGGGGGCATGCTCACGAGTGATCAAAGCCTCCTTCGTTGCGTACATACAGCAGATCTTCGAGCAATAGGGGTAACCGCCTTTAAGACTGCGGGAACCAACACACTGGATCCAGGCCACACTCTGAGGTGTGCGCCCATCGGAGGGGCGCGCAACATGGCCGTCGGTTGGACCGGAGGCCGAGAGGAGGCGCTCGTACTGAAGGGCGGTCAACACATTAGGGAAGCGCCCGTAGCCATACTCCTTACGCAACACGGTCGGTTCAAGCACCTCGAAGCCAGTTGCCACCACGATGCTGCCAACCGTGACGCTCAGCGGGTGTGAGCGGCGCAAGAAGGCAATCGCCCCGGCGGCACAGGCGCGATCACATGCACCACAGCCGGTACAGTGGGCATAGTCGATGGCGTAAATAGCAGGAACGGCCTGGGGGAACTGCAGATAGATCGCCTTGCGCTGCGCAAGGCGCCCGTTAAACTGATCGGCCACCTCGACCGGGCATGCGCGGGCGCAATCGCCGCAGCCGGTACAGCGCTCCGGATCAACATAAGTCGTCTGCTGCCAGAGCTCGACCTCGAAGTTGCCGACCGAGCCGCGCACCTGCTCAACCCGGGTTGAGGTCAGCAGAGTCAGGTTAGGATGGCGGGCCAGTTCGACCATCTTGGGCGCGGCGATACAGATGGCACAGTCGTTGGTGGGGAAGGTCTTATCGAGCTTGACCATCGTGCCGCCGATGCTGGTCTGACGTTCGACCACCAGCACGCGGTAGCCCTTATCGGCGAGATCAAGGGCGGCCTGCATCCCGCTGATCCCGGCACCGATCACCAGTGCATCATAGACCTGTGTCTGCATAGCTCCCTGCAACCTCATCATATGGCGTATGCAACCGCATTAACCGCAAAGGTGTAGATGAGCCCCAAAAAAAGACGCCGGGACAGTCGTCGCGGCATCGCAGGGTGCATCGGTGCACATTAATCGCGCTGAGTTTCTCCTCAGGTGATGAAGGGTACTGTAACATCTGCCTTCCCGTTTGCGGGTAGTGATACCGCTACCTATGTTGTGGTTCGACTCTATACAGAGCCTACAACCGAACAAGGTGCTCAAATCATTAAGTGGGAGCGACGCAGGAGCGGATGCTGTAGGCAGTTGGCTGCAGACGGTTGTTATGTCGCGGTTACAAGTTGTGTGTCTCCTAACTTTAGTCATTGATTCACAAGTTGCTGGATATAGTGATTGGACGAGCCATAGCTGACGATTGCTACGTCAAGATCCACATCCTTGTAGAGGGTCAAGGCCCGTTGGATTCCCTCAATAATCCAAGCCGTTTCGTTGCCGAATGCTCCGCCACCGAGCAGCGTAAGAAACAATCTCTTGCTTCCATGGTTCGTCGCATTCAAGATCGCCGTACAAATCGTTGCCTCATAGGCCGCCTCGAGAATAAGCCGTGCGAATGCAGCCCATAGATGCGAAGGATGATGGGAATAGGCAACTGGTAAGGCGGAGCAATAAACTTGTGACACGGTATGCATGGAGTCATTGAGCGTCACTTGCGTATTCCACTGGATACCGATGCGTAGCAACTGTCGTAGTCTATCAAGTTCACCCTCGCTTGAGGCTTGCAGGTGATGCGTGATCTCGGCTAAACCGCTCTGCGATACCAACGCGTAACCGTTTTTCATTTCCCACAGACGGCTCTCAGTATTTCCCAATGCGGCTCCGATATCCGCAAGACAATCAATCTGGTTATTTGCTGTCTGGCCAGTTTGCCCATTGACATTGGCAAAGTAGTTGCGATAAATCGTTCCCGCACCAGCAGCAATAGCACACGCCGGTCCCTGGGTTCGATCATGCTCATAAATGCCCACACCACGCTCAGGTATGACATCCGGAGACACCATTTCAAGCAGATTGAACTGGGAAGCGACCTGAAAAAGCGATCCGGAATTCGATACGTTTGTGTGTAATTTTTGGACATTGTCAACGACTTCGCGTACCAATATTTTTCCGCTCTTGTGCCCACTCGCATGGACACGTTCTCGCAGTTCGGCCAACGTCGGGGTTTCCAATTGGCCGTACACCAGTACTTTCCCGTTTACATGCGATGTCAACACCTGTCCGTCAACAGTGATATTCTCGCGCACCTGCTGTGGGGACTCTTCAGCAAAGCCGGTCAATGTTTCAAACCACATCATTGGACTCCAGTAAGCGACATAACATCGGCTCGCACCTGACGCCGCTGGCGCGTCCGGGAACCTGGTGCGTTTTTCATGCGTGTCGCGTGCCAACGCACGGTGCCATCAATCAAAACTGCCAGCGGCGCAGGTGAAGCCAGGCGTTAGGCCGCAATTGCGCTTGAGGGTACGGATACGGGGACTATCCTTCGTCAGTTGCTTGTCGCTCCTCGGTATCGAGACGTTTGATCGCTTCTTCAAGCGAGATACCACCGGTTTCCTGCGCCCGCTCCGCGAGAAATGCCATGAATCGTTTACTTTGACCGAACTGCGCTACCTCACGCTCAAACTCATCCGCAGCTTCCAGCACATAGATCGTGCCATCTTTCGCGATGACATGCACCGCTTCTGAGGCGGCCGCTTCAAATAATTCATCGATTGTTAGGTGTTGGACGCGCAGATCAACCTTCATCATAGTTCCACCTTCTTGCCGCGAATGTAGAGATCGTTATGCACTTTGTAGCCGATTGCCACCACCTTGATCACGGTATTGTGGCTATCCCACTCAAGATAATCCGCCGCTCATGTGCACGGAAATACATCAAATCGACAGCGGCGCTTGGCAGGATGATGACGTCAAATCTCATCGTCGGCTATCAATCCTCAGCCCTCCCAACCACTGTCGGTATGATCATGATTATACCTGACGAACACAAGCATCGCAATACTTTCATCGCACATATGTACGTACAGACGACGTCCGGTGGGCGGAAGGTGAGACAACGACCCATGTCTTGTCACATAATGGTCTGCGTAGAGTTGTGTGTGGTGCGGCCCAACGGCTGGCGCTCAGCCGCGCCGCTCGCAGGCTTGTAGATCGAGACAAGAATCGAGCCGCTGACGGCACCAGACCGAGTGGGCAGGCACATGGGCCTGCCCCTACGCCCCCAACGCCCCCATTTTCATGCGCGCTGTGGGCAGGCACTTGGGCCTGCCCCTACGCCCCATTTTCATGCGCGCTGTGGGCAGGCACTTGGGCTAATGGTGAAAGGTTAAGGCACGCGCAGCATTGTCAAGCAGCGCACGTGCGGGTA
>CAZQCG010000059.1:0-20623 GCA_964592425.1 uncultured Chloroflexaceae bacterium
AGCTTCGTTTTTCGGCGTCCTGAAGCCTTTTGCCCCAAGTGTTAGTTACTCAGCCCCGAGGTGAAAGGCTGGGACGTGCAGGGGGTGCTGGATACGTACAAACGCAAATGGCCTCGGTTTGTGCAATTGGTGGATGGGACAGGACCACTGGGTGTCAGCCATGATGTAACCCATTTGACCACGCGCGAGAGTGTAGCCAGCCATAATATGATCATGACATACGGCTACGCTCTGGCGCTAGCGGCGTGCCACCATGACTGCCTTACCATGCTGGACTGGGGCGGCGGTATCGGGCACTACTATTTGCTGGCACAGGCGCTACTGCCGGACGTAGAGATCGAGTACCACAGCAAAGACTTACCGTTGTTATGCGCCTATGGCGCGCAGCTTTTCCCGAACCAGTTTTTTCATCCCGACGATAGCTGCTTGCACAAAGCCTACGACTTTGTTCTGGCCAGCAGTTCCTTGCAGTATGCCAAAGACTGGCGAAACGTGCTGCGGCAGTTGGTCGCGGCAACGAATGGCTATCTCTTCATCGCCAATCTGCCTATGGTGCAGCATACAGGCACCTTCGTGTTTGTTCAGCGCCCCTATGCCCACGGCTATGCCACGGAGTACCTGGCGTGGTGCCTCAACCAGACTGAGTTGCTGGATGCGGCGGAGGCGGCTGGGGCGCAGTTGCTGCGCGAGTTTGTCTACCAGCTCGCACCAAATATTCGCCATGCCCCTGAACAGTGCGTCTATCGCGGTTATCTGTTTCGGCATCAAACACCAGCCGGTGCGCCCAAGGAGTCTTGATGAAACGCTACTTTTGCACCTATTTCGACGCACATTTTTTGCCGCGCGGACTGGCGCTGATTCACTCTTTGGCTCGGCATTGCACCGACTTCAAGCTTTGGGTGCTTTGCATGGATGACATCACCTATGAGACGCTGACGCAGTTGGCGCTACCCAAAGTGGTGACAATTCGGCTCGCGGACTTTGAGTTGGGCGATGACGCCCTGGTCGCGACGAAGCAAGATCGTTCGGCGCTTGAATACTGCTTCACCTGCACGCCCTCGCTGCCTCTCTATATATTCCGACACTGGTCTGAGCCAGAGCTTATCACCTACCTGGACGCCGATCTGTTTCTCTACGCAAATCCCGAACCGGCCTTCGCAGAAATGGGCAATCACTCGATTGCCATCGTGGGCCATCGCCGACCAGTCCATCAGCGTCACGGCGAAGCCGAGCGCGGGTTCTACAATGTCGGCTGGTTGTTCTTCCGCCGCGATGCAAATGGTCTGGCCTGCCTCCAATGGTGGCGTGAGCGCTGCCTTGAATGGTGCTACGACAAGATTGAGGATGGGAAGCACGGCGACCAGAAGTATCTCGACAATTGGCCCAGCCGTTTTGCTGGAGTCATCGTGCTCGAACACAAGGGCGTAAACACAGCGCCGTGGAATATGAGCAATTACCGCTTTTCCATCAGCCAGGATGGCGGCGTTTTCGTGGATGAACAGCCGCTGATCGCCTTCCATTTCAGCGGATTGAATCAAATCCGACCGTGGCTCTATGATTTATACCAGCATCAGAAATTTTTCTTCGGCGATACAATCCTGCGCTACAAGGTCTACGGGGCATACATTCGTCTGTTTCGGGCGTTGGCGCAGCAACTCACCGTAGATTTCAACTTACCCCTGCCCTGCGATGACTTGCACCGCCAGATGCCGGAGTCGGGCGGGTACCTGTCCGCACAGACCATCCAGGTTCAACTCATGCGGGCGCAATGGCGCAGATTGAGGGCCGCTGCGCGTAAGTTCCAGGCGGGTCATTTCATGTTCTATCTCTGCGGCCAGGCAATCTGACTGATATCACGCATCGTCTAGGACCAATACCTGTCAGATAAGCTCACGCAAAGCCGCAAAGCCGCAAAGCTTCTGCGTCTGATCGGCCTTGATCGATCTGCGCTTGCCCCTATTTGAAACGTATTGCGTCTAGGACTGCTATAGCTCTGATATCAGTAGCTACCTTTTTCATCAGATGATAAACCAGTCTGTTTTTTTCAGGGCTCACGTAACGACCATCAGCGCCGTCATCGTCGTGCGCAACGGCGAACGTTTTCTCGCCGATGCCCTACATAGCATTGCTGCGCAGAGCCGCCAGCCCGATGAGATTATCGTCGTGGACGGCCAGTCCACCGACCGGACATCCGCGATCGCCCAATCTTTTGCGGGCGTCCGCTACCTGCTCCAGCCAGATCTGGGCATCGCTAACGCCCGCAACCTGGCGCTCAGTGCAGCCAGGAGCGACTTTATCGCCTTCCTTGATGCTGACGATAGGTGGATCTCCACTAAGCTGCAGGTGCAGCTCGCGTTCATGCAGGCCAATCCACAGCTCATGTATACGACGACCCTGCTGCAGCTCTTCTATGAACCCGGCACAGCACCACGACCGGGCTTTCGTGAGCAAGGTTTCGATCAGGGTATCGAGGGGCGTTTTCCCGGTACGCTGCTCGCCCGTCGCGCCGTCTTCGACCAGGTCGGCCCGTTCGACCCGACCTTCAGCGTGGCCTTCGAGGTGGACTGGTTTGCCCGGGCTCAGGATCTCCAGGTGCCCTCTGGCATCGTTGAGCAGGTTCTGCTGCACAAACGCATTCATGACGCCAACAATGCCATTCAGCGCGAGCAGTTTCGCCGTGAATGGTTCGTGGTGATGCGCCGCTCGCTGCTGCGCAAACGCCAGCAGGCTTAGTGGCTCACCCCAGGTAGTGCTGTAGCACCGCATCAACCTGGGCACCGTAGCTTGCGCCGGGTCTGGCGCAGGCTCAACGCCTCAGTTTGCGCAGGTTTGTGTAGATCACGCCTCCATCGACCATTGGCAGCGGGAGCATGCTCAGTACAAGCAGTATGCCGTGCTGGGCTGCGTTGAGCGTGAGCAACTGTCTGGTCGGGGCTGTCCTGACGGTGCGGGCCAGTGCCCCCAGAATCAGCGCAGCAATAAGCGAGGTGATCGGGCCACCCGCGGCGCGCCCAAGATGCTGCTGCGGCGATACGTCATGGTTCAGATAGACGCTTTTGGGATACAGGCCAAAGTCGATGCCGTCCATCGGTGCGTCGGCCATACGCGATGAGACGATATGCCCGACGACGTGGACGCAATCGACGCTGTACCAGAGCACCCCGGCTGCGACGCTTAGAGCGCTGCGGCGCTTGCGGGTCACCAGCGCGACAATCAGGCTGGATAGCAGGCCCGTGCCGAGGGCTGTGGGTCGAACGGTGACCGGGACGCCAAGCAACGAAAAGTGTAGGCTCATAACCCCTCGCGCTCGCGAATATGGGCCAGCAGGCCGCGACAGCCATTCAGTACCAGGTCGTAGACCTGGGCGAAGTTACCGTTATAGTAGGGGTCGGGCACCTCACGCGTGGGTGGTTTGTCGGCGTAATCAAGCAGCAGCCGGGCGTGCGGGCCAGCCTCACGGTTGAGTTGGGCCATATCGGCCATGTGCTCGCGATCCATGGCGATCACATAGTCAAAGCTACTCAGGTCGGCGCTGACCAGCTGGCGGGCGCGCTGATCGCCAACTGCAACTCCATTCCGTTCCAGAATAGCCATGGTGCCACGGTGGGGCCGCTCACCGGTATGCCAGCCGCCGGTGCCAGCCGAGTCGATCCGAAACCGCTCGGTCAACCCTGCCTCCTGTACCAGGTGGCGAAAGATCGCCTCGGCCATAGGCGAACGACAGATGTTGCCGGTACAGACAAAGATCACGCCAATTTTTCGCTCAGCTGTCATTTATGCTGCTCCTTCAATTGCTGCCAACACCTCGGCGGCAGCTCGTTGGCCCGTTTCCATTGCGCCGTGAACGGTGGCCAGGTGTCCACCTTTAGCCGTAGCCTCACCGGCAAAATAGAGGCTCCCAGCAACTGGTGCGGCCAGTTGGGTGCGGGCGTCGCCCATAGCGAGCGTACTGTAGCTGTAGGCCCCCCGGCTCCACGGGTCGCGTGACCAGTCGGCCAGGTAGCCGCCCAGGCAGGCCGCCCGCACGCCAGACCCAAACAGTTGGGCCAGGTCGTCCAGGGCCAGTTCGATGGCAGCGGCCTCACCAGGATCAGCCACTGCCAGCGCCAGCGGGCCACCCTGGTAGCCCATCAGCGTCGGCGTAGTCGCACTCTCCACCGGCCACCATGTGGCGATCCGCCCGTCGGTGCTGAGCACGGTGAAGTCGGGCCAGAGCTGCCGCTCGAACCAGAGGGCCAGTTTGGTGACCTGGCCCATTGGGATGGCGCTGATGGCTTGCTGTTTTGCGACGGGCAAGGCGGGTGTAAAGCGGGGCTGCCCGGCCTGCAGCAGACTCAGCGGCAGGGTGATGATCACCCGCCGGGCCGCCAGCCGTTCACCACCAGCCAGTTCCAGCGCTACCCCCTCGGCATCCCAGTTAATCTGCTCGACCGGGCTGGACAGGCGGATGCGCAGATCGGCGGCCATGTAGTCCAGCAGGCTTGCATAACCATCGAGCAGATGGAAATTGCCCTCGCCATTGCTGCTTGTGGCGCGCTCACGGGCGAAGGCCGCCGCACTGAGGTGGGCCGGGTCGGCAGCCTCAAGGTTGGCCAGCCAGCGCAGGGCCAGCGTCAGGGCCGGGTCAGCGGGTGCGGCGTGATCGGCCAGCAACGCGGCGGCGCTCACGTCAGGGCCGGCATAGGCGGTTACCGTGGCGAGCAATTCCACCACTCGCTGTGCTCGAGGGTCGTCCCCTGGTGCGATCTGCCCACCCCAGGCGAAGCGCCGGTCGCTGCCCCAGGGCGAAATCCTTAAACCTGCCGCATGCACCGCGGCCCAGGTTGCCGCCCGGTCGCCGTGAATAAACTCGGCCCCCAGCTCAACCGGGCCATAGCGTTTGTCGGTCCAGATCCGCCCGCCATAGCGCGTACGCGCCTCGATAAGCAGCGGATCGTGGCCAGCGGCGCGTAAGGCGCGTGCGGCCGCCAGCCCGGCCATGCCTGCCCCAATGATAATGACATGCTCCATCTGCCTTACCTCACCGTTTTACCGTTGTGCCTGGGTTCGTCGTCAGGATGCCTGCCTGCCCAAGCAGGGGATGCACCTGCGGGCCACTCAGGTGATCGTAGAGCGCCTGCACGGCCCTTGGCAGATTGCGCTCACGTAAGCGTACGAGAAACCATTCTTGCTGGATCGGCGGCCCGGCCAGGTCAACTATGGCACAGCCTTCGCCGCGGGGAGGCACACAGCTGCGTGGTACAAAGCTGAGCCCGAGGCCGCTGCGAGTTGCCTGGAGCAGGGCTGTGACGCTGTCGCTCTCGAGGGTGGGGCGCAGATCGGCGGCGGCCAAACCACGCCGCCGCAGGGCCTCTTCGATTGTGCGCCGCAGGGGTGAGCCGGGCCGTGGTAGAAACAGGGCCTCTTCGCGCAAGACCCCCGCCGGTACCTGGGTCTGTTTCAGCAGCGGGTGGCCAGTAGGGGCCAGCAGCAGCACCCCCTCACTGCCCAGGGCGCTCAACTCAAGCCCACGGCGGCGTTGCTGCTCTTCGAGCAGCACCAGGCCCACCCTGCGCTCACTCAGGCCGTCAAGCAACTCGTCAGCGGAGGCCACCAGTAGTTCGAGACTGACTGCCGGGAACTGGCTGTGGAACTCGTTGAGTAGCCCCGGTAGGAGCCGCTCGCCGCTGCTGGAGGTGCAACCGATCACTACCCGCCCGGCCACCTGACCACGCAAGGCTAGAATGCTCTGCTCGGCTCGCTCGGCCATCTGCACGAGATCACGGGCGTTGGCCAGCAGTTCCTCTCCGGCGTGGGTCGGTACCATGCGTTTGCCAACCCGTCGGAAGAGCCGTGTCGCCCCCAGCTGCTCCTCCAGCGCCTTGATCTGCTGGCTCACTGCTGGCTGGGTCATGTGCAACGCCTCGGCCGCCGCCGAATAGCTACCAGCGTCGGCTACAGCAATGAAGGTGCGCAGATGAAAGGTGTTGAGCATAGAGAGGGTCGTTTAACGCCCGCCTGGGTTTAGCACGGTCGGGCTGATGCCGAGCATCCGACTGAGCCGTCCCATGCCGTTCGGGTTGAAGCTGACCACATAGTAGGGCGTCAGAGGCAGGCGCTCGCCTGATTTGAAACGCAGCTCGAGGCGGTGCTGGGCCCGTCGCAGTACGCGCACATCAAGTCCGACCAGGTCGCTGATCTGCCGCTCGACGGTCGCCCGTCCATGCAGGCCGTAGCGTCGCAGGCGTAGCTGGTCGGCCCGGCGATTGAAGCGGATCACCACCAGCTGGCCCGCGGTGGCCATGACAAAGAGCGCCAGGCCAAGCAGCACCGCCAGGGCCAGCACGGTACCCGCGTTCAACTCCTGGCGTCCGTCGTTGATGCGCCGCACAATGTCACTACAGCCGAAAAGGGCCAGGCCCACAAAGGCCCAACTCAGCACCGGCAGGTAGCGTACGGTCAGTTGTTGTTCGTTGCCGATCACACTGAAAATAGTCATGGGTTGGTAGAAATTTGTTGCGAGGGGCATAGCCCCTCGCACTCCTGCTGCGATCATGCGCCTAGCCTGGTTGCGGCAGCTCAGCGACCACGCTACCGCTGGCCTTCAACTGCTCATTTGCGCCGCGCGCCCAGAGCTCGGCTTCGACTACGGTCACCTCGGCGCGCGCATAGACGGCTGTGATCCGCCCGCCGCACTGGAGCGTCTCGCCGGGGCGGGTCGGGGCGCGGAACCGCACATTGAAGTCACGCAGCCCCGTCGGGCCAGCCAGGCCTGCCGCCAGGCGTCCCAGCAAGCCCATCACCAGCATACCATGGGCAATCACTCCTTCAAGGCCCGCCGCACGGGCAAAGTCGGGGTTGGTATGCAGCGGGTTATCGTCGCCCGAGGCGGCGGCGTAGCGCACAAAATCCTCCGGGACGAGTGGGCCGAAGCTGAGCGTCGGCAACTCTGTACCGGGGCTCAGGCTGGTCAACGAACTCATGCTGTGCTTCCTTCTCCGGTGGGTGCATCGCCGCGTACCACCACTACCAGCCGATCGACCAGCACCTCAGTGCCGTGCTGGTTCTGCCAGCATGTTTCAAGGGTCAGCAACTCGAAGGGGCCACTCTGGCCTTGTTTGTGCTCAAGCCCGACAATCGTCGGGCGTGAACTCAGCTGGTCGCTAGCATAGATAGGGGCCAGGTAACGGTAGTGCTGCTCACCATGCAGCAGCCGTGGCAAAGGTGCGCCAATTGCTGCCAACTCGGCCAGCAGCGCATGGTTGGCCCAGAGCCCATAGCGTGTCGCTAGTGTCGGCGGTGCGGGCAGGTCGGGCAGTCCTAGCGCCTGGGCAGCCTCGAGCGACTGGTAGATCGTGCCCGCTTCACCGAGCATGCTCGCCAGGGCGCGGATCTGCTCACGCTCAACTGTAACGTGGTAGGGGCCGAAGCTGCGGCCCAGATTCGCCATCGCGATCATCCAACCTCCTGAGCGGCTCGGTTGCGCAGTTCAATCCGGCGGATTTTCCCGCTCACCGTCTTGGGCAGATCCTGCACAAACGTGATCTCACGCGGATACTTATAGGGTGCCGTCGTGCGCTTCACAAACTCCTGCAGCTCCTGCGCCAGCTCATCAGAAGGCTGATAGGTCGAGGTCAGCACCACATAGGCTTTGACAATCGCGCCGCGACTGGCGTCAGGCTTAGCCACCACGGCCGCCTCGGCCACGGCGGGGTGCTCGATCAGCGCACTCTCGACCTCGAACGGGCCGATGCGGTAGCCCGCGCTGATGATCACATCGTCGGCGCGCCCGACGAACCAGAAATAGCCATCATCATCGACATAGGCCCGGTCGCCAGTGATATACCAATCGCCGCGGTGGCAGGCCGCGGTGGCATTCGCGCTGCGCCAGTACTCCTTGAAGAGGCCCACCGGGCGTTCAGGTCGCACCTTCACCGCCAGGTCACCCTCGCGGCCGGGTGGCAGGGGCTGATCTTCGTCATCAATAATCGCCAGTTCCAGGCCGGGCAGCGGGCGGCCCATCGAGCCGGGGCGCACCTCGGCTCCGGGCGGGTTGCCACAGAGCAGCACCGACTCAGTCTGGCCGTAGCCATCACGAATAGTCAGGCCGGTTGCCTGGCGCCAGACCTCGATTACCTCGGGGTTGAGCGGCTCGCCAGCCCCGACACATGAGCGCAGGTGGGGGAAGCGATAGGCTTGCAGATCCTCTAGCACCAGCAGGCGGTAGATCGTGGGTGCGGCGCAGAAGGAGGTGATCGGGTGGCGCTGTAACAACTCCAGCGTCTCACGCGGGTTGTACTTGCCGCGGCTGTCCTGCACAAAGAGCGCGGCACCCATATTCCACGGCCCGAAGAGGCTGCTCCAGGCCGCCTTGGCCCAGCCCGTGTCCGACATATTCCAGTGCAGGTCGTTCGGGGTCAGCGCCAGCCAGTACTTGCCGGTGATGCGGTGGCCAATCGGGTAGGAGGCGTGAGTGTGCAAGACCATCTTGGGGTTGCCCACCGTGCCCGACGTGAAGTAGATCATACTCGGATCGTCACCGGGCGTCGGCATGCGCGGGCGTTCAGGCGTGCCCAGCGCCAGCACCTCTTCGTAAGCCTGCCAGCCCTCACGGCTGCCGCCCACGATGATCACCTGGGCCAGGGTCGGGCACTTCTCGCGCACCTGATCCACCTTGGCGGCCCCGTCGGCATCGGTGATCAGCACCCGCGCCTCGGCCGCATTGACCCGGAAAGCGATATCCTTGGCGGTCAGCAGCGCCGTGCCCGGCATCGAGATACCGCCCATCTTCATCAGCCCCAGCATGCTCTCCCACCACTCGACCAGGCGCGGTAGCATGATGAAGGCTCGGTCGCCACGGTTGATTCCTAATGCCTCCAGCCCGCCTGCCAGCCGGTTCGAGCGCATGCGGAAATCGGCAAACGTGATTGCCCGCTCTTCACCTGCCGGACCTACCCAGTACATACCGAGTTTTTGTGGATCATCGGCCCAGCGATCTATCACATCGTAGGCCCAGTTAAAATCGGGCGGCACTGTGAGGTCGATCTCGAGCGTCATCGCTACTCCTCATACTTTTTGTTAGCGGAAGATGAACCCTATCCTACCGCAGGGCCGTTCTTGGCGCAAACGGTACAGGCCAAAATATGCTATCCTCTCCTCCACATCTCCACACCTCCACAGTTCCACGAGGCACCCATGATCCCCACCCGCCTGACCCTCAGCAATTTTATGTGCTACCGCGCCGACAGTGTCAACGGCGGCCCACCCAGCCTCGACCTCGATGGCCTGCATGTGGTCTGTCTCGCAGGCGAGAATGGTGCCGGCAAGTCGGCGCTGCTCGACGCGATCACCTGGGCGCTCTGGGGCCAGGCCCGCACTGCCGATGATGACCTGATTGCCCAGGGGGCCAGCGAGATGTTTGTCGAGATGGAGTTTCTGCTGGCCGATCAGCCCTACCGCGTGCGGCGCGCCCGCCAGCGCGGCGGCACCGGCAAACGCGGCGGCACGACCGCTGGCAAGTCCCAGCTCGACCTGATGGTGAAGGGTGAAGCTGGCTGGCGTACGCTCTCCGAGACCAGTGTGCGTGAGACTCAGGCCCGTATCGAGGCCATCCTGCGCATGTCCTACCAGACCTTTATTAATGCCTCCTTCTTGCTCCAGGGTCGCGCCGACGAGTTCACCGCACGCACGCCCGCCGAGCGCAAGCAGGTGCTCGCCGAGATCCTTGACCTGGGGGCCTACGCCGATCTGGAGGCCAGAGCTAAAGAGCGCGCCAGGGAGCTTGACGGGCGCCTCAAGAGCTTGCGGGGTGAGCTGGAGGGCCTGCGAGAGACGGCCAGCCAGCTTGCATTCTGGGCTGGTCAGGTCGCCGAGGCCGAGCGTCAGATCGCCCGTCTGAGCACCGAGGTCGAGGTGACCGAGTTGGCCCGTGAGGCGGCCAACCGCCAGCGTGAGGAGTTGGGGCGGCAGGCTGAGCAGCGCAAGGAGTTGCTGCGCCGCCTGGAAGAGCTGCGTGAGCGGCATGCCCGCCGTCGTAGCGAACTGGCCGAGTTGCAGGCTCGCATCAGCGCCGACGAGGCCCTGCTCGCTCGTGGCCCGGCCATCCAGCGTGGGCTGGAAGAGCTCGCCGCCGCCCGCCGCGAACTTGAGCGTCTTGATGGGCTGCGTAGTACCTACCAGCAGCTGCTGAGCGAACGGGTTGGCCTGCAGGCCGAACTTAAGGCTGCCCACACCGCCCTGCGCGGCGAGCTCGAGCGCCTCAGCCAGAGCCGCGACCGTCTGCGCGACGAGGCTGCCCGGCGTACTGCGCTCAACGACGAGATTACCAGCCTGACGGTTGATCTTGCCGCCCTCGACGGGGTGCGCGTCGAGCGTGACCAGCACCAGGCTGAGCGGCAGCTATTGGAGACCCGGCTGGCCCACCTCAACGAACTGCGCCTGCGCCGCAGCGAACTGCAGGCTCGCATCGCCAAGCGCGAAGATGCCCTGACCGCTGCCCGTGAGGAGCAGGGTCGCCTTCTGCACCGCCTCGAACGGCAGCTTGCCGACGAGCCAGCCTGGCAACAGGGCCTGGCCGAAGCCCGCAGCGCCGCCGCTCGCCTCAGCGCCGCCGAGGCCCAGATCGCCGCGTTGCGCCAGCGTGAGCACGCCGACCTCGACCAGGTTGCCGAATTGCAGGCCACCTGCAAGGCGACCCACGCCGAGGGCGAGAAGCTCAAAAAGAGCAAAGCCCTGCTTGGCCAGGACGCCCAGGTCTGCCCCGTCTGCCGCAACGAGCTCGGCTCCGACGGTGTTGCTCGTGTCCACGCTCACTATGATGAGGATCTGGCCGCCCTGCGTGGCAACTACAGCGCGGCCCGGCGCGCCGCCGAGCAGGGCGAAGCCCGGCTCAAGGCGACCCGCGCCGAGCTTACAGCCCTTGAGCGTGAGCTAACCCCGCTGCGCAGTGCCGCCGCCCGTGGCGAGACATTTGAACAGCAGTTGGTGCAGGCTGGTACATGGCGCAGCGAATTGGCCCGTGCCCAAAGCGCCCGCGAGGATCTCCAGGCCCAGATCGCCGCTCGTAGCTTCGAGCCTGAAGCCCAGGCCGAGTTGGCCACCCTTGAGCCGCAGCTGGCTGCCCTTGGACAACCCGAAGGGCTGGCCCGCGAGCGTGCCCTACTTGATCAGCGCCTGCGTGAGCTTGAAGCTCGCCTGCAGCAACAGGGCCGCCTCGAAGCCACCCTGGCTACCCGCCGCGACAGCCTGGCCGCCGCCCTCAGTGCCGCCGAGGCCCTACCTGCCGCCGAGCAGCAGGTTACCGACCTGAAGGCCCGTCTCGAACAGGGCGACTTTGCCCAGGAGGTGCGCCAGCGTGGGCGCGACGTCGAAACGGCCCTCAAAGATCTGGGCTACAGCGACGAGGTGCGTAACGCTGTTGCTGCCAACGTGCGCGCCCAGACCCACTGGGAGCAGGAAGAGCGCGCCATAGCCCTGGCCGAGCAGCGCTTGAGCGGCGACCGCGCCAACCTGGTCAAGACCACCGCGCTGCAAGAGCGTGACGAAACAGAGTTGGCCCGCCTGATTGGCGAGGAGCAAGCCCTGGCCAAAGCCCTCACGGCCCTCCCCGTCGCTCTGGCCGCCGCCGAACAGGCCGAAGCCCACCTGCGTGACCGTCGTCGGGTCTTGCAAGTGACCCAGAAAGAGGCCGGCGAGCGCCAGGGCTACCTGCGTGTCGCCCAGACCGCCGCCGACAGCCTGGCCCGGCGCGAGGATGAAGAGCGCATGCTGATCGAGCGCCAGGGCCTCTTCGCCGAACTGGCTGAAGCCTTCGGCAAGAAGGGCGTCCAGGCCATGTTGATCGAGAGCGCCATCCCGCAGATCGAAGACGAGGCCAACCGCCTGCTCTCCCGCATGACCGACGGCCAGATGCACCTTAGCTTCGCCATGCAGCGCGACACCAAAAAGGGCGACACCGTCGAGACGCTCGAGATTACCATCGCCGACGCCCTCGGCACCCGCTCCTACGATGCCTTCAGTGGCGGCGAAGCCATGCGCGCCAACTTCGCCATCCGCATCGCCCTTTCGCGTCTGCTTGCCCACCGCGCCGGAGCCCGCCTCGAAACCCTGGTCGTCGATGAAGGCTTCGGTACCCTCGACGCCCTTGGCCGCGAGCGTATGGTCGAGGCAATCACCAGTGTTCAGGCCGACTTCCGGCGCATCATCGTCATCACCCACATCGACGAGCTCAAAGACCGTTTCCCCGCCCAGATCGCCATCACCAAAACCCCTGCTGGCTCACACTGGGAGTTGGGATAAGCGTTACCCACCGGGTGTTGCGGTCGGCACTTCGGGTATTGCGGTGGGTACCTCGACGGAGGTTTCGGCTGTTGCGGTGGGTACCTCGACGGAGGTTTCGGTTGTTGCGGTGGGTACCTCGACGGAGGTTTCGGTGGTGGTCGGGCGCGGTGCCGCCGTCGGGACGGGCTGCGCCAACACCCGCAAGGTCACCTGCACCGTAGGTAGATCGCCAACCAGGCTCACCCCGTCCGGCAGATCAAGCGTTGGCGTGAGCACGTAGCCGCCAGGCCCAAGCCCGGCCAGATCAATCACACCACGCAGGGGGCCGGTCGCCAGGTCGGCCAGAGCCCCACTGGAGCCACTCAGGGTCAGGCTGAGGCTTGGCGGGCTGAGACTGGCGCTGAGGCTGGGATCGAGACCCACGATCTGCACGGTTGCCGGTAGTTGCACCTGGAAGGGGCGTTCAAGCGGCGCGATCCGTATGCTGACGCGCACCGCAGACGGTTCGCCCTCGCGCGGGGAGGTGCCCTCAGGGAAGCGCACGGCAACGGTGCTTACCACATCGCTGGTCGCACCGTTAATGCTCAGCGAGGTGGTGGGCAGCAGATCAACCTCATCAAGCGGCCCAGAACTTCCGGCAATCGTGATCAGCGGCGGCTCAACCGTCACACTACGCACTTCGTAACCGCTGGCGGGCAGACCCTCAATGCTCGGCGCAACCGGCACCAGTTTGAGCCCGACCACCGGGTTGATCGGCACCTCAACCGTGACGGTGCCCGGGTCGAGGCGCACCCCCTCGACTACCTGGCCAGCCACATCAAGGGCGCTCAGGCTGAGGGGTGCCACATAGGTTGCCCGCAGCTGATCAACTCGGGCCACCGCCACCACCTCGGCCACCCGGTCAACCCGGCTCTGCGGGCCGACCACGGTCGTGCTAGTGATCGGGCGTCCGCCGGTACTGATGCGCGGCTCCCCGCGCTCAAAGCTGAAGGGCAGGTTGCCCTGCACATCAACACGGATTGGTAACAGACGCTGGCTGATCTGCTCGATGCGCGTCGTCACCACCGACGGCTCAACCCCTCCAGGGGGCACATTGATCGCCACATTGCTGCGTGTCGGCTTCACATTGACCGGCACAATATGCTCGCCGGGACCGAGGTTACTCAGATCAACCACAGGCAGCACATCAACCTGGCGCAAGGTGGCAAGCTGCTGACGGTCGGTGCGCAGGGTCACATCAATTGTTGGCAGGCTGGGGTTAGGCATCCCATTGCTATCAACCAGCACCAGGTTCGGCCCCAGGCCGACCACCTCGAGTTGCATATCGAAGAAGGTGACCAACTCCTCGGGATTCTGGCTGAATGAGACGAAGACCCACATCGTGAAGCTCAGGCCAAGGGCCAGGGCTGCACGCATCAGCGTGGCACGCAACGATGTCATAGCGGGCTCACCTGACCGCCTCATCTTCGACCGGCACCCGCAGCAGGCCAGCCAGCATACTGCGCAGGCGAGTCTCGGTGAGGTAACTGGCCATGCGCCCATCCTGCACCAGCGAGATCGCCCCGGTCTCTTCAGAGACCACCACGGCAATCGCATCAGTCTGTTCGCTGATGCCCTTGGCGGCGCGGTGGCGTGTGCCGTAGCGTCGCGGGCCAATCACATCCTCGCTAAGGGGCAGCACCACATTGGCCGCCAGAATGCGCGTGCCACGCACTATCACCGCCATATCGTGAAGGGGCGAGTTGGGATAGAAAATATTCAGCAGCAGCGGTGTCGAGACCCGCGAGTCAAGCAACACACCGCGGTCGGCATACTCTTGCAGTTGGGTCGTGCGTTCGATCACAATCAGTGCTCCGGTGCCCTGTTGAGAGAGTTGCTGGGCCGCCCGGGCGATGATCGTGATGGTTTCGAGCACTTCGGAGCGGTTGATGCCGGTAAGGGGGCGGCTGAGCAACTCTGAGGAGCGCCCCAGCGATTCGAGCGCCCGGCGCAATTCGGGCTGAAAAAGCACCGGCACACCGACGATCAGGGCCGGGGTAATGATCGTGCTAAGCAGCCATGCCAGGGTGGTGAGCTGGTCACGGGCAACTGTACCAACCAGGATCGTCAATACGAGAACAATGCCCACACCGCGGAGCAACTGGACGGCTCTAGTACCGCTGATCACGCTGAGCAGCCAGTAGAAGAGCAGGGCAATAATCAGAATATCAAGAATCGCAAAGGGCGAATTGAGCGGGTTGAGCCGGGACCAGATGCGCGAGAGATCCATACGTGTGCGAGATCCTGGTAGCAGAGTGGGCGTTGTGAGCTATGCCTGACTCTTACCACGATGTTGTTCGAGCATCCGTGTCGCAGCGATGAGCAACGATTTAACCCGGCTGAGATCAACGCCTTCCATCTTGAGCATGCGATTATAGAGTTGCTGCGCCTGGGCGAACTCTTCGCGGCGCATCAGCATATCGCCAAGCATATAGTAGGACTCGATATCCGTCCGATCGAGCCCGATGATCTGGTGCAGTTCAGCAATAGCGTTATCATAATCACGCTGCTGGGCGAAGATGCGGGCGATCTGCTTCTTCTCACGAATCGCCTCATCATTACGGCGCATCAGCGTATACATCAGGGCCAGCCACTGGCGTGCATCAACATCGTTCGGCGCAATCTGCACAATTTTATCGTACATCTGGCGCGCCTTATCGTGATCACTCAGTGTCCAGTGAACCTGGGCCGCCTCTTGGAGCGAAGCCACGGCATCTTTGAGTTGACCGGCTTTGCGTTGCAACTCGGCGAGGCGCACGAGTCCTTCGAGACCCTTTTCGAGATAGCCGCGGCGTAGTTGCATACGGGCCAGGCGTCCACTGACGGCGATCTGGCTGGGGGCCAGGCGCAGGGCATACTCAAGGATCTCGATGGCCCGGTCGATCTGCTGACGCTCCTCGTAATAGGTTGCCAGATCGCCAAGCTGGCTGAGGGCCTCGTTCAATTTACCCTGGCGGAAATAGACATCGGCAAGCTTGGTGTAGACTGTACGGTCGTAGGGCAACAACTGGCGTGCCTCAAGCAGGGCCTGTTCGGCACCGACAATATCGTCAGAGGCGGCGTAGGCCTCGGCCATACGCCGCAACAGATCGCCCTTGCTCAGGGGCACCGCAAAGTGGTGTTTGAGCTTGGGATCGGGGGTATGCTGGCTGGACAGGGCCAGGGCCTGGGCCCGCCGCAACTGGGCCAGGGCCCCCTCGGCGTTCCCCAGCGCGATATAGCTATCAGCGGCGGCCTGGGCCACAAGCATCGGATTCAGCAATCCATTGGCATCATCGGCAACCAGCACCTCGGCCTGTTCCAATTCAAGGAGGGCCGAGGAGTGCTGGCTCGCACTCTGCTGGATGATCGCCAGAATGTAGTGCAGCAAGGCTGAATCGGCAACCAGCAGACCAGCACGATACTCGGCCTGTACCGGACCAAAAGCGGTCGCTTGCTGTTTGAGTAACTCGATCACACTGGCCAGCGAGTCCCAGATTGCCACGGGCTGCTCACCAAGCAGGGCCAGGGCCAGATTGAGCCGCGCCAGGGCAAGCGGGTCATCGGCTGCGCCCAGTCCGAGTGCCTGCCGGAAGACCCCCAGGGCGGCCTCATAGCGTTCAAGCTTGAGCAAAGCCTGGCCATACTGCACATGGGCTTCGCGCTGTTTAGGTGCCCATTGCAATACGCGGCGATACTCCTCAAGGGCCTTGTTGGTCTGGCCGAGACGGAAGTAGGATCCGGCCACCTGGAGGTGCTGGATCACTGCTTCCTCAAGGCGTCCAGCCTGGCGCAGAATCTCCGAGAGGCGCGCGCGGGCATTGACTGTATCAGGGGAGAGCTCGATAAAGCGGTAGTAGGCGTCGATTGACTGCTCAGCTTCGTTGCGCACACGGTAGGTGTCGATCAACAACTGATATTTGGTCAGGGCCTCCTCAGTATGGCCCTGGCGTTCGTAGATCTCGCCCATCCGCAGATGGACGGGCAGGTATTCGAGATCAAGGCGGATGACTTCGTGGCAGGCGTCGAGGGCGGCCTCGATCAAGCCCTGGTCGAGATACTTACCGCTGAGTTCGATCCAGCTGGCCAACTCTTCGCTGAGGCCGTCAGTGGGCAGGGGCGTGACGGGGGCAAACACACGCGCCGGGGTAGCAGACAGGCTCTCGAGCAGTAGCAGCGGCTCGGGCAATGGTGAGGAGGGCTCGCTGCGGGCGATAAAGCTCTCGGTGGCTGCCGGGTGATCACCACGCAAAAAGTCGGTGATCGAGCGGATCTTCCCCCAGGCTTCGTGCGAGGCCGATGGCTCAGTGGAGCGCGGCTCAGATTCGGGTCGTGGGGTGAGTGTGCCGGAGGACATGGTGCGCAACTTGGCGAACATGTTGCGGTCGGCCAGTTCTTTCGAGCGCACCTTAAACTCACTGGCCCGCTCGCGGCCCCAGCGTTTGCCTTCGAGAAAGCCGGCGAGGGTGGCATAGAGTGCGGCAGCACGGGCAATATCGCCAATCTGCTCGTAGATTGTTGCGGCGTTCTCGTACATCTGGATCAGGTCATCGGCCTCGTTGCGCCCAATCGAGTCGAGATCAACCAGGCGGATGGTCTGCTCAAACTCCTGGGCGGCCTGGGGCAACTGGCCCAGTTCACGGTAGCTCTGGCCGAGGGCGAAATGGGCCGAGAGGGCATATTCGGGATCGGCGACGGCACGGATAAGTACCCCGGCCGCGACGCGATGGTCGCCCCGATCCTGGTAGAGCAGGCCGAGGGAATAGAACACATCAGCGCGTTCGAGCCCGCCTTCGATGGCCTGCTCGTAAAGGGTCGTCGCCGCAGGAATATCACCGGCCTCCTGGGCCTTCTGGGCCTGCTCAACCAACTTCTCAAGGCTGAACTGCTGCGAGCGCAACATGCCGGTCATGCCGCTCCGCACGGGGCGTGGTTCGGGGCTATTGCCTGGTGTGCTAGGCGTCAAGCCAGCGGCACGGGCCATCGTCTCACGCAAGGCGACGATCAGATCTTTCGTCTCGCGGCTGTTGGGGTCGAGACGCAGGGCCTTCTCGGCTGCCTCGGCCGCCTGGTCAAGCTGCTGGGCGGCCTGTTGCTGGCGCGCCAGGGCCAGGTACTCGGCGGCAGCATCACGTCCACTGCCTGCCTCTTCGAGTATACGGGCCAGGCGTAAGCGCTGCTCGTTATGGCTTGGACTCAGGCGCAGTAGTTCGCGGAGCGCATCCACGGCCTGGGTCGTACGATGCTGGGCCATATGCAGATCGGCCAGGGCCTGGTAGCTGGCTGCGGCCTTTGAGCTACCCTGGCGGGCCTGGGTGTTGGCGATATAGTTGAGGAAGAAGGCGTTGTTGCGATCAGCGGCTCGCAATTCCTCAAAGACCTGCAAAGCTCGGTCGAGTTTGCCTGCATTGAAGAGGGCCACTCCGGCACTGGTGCGGGCCTCGTTATCCTTCGGGAACTCCTGAAGAGCCCGCACCGCCGCTTTGAGTGATTCTTCCCACTGGCCCCGGCTTGCTGCTTCGCGGCTCTGCTCCAGGGCGCGGTCAAAGATTGCGCGATTACCTGCCATGATTTTGGCTTTGGATTCTGCGGTTTTGCATACCGAATGATAAACTACAAGCCGAGCAGGGTCAGCAGCAGGGCTTTCTGAACGTGCAGGCGGTTTTCGGCCTGCTCAAAGACTACCGACTGTGGGCCATCGACTACGTCAGGGGTTACTTCTTCGCCACGGTGGACGGGCAAGCAGTGCATAAAGACCGCAGCAGGTGCAGCGTAGCGCATCAACTCGGGGTTGACCTGGTAGGGGCTGAAGACGGGCCGGCGGCGGGCGCTCTCGTGCTCCTGGCCCATTGAGGCCCATACATCGGTGTAGATGGCGTCGGCTGCGTCAACTGCCTCGACCGGAGAAGAAGAGACACTGATCTGGGCGTCACTTTCGGCAGCGAGGGCTTCGGCCTGGGCCAGGATCTCGGGGTCGGGGCGATAGTCGGGCGGGCAGCCCACGCTGACATTTACGCCGAGGGTGGCACCCAGCAGCAGCAGCGAGTGACAGACATTGTTGCCGTCACCCACATAGGCCAGGCGCAGGCCCTGCAAGCGTCCAAAGCGCTCGCGCAGCGTGAGCAGATCGGCCAGGGCCTGGCAGGGATGCTCGCGGTCAGAGAGGGCGTTGATCACCGGCACATCGGCATAGCGCGCCAGGGTCTCGATCGTGCCGTGTTTGAAGACCCGTGCCGCAATCGCCTGCACCCAACGGCTCAGGTTACGGGCCACGTCGGGCACACTTTCACGCCCGCCCATATCAATATCGTTGGCCGAGAGATAGGAGCCATTGCCGCCGAGTTGAGTCATGCCGGCCTCGAAGGCCACCCGCGTGCGCAGCGAGGGCTTCTCGAAGACCAGGGCCAGGGTTTTGCCCCGCAAGGGCCAGTTGGCGTGCAGACCAGTCGTACCGCCAGATTGCCACTCGGCCTTCAGTGCGGTGGCCCGTGCCAGCAGGGCCTCAGCTTCGCTGCGAGAGAGATCGGCTGCCGAGAGGAAGTGCTTCTGCATAGACTCAATGGCTCCTATCTTCGCGGCGCATCCGCCGCAGGTGATCCTGTTTCTTGCGCTCGAACCGTTGGGCGGGCAGGTTGCGACGATAGTCGCTGGCATCAATGATCGTGATCTCGTCACACAGCTCGCGGTCACTCATCCGTGAGAAGATGCGTGGGTCGATCTCCTCTGGTTTGCGGTTGCTCGTAATAACGGTTGGTAGCCTGTAATTATAACGATGATTGAAGATCTGAAACAGCTTTTCCCGTGCCCAGGGTGTCGCATTTTCAGTGCCCAGGTCATCAAGGATAAGCAGATCGGCCCCACGCACTTGCTCGAAACGCTCATCGTAGGCCACTTCAGAGCTGGGGCCGAAGGTGCTGCGCAGATGATCAAGCAGGTCGGGTACCACGGCGAAGAGTACCGAGGTGTACGAGATGTTGAGCACGGCATTGGCGATGGCGGCAGCAAGGTGCGTTTTACCGGAGCCATAACCACCGAAAAAGATCAGCCAGCCACGCGGTGCCTCGGCAAACTTACGAGCCCGGGCATAGGCGCGGGCCACCCCAGGGATGCCAGCGTCAAAATTCTCAAAGGTCTTCTCGGTAAATGGCCCCAGGTTGCTGATCGCCCGCAGTTGTTCGCGACGCTGCTGAAGTAGCTGGGCGCTACGACAGTTACAGGCGATCAAATGGCCAAAGTCGGGGTGGCCAAAGGGCACATCCAGCACCAGATAGCCCGCACCTTTACAGCGCAGGCAGACCTCGGCGGTGGGCGGCGAACTAGAGATCGCTTTCGTCGCTGCCGCGGCGGAAGAGTCCGTCGAAGCGGGGGCTGGTGTATTTGTCAATATCGATAGGTCGCTCGCCCGAATCGGGCGCATCCTGTCGTCCATAAGTAGCCCACCTCTCCAACACTTTACGGATGTAGCGCCACGAGCGGGCATTGGAGCGCACCGCTTCACGCATGGCGGCCTCAAGCCATTCACGCGGATAACGCTCCTCGGCCTCACGCAGCTCATCAAGCAACATCGGCGTGACCAGGCCGATATTTTGCTCGTAGAGCGTGACCAGGCCGGGCCGCTCGGCCAGTTCGGCCAACGGGGCCAGGGCTGTCTGGGCGGCCCCAAGCCGCTCGGCCCATGCGCGGTTAGTATTTGTATTGACGAGATACCAGTTGCCGACCCGCCCGCCCGCCGGTAGAGCCAGGTGCAGCAGGGTGCCACGGCCCACGGCTGCCTCTAGCCCCTCAGCCAGCAACTCCTCATAGGGGCGCAGCTTGCTGACGTTGCGCAGCGAGCGGCGCAAGGTGCGGTCGGCCAGCAGGTCGTCCCAGCTGATCCGCCGCGGGGCCACCCGCTGGCGGCTGAGCCGGTAGAAGATCTGCATGGTGACCTTTAGCTCACTCGGCAGGCTGATATTGGGAATGACCTCACTGAAGAGCTCCGGCGGCAGGCCCACCAGGGTATCGGTTGAGAAACCGGCGAAGGCCATAACTCACCTCGCGGGGCAGGCGCGGCAGCCGAATTCCATGGTACCACATTCGTCCCGGCTATGGCACGAGCGGGGGGCTCTAGACAGGGCTGATGCAAAGTCCGAACGAGAACGCGGATCGCGCTGATCTGACGGATTGACGCGGAGCTTTTTGCGGCAGCGCAGCGCGAATCTGTTCCATCTGCGGTATCCGCGTGCGATTGCCTGAGGCGACGTTGCATCAGCCCTGGGACTCTAGAGACGATGGGTAGGGGCTGCCGCATGCGTAATGGTGAAAGGTTAAGGCACGCGCAGCATTGTCAAGCAGCGCACGTGCGGGT
>CAZQCG010000060.1:0-19967 GCA_964592425.1 uncultured Chloroflexaceae bacterium
GACGACACAGAACTTCCTTAACCTTTCACCATTAACACGTGGGTCCGCCCCTACGCCGCCATGCGGCGCATGGCGGGCGGACACGTGGGTCCGGCATGGCGGGCGGACACGTGGGTCCGCCCCTACCCGGTGCGGATGCGGGGCAAACCAATGCGTGACACCCTTTGACAAAGCGCTCTTTCCTCGGTACACTAGGGCTACACAACCCAACGAAGTGCAGAACCTCGATCCACGTCGGATCACCTCCACCGCCGTATGCAGGCCCCGTCTGGCTGCTGGCTGTCGATGGCGTCATTGTGCTACGCCCCGACAAGTTGCGCGCTGCTGCGCCGGTTTCTATGGCCATCATCGTCGTAGCATGGGAGGTAACACGTGGCTGAGAACGAACAGGTGTTAGGCAAAACGCGGGAGATCGGTGGTGGGGTCGCCTACGAGCAGGTTGGTGCCGAGTATCTGGCCCAGCGCCGGCTGCGCAAGAGCGCCGGCTGGATGTTGCTCTGGGCGCTAGGGGTTGGGGCGGTCATTTCCGGCGATTTCTTCGGCTGGAACTACGGCCTGGCCGCAGGTGGCTTCGGCGGTCTGCTGCTCGCCACACTGGTCGTGGCGGTGATGTACCTCTGTATGGTCTACTCGATTGCCGAGCTCTCGGCGGCCCTGCCCCATGCCGGCGGCTTTTATTCCTTCACCCGCTCGGCCTTTGGCCCAACCCTTGGCTTCATCAACGGGGTGGCGGACATTATCGAGTATGTGATCACGCCAGCAGTGATCGTCATCTCGATCGCCGCCTACATGCAGACGCTCTTCCCTGCGGTGCCGCTCTATGCCTGGTGGGTGCTCTTCTATGCCGTTTTTGTCGGCATCAATGTGCTCGGCACGGCCTTGACCCTGCGGGTGGGCATGGTGGTGACGCTGCTGGCCATATTGACGCTGGTGATCTTCTATGTCGGCGCGCTTGTCTCGGGTGCCTTCAGCTGGGAGAAGGTCTTTAACATTGAACCAACAGTGGGTAACAGCGCCTTCATGCCCTTCGGCCCCTTCGGCATTTTTGCCGCACTACCCTTTGCGATCTGGTTCTACCTGGCGATCGAGCAACTGCCCCTGGCCGCCGAGGAGAGCCATGATGTTGTGCGCGACATCCCACGGGCGCTGATCTGGGGCCTGGTTACGCTGCTGGTGCTCTCGCTATTGACCCTGGTGCTCAACTCGGGCGTGGGTGGCGGTGCCGTTGAAGTAGGCAGTTCGGCGGCACCGTTGGAGATCGGCTTCCGGGCGATCTTTGGTGCTGGTGCCACTACCACTCTGTTGACTCTGGCTGCCCTGACCGGGCTGGTGGCAAGCTTTCACACGATCATCTATGCCTACGGGCGGGTGCTCTTCGCTCTCTCGCGGGCTGGCTACATCCCACGTTGGATCTCGGTCACCAGCGCACGCCATACACCAACTCGTGCGCTGGTGCTCGGCGGGGTGATTGGCCTGGGCCTGGCCCTGTTGATCGACCTGCTTGGCAGCGGCAGCAGCGTCGGGGCGGCCCTGTTGACCATGAGCGTCTTCGGCGCGGTCATTTCGTATGGGCTGGTTATGGCCTCATACATCAAGCTGGCGATCAGCCAGCCCGACCTGCCGCGCCCCTACAAAAGCCCGCTGGGTATCCCCGGCGCAGTGGTGGGCACGCTGCTGGCGCTGCTCTCGCTTTTTGCCACTATGGCCATCGAAGCCAACCGCCCCGGCGTGATCGGCACGGCCCTCTTTATACTGGCTATGGCGGCCTACTACTTCTTCTACAGCCGGCGTAAGCTTGTGGCCCAGGCTCCTGAAGAAGAGGCAGCCCTGGTGGCGGCGGCTGAGGCCGAGTTGCGACATTAGGAGTCGCTGTATGTGCAGCTACCGGCAGACCCTTGGCGGGCGCAGCTATCAATTTGCCAATCTGAAGGACTTACTGGCGAAGGCGACGCCGGAGCGCTCCGGCGACCAGCTGGCTGGCATCGCGGCGGCGAGCGCTGAGGAGCGCGTGGCAGCCCAGCTCTGCCTGGCCGATCTGCCCCTGACTACCTTGCTCGAAGAGCCACTCATCCCTTATGAACAGGACGAGGTGACGCGGCTCATTCTCGACACCCATGATGCGGAGGCCTTTGCTCCCATCCGCAGCTTGACGGTCGGGAGCTTGCGCGAGTGGTTGCTGGACTATGCTACGAGTGACGCGACGCTGGCGGCCCTGGCTCCGGGGATCACCCCGGAGCTGGCGGCCGCCGTCGCCAAGCTGATGCGCAATCAGGATCTGATTGCTGTCAGCCGTAAGTGCCAGGTCGTGACGCGCTTCCGTAATACGATCGGCCTGCCGGGGCGTTTCTCCTCGCGGATCCAGCCCAACCATCCCACCGATGACCCACGCGGGGTTGCGGCGTCCATCCTCGACGGCCTGCTCTACGGCTGCGGCGACGCGGTGATCGGCATCAATCCGGCCAGCGACAGCCCGCAGGCGGTGATCAGCCTGCTCGAGCTGATCGACGAGCTGCGCCTGCGCTACGCCATCCCTACCCAGTCGTCGCTGCTGGCCCATGTGACGACGCAGATCGCAGCGATTGAACGCGGCGCGCCGCTAGACCTGGTCTTTCAGTCGGTGGCTGGCACCGAGGCTGCCAACCGCAGCTTCGGCATCAACCTGGCCCTGCTCGGCGAGGCACGCGCGGCGGCCCTGGCTCTTGGGCGCGGCACCGTGGGCAACAATGTCATGTATTTCGAGACCGGCCAGGGTAGCGCGCTCTCAGCCGATGCCAATCACGGGGTTGATCAGCAGACCTGTGAGGCGCGGGCCTATGCCGTGGCGCGACACTTTCAGCCGCTGCTGGTCAATACAGTGGTCGGCTTTATCGGCCCCGAGTACCTCTACGATGGCAAGCAGATCATCCGCGCTGCGCTGGAGGATCTCTTCTGTGGGCGCTTGATGGGCGTGCCGATGGGCTGCGATGCCTGCTACACCAACCACGCCGAGGCCGACCAGAACGATATGGATACCCTGCTGGTGTTATTGGGCGTGGCCGGCTGTGCCTATATCATGGGCGTGCCTGGTGCCGATGATGTGATGCTCAACTATCAGAGCAGCTCGTACCACGATGTCCGCTTTGTGCAGCAGAGCCTGGGCCTGCGCCCGGCCCCCGAGTTCGAGGCCTGGCTCCTACGGATGGGCTTGACGGAAGCAGATGGGCGGCTCACCGGCGGATCCTCGCCGGCCCTGCTGGGGGTGGCTCGTCAACTGGCTGGCTGAGGGGGACTTATGGCAGCAGACGATCAGCTTGAACGTTCCGATCCGTGGCAGGCTCTGCGGCGCTTCACTAATGCGCGGGTCGGCCTTGGGCGAGCTGGTGACAGCCTGCCCACCGCGCCACAGTTAGCCTTTCAGCTTGACCATGCCCGCGCCCGTGATGCCGTCCACCTGCCATTTGAGGCTGAAGCAGTGGCCAGCGAACTGGCCGCTGCCGGGCTGCCCAGCCTGATCGTCGCAAGCGCCGCCCCCGACCGGGCGACCTATCTCAAACGCCCTGACCTGGGTCGCCGCCTGAGTGAGCCCGCCCAGGCAGCCATCGCGGCCCTGGCCTCCGCCGCTCCGCAGGGTTACGATGCCGTCTTTGTCATCGCCGATGGGCTTTCAGCCCTGGCAGTCCATCGCCACGCCGTAGCTCTGGCCACCCGCAGTATCACCACGCTGAGCGGTCTGGGCTGGCAGATTGCCCCGGTCGTACTGGTACGCCAGGGGCGTGTCGCGGTGGCCGACGAGGTGGGCCAGCTGCTGGGTGCCAGGCAGGCGGTGATCCTGATTGGCGAGCGCCCCGGCCTGAGCGTTGCCGACAGCCTGGGGGTCTACCTGACCTACGCCCCGTGCCTTGGGCGCAACGATGCCGAGCGCAACTGCATCTCAAACATCCATACGCACGGCCTGAGCTACGAGCAGGCGCTGCAGACGCTGATCTACCTGATGAGCGCAGCACGCCGCCTGGGACTCAGCGGGGTGGCTCTGAAAGACGAACGGGCCGAAGAAGACCTACTGAGCGACGGGTTTATTCCGGCGGTAACTGGCTCCAGCCATTCTGAAAATCCTCTGGCTCAAAGCGCAGTTCACCCAGATCATAGATCTGACCAGAGCTAAGCTGCACCGGGTATTCACGACCAACCTGGCGGTAACCGACCAGGAGCACCTGTGGGCCAGCCGGCACCCCATGCAGCTCAAAACGGCCCTGACGATCCGACCTGCCCACCACATCTGTCCCGACCACGGCCACGTCGGCGACAATCGGCTGACCGCGATCGTCGTAGATCGTGCCGTTCAGGCTGCCTGTGCCAGCTAGAGCTGCGAAGGCACCGTTACGATTCAGTGTTAGCAGGCCCAGTACCAGGCTCAGGCCGACCATCACGGCAATGATCACCCGTAACGTACGCTGCCTGCCGGAAGGTTCAGGCAGCCTGGTGGGCATGCCCTCTTTGTAGAGATCGAGGGAGGGGGAATCTTCAGCTGGCATTATTGCACCTCGCCACACTCAGGCGTATCCACCCGGAAATTGTCGAAACTCACCTGTGTCCCTGCATTGGCAAAGACACCCGCCCCGCCCTGGGTGTAGGTCGAGTCAGAAGCCTCCAGCACCGGATTGCCGTTCATATAGGCGGTAAAATTGTTGCCCTGCACTCCGACACTCATTGCGGGCGGATTATTCCAATCAATGCCCGCAGGTAATTGTAGCTCTCGGATTGCTGGCTTGATCTGTTTGCCTTCTATCCACTTGCTAAAATAGATTTTTGTAGGAGTGTTTTTATTTGTACGTTCGATTTCAAACATATATCCATCCAGGCCTTTTGGCCCAAGGGTTGAGCGAAAAGTCACACCATAACCATTCCAGGTCGATTTGGTATTGGTCACGCGGATGCCGGAAAGATCGATCTGATAGTCATTGCCGGAGAAGGCAGGCAGTAAGCCGCCGCAGAGGGGGCAGACGTTATAGCGACCATTCTGCGCTTCAATCCCGCCCTTCCAGAACTTATCAGTGATCGCTACCCAGTCAGCATCGGACTGGGCGATCGTCCGGCATGGGTTCGCTTCGGCCTGTTCAGCATCAGTGGCGGGACTGTCGAAGATGCGGGCAAACACCCCCGAGATCGATTGCCCGCTTGCGGTAAGTCCCAGCACCACGACCAGGGAGAGTAGCCCGATCAGCAGGGCATACTCAACCATGCCCTGACCAATCGGTCTGTGGGTGTGATGAGGTTGCATCGAGGTCTCCTGTGCTTAGACGCAATAGCTTTCAGTCAAGCTTACATAATGGCGAGGCGCAGGCTTGCTGATATTCCCAGGCTCAGTCTATCAAGCGGCTATTACCACATAGCCAGCTGTAGAGTTACGGTACAATGGGCCTATGCAGGAGCAAGATCAACCAATTGCCCGCCTGATCGCACTGGCTGACGATATTAGCCCGTCCGAGTTTTTGCTGGTCGGCAGCGAGCATAGCCTGGGCCGCTCGGCAGGCTGTGATATTGTTGTGCCACGCCAGACGGTCTCGCGCCTGCATGCGCGCCTGACTCGTGAGGGGCCGCGCTACCTGTTGCTTGATGCGGGTAGCGCCAATGGCACCTTTGTGAATCGCCAGTTGCTCAGCGGCCCGCATCTGCTGAGCGACCGCGACACGATTGGCCTGGGCTCAGCAGGTGACCTGCTGCGTTTTGTTGATCCCGACCCAACCCTGGTACCGAGTTCGCGTCTGCGCCTTGACGAGCGTGTGCAACTCTTCTTCCTGGGGGCCCAACCACTTGATTTGACCCCCGGCCAGCACCGCTTGCTCAGCCAGCTTTACCACCATATGGGCGAACTGGTCAGCCGGGAAGCCTGTGCGGTGGCGATCTGGGGCCGTGACTACGACCCGGGTCTTGACGCCGAGGCGCTTGACCGTGCAGTGAGCAACCTGCGGGCCGCCCTGCGCCGCGCTGGCCATGCCGCCGAGTTGCTGCAAACCCGGCGTGGCATGGGCTATGTGCTGCTGGCCCAGCCACCCGAAGAGGGTTAAGTCGGCAGGCTGGCCAGATCACGCGCATCAGCGACGAGGTAGGGCTGTGGGGCTAGTGCGAGCCGCTCGCAGACGGCGGCGTAGATCTCAGCATAACGTGGCGAGAGATCGATCCCGATGGCGCTGCGCCCTTCGAGGCTACAGGCAAGGCGTAGGTCGTGGGCGTAGGCCTCGGGGCCGCAGGTGGGGTAGTGGGTGCTGATCACCGAACGCAGTGCATAGACCGACTCGCGCCCGCTCAATTCATTGAGTTGGTTGCGTGGATCGGGGCGTTCGGAGGGCGGTCGATCAGCCATATCGTAGTGACGAGTGAGGAGTGAGGAGTGTCACATGCGGTAGATCACATCGGCATGGGTGATAATGCCCAGGGGCGGTTGGTCACGGCGTCCATCGCGGGTAACGATCAGGGCTTCGATGCCCTGGCGGCGCAGGGCCTCAATGACGCTGGTATAGGCGGTGGTGGCGGCTACCACGCTGAAACGGCGACGGGCCTGGGGTGGCAGGGCCTCGGCGACGGTCAGGTTAGCAGCGGCGGGCAGGCCAGGGGCCGCAGCAGCGACCAGGTCACGCTCGACCAGCAGTGCTACCACGGTCTGGTCGGCGCGCAGCACAGGCAAGCGCCCGAAACCCTCGCGCAGCATAAGTTCGCGGGCCTCACGCAGGGGTAGTGTCTCGGCAATTGAGCGTATGCTGGCCGTCATCATCGTCGCCGCAGTCGCCGTCTCGGCCTGGATGAGGAGGCCGAGGAACTCGACAATCTCGTTGGCCAGGTCGGGGCTGGTTTGCAGGCCGTAGCTATGGGCCAGGCAGTTGCGCACCTGGGCGAAGCTCTCGGTGCGGGCCAGTAGATCTTGGTCAAGCAACTCTTTGTGGCGCAACCAACTGGCATAACGCCCGATACTGCCAGGCTCCTGGCGGTAGCCGCTGTTGAGCGCAAGCTGCTCCAGGTACTCTTCGAGCAGCTTGAGCCCCTGATCGCCAGCTTCGGCGGGGTCGTTGGGCAAGGTAGCGCGTAGGTGAGCCAGCCGGCGCACGAAGCCGCTAGTTGGTGAGTGGGGATGCGGGTTGCGTCGGGACACCAGGGCGATCCTCCTGACAGAGGCCCTACTATAAAGGGCCATGTCTACCTTTCGGTATGGGTAGGGGCACCGCGCACGGCGCACCTGGCGTTGGCTCCGCGAGACGCTGGTGATTCTCTTTAGCGACCTGCCTCCATCAAGGAGACAAACTCGCGAAAGAGGTAGGTCGCATCATGGGGGCCGGGGCCAGCCTCAGGATGATATTGGACGCTGAAGCACTGTAAACCCTGGTGGCGCAGGCCCTCAACCGTCTGGTCGTTGAGGTTGATATGGGTTACCTCAGCCTCGCTGGGGAGCGTGGCGGGATCGACGGCGAAGCCATGGTTCTGCGAGGTAATTTCGACGCGCCCACTGGGTAGGTGGCGCACAGGATGGTTGGCCCCGTGATGGCCGAAGGGCAGCTTGAAGGTCTGTGCGCCGAGCGCCAGGCCCAACAGCTGGTGGCCCAGGCAGATGCCGAAGACCGGCACCCGGCCCAGGAGCTGGCGCAGATTCTCGAAGGCATAGATTGTCGCAGCCGGGTCGCCCGGCCCATTGGAGTAGAAGACACCGTCGGGTGCAAGGGCCAGCACCTCCTCGGCGGCAGTGCTGCCGGGTACGACCGTAACGCGGCAGCCGTGGTCGACCAGGCGGCGCAGGATGGTACGTTTGAGCCCGAAGTCGTAGGCAACGACGTGGTGGCGCGGCAGGGGGCGCGGGCCGCGACCATAGTTCGGGCTGAAGGGTTCCGAGCTTTCACTCCAGGCGTAGGCCTCGTCGCAGGTAACCACGCGGGTAAGGTCGCGGCCCGCCATTGGTGGGGCCTGGCGGGCTTGTGCCAGCAGGTCGGCGATTGGTGCGCCAGTAGTCGCAATAATCCCGCGCATCGCCCCGGCGGTGCGCAGGTGGCGGGTGAGGGCGCGGGTATCAACATCGGTGATGGCGACAATCTGGTGCTCACGCAAGAGTTGGCCGAGTCCGCCGCGGGCACGCCACGAGCTGTAGTGCTCACTATGGGCGCGCACAATAAAGCCAGCTACCTGGGGATGCCACGACTCGGGATCAAAGCTATTCACGCCCGTATTGCCGATATGTGGTGCGGTCATGGTGACCAACTGGCCACAGTAGGAGGGATCGGTAAGGATCTCCTGGTAGCCGGTCATTCCGGTATGGAAGACCACCTCGCCGATCCGTTCACCGGGCGCACCGAAGGAATTACCCGGAAAGATCCGTCCATCTTCGAGCACAAGCACTGCGTCCATAGATACCATTTCAGGTAGCAGCCTGGTAGACACCGGGCCACCCCACACGAAGCGACGCCGGCCCATTGTAGCACGGCTGGCTTGTTGCGCTGAGGGCGGACGGGGAGACCACGCCTCACTCGTCCGGCTGCAAGGCAGGCGGTGGCTGGCCGACGTAGGTCAGCACAAGCCGTTGACCAGCGCGAGTCATAGCCATGTAGAGCCGGCGAGTCGTGTCGCGGATGCGTTCGGTCCGCTCCTCTTCCGAGATGCGCAGGCTGCCCTCGGCCTCCAGCAACTGGTGCGTGCCGAGCAAAAAGACGATCGGGCTCTCCAGGCCGGTGACCGAGTCGAGCTGGCAGACGCGCATCTGCCTGGCCACATCCCCGACTTTGGGGTGGGCTACATGGGCTGCGCCAAAGACGGCCCGTAGGCGCTCAAGCGCGCGTTGGGCACCCTGCCAATCGGCGTGGATGACCAGGATGTGCGCAAGTGGCACCCCTGCACGTACCAGCACCTGTACTTCGTTGATCACCCGCGCAAGCTCGTCCTGCTCACTCCTCAGCGTGACCACCTCTGGTGGTAGGCCAGCAGGACTCAGTTCCAGGTTGGCTGTCATCAGGGCTTCGTCGTCAGCGGGCAGCCGTAGTTGGTAGAAGCGGGTCGCAAAGGCCAGGATCGCCCTGGTCGTGCGATAGCACTGTTCCAGCTGGCGGGTATGGCCGCGTACATTGAGCCCGCTGGCCAGCCAGGACTGGCGGCGCTTGAGGAAGCCCTGGGTTGGATCGGCGACCATAAAAAGTCGTCCGTAGGCCGGATCGAGGATGCGTTTGATGATCTCGAACCAGATCGGGGCAAAGAACTGGGCCTCGTCGATCAGCAGCACATCGTAGCGCGGAAAGGCGGCTTCATCTTCAAGTAACGCCCGCCAGATCCGTCGCGGCACATCGCCGAAGTCGATCAATCCACGCCGCTGCAACTCTTCCTGATAGGCGTGGATGGCGTCGTAGACACGTGAGCGCGTGCCCTCCTTGAGGGCAAACCCGCGTCCGGATCGGTCGGCCTCCAGGTAGCCCTGGCGGGTGCTGATCAGGCAATCCTTGAGCCAGTCGATCTCGCTGCGCAGCAGTTCGGGCGAGAGGGTACTTTCGGCAAGGTGGGTCTGCCAGATCTGCTCGATCAGCAGGCGGCGTGAGCGTAGACCAATGCGCTGTGGCTGTGGCTCGTGGCCCGGCCAGTAGCGACTGCACCAGCCATGAAAGGTACGCCACTCAACTCCGCTGTCACCCTGGCTGAGCAGGGTGTAGCGTCGGCGCAGGTCGAGGATGAGCGGGCGGTTGTGGGTGAGCACGAGGATGCGCTTGCGGGGGAAGAACTGACGCAGGAGCCAGGCACGGTAGAGCAGGATGAGCGATTTACCGCTGCCGGCCACGCCATGAACCAGTTGGAGCCGCAGATCATCACTGGCCGCTTCCGCCTCAGCCGAGAGATTGAGATCGTGTTTGAGCACTGCTTCCTGGTTGTAGCTGAGCAGGTAGTCGCTGAGGCCAGCCCCGGTGGCGCGCTCGATGGGCTTGCGCACCGTCAACTGGGCCGGCACGACCACCTCGGGGGTGAAGGCCCGGCGTAGCAAGTCTGTCTGATCGGCATTGAGGGGCGGGCCAAGCTGGGCCTCAAGCCAGGCGGGCAGCGTTTCGGGGGCCAGGTGCTCGCGGGCCGCGTGACTGATCCCAGGCGGCGGTGGGTCAAGGGCGCTTGTCAGTTCATGCTGGGGCACAGCGGGGAAGAGCACGAGCCCTGGCAACCACCTTCGGGCCTCACCGGGGCTGGCTTGCTCAAGGGCGTGCCAGAAGCGGGTGATGGCCGCCTGTTCAGCCGTACCAGGCGGCAGCACCGGCGCGAAGAGCGAGCGCTGGCGTGCCTGGCGCACTTCAGTCAGCGTGGCGACCACAACTTTGAGCAATGCACAACGGCCATCTTCAGCGCGTACCAGTAGATCAGGCCCGGCATTGGTAGCGGCTTGATCTACAACCATGCGCTGCCAGATCACAAAGCCCGCGGGCAATTTCTTGAGCAACCGCAACACACGCAGCGTCTCCGGCGGCAGTGGGCCGAGCGGCGGGTTGGGGAGAAGCGTGGCCATAGGTACGGCTAGTAACTCGCTTTGCGCCACGCGCAAGACTCAAGCAGATCGCGCAGCAAGGCCAGGTTCGCCTGCTGTTGCGGGTCAGTGGGACTGGCTTCGAGCAGGTAGCGGCTGCCGAGGATGATTAGCTTGCTGCGTGGGCGCGTAATTGCCACATTCAGCCGCTCGGGCTGGAAGAGGAAATCGGCCAGGTTGTTGGCAAAGCTCAGTTTGGAGGTTGCCAATGAGACGATCACCACCTCACGCTCCTGGCCCTGCATTCGTTCGACGGTATCGATCACCAGGGCGCGCCGGCGCTCAAGATCATCGGGCAAGGCAGTGCGCAGCAGCCGGCGAATGGCCCGGCTCTGCGCCCGGTAGGGCGTCACTACGCCGATCGCCTCGGTCGGCACCTCACAGGCCAGCAGTTCGAGGATCAGATCTACCGCCAGACTTGCCTCGTTGTCGCTATGCGTAGTGGCATTACGGTGGCCAAGATCAACAAAGACCTTCGGCTCCTCAGGGTCAAGGATCGCTGCCAGACGCTCTGGCGGCCGTGGGTAGCTGATCCGCCTGCTGGCCGCCTCGGGTGCAGCGACCAGCCGCCCCTCGTAGAAGGTCGTGCTGGGCCATGCCGCCAGTGCGCTGTTGAGCCGGTAGGTACATTCGAGCAGCGTATCGAAGCCGCGGTCGATCAGCGTCGCGAAGACCGAGTCATGCAGCAAGCCATCGCTGTAGCGTGTAGCCAGCACCGGCGGCAGTTGGCGGTGATCGCCGACGAAGATGAAACGACGGGCGGCGAGCATGCCCATAATCGCCAGGGGCAGGGTGATCTGGCTGGCCTCGTCGAAGATCACGGTATCGAACTCGACCCCGGCCAGCCGGTTGCTCCGGGTGGCAAAGGGCGTTGCCCCGACGATATAGGCCCCGCTGAGCTCCGGCAGCGGCGAACTGGCGAAGGTGGTGAAGTTCTCAACCAGCAGGTCGCTCCTGCGTGAGGGATGGCCGATTTTGATTGTGGTGACGGGCGTGGCATCCTGGCGCAGGCCAAGCTCGTAGAGCTTGTTCAGGGCATTGCTGATCGCCCGATGGGTAAAGGCTGTAAGCAGCACCCGCTCACCATCTTCAGCCAGCAGTTGAGCCAGGCGGGCGAGCACGAGGGTTTTGCCGGTACCGGGCGGCCCCTGGATCAGGTAGGCAAGGTCGCTGGCATAGGCTTGTGCCACCGCCTCGGCCTGCTGCTCATTGAGCCCCCAGCCTTCAGCCCGCTCGAGGGCATAGTCATAGCGCTCGGGATCGGCCTGCGGTCGTCTCTGCCCGGTCAGCAGGGGCAGCAACCGCTGACGGCCAGCCGCTGTATCGGCGGCCTGGTCAAGGGCGGCAAGGATCTTGTCGCTTAGGTCAACATAGCCCTCATCGAGCACCCAGCCAGTGGGTTGAGCCACCAGATCGAAGGCGGTCAGCCCGGGGGCATCGGTCGAGACAAGCAAAGCGGTCTCTTCATCAAACTCAAGTGTGACCAGGAACCGCGGCTCCATGAAGGGGCTCTCGCGGGAGAGCAGCAGGATGTCGCCCTCACGGAAGCGCGACTCGTTGCGCGGGCAGGTGAGCGTAAGCATGCCATCGGGCCGCACCTGGGCAATATGCACATTGGCAATTGCGCGTCCCGCGGCCACCCGGCTCTCAAGGGGGCTGGCCCAGATATCGGCAACCTGGCGCCGCGCCTCTGCCGCGTCGCTGCGCACCAGGCGGGCCAGTTCGCTGATAAACTCGCCTATGCTTGTATCGGCAGGCGGAAGGGGCGGCAGTGCGGAGCCCGGTGTGATCATGGGGTGTTCCTCAAGGCCGCCGGTGGCGTACATGTTTCACGTGAAACACGTCTGGCCAGATGCTCCAATGCTTCGGCCTCTTTTAAGATGCGTTGCACCCACGCTCTAGCCTGCACAGCGTCATGCATGCTACGCTGAGACGGCGCTGTTCGTCAAGCAGCATGAGGCCAACGTATGCCAACTCCGCTTACTCCTATCCGCGACCTGGCGAGTCTGCTGCGGGGCCTGGCCCCGCAGATGCAGCCCGGCGTCTTTGTCTTTGTGAGTCTGCCCGCCGGGACGGTGGTCGATCCGTCCATGGTGATCGCCTCCATCCGCGAGCCGGAGGGCCTTTCGCTGATCCTGCCAGAGGCCGAGGCGCAGCGCATGGCCCTGCCCATCCTGGCACGCTGTGCCTGGATCATGCTCACGGTCAACTCGGATCTCCATGCCGTCGGTCTGACGGCCGCAGTCGCCAGCGCTTTGAGCCGTGTCGGCCTGAGTTGCAACGTCGTGGCAGGGGCCTGCCACGATCACCTCTTCGTGCCGCTGGCACAGGCTGAGCAGGCCCTGCAGACCTTGCAGGCCCTGGCGAACGATGGGGGGCACAGGGAGTCATAGCAGCGAATGCGCCCTGCTGCCTACGCCATCACTGATCGGACAGGTAGTTGGTGCCGTCCTACCCACTGAGCGCAAGGGCCAGCAGCAAGAGCGCCTGCACCCCCCGCCCGAGGTTAGCCGGCTGGATGAACTCGTCGTGACGATGGGCATTGCCGCCATCGGTCAGCCCGATACAGACCGCCGGGATGCCCTGGCTCAGGGGGATGTTGGCATCGGTGCTGCTCTGCTGATAATTCACCGTTGCCCCGACGGCATGGAAGGCTTTGACGGCCGCCTGCACCAACCCATGATCGCGGTTGATCGCCCCGGAAGGTCGATCACCGACCGTCGTCACCTGGAGCTGCACCTCGCGCTGTTGCGCCGCTACCTGCGCAATCTGCCGATCGACCTGGGCGATCAGATCAAGCAGGGCTGGCGCACTCACTGAGCGCATATCCAGCAGCATACTGGCATGCTCGGCAATCGTATTGACCGAAGTGCCCCCTGTGATCACGCCGATGTTATAGCTCGTGCGTGGGTTGCGCGGCACAGCAAGCTCACTGATCCGCGCCGCCAATCGTACCAATACATGGATGGCACTGGGTGTGCCAAAGTTGCCCCATGAGTGGCCGCCAGGCCCACGCGCCTCGATCCGGTAGCGCCGCACCCCAATCGCTTGATGGTGCAAGGTGCCGAAATCGCAGCCTTCCAGCGCAATCACCGCCCCGATCCGCTCACGTAGTTGCTCAACCGCTGCCCGCATGCCCCGCAGATCACCCAGGCCCTCCTCACCCACATTGCCCACAAACCAGATCTCACCCTGGTTCGGCAGGTCATGGCGCTGGAAGAGTTGGGCCAGGTGAATCAGCCCCGCCACCCCTGTACTGTTATCGCCCAGCCCCGGCCCATACACCCGGTCACCATCGTAGCGCAGCCGCAGATCCGTCTCGCAGGGAAAGACCGTATCGAGGTGCGCTGAGACCAGCAGGCCCGCACGCTGGCCGCGTCCCGGTCGGCGTCCATAGACGTTGCCGATCGCATCAATTCTCACATCACTGAGCCCGAGGGCCTGCAAGCGATCAAAGACCAGCGCCGCACGCTCCCGCTCATCAAAGGTTGGCGCAGGCACCTGCTGAATGGCAATCGCCGTCTCCAACAACGGACGATAATCGGCCAGGTCTTCCAGGGCCCGCCGTACCCCAGGATGGTTGCGCCAGGTTTCAAACTCCATAAAACCTCTCTGGAGAGCGTTTGCTTTGATCGCTGCGTGGAGGAAAAACGTAGATGCCAGTATGCATCTCGATTATACTCGCTTCTGAGCTGCTTCCCCTTGCCGCAAAGCCCACGTTTGCCAGCCCCCTCGACTCGTGGCATACTGCCGATGCGATCCTCCTGCGAACCACCCCGAATCACCCTGGCCCACTGCATCATCGTGCGGAATACTCCTATGTCAACGATTGACGGCCTGCTCAAGCGCAAACGGCTGATTACCGAACGCCAGGACGAACTGCTTACTGAACTGCGCACGACGCTCAGCCAGATCGAGCAGACCTTCGAGCGCTTCGGAGCCGACCTTGATCCGGCTGATCTGCGCACCCTGCGTGCGACGGTTGAGCGCCTTGAGGAGCTCTTCCTGATCGTCGTGGCCGGTGAGTTTAACTCGGGCAAGTCCAGCTTCGTCAATGCCCTGCTTGGCGATCAGGTGCTGCCCGAAGGGGTCACCCCGACGACTGATACGATCACCCTGCTTCACTATGGCTCGGTGCCCGACAGTAGCATGCAGCCAGATGGCCTGCGGCTCACGACCTATCCCGCCGAGGTGCTGCGCCAGTTGACCATCGTCGATACACCGGGTACCAACGCCGTCATCCGGCACCATGAGCAACTGACCCGTGAGTTCATCCCCCGCGCCGACCTCGTCCTCTTCACCACCTCCGCTGACCGACCTTTCACTGAGAGTGAGCGTGGCTTTCTTGAACTGATCAAGGCCTGGGGCAAGAAGATCGTCATCATCCTCAATAAGATTGACATTCTCTCTGCGTCCGAGCGTGAGCAGGTGCTCAGCTTCGTCAGCGAGCACGCCCAGCAACTCCTCGGTGTCGCCCCAGAGATCTTTGCCGTCTCGGCGCGCCAGGCCGCCCGTGCCCGTCAGGCCGATGGTGATGAGCGTGAACAGCTCTGGCAGGCTAGCCGCTTCGCCGAGGTCGAACGTTATGTGCTTGAAACCCTTGATGAAGAGACCCGCGTGCGTCTCAAGCTGCTCTCGCCCCTCGGCGTTGCCCGGCGGCTCAACAGCAAATACCTTGGTGCCACCGCGAGCCGTCTCGCAACCCTGCACGAAGACCTGGTCACGATGGAGAATGTCGAACAGCAACTCGGCCTCTTCCGTGCCGATCTGCAGAACGACGTCAAGTATTACCTGGGCGAAATCGAACAGATCTTGCAGGATGTGGTTGAGCGCGGCGATGCCTTCTTTGCCGAGAATATTCGCCTGACGCGCCTGCGTCAACTGATGGACAGCGATGGCCTGCGCGAACGCTTCGAGCAAGAGGTGATCGGTGATCTTGAAAATCAGATCAATATCAAAGTACACCTGCTGGTCGACTGGATGGTCGAGAAGAATCTGCGCCTCCAGCAGAGTGTCGATGAGTACATCCGGCGGCGGGCCAGCCAGCACAACGAGCACCTGATCGGCTCGGTCGGTGGCAGTTTTGACTATAACCGGCGCGCCCTGCTCGACTCGGTCGGGCGCACGGCCAACCAGGTCGTCGCTACCTACGACAAAAGCTACGAGTCGGCCAACCTCGCCGACGAGGTGCGTGCCTCCATCGCTGCCACCGCGATCACCGAGGTCGGTGCTATCGGATTGGGGGCCTTGATCGTTACCCTCGCCCATGCCGTCTGGCTTGACTTCACCGGCGTGCTCGCCGCGACAATGCTGGCCCTGGGTGGCTTCGCCCTGCTGCCCGCCCGCCGCCGCCAGGCCAGTCAGGCTCTGCGCAAACGGGTTGAAGATCTACGCGGCCAGTTGCGCCATGGCATCAACCGCCAGTTCGAGCGCGAAGTCGACCAGGCCATCAGCCAGATCAACGAACGCAACGCCCCCTTCACCCGCTTCATACGCGCTCAGCGCAGCCAACTCAGTGAACTCCAGCAGAGTTTTACCGAGCTTGATCTGCGCCTCGCCCGCCTCAAGCAGCAGATCGAACCATAATTTCGCCTCATACGCTCACCAAGGAGGCTTGCCTTGATCAACCGACGCTTTGCTACCTTCGCCTGGGCCAACCTGGGCTACAACCTGCTCGTCATCCTCTGGGGTGCCTTCGTACGCGCCACCGGCTCTGGTGCAGGTTGTGGTGATCACTGGCCCCTCTGTGATGGCCAGGTCATTCCGCGTGCCCCCAGCGCCGAGATGATGGTCGAGTTTTTCCATCGCGTCACCAGCGGCGTTGCCCTGTTGGGGGCACTTGGCTTGCTGATCTGGGCTTTGCGCGCCTACGAGCGTGGCCATACGGTACGCGCCGGGGCCATCAGTGTAATGGTCTTTATGGTGCTCGAGGCCCTGCTCGGTGCGGCCCTGGTGCTCTTTGAGTTGGTGGCAATGAATACCTCGATTACCCGCGCCTTTATGATGGCCCTGCACCTGATCAATACCTTCCTGCTGCTTGGGGCCTTGACCCTGACTGCCTGGTGGGCCTCGGGTGGAGCCCCATTGCGCTTGCGTGGCCAGGGGCGCCTACCCTGGCTGCTGGGCATTGGTCTGGTCGGCACCGCCCTGGTCGGCTCGAGCGGGGCGATCACAGCTCTCGGTGATACGCTGCTCCAGCATGGCGCACTGCCTGGCGGGGTGAGCCAACCCATCAACAGTAGCGCCCACCCCCTCGTGCAGATGCGCGCCATCCATCCCTTCATTGGGGTACTGGTGGGCTTGTACACGCTCTACCTGGCCAGTGTCGTCACCAGTTTGCGCCCCGATCCTGCTACCCGTAAATTTGGCTGGGGCCTCGTCGGGCTCTTCTTTGCCCAGATCTTGATCGGCAGCCTCAATGTCACGCTCAAAGCACCCGTCTGGATGCAGTTGGTTCACCTGCTGATGGCCGACCTGGTCTGGATCTGCCTGGTCTTGCTCAGCGCCGTTGCGCTGGCCCGCCCCGCCGAGGCAACTGCCGGTGCCAGGCAATCTGCCAGTACTGTACACGTGCGGGCGTGAGTGGCCTAAACCAGGGGTATACTGAATGTAGTGTGGATAGCAACGAGAGCCCGGTTATGGAGGTCAGGTAGAGCCTGGAACTGCCTGCTCCCTACCCTGGCGATATTCAGGAGAATCTGCGCCCTATGTTAACTGTGCGACGGCTACTCGAAACCCGCAGCGGCCCGGTCTGGACAATTGGCCCCACCACCTCGGCTCTGGAGGCCGTAGCCGTTATGGCTGAGCACGACATCGGTGCCCTCGTTGTGCTTGAAGGCGAGCGTATGGTCGGCATCTTCACCGAGCGCGACATTGCTCGTAAGCTGGCCCGCAGCACCAGCCTCGAGGGCCTCCAGGTACGCCAGTTTATGACCGAGCGGGTTCTCTATGTGCGCCCCGATCAATCAATTGAAGCCTGTATGGCCCTGATGACTGAAAAGCATGTGCGTCACCTGCCTGTGCTTGAGCAAGAACGCTTGATCGGCATTATCTCCATCCGCGATGTCGTTGCCAACCTGATCGCCAGCAAGAGCTTCATCATCGAGCAGCTCGAGAATTATCTCTACACTATCCCTCCCTACGAACGCACCTCAACCGTTGGGCTTGGATAGGTCGCCACCCGATACCCACTGCACATAGTACCGTGGTCATGTTGCGCCAAACAGCCTGACGATCTACGATCCATAAGGACTCTGATCGTCCCGCTTATCGCAGTATGACGTCATTGCAGGGGGCATCACGGTGAAACTCGAAGGCTCGCTCACGACCTTTCCGCTGAGAGAACTGATCGACATGATTGTCTATAGCTCGGTGACGGGCGTGCTTAATGTCTACAGCCCCGGCCAGCCGGGTCAGATCTTCTTCCGCGACGGTACGCTCTACCATATCGAGCGCGGCCCAGCCAGAGGTGTCGACGCCCTGGCCGAGTTGCTAGAGCATGCTGATGTGCGCTTTGCCTTCGTTAACAATGTACAGTCTGAAGCCGAGACCATCTGGGGCTCGCTGACGATGCATCTCCAGACGGCTGAACGTACCGCCTCGCGCTGGCATCGCATTCGTGCCTATATTCCGACACTTGATCTGACCCCTACCCTTGTCATTTCTCGTGACCAGGCCATCCGGCGTATTGGTCCGGCCCACTATCCCGTCCTCGGCCTGATCGACGGACAACACAGCCTGCGCCAGATTGCGAGCGAGCTCGGCTGGGCGCAGATTGATGTGGCTGAGGCGGTTACCCAATTCAGCCTTGATAGCCTGGTTAATCTACAAGCACCTGCCACTGCCAGGCAAGACCAGCCGGTGACTGCCTCGACTAGCGGACGCAACGGCAACGGCAACGGCAATGGGGTCTTCGACCGCTTGCTTGGGCGTAGCCAGACCGTTAGCCGCCCATCCGAGGCCGTTGAGCCGGTGCGTGCAGCACCGCCTGAGCGCCGTCCTGAAGATCTGATTCTGCAGATGTTACGCAGCTAGCAGCGATTGATCCGCTTGCCTCTGCCTTGCATCGCGTGCTAGAATAGGGCCTGCTGACGCGCCAGATGCTATGGTGGGCGAGTCTATGCCCTATCCTTCTGTGATCGCTATTGATGGCCCTGCCGGGGCCGGGAAAAGCACCCTGGGAGCGCTGCTTGCAGCGCACCTGGGGTATCTCTATTTTGATACTGGCGTGATGTACCGCGCCCTCACGCTTGCAGCTCTCGAACGTGGGCTCAACCTCAAGAATGGCACCCTCCTTGAAGAGTTGGCCGCAACTATCGTGATCGAGGTCGTGCCAGCGACGATGGCTGATGGCCGCCAGTACACGGTGCGCAGTGACGGCCAGGATGTCACCTGGGCCATCCGCCAGCCCGAGGTAGAACAGCAGGTCTCACTGGTCTCGAGCTACCCTGGGGTGCGCCGTGAATTGGTGCGCCAGCAACAACTGGTTGGCCGCCAGGGCCGTGTGGTCATGGTCGGTCGTGATATTGGCACGGTGGTCATGCCCGATGCCGAACTCAAGATCTTCCTCGCAACTTCCCTCGATGAACGTGCCCGCCGCCGTGCCCACGAGCGCATCGATCAGGCAGAGGCCCACGCGGACATCCGTGCCGACCTGGCCCGGCGTGATCAGCTTGATGCTCATGTTATGCGCCCTGCCCCTGATGCTCTGATGATCACTACTGATGGCCTGCAGCCCGAGGCTGTGGTGGCCTTGATTATGGCGCGGATCGCATCATAGCCGTAGTCCAACCAGGCTCAATCCCCCCGTCCGGCAGCAGAAAGAAGTGCCTGTCAGTAACCGCAGGGGCTGAAGCCCTGCGGCTTGTGGAGTAATCGACAAGCCTGTATTGACCAGACTCAGCCCTTCACGGGGCTACGCACAACGGGTCACGACACCGGCGGGTGCGTCTGCCAGCCCGCCGCTCTGTCGCCTGCGATCACACCCGCCTGGGGTAAGGGCGGGAGGTCGTAGGCACAACAAGCCCGATGTGCATGGTCGAGGCGAACCTTACCCCCTTACGGGGAGTTGGAGTAATCCAAAATCATGTCTTTCGTCTTTGTCCTCAGCAGCGACGGCCAGCCACTCGACCCGTGCCACCCGGCGCGGGCGCGGCAGTTGCTCGACCAAGGGAAGGCCGCCGTGTGGCGGCGCTACCCATTCACCATCCGCCTGAAGGAGCGCAGCGCCGCCGCGAGCGTCACCCACCCCCATCGAGTGAAGCTCGACCCTGGCTCCAAGACCACCGGGATCGCCGTGGTAGCCGAGGCGACCGGGCGCGTCGTCTGGGCGGGCGAGTTGACCCACCGAGGGCAGACCATCCGCGCTGCCGTGCTCAGTCGGCGGGCCAGCCGTCGGAGTAGGCGGCAGCGGAAGACTCGCTACCGCCAGCCCCGCTTCCTCAACCGGCGCAGGCCCGCAGGC
>CAZQCG010000061.1:0-18817 GCA_964592425.1 uncultured Chloroflexaceae bacterium
ATTCTGACGCCAAACTTGACGACACAGAACTTCCTTAACCTTTCACCATTAACCCGTGGGTTCGCCCCGACCCGCTGCGGATGCGGGGCAACCCAATGCGTGACACCCATTCTGATGGGTTGACCGGGCGGAACCTGCCGCAAGCCGCCGGGTTTGAACCCGTGGGGTGAGGCGGGTTTCTCGCTGGCTTCAGCCCTTGCATCTGGCATCCTCATGCGGTACTATCCTATGGTATCGTACATGTGTTCCGGGTGTGTCCATGATCCGTACCCACATCTTGCCGTGCCGCTTGCCTCGTGCAGACGCCGAATCCCTCAACCGTGAGAGCGGTCAGATTTATACCGACGTGCTGGTCTGGCATTACCGCATCTATCGGCGCACGGGGCGGTGGCTTTCGCCGGGGGCGGATGCACGGCTGAACGACTCCTTTGGGCCAAGTACCCTGCACGCCCACAGCCGCGATGCCGCTCAACAGGGCGTTGCTCAGGCGTGCAAAACGGCAAAGACGAATCGCAAGCAGGGGCGTGCGGTGCGCTACCCGCACCGCCGCAAACGCTATCGCACGACCGTGTGGAAGAACAGCGGCATCAAGCAGGAGGGCGACCGCCTGCGGCTCTCACGGGCACGAGGCCTGGAACCCATCTGGGTGGCGCTCCCACCTGAACTGGCGACCTTGCCGCCCACGGTGTTTGTGGAGCTGCGCCTGGTCTACGAGCCGATCAGCAGGCGGCACCTGTGGCATCTGGTGGTGGACGACGGGCAGGCGACCCCGGAGCCGCCAGGACCGGCGACTCTGGCGGCCGACCTGGGTGAAATCCACCCGGCAGCCGTGGCGAATGACCAGGGCGCGGTCGTCATCTTCACCGCCCGTGAACTGCGGGCGATCAACCAGTACCGCCACAAGAAGCTCGCCAGCCTCCAGGCAGCGATGGCGCGCAAGCAAAGAAGCTCGCGTCGCTGGAAGCGCCTCGCCCGTCGCAAGCGGTTCCTGCGCGCCCGCAACAAGCGGCAGCGACGCGATATGGAGCACAAAGTCACGCGGGCCATCGCCAATCACGCGAAGGCCGAGGGGGCGAAGCGCCTGGTGGTGGGTGATGTACGGAACATCGGTACCGGCAAGCGCCTCAACACCCACGCGCAGCAGAAGGTGAGCGGCTGGTCGCACGGGAAACAGGTGGACTACCTCAGCTACAAACTCGCCGCCGTTGGGATTGCCCTGGAACGCCAGAGCGAAGCGTATAGCTCGCAGACCTGTCCCGGTTGTGGGACCCAGAACAAACCCAAGGGACGCACGTATGGCTGCGCCCACTGTGGGTTTGTCGGCCACCGCGATGCCGTGGGGGCCATCAATCAGGTGAGTAAGGCCGTGCATGGCTCGTATGGGCATGTGCCGCTGCGCTCCGTCATGTATCGGCGGCCTTTCCGCCGCCGTAGTTCCCGCGATACCGGGCATGTAGCTCGTGGGCAACCGCGAGAAGCCGCGCCGCGTTAGCGGCTGCGGAGTATCACGAGGCTCCTCACCTGGTCCTATGCTATACTCTTCCAGTTATGCGCTCTATCTCGCGATGCGGATCTATGGCTTTTGAGGTGCGCCAGGCTCCAGAGTCCCGCGATCAGCGTCGATCAAGCCCCGCTGATCAATCAGGTTTCCCTGCTGCACACGAGCGCTGGCGGGCCGTCGGCCTGCACGCCGCCGTGCTACTACTCTATACCTGCCTGGCTCTGGTGGTCAGCTGGCCGATGGCACGTTCCTTCACCACAGCGGTGATTGGTGCCGAAGGCGGTGTTGATGCCTATCAGTGCGCCTGGAATCTCTGGTGGGTCGCCCATTCCCTCAGCAGTGGCCAGCTTCCCTTCTTTACCTGGCTACTCTTCTACCCCCAGGGCGTCGATCTCTTCTGGCAGACGTTGCAGTTCTCACAGGGCGTGGCGGCCCTGCCGATCACCTTGCTGCTCGGCCCCCTCGCTGGCTTTAACTGGACCATCCTCGGCGGTTTTGTGATCGGTGGCTATGTCACCTTTCTCTTTGCCCGTCATCTGACCGGGCAGACTCTGGCGGCGCTGGTGGCGGGCATGGTCTTTGCCTTCTCGCCCTACCACCTGCAGAAGGTGGTCGACGGCGGGCTCGAAGTTAGCTCGATCCAGTGGTTGCCCTGCTACTTCTTCGCCCTCTACCTCCTGCTTGAACAGCCCCGCTGGTGGCGCTCGCTGCTTGCCGGGGCGCTCTTGCTCTGGGTGAGCCTGGGGAGTTGGTACTATGGCCTCTTCGCAGTCATGGCAACCGGCCTGAGCAGCCTGGTCTGGTTGCTGGTACCTGGCCCCGGAGCGCTCTGGCGCCGGCCGGATCGCCGGGCCTGGCTGAGTGCATTGTGGGGCCTGAGCCCCCTGCTCTGGTGGGGCCTCCTGCTGGCCCCGCGTCTGCGTAGCCTGGCCGCTGCCCCTGACACCCTCTGGGATATGCGAGCGATCCAGGCCGCCCGCTCCGCCGACCTGCTCGACTTCTTCCTACCCAACCCGTCGCATCCCCTCTGGGGGGCTGCCGTGCGTGCGGCCCGTGAGTTGCGCTACCCTGAGGCGATCATCTGGAATGTCGCCCTGGGCTGGGTTGGCCTGGCCCTGGGCCTGCTTGGTGCCGTGGCCTGCTGGCCCGCCGCCCGGCGCTGGGTGGCCCTCTTCGGCCTGACTGCACTGCTGGCGCTGGGGCCGACGCTACGTGTGGCTGGCCTGGCTACCGGCATTCCCTTGCCCTTCGCCCTCGTGCAGAACTTGCCCGGTTTTCGTTCAAGCCAGCGCCCCAGCCATATGGTGGTGATCACCAGCCTGATGTTGGCCATCCTGGCTGCCTACGGCTTCGCTCGCCTCGCCCGCAATTTTACCCCCCGCGCTACGGCTGGTCTGGCCGCCGCTGCCGTCGCCCTGATCGTGCTGGTTGATGCCTATGCCGGCCCGATGACGGTTGTCGCCCGGCAGGTGCATCCCTTCTACGCCAGCCTGCCACCACCATCCTTTGATGCCACCGGCCGCCCGCTTGGGGCCATCCTGCCGCTGCCGCTCTATGTCAATATCAACCGCAGCGACAACCTGACCCCTCAGATGGTACATCAATGGCCCATTCTCGGTGGCTATGTCGCCCGCCCGCCCGTCTATGATTTTAGCCGTTACGCCCCTGGTATCCGCGAGCTTGAGGGCTACCCCCTCGTAGCTGATGAGATCGTCACGCCGGGCTGGCCAGGCCGTGGCCAGCAGAGCCTGGCGGCCTATGGCATCATTTATCTCACCCTCGATCAGACTAGCGACAAGGCCGACTACTTCCGACAGGTGCATGCCATCATTGCCGATCTCGAGCTTGGCCCACCGCTTGTGCAAGACGCCACCCTTGAGGCCTACGCTATTCCTGACCAGTGGCAACCCCAGCCGATTGGCTACCTGGGGCCGGGCTGGCAGGAGCTTGAGCGTGATGGGTCACTCCGCTGGCGTTGGATGGGCGAGACCGCCGAACTACGCCTCTTCAATCCCCTGAGCGAAGCGAGCCTGGCCTCGCTCACTATGACCATGCTTAGCCATCAGCAGCCCCGCTCGCTTGACCTGCGTCTGAACAATTTGCCTGCTGGTCAATTGCTGATCGCTGCCGAGGCCCCTCAGACGCGCAGCCTCCAGCTTTTACTGGCCCCCGGCGCACAGACGCTCACCCTCACGGCTCCGGCTGTGCCCGATCCTGGACGGGCCGGGGTGCCGATCAGCATTCGCCTTTTCCTGCTCGATCTGCGCTTCAGCTCGCTCGCGCAGACGCCCTGATTTTCTATGCAAGGTGCTCCAGGCCTGCCCCAGCAGGCACATCCGCCGCCCCGCCGCCCCATCCTCAGCCATGGCCCCCGCGCCTGGTTGATCGAAGGGCTGATCCTGGCCGCCCTGCTGCTGGCCTGGGCAGTCGGGGCTGCGCAACCGCGCCATGAGCCGCTGCACCACGCGATCGACCTGACCCGCCTGGAGTTGCTGCCTCCCGCGCAGTACGCCGGCATCCACAGCCTGGAGTTGAACCAGAGCTTTGCCTATCGCTGGACAACCGGCTCGTTCCTGCTGCAGCTACCCTGGGCTTATCACCAGGCACCAACCTACCTGGCCACCGTGCGCGCCCGCGCCGGCCTGCCCGATCCTGCCCCGCTGACCTTTTCTGCCAACGAGCGCCCCCTGGTCACCGTCACCCCCGAAGCTAGCTTTCGGCTCTACCACTTCCTGTTGCCGCCCCCGCCCCCCGCTGACGCCAATCTGCGCCTGGGTATGCAGACCGAAGCGCGCACCCTACCGCCCGACGTCCGTCCCCTTGGCGTGATCGTCACCGGCATCACGCTTCAGGGCCTCGCCGCCCTTGATGGCCTGACCCTGGCCATCGTCGGCTTTGGCCTCACGGGCCTGTGGCTGCTTGCCCGACTGCGTGGCGCAAGCATCGGTGGTGCGCTGCTGCTCTGCGGCCCCCTGGCCCTGGCCCTGCTTGTGCTCTACCGCCTGCAGGGGCTTGCGCCGCTTGCCTATCCAACCATGGCCGCCTTCAGCCTCGCAGCAGCGGCCGCAGCGACGCTCCTCACCCGTAGCAGTCCCATCCGCCTTGGCCTGGCCATGCTTGGCACCCTGGTCAGCTTCAGCAGTATGCTCTGGACCAGCTGGCTCTCCGATGATGCCTTCATCTCTTTTCGCTACGCGCAAAACCTTGTTGCTGGCTATGGGCTGGTCTACAACCCCGGCGAGCGCGTTGAGGGCTACACCAACTTCCTCTACACCCTGCTTGCCGCCCTGCTGCTCTGGCTCGGTGGCGAGCCGGTGTTGTGGAGCTACCTGCTCGGTGTGGCCCTGGCCCTGCTCCTGCTCCTGCTAACCTATGCCCTGGCGACGCACCTGATCGGCTTGCCCTGGGGCCTGGTTGCAGCCCTCTTCGTCGGCACCAGCCAGAGTCTGTTGATCCACAGTGCGCGTGGTGGCGGGCTTGAGACGGCCCTCTATGCCGTGCTGCTGCTTGCCGCAGCCGCCGTCTACCTCTGGCCGACGGCTGCGCTCACCCCACAGCCCACTGGCCCGTTGACCCTGGCGCTCACCGGGTTGCTCCTGGCCCTGGCTACCCTCACCCGCCCCGAAGGTGCTTTGTTGCTGGCCCTGACCATCTTGCATGCCCTGGTCGCCGATCTACACATGGCCGAGTTGCGCCGACCCCACGGCCTGCGTATGTTCCTCCGGCGCAAGCTGGGACTTGGGGCCCTGCTCGGCCCGTACCTGCTGGTGATCGGACCCTTCTTCATTGCCCGCTACAGCTACTATGGCGACCTGCTGCCGAACACCTTCTATGCCAAAACCGGCGGCGGGCTGCGGGCGCTGCCCCGCGGGCTGGCCTACAGCTGGGATTTTGCCCAGACAATGGGCGGGCCGTTCTTACTGCTGGGCCTGGTCGGGCTGATCCGTGGACGGACTGCCGCCCTGCGCGGCTGGCGCGGCTACTTCCTGCTGCTGATCAGCGTCTATACGGCCTATATCATCAGTGTGGGTGGCGATCACTTTCTCGGTGAACGTTTCTTCGTGCCGCTGGTGGCCCTGATCGCCATCCTGGTCGCTGATGGCCTCGCTATCCTCATGCGTGCGGCTCTGGCCCGTCCCGCCCTGCGCCTGGCGGCCATCCCCTTGCTGGTACTTGTTTTGAGCCTTTACAGCACCATGGCCCTCACCCGCACCCGCGAGGACGATTACATCCTGCAGGGCATGGACGAGTCGCTCGCGATCTGGCGCGAACTTGGCTGGTGGATGGCCGACCATACCGCACCCGATGAGAGCATCGCCGTGATGGGGGCAGGGGCGATTGCCTTCTACGGCCAGCGCCCCACCATCGACATGCTTGGCCTGACTGATCGCCATATTGCTCGCGTGGTCGTACCTGCAATGGGTGCCGGGACGGCTGGCCATGAGAAGCGTGACCCGGACTATGTGCTGAACCAGCGCCGCCCGACCTATATTCCCGACATGTGGGCGGACTACTTCCCCGACCGGGCCGCACTGCAAGCTGATTACGATCTTGTGACGATCACGACCCGCTACGGGCGGGAACTTCTGCTCTGGAAGCGACGTTAGACAAGGTTTCGGGCTGGTTTACCGTTCAGCGTCACTCGCCGCGTACTGATGCGCTCGGGCTATTTTCTCTTTGCTATCTCCTAAATCCTTGTCTTAGAGCGTAAAGGGTTAGTGCGGATCGTTTGACAAAAGCGAGTCACAGATCTATGCTGACCCTGTCCTATCACCTCTTAAAGGAGAGGAATAATCATGAAGAACAAGCGTCATCGGCGTACCATGAGCGTCATCGCCGCAGGTGTGGCTGGTTTTAGTGTCGTGTTGATCCTTACCCTCGCCTTCAACTTGCTGGCTTTCCAGGGGCAGGGCCAGGCCCAGGAAGACCAGCCCATTCTGCCCACCTCGGACGCGCCTCCCACACCTACACCTCCGCCTGCACCAACCATTCCGCCTTCGGTGGCCGGCACCGTCCTGGCCAGCCCCGAATTCCGCAACGATGACTCGCTCAGCCTGTGGGAATTTGTCGATGTTGGGGTGCGCCTTGAGGAGCAGCGCTCGGTCTGGAAGGTGCTTGACGCCAGCCTGTTCCAGAATCGTACGGCGGCTGCGGGCAATCCCGGCTTCTACGAGACCATGGCCTTTATCGGTAGCCCTGATTGGCGTGATTACGTCGTCAGTGCGCGCTTTTACGACGAGGGTAACGGTACGGCTGGCCTGGTGGCCCGGCGTGATGGCGACAGCTTCTATCGCGTGCGGCTGATCGCCGAGCCGCGTAGTGATACGCCCAAGCTCATCCTTGAAAAGGTAGTTCAGGGTGAGCCAACTACCCTGGCGGTGGCCGAAGGGCCTGGCTACCAGTTCTACACCTGGTACGATCTTGCCCTGAGCGTCAAGGGTGACCAGTTACAGGTCTTGCTCAATGGTCAGCGTATGCTTGAAGCAAAAGACGCGACCCTGACGGCTGGTCAGCCTGGACTCTTCACATGGGCTCTCGGTAGCATCCGCTTCGCCAATGTGCTGATCACCGCCCAGTAAGGGCCTGCGCTGCTCGCCTGTTCTCCCAGTGTGCGCCATGTCGATCGACTTGCTCGTTGCTCGCCTATGCCAATCACTGCTCTAAACTGGACTCTGATGCTACGCAGGTTGTGCTCGCCAATCTACCTGACCAGCCGCCATGCGCTGTTCGAAGAAGGGGGCTTTGTGTGTTAGTTCGTTCATTCATAATGGGGGCTCTCAGCGCGATTCTCGTGCTTGCTGGCTTGCTCCCCCTCTATACCAGGGCCCAGGCATCCATCAATACGGTCTTCCAGGAGGTACTCACCGATTCCGATGAGGTGAAGTACCCGGATGTGGACGTCGCCAACCGTACCGTGGCCGTTGCAGGCACGTCAAATCGTGATAGCGCCAATACCTGGTGGAAGACGATTGATCAACAGAGCTTTGGCTCGCCTACCCAGGTCGGTGCGACGAGTGGGCAGGAAGACTTTGTGAATACGGCGCTCTCCGGTCGTAGCGATGGCACCATCACCTATGCCTGGTTTGCCAACGCCGACGATAGCCCGATCAAAGTGCGCCAGCGCTTCTCCAATAATACCTTCTCAGATGAAGTCACGGCCGTGGGCGGGGGGCCTTTCCGGGCCTATGTCGATGTGGCTTCGAACAATGCCGGTACCACAATCGTTGCCTGGTCGGAGAACAAGCGTTTTCGCTATGTCTATTCCACCGGTGGCAATCTTCAACAGTGGAATGGCGGCGGAGCCATCATCAATTTTGACAGTCTGAACCGTCCGATTCTTGCAGTCGGCCCCGATGACAAGATCGGTGTCACTTTTGGTACCGCCGATGGTGATATCTACTACGGTGAGTGGAACGGTAGCGGGTTTACCACCGAACTTGTTGCCGGAACTGACAACTTTGAAGCCGACCCAACCCTGACCTTCTTGCCCAACGGTACACCCGTTATCGCCTGGCGCAGGGTTGGACCCGGCTATTTCTATGCTGAACGCAAGGGCTTCGGTGACTGGCCGACTTCACGGCTAAGCTCTGATGAACTGGTAACAGTTGCGGCCATCGCCGCCGATGAGTCGGGCAACATGGCCTTTGCATGGTCGGCGATTGGTTCGTCGCCTAGCCCCGGACTCAAGGTGGCTTTTCGTACCGCAGGGACGAACGGCGAATTCGTTGGTCCGATCACGGTTAATCGTACCGAAGACTTCCGTGCGAACCCGATGCTGGCAGCGACGATTACCGATCGTTCGCAGATCCACCTGGTGAGCGAGCGCTTCGGCGGTTCCGGTCTCGATACCGATTACTATCAACTCGTTGGCAGTGGTTTGGCTCCGCCGAGTGCGGTTCCTAGCGTGAGTAGCTCGGTGACCATCGGCGGTCTGCCGGTTGTGCGGGGTAATGTCGGGGTCAGAGTTGACTTCAGGGATGTCACGGGTAATGTGAACCAGGTGCGCTGGCGCTGGGGCGGTATCCCGAACGATGCGGTGAATGATTCGGGCAACTGGGTCGCCTATACCAGCACGATGACCATCCCCGTCAGTTCCATCGTAAATACTGGCGACTGCCTGGCCGAAACCCTCTTCACCCAGGTGCGCAATGCCGATACAATCGACACGACGGTCAGGCAGGTCTCCGTGATTGTCGACTCTTCGGTTGGTGGCTCATTGCGGGTGACCAATCCTAACCTCACCAGTCGCTATCCGCTCTTCACTCCGATTGAGACGGCCCAACTTACGCCTCAGGATCTCAATACCGAAGGCGGCGCGAGTGACGGCGATCCGGGCTATACCCGCGTGCCCTTCTTCTACTTCGAGGCGATTGGTACCGGCGAGTGTGTTGGGCTCAGCAATTTCCAATATGGTGCCTCGGCTACTTCCCTGGGTGCGACGATTGCCGTGACGAACAACCTCTTCGCCAACAATCTTCTCCTGCCCAACCCCACCAACACCGCCGAAAGCCCGCGCAGCATCTTTATGGTGCTCAGGGATGATCTCGGTAACCAGATCGATTTCTCGACCTCGATCATCTATGATCGCACGAAGCCGGTGCTTGCCAATGGTGCTACCTTCACGGTTACCTCTGACACCAATGCGTCCATCCTGGCGAATCTCGACTTTGATAACGTGCAGGTGACTGATGTCTATCCCGGTGGCTACTGGGGTCTCTGGGTGGCCAATAGCACGACGCCGGTCTCTGATACGCTCAACTCAACCGCCCTGGTCTGGACGCCGGTGAAGCTGAATGTACGTGGTAGCCAACCGCTGCTGAGTAACTGGAGTCTGTTGACTGGCCTCAGCCCGAATGCCCTGGCCCCCAATACGACGGTCTATGTCTATGCGCGTTTCCTTGACGGTGCGGGCAATCCCAGTGATCAGGTGTTGCAACAGCAGATCACTGTAGCCAATCCCACCTTGCCCACGATCCGTCTACCCTTGATCAGGCGTTAGCCAGCTATGCAACTAGTAGGGGCTTGCCGCGTCTGGACGCCATCCACCACGCGCAGGTCGGCTCAACCTTTCTGAGATCGCTGTAGGTCGTGCAATGCCTCTGGAAGCACGGGCATTGCACCCGCAGTGGGGGATGTGGGCCAGTGGCCCGTGCGCCCAGGCTTCTGCATAGCAGTTGGGTTTCTCTCGCTCATTGGCGGTACGTCGGGCCTGAAGCCCTGCGTACCGCCCTCTGGTGTCATGAATTATGGCCTCTGATCCGCTCGCCGCTTCGTCGTGGCCTGTTCGTCTGCGCCGACTGGTGGCACCCCTGGCCGCCCATGATTACGGCCCATGGCTGATCATGGCCGTCTGCCTGCTGCTGCTCCCGTTGAGTGTGCCGCGGGTGGCCCTCAGTGACGAGGTGCAGTACTTCGCCTATCTGCGCTCCTTCTTCTTCGATCATGATCTCGACTTTCGGAACGAGTACGAGTATTTTGCTGAACAGGGCCGGCGCTATGGTGATGAGGCTGTGGCCAATGCCCTGCTGCGTGAGGATGCCAATAACCCCAATCCTGCCACCGGCCTGCTGCGCAACGTCGCTCCGGTTGGCTCAGCGATTCTCTGGGCGCCTGGCTTCCTGCTGGCCGACCTGGTGGTGCTGACGGCCAACACCTTCGGTGCGGCAATCCCCCGTGATGGCTACGCCCGCCCCTATATCCTTGGCGTGTGCCTCATGAGTGTGCTCTATACCATGCTCGGCCTGCTGCTCAGCTATCGCCTGGCCCGGCGCTACGTCGACGATTTCGCGGCAACCCTGGCTACCTTAACCATCTTCCTCGCCTCGCCCCTGGTCTTCTATACCTATATCGCCATGCCCTGGTCGCACGCGGTAGGCTTCTTCCTCGTTGCCCTCTTCCTCACCCTCTGGATGCGTGACTATGGTCGCGCCGAGGCGCGCAGCAGCGCCACCTGGCTGCTGCTGGGCCTGGTCGGCGGCCTTATGGTGATCACCCGCGAGCAACTTGGCCTGCTGCTGATCATCCCAGCCCTGGAGGGCCTGGCGCTCTATCTTGGGCTGCTGCGCGCACGAGCCTGGCGGCAGGCCCTTGGCCTGCTCGGGCACCACACACTCTTCCTGGCCATCCTGCTGCTGAGCCTGACGCCCCAATTGCTGGCCTATCAGGTGCTCAACGGGCACCCGGGGCCTTCAGCAACCGTCTCAGGCAAGCTCGACTGGCGCAGCCCGAACTTTTTCAATACCCTGATCGACCCCGGCCGTGGAGCTTTGCTCTGGTCGCCCGTGCTGGCCCTTGGCCTGCTCGGACTGATCCGCCTGGGCTTTCACGACCGCGGGCTTGCCCTACTCTTGCTGGCAGGTTTCCTCGCCCAGACCTACATCAACGGGGCCTTCGGCACCACCTGGCACCTGCGCGGGGCCTTCGGCTTTCGGCGTCTGATCGAGTGTACGCCGATCTTTATCCTTGGCCTGGCCGCCCTGATCGCCTGGCTCCGCCCGCAACTCGGTTCCTGGCCACTTTTGCTCGCTGCCGCCCTATTGATCTACTGGAACCTCGGGCTGATCGCCCAGTGGACCTTCATTCGCCCCGCGCTGCGCCGCGACTTGATCTGGCCGGACATGCTCTTCTACCAGTTTGTCGAAGTGCCCTCCCAGGTCTTTGGTAAGCTCTGGACCTTGCTCTTCGACCGTTGCCGTATGGTGACTACCCAGAGTTGCTAGGGAAGCGGATCTTTTTGATTGTCCCGTCGTTGGCACCCGATCACCCTGAGCGCCAGCGCAGGGTCTCGGCCGGGACGCTTCGCTGCGCTCAGCGTGACATAACGCTGGGATGCTCAAAAGTTTCCGCTTCCCTTAGTACACCGTCCGAGCTCATTTGCCGGGTTGATGGCGTTGGGGCGCAGCAGTAGCTAGCGCTGCTGCGCCCTTACCGAGGTGCCAGATCCAGCAGCATCCTGTGGCAAGCTATTAGAGCGCCTTCTGCCCCTCGCGGGTGCTCGCCAGCGTGCCCAGGTGGCAGGCTTCGCTCAGACTCACCAGGTAGGGCAGATCTTCGCCATATTCGATCACCGAGATACTGGCGTTCGTGACCCAGATGCGGTTGATGCGATCCATGTTCATACCCAGGGCATCGGCGACGAGGATCTTGACGACCACATCATGGGTGCTGATCAGCACAGTCTGCTCGGGGTGACGGGCGGTCAGCTCCTCGCGGAAGTCCAGCGTCCGCTTGAGCACATTGGAGAAGCTCTCACCGCCGGGCATCTGCGAGCGAGTCGGATGTTCGCGCCACTCACGCAGACCCTCGGCGTAGTTGGCCGTGATCTCGTCGGCATACTTACCCTGCCACTCGCCGTGGTGGATCTCAAGCAGGGCCTCGCTGTAGGTGAAGGGCACACCGGAGTGGTTGGTCGCAATCGCCTGGGCTGTACGGGCCGCCCGCTGGAGTCGGCTGCTGTAGATCTGGTGGATCGTCTCGCCCTTGAGCCGCTCGGCAAGGGCATCGGCCTGGCGTAGACCCAGCTCGGAGAGGGGGGCGTCGAGCTGTCCCTGGTAGCGATGGATGCGGTTCCACTCGCTTTCGCCATGGCGAACGATGATCAGTCGCATAGATAAACTGCCTCTCAATCTGGTTCGGCGATCAAGGCTGGATCACCGGGGGTTATCGGCAGGCCATTATACTCTAGCTTGACTGCGCTGACGACGATGCTGATCAAGCGGTCATCACGCGGGTTGACCTCGGCGGGAGCGGCGAGCTTCAGCCGGCTGACGCCGGGAGTTAAACGGAGCCATAGGCAGCGATTGTGCGCCTGGGGCGTGATTTCGTGCTGCCCCAGCAGAGTTGTCTCCAGCTGCATAGTGAGCGGACGCACCCTGGCGAAGCTTTCGGTGCGCAGACAGAGCGTGACCGGAGCGGGCTCTGCGCCTGGGTTGACCAGCACAAATTCGCCTGTTGGTCCCATCCAGCGCCAGCGCCGATCGTTGTCGCGCTCTTCCTGATGCCAGCCAGCCCCGAAGTAGACAAAGGGCTGTCCAGTGCTGGCTGGCACCTGGTAGACCCGTAGCTCCGGGTCGCTGTAGACCGGTGCCACGCCAGGCAGTACGGCAGCAAGGGTGGCCTCGGCCTCGGCCTGTTGCGCAGACGTCAGTGCTGCCCAGCGTACTAGCACCTCGCTGATGCCATAAGCGGCCAGAACATCGGCACGACTGGCCCCCACCGGATCGGCCAGGCTGGCCTGGTCGGGGCTCAGCTGCCAGAGCTCACGCACCCCAGGCGTGTCTTTAGCAAAGGCGAAGGGTGGAGTACGGGCGAGAAAGCCGCCCACCAGCGGGCGCCCATGCACGATCTGCTCGACCAGAGGCTGGCTCGAGTCGAGCGTTGGCGGCAGGATGAGGATGGCCCCTGTACGCCTGGCCAGTTCGCCAAAAATCGGATGCACCACGGCACGTTGCAACGCCCAGGCAGGTGGGGCCAGTTCAATCACCGCCAGCAGCAGCACCAGGGCCGGTACTACCCGCGGCGCATTGCGGGCCAGCACCGTCAGGCCCAGGGCACTCAGGGGAATCAGGGCCAGCAGCGTCAGTACCACAAAATGGCCAGGGCGCTGGTTGGTGCCCATCCCCGGCAAGCTCAGCAGCAGGCGGTAGGGCATGGCCAGGCCCGTGTTCCATGTGCCAATCAGCAGGGTCGGGCCGAGGGCCAGTACGAGCCCACTGCTGCCGATCAGCAGCCAGCGCCAGGCCAGCGGCCACTGCCGCATAATGGCCACGACTGCCAGCACCAGGCTGACGTGGCCCAGGGCGTTATTCCAGGCCGAGATGTCGGGGTGTAGCCATGGGCCAAGGCGGGCCACCGCCGCGCCCCACAGCGGGTGCAGGTAGCTTGGCAGCAGGAAATCGACCAGGTTGGCCGAGCGCAGTTGCAGCTCAAGCGAGATCGGGCCGCCTCTGGCCAGCCCGCCGCCACTCAGTTCGGCCAGGCCCGGCCCAAGCGCCGACAAGAGTGGAGCCAGGGCCGCCATCGCCACGGCAGGCACCAGGGCCAGTTGCCCGAGGCTGCCGACAAGTACGCGCCGCCCCTCGCGGTAGGGCAGCCAGAGCAGGGTAACCAGCAAGCTGAGGAGCGCGGCGTAGAGCAGATAGTAGAGGCTGGTATAGCCGATGAGGGCCAGCAGTAGCCCGGCCCCAAGACTGAGCCGTATGCGGCGCGTTGCGAGCAGCCCCAACAGCAGCCATAGGTAGAGTGGCAACCACTGTATGGCGATCATCTCGAGCTGGCCGTCATAGGCTTTGGTGGCGTGGAAGGGCGAAAAGCTGAAGAGCAGCCCGGCCATAAAGGCGGCTGGGGTTGAGGCCCCGGCTTGCCGGGCCAGCAGCAAGGCCCCCCAGCCCGCCAGGGTAAACGCCGTCAGCAGAGCCACGTTATAGGCGATCAGCGGCCCCGCCAGGGCTGTGATCGGCCAGAAGAGCAGGCCATTGCTCAGGTTGAGCGGCTGAATGGCCAGGTTGACCCCGTCGGGGTGGTAGAGCAACGGGGTGAAGAGGGGATTCTGACCGCTGGCAAGGGCGTGCTCCACCCACCAGAGATGCCAGACATTCTGCCAGCCGTCGATTGCCGCCACCGACCCGCCCGGCAGGCCCCTGTGCATCCAGGGGAGCGCTCCAGCGAAGAAGAGCAGGCTTGCGCCAAAGTAGGCCGGCAGCGACCAGAGACTGGCATGCAAGGAGGCAGGCGTCGATTGGCGCATCAAGCTGTCCAGCTAACCAGGCAAGTTGCCCTGCGCATTATAGCCTAGCCCCAATACCTTTCAGATAAGCTCACGCAAAGCCGCAAAGCCGCAAAGCTTCTGCGTCTGATCGGCCTTGATCGATCTGCGCTTGCCCCTATTTGAAACGTATTGAGCGTAGCCCTTGCTGCCCCCTGAGGTCTACAGCGGTGCTCAGAAAGGTTGAGCCGACCTGTGCGATGGCACCAGACGCGGCAAACCCCCAACCCCAGCGCGAAGCGCTCTAGAGCTGAGCGCAGGCTGGTACGGCTAATTCTGAGCCATGTCTAATGGTATAATTCGGAGCGATGAGCCCGTTGCCCACAGCCGAGCCGCCCACCCCGTCTGGTGAGCCGCCTGCGCCTCTGCCGCACAGGCCGAAGCAGGGTGGCCTGAAGGTCTTTCTTGCCTCTTTCCGCTACGCCTTCGCCGGCCTTGGCTACCTGATCGCCACCCAGCGCAATGCCCAGATACACTGTCTGGCCGCTGTGTGTGCCGTATTGCTCGGCCTGCTGGTTCACCTTGAACGCTGGGAGTGGCTGATCCTCACGCTCACCATCACTCTCGTGCTGGCTGCTGAAGGCGTCAATACCGCCATTGAAGCCGTGGTTGACCTGAGCACCTCGGTCTATCATCCGCTGGCCAAGATAGCCAAAGATGTCGCGGCTGGCACGGTGCTGATCTGCGCCATCGGGGCGCTGCTGGTTGGTCTGCTACTCTTTCTGCCCCACCTCTGGAGCCTGTTTGGCCTGATTCTATGACCAATACCTTGCAAATGCCGTCGGCGTAAACGCTTCGGCTATAGGTACGAAATGCGTTCCGCCTTCTTCGTTCCGCGTTCCTCACTACTATGTGGCCACTAGTTCGTCAAGCCCGTTACCTCGGGCGCTACCGTGAGATTGCCCAGGTGCTCGTTGGGCACGGCTTTGGTGCTCTAGTCGAGCAACTGGGCCTTGTTTCGCTGCTCTCGCTGCCGCGGCGAGTCGTGCTGCGGGTGCCCGCGCCCGAACCACTCGGTAATGCCGGGCGCCTGCGTGAGGCCCTAGTGGCCCTTGGCCCGACCTTCGTCAAGCTCGGCCAGGCCCTCAGTACCCGCCCCGACCTACTGCCCGCAGAGTATATTCTCGAGCTCGGCAAGCTCCAGGATACCGTGCCCTCCTTTCCGGGCACGGTAGCGGTTGCCGCCGTCGAGGCCAGCCTGGGCCGCCCGATCAACGAACTCTTCGCCCAGTTTGACGAAGAGCCCTTCGCGGCTGCGTCCCTCGGCCAGGTGCATGCCGCGACGCTCCACTCCGGCGAGCAGGTTGCGGTCAAGGTGCAGCGCCCCGATATTGCGGCCCGCATCAACACCGACCTGGCCATTCTGGCCGATCTGGCCGTCCTTGCCCAGGAACGGCTCCCCTTCGGCAAGCAGTACAACCTGGTCGAGTTGGCCTGGGAGTTCGCGGTGGCCCTGCGCGCTGAGCTCGATTATCGCCGCGAGGGTCGTAATGCTGATCGCTTCCGCCAACTCTTCAAGAATGATGAGACGATCTATATTCCGCATATCTACTGGGCGTATAGTAGTGGGCGCGTGCTGACCATCGAACGGCTCTTCGGGGTCAAAATCAGCGATCTGGCCGCCTTAGACAGCGCCGGCATCGACCGGGCCATTCTGGCGCGTAACTGTCTACAGATCACCCTGATCGAGATCTTCAGCTTTGGCTTTTTCCATAGCGATCCCCATCCCGGTAATTTCTTCGCCATGCCCGGCAATGTGCTGGGTCTGGTCGATTATGGCCAGGTCGGCAGCCTGGATCGACAGACAACCCGCGCCATGCTGCTCCTGCTGGCGGCCCTGGTCGATCATGACAGCACCGGGGCGCTGCGGGCCATTGAGCAGATGGGCCTGATCGGGCGGCGCGAAGCGACCCCACAGTTACGGCGTGACCTGGAGCGCTTTACCGAGAGCTTTGTCGATCTTCCGCTGCACGAGATCTCGGCCCGTGACACGATCAACGAATTACTGGCCCTATTGCGTCGCCATCAGATCCGCCTGAGTGGGCCACTCGCCCTGCTGCTCAAGGCTCTGGTGATGATGGAAGGGGTGGGCCTGCAGCTCGATCCGCAGCTGGATGTCTTCGGCATTGCGCGGCCCTACGTCCAGCAGGCCCTGATCGAAGGGCTCTCACCGTCCGCCATAAGCGAACAGGCCGCCGTTCACGCCCGCGCCCTGGGTGAGGTGGCGCTTGAACTACCACAGCAAGCCTCTGACCTGCTCCAGCGTATAAATGAAGGCGGCCTGCATGTGCAGACCGAAGAGCGCGAGCTACGGCGGGTCGCCCGGGCGCTGATCGGTGCGGCCAACCGCCTGTCCGTCGGCATCGTCATCGCGGCGCTGGTGCTGGCAATTGGCATGGTCAGTATTGCGATGGGCCTGGGCGGCTGGTCAGGACTCCTGCCAACCACCCTGCTCGTGCTTGGGGCGGTCGGCGTATTGCTGGCTGGCCTGGGGCTGGCTTTTGCGATCTTGCGCGGCTACGAGTGAGATCATGTCGTGGTCTTAGCCAGCCTGAGCCGCCAGTGCCCGCACCACTTCAACAATCAGGCGGCGCTCTTCCAGCTTGATCCGCTCGTGCAGCTGCTCAGGCGTATCATCGGGCCGCACGGGCACTTCGGCACGGGCGAGCACCGGGCCATCGTCAACCCGCGGCGTGACTCGGTGGATAGTGCAGCCGGTGATCGGCAGACCACCCTGCAGGGCCTCGGCGACCACATGCGCGCCGCGCAGGGCCGGGATGACGATGCCGCTGCTGGTGGTATAGATTGCACCACCATCGTCGGGAAGCAGGGCGGGGTGCTGATTGATCACGCGCTCAGGGAAACATTCAAGAAAGGTTGGCGAGAGGATACGCATAAAGCCCGCCAGCACAACCAGGTCGGGCCTGAAGAGGGCTACCAGGTTGGTGAGGCGGGCTTCCCATGTAGCCCGGGCGGCATTGCGGGCAGGGCCACGTGGGGCTACGTGTAGGGGCAGATGGGCTGCGGCGATGCCCCGGCTGAGGGCGCGCTGCAGCCCGTAAGCATCGGCGCGGTCGCTCACCACCAGGCTCACCTGGGCACCGAGTGTCCCGTCATCTTCGGCGTCAAGCAGGGCCTGGAGATTTGAGCCCGAGCCGCTGAGCAAGACGGCGACCTGGTACATCACTCCTTCCCGATGTCGGTACGGAAGTGGCGTCCGTGGAAGCGCACCCCCTGGGCTGTTTCGTAGGCCAGCTTACGTGCACGGGCCAGCGTACTGCCCAGACCAGTGACCCCCAGCACGCGTCCGCCGCTGGTACAGAGGCCCTGGGGCGAAATGCTAGTGCCGGCGTGGAAGATAATCACCTGGTCATCGTCGATCGCCTCGACGCCGCTGATCGGGTCGCCTTTGCGTGGGCGACCGGGGTAGCCCTCGGCGCAGAGCACCACGCAGACAGCGTAGCCCTTGCGCCGGCGCAGTTTATCGGGGTTGAGATTACCAACAGCGCAATCGTAGAGCACCTCAAGGAAATCACCCTCGATCAGGGGCAGAATGGCCTGGGTCTCCGGGTCGCCGAAACGAGCATTAAATTCGAGCACATAGGGGCCATCGGCGGTCAGCATGATCCCCGCATAGAGTACCCCGCGGAAAGGTGTTCCAAGGCGGGCCATCTCATCAATCACTGGCTGCATACAACGACTGAGGATCTGCTCAAGCAGAGCTGGCGTCACTTCGTCGACCGGGGCAATGACGCCCATACCGCCCGTATTTGGCCCTGTATCGCCCTCGCCAAGGCGCTTATAGTCACGAGCGGTCGGCAGGGCCACCAGGCGCTGCCCGTCACAGAGAGCCAGCACCGAGACCTCGCGCCCGATCAGGCGCTCTTCGAGCAGCAGGCGGGTACCGGCAGGGGTTGCGGCGAGCCGACTGATCGCCGCAAGGGTGCCCGGCAAGTCGTCCGGCACCACCACCCCTTTGCCAAGGGCCAGGCCATCAGCTTTGACCACCCAGGGCTTGCCGCTCATGCGGGCGAAAGCCGCAGCCTCCTCCGGGTTATCAAAGACATGGCTGGCTGCGGTGGGTACGCCTGTAGCAGCCATCAACTCTTTGGCATAGGATTTGCTGCTTTCGACCCGTGCAGCAGCAGCGGTCGGGCCGAAGGCCGGGATGCCTGCAGCCTGAAAATGATCGACCACCCCCTCAGCGAGGGGATTATCGGGGCCAACCACCAGCAGGTCGATTCGCTCACGCTGGGCCAGATCGACCAGGGCCTCAAAGTCATTGAGCGGAAAGGGCACATTTTTGCCGTGGCGACCCGTACCGGGGTTGCCGGGCACAGAGAGGAGGCGAGTCAGGCGGGGCGAGCGGGCAATCTTCCAGGCCAGGGCGTGCTCGCGTCCGCCCGAGCCGATCAGCAGAACATTCATGGCATGCATACCCTGCGGAAAATATTGGCGCAAGTATAGCACAGAGCTTGACTGATCGTCGCACCCGGCGTGTGACCGTTAGGGTTTGGGGACTACTTCTGCCAGGCCCTCCGGGGGCCAGTTGA
>CAZQCG010000062.1:0-17799 GCA_964592425.1 uncultured Chloroflexaceae bacterium
ATCATTCTAGCACGTTGGTTCTCGCCCTGCCTGCACGGAAAGTGCGGGAGAGCCACTTTTCACTTGACAGATACAAGGGTTGCGGTGCATCTCCTCACGCATAAAATCAGCCCACCCTTGATGAAGCCATCGCCACTGCACGCCGCCAAAGCGTTCCGCCAGGGCAGCAAGAAACGGGCGGCCTTCCAGTGAGTCAGTCCTATTGGCGGCGATGCGCTCCAGCGTCGTGTACCACGGCTCCGGCCAGTGCAAGAGCAACCGCCACATGCCTACCAAAGCGCCATGCATTTGTGTGACGGTCGCAGGACGTAGCCCCTTGACTGGCCGCGCCCACTCCATTCCTTGCGGAAAGAGATCCCGTTGAAAGAGCGGGCTGGTGGGATCGTAGATCGTGAGGAGTTGAAAGCCCTGCCAGAGAAACGTCAAGAATGTCGCCGGAGACATTGACCGTAGCGGGTGATCATCAGGCAGCGGTAAAGCAGAAGGCGGAAATGGCCCCTGCCAACCTACAAACGCTGACCAGATAGCCTGCGTTAAGCCAAGACTCGCATCGTGACCAGCAACAGAAACAATTGGCAGCTCTGACAGCGGAGTGCCACACCCACGACAACAGCCCTTTACGCGATCCAGACGCAATGGGGCTTGACATACTCCGCACGTATCTACGAGCAAGACCTCGTGGATGTGGCATGTGGTAACGTGACGCACCAGCCAGGGCAGCAATAAGACTTGCTGTTCGGCCCAGCACCTCGGACATACTTTTGTCGAACGGAGGCTGTGAAAGTAAAACCCCTTTTGATCTCTATACCAGAATCGCTGTGTGAAGGTTGACTCGCCATTTTTCTCTGCCTCTGTATCTGACACGGCGAAAGCCGGGAGGAGACGATGAATGGTGAGGTTGTAGAGTTGTTCTGTGGTGAGGCCAGTCAGATCAGAAAACGCCGCATAGTGATGCGCCATGCGCATCGCATCGGGCTGCGTATCGTTCATCGGCGGCACAAGCGACAAATACCAGGCAGGCTCCTCGTAGTAGTTCGCCCGCCGCAGGCGCTCCAGCAGGCTCGACAGGCGCTCCAGTGGGTATGGCTCCAGCCGGTTGATCAGCGTCGGCATAGACTATGACCGGATCACATCGCGCACAGTCGGCTTGCGGGGCTTGCGAGTTCTACTACGCCGCCCGGTAACGGGCTGGCCGGAAGATGATGGGGGCGTTTCGCCAGTGTCACGATGCTTCGGCAGCGGCGGCTCACCCTCGAATGGGTTGGGGATGCCCCGCCGCTCACCCGCCAGCCGCTTGCGAAACGCCTGGGCCAGCAATACGTCGTCCAGGCTTTCCCGGCCCGTCAGCAGGGCGTTCTCAGTGGCCTGCCGGATGAGGGCCATCAGGTAGGCCGTGACCCCATCACAGGCGACGAAGCAGCGCCAGGCCCGCTCACGGGCGGCGAGCTGCGATGGCTCACGGAGCGGTAACAAGGCTTCAAGCTGGGCCAGGAACGTGCGAAACTCCTTGACCGTTTCAGGCTGGGCTTCATCCCAGGTGAAGGGCGTGAGGTGGCGCGGATCGCCAAAGAGCCGGGCGAGTTGCGGGTTGGCGTTGACCACCTGCTCGGCCTGGCCGCTCAGACCAACCAGGATGCAGGCCACCTTCGTCTCCTTGATGAGCGTTTTGAGCCAATTGCTCACGTTGAGCAGAATCTTCTGGCTCTCCTGGTCAACGAAGTGCTGAAGCTCGTCAAGAATGAACACCTGTACGCCACAGTCCTTGATGAAGCCTTTGAGCCGAAGGGTCATGCCGCCGATAGTGCCGCTCGCGGCGCGGGGATCGCCCAGGCCGTCCAGCAGCTCGGTCAGCAAGTTCTTGATCGTCGCCTTCGCCGGGATGGTGGCGCAGAGAACGGGGATGCTCATGCTCCGCGCTGTGATCGTGCGCGGGTATCGCTGCGCGTAGGAGGCCAGTAGCGTGCTCTTGCCCGCGCCGGTCGGGCCGATCAGCAGGAGGCAGGGCGGTTCGGCGGCGTAGGGCTGGCGCTCATGGCAACGGGTGATTTCGTCAAGGATGGCGTTCCAGCGTGGGTAGATGACGCGGATCTGCTCCACGTAGGGAAGGCGTTGGCGGCCAGGGAGGGCCAGGATCTCCTCATAGCTTAGGAGTAGGCGATGGTCGTGGTCGCTCATCGGTTGCCTCCAGACGAGGGCGGAAGCTGGTAGTCGCCACCCCAGCCGCTCAGGTCAAGGTCGTCCAGATCGTCGGGCGGGGCCGCTGGGGGCGGCGTAGGATCAGTGGGCGGCGTCGTGGTCGTCGCAGCCCCTTTCGCCTTACGTGGCTGACGGGCAGGCTTCGCCGTGGCAGCGGGCGCGGCTTGCTCCGGCTGCGGCTGCGGCTGCGGCTCGGGTGCAGGCAGGGCCGGAGGTGGGGCGGGGAGCGCAGGGGGCGGCGACGATGCGGGGGCGTCAGCCGCAGGAACGCCGATTTCGAGAAAGCGGGCAGCGACGGTGCGACCCCGACTCTTGCGGGTCAGGGCAAACTCCTGCGCGACCACACGCCGGATATGCTCTTTGGCGGCAGCGAGGGCTTCGATGTTCACCTCGCGCTTCTGAGCCTGCACATAGCGCAGGATGATGCGGTGCTTCCACAACGACAGGCCCCGTGCGTAGCCCTGGTCTGCGGCTTCAACGCGAAGCCAGCGACGGTCAACGGGGTCGGAGACGTACAGCACACCGATGTCGCCGGGGTCGTACTTGAAGCGCACGTTACGGTCGTCGGCGGGCAGTACGGCCCGGAGCCGTGCGAGATCCGGGCTGCGGTAGAACAGCCCTTCAAACTCGATCCCGCTTCGCTGCACGCTGCGCGTGTCCGTTCGCATGAGCAGGATGCGCGTCTCCTCGGCGCTCGTGTGCAGAGCCGGGAGAAAGCCACTCTGAACGCTCTCCTGCCATCGCCGCATCGGGATCGCGCCGACCCCGCTATGCCAATCCTGTGCGTACACGTCGAGCAGGAAGATGTGCAGGAGTTTCCAGAACGTTGTCAGAGAAATGCAGGCGTGCTGAAAAACGTCGTAGTCCCCTCGGTCAATGACGTTGGAGAACGTAGTGCCGGGGAGGCCGTGGATAAGGCCGGTGTTGTTGGTGCGGAAGAATCGCTCTACGCTGCCCTTGAACCAGGGCGTGCGAACGGGCATCCGTTCGAGGATGATGCCGAGCTGCCCACAGGCATCATCGAGATCACGCCCGATAAACTCTTTCGCGTTGTCAACGATCAGCGTCTCGGGTAGCCCGTACACCGGCCAGAGGTTCGCTGTCTCGTAGAGCGTGCGGGCATCAGGTTTGGGCAAGATCCCGTGGAGCAGGCAGCTTGCAACCGTGCGATAGCTGGCAGGCTCAAAGCCGACGTAGACGCCAAAGGGGAAGCCGCTGTAGACATCCAGCGCGTAGGTAAGCGTTGGGCGTCCAATAGGCAGGCGATCCTCCTCGTCCACCACGAACAGATCGAGCCGGGTGTGGTCAATCTCCACGCGCTCCAACACCCGCGTCGGCGCGGGGCCGTCGCTCACAGCAGCGTCAGCCTGCGCTTCCTCGCGGCTCCGCTGGCGTCGGAGCACCCGCTCAACCCCGGCGGTGTGGATACGACGGTAGATGGTTGCGGAGCCAGGAAGGGTGAGCGGCTGGTCATCAGGCCGAGTGCGGTTTTCTTCCGCGATGCGGTTGACCACCGCCAGGTAGACATCCTTCGCGGTGCGGTACTGCGGATTGGCCGCGCACTCTGCGAGGACAGCCTGGACAATGGCTTCAACTTCTCGGTCGAGCCGCGCCTCTCCCTTGCGGGCGCTGCGCTCAACCGCCGGGACGAGGGAGCGCAAGTCATAGCCGCTGGCCGTGAACGCTGCCAGCCATCGTTCCAGACTGGCCCAACTCGCGGCCTCACCAAGTACGCTACGGGTGCGCCGCTGCGGTGTGTTGGAAGTCTCCGCTGTATCGTCAGGGCGCAGCGTGGCGGCGTAGGTGACGAGATGGGGCCGGGTGCGCTCGCTGGGCGGGAGGCAAAGGAGCGGCAGCAGTAGCTCGTAGCGTCGTCGCGCCTCGTCTCGCAGATGGGCGGGAAGATGCTGAAAATCCGCGACGGTGTACTCCGTGGCGACCGTGCTGTCTGATCTGGTACGGGCCTGCTGTCCCCGCACCTCAAATTGAATCTTACCCTCGCCCCACGCCGCGATCAGCTCGGCAACCGTGACGACAAGCTGCCCGCCGAAGCTCTGATTTTCCACGAGCAGCCGGTCATCTACGAGAATCTGCGTGATAAGGTAGACCTGAGCGTTGAGCAGGTAGCGCGTGCCCACGGTGAAGCGTATGCGGCCCATTACGCCCTCCTCGCTTGCAATGCCAGTGTGACGACGCTCTCAGGGCCAAGCGCCGTGTTCAGATCAGCCTGGAGCACATGGCGGAATAGCAGGTGGAACAGCGATGGAGGGAGCGTGAGCGCAGGCACGCAGCCGTCGAGTTGGCCGAGAAGCTGTGTCCAAGTCAGGCCACTGGGATGGTGCTGGAGAACAGCGAGACAGCGTTCCGTGACGGGGTGCGGCACGGCCAGTCGGGCGTAGCGCCAGAGGAGCTTCAGGTTGGCGAGGCGAGGCCCTGTGCGGAGGTCGGCATCCGTGATGACGACAAACTCATGGGCGTTCGCTGCGGCCCACTGGTGCCCCAGCGCGATCTGACGCTGGGCGCGGGCCTCATCAACCAGGGCGGCGGGCTTGCACTCCACCAGCGCCTTGCCTGATGCTCGCTCGACCAGGACATCAGGGGTGTACTGCTGCGGTTTGCCCTCCGCATCGGTGCCCGCGATGACGAAGGGCTGCATCTCATAGCGCAGGACGGCGGGGTCGTACTCCAGAAAAAACAGCAGGTCGCGCTCTATCGTGGATTCATACGGAACGGGGTGGCCGTTCTTCAGAGAGGGAAACGAGCCGATGATATTCCCCGCCCAATTGCTGACGCGGCGCACAGGCATAGCGAAGCTCCCTACATCTGGCATTGACCAGGCAGGCGGCAGGATGTATCATCTTGGTACACGGCTGGGCGAACAACCGGCACCGAGATGAACAACTATCGCGCATTGGTGTACGTTCTTCGCTCATTATAGAACGAGTGTACGCACTCGTCAATCATGAGTTTGGCGCATCCTGACGCGCCAGGAGGCATGTGCAATGCCACGTCGAAGCGAAGCTATCCCGCCTCCCAGCTTTGGGGAGCGTAATCGTCAGATAGGATCGATTTTGACCCATGGGCGGCAGCAGGCCAGCCGCACCCAGGAGGAGTGTGCGCGGGCCATTGGCACCACACGCCGCCGCTATGGCCTGATTGAGCGCGGCGAGGTGTCGGTGAGTGCGGTGGAGCTGGAGGCGCTGATCCGCTTCCTCAAAGTCCCGGCACATCTCGTTTGGGGTGATTTGGTGCCCACCAACCTGCCCCGGCAAGTCGTGGTTCAGGCGCAGCCGGGCGAGCTGGTGCAGCTCGTCGTGCAGGTGCAGGGGTAGCCAATGCTGCACAGCCCCGAAGTCGCCGGACGGATACGCACCCTGGCTGGCGAGTATGTGGAACTCGTGGATCAGATGCGTGGCGGGCAGTACGAGGACGAGGACGAGGACGAGGACGAGGAGGCATACCGGCACCTTAGCAGCCAGCGCACGCTCGTCCACGATGAGCTAATCCATCTCACAGGCGTTGCCGAGCGCAAAGCGATGTATGGCTACTGCCGCGAGCTGCTGCGAGACCGACAAGGAAGCGGAGAGCGTGACGGTTTTTCGCAATCCGAGTGATTGACTGGCCGGTTTTCCGCGAAGCGTTTGAGAAACAGCGATCAGTCCGTTTGAGAATAAGGCCGATTCCGAGCTGTTTTACCGCAATCCGTTCGATAGGCTACAGTGTTGGCGAAGAAGGCGGAGATTGAGCAGGCCGTCGTGGAAGCCTACACCAACGGCTGCGCCGACCCGCTCTGGCAGACAATCCAGGGGCTTCGCAGCGCGGCAACGGCTGTAACCCTGCCGTCTAATGATGAGGCGGAAGCCGACGAGGACGCACGAGCAGAGGAAGTGAGCGATCTGCTGGGGGGAGAGGAAGAAGCGCCAGCCGAGGAGGAATAGGGGAACATACAGCAGGGCCGCGTGAGCAAGGTTGGTAACCCTCACGCGGCCCCCTCCCAGAAAGGAGCGCTCAACGTCGGCGCCGGGGTGAGGCCGTAGCGCAAGACCTGGGTGTCGATGTCGACCCCGTTCGGCCACGAGAGCGTCCCGTCACTGATGGATGCCTGCTGGAAGTAGGCCGGGTTGCGCACCGGCTGGAAGATCGGGCCGTTCAGGTACGGCGTAAGATCGATCTCCTTCACGCTGTCGTCGGAGAAGGTGAGCCGCACCCGGTAGCCGTCGAGAAATGCCAGGGCGGTCAGGTCAACGAGTTCCATAGGCACCTCTGCACAGGCTCAGGCCATCTCCAGGAAGTTGGGTGGGGCGAAGATATTGCGGCGCTTCAGTGGCTCCGGCGATTCGTTCAGGCAGAGATCGCGGGTGAAGCCGGGGCGCTCGGCCCGCCGCATGACAAAAAACGGCTCAGGTAACGCGCCGACCGCCGCTGTCCATGCCGGTGGCTCCTGCTTGGCCCGCTGCGCCAGCAGCTCCACCAACGCTGCCGCCGCCGTCAGGATGCGCGGATCGTCGGTCGCCGGTTGCGGCATGGCGGCAAAACGCGGTTGCTCACGGAGCCAGGCGAGTACGTAGGCACGCAGATGCAATTCGTCATACGCCAGTAAAAAACCGGCCATCTCACTCAGGTGATCGGCGGTGGTTGCGACACTACCCATGCGTGTCCTCCCATAGCTCATCGAACGCATACTGCGCTTTGAAATGCGTCACATACGGCGCAATCGCGTTCCACACGGCGGTTTTCTCGCCGTACTGTGATGCCAGGGTATGCAGAACGACCGCTGCGTCTGCTGCGTCTTGTTCCCCACGCCATGCCGAAAGTTTCATCGCCAGTAGTTGCTCTGGGCTGATTTGGTACACCTTAATCCCTGGTGACTCGATCAGCAGCGGGCCGTAACTGATGCCTTGCATAAAGCCTTTTGCGCCGTCGTTGAGCCAGTCGGCGGAGAGGCCAAGCTCGCGGGCGACGACGGTGGCCCAGGCCCGCGTCTCGCGGCGCTCTGGCGGTGTGACGAAGAAGGCATCTACGTCTTGGGTTGCGCGACGGGCCTGGTAGTTGAGTACCATTGCCGCACCACCGACCACCACCAGGGTAAGCGTGTGGCCTTCCGCCGCTGCTAATTCGCCCAGGCGCACTAACGCCTGTTCCATTGTAGCGCGATCTAACAGGCGACGGGAGTCCCCAACGCCAGGAAGGAAGCGCCGAACCAGTAGCACAACAACAAACAGGGTCAAAGCGACGAGGCCGAATGTGAGCGGGGTAGTGAATGGCATGATTGTTCCTGACGAGAGAACAGATATGTGCATGTGCAATCATCATACGATATTGCTGTGCCAACAAACGTCACAATATCGCATTGGGAAGGGATAAACGCCAGATCGTCTTGTCTCGGTACTAGGGTGTTCCCCAGTGCGCTCACCCGTTCCGCAACCGCTCCATCCTGGCCCGTGCGAACCACCGCTGCTTCCCATCCATATCGGCCAGCGGCGTGAGCTTGCCATGCTTCGCCCAGCAATCGAGCGTGGCCTTGCTGACGCCCAGGAGGGCCATCGCCTCTCCGAAGGTCAGCTGCGCGTGTCGCCACTGGAGGAGCGTGGTCTTCTCGAAGCGATAGGCGTGGCTCCCGTCTATCTCTGGCCCTGCGACCGGCTGGAGCCGTCCTGAACGCGCCCGGCCCTGCACCATGAGCCGGGTTATGCCCAGCAGTTCGGCGGGGCCTCGTCTGAGGTGACCAGGCAGGCCCCAGGATGGATCATTTTGATACAGGCAGGGCATGAGCAACGTCGTTGTCGCCCCCACCCCAACCTGCCCCCGCTGGGCGCGGGAGCCGGATTCCTCCCCCCAGCGGGGGAAGGTTAGGAGGGGGGCATCAGACGTTGCTCGCACCCTGTCGACACAGGGGGAAGGCCGGACAGCGCAGCCTGGTTACGCTATAATGAGGCAAGGAACGCGCTGTTATGGCTCATTAAAGAATGAGCGTTCGCATTCATCGATTATGAGTTTTGGGCATTAGGATGCGCCAGGTCGTTGTCCAGGCCCAGCCCGGTGAGTGCATGGAATTTGTCGTGCAGGGGTAGGCCCATGGACTCACCATTTCCAGGGATGGATCCGTTTCTGGAGGAGCCGAGCAGCTGGACGAGCATGCATCACTGGCTGATCTCAGTCCTGGGCGAAATGCTTATCGCTCAGGTTGCCCCTCACTACACAGTGAAGATTGAGGAGCGGGTCTACATCACCGACGATGACGATCCCGATACGCGCCAGCAACTCGCCCCCGACATCTTCCTGGTGCAACGCCCCTCGCCGCTCACGGCCTCGCCCACCACGACAGCCACGGCGACGCCCGCCACGATCATTGAGCGACTCCCGCCCGCCCTGGAGGTACGCGACCGCTACCTGAGCATCTATGACCGGCGCAGCCGCGCGCTGGTGACGACCATTGAGGTGCTGTCACCCTGGAACAAGGCCCGTGACACACGAGGAAATAAAGAGTTCATGGCGAAGCGCGAGGCGGTGTTCTCGACGCGCACCCATTGGATCGAGATCGACCTGCTGCGGGCGGGCGAGCGCCCCGAGGAGGTTGTGGGCCAGAGCGACTACTACGCCCTGCTTCGGCGCGGCAATAGGGGCGGGCGGCTGGAAGTCTGGTACGTCGATCTGCGCGACCCGCTCCCGCGTATCACCGTGCCACTGCGCACCCCGCACCCCGATGTGGTGCTCGACCTTCAGGCCGCCTTTGCCACCATCTACGCCCGCGCCCACTACGCCGAGGACGTGGACTACACCCGCCCCGTGCCGCCTCCGCCGCTCCGCCCCGCCGATGTGGCCTGGGTCGCGCAGTGCATCGCTCGCTGGCAGATCAGCAGCGCGGAGCCGGAGCTGTGAGCGCTCCCCTCGCCACCGATACGCCAGCCCACATCGAGACGGCGGTCATCGCCTCCCTGCGCTTGCTCACCCCTGCGCACAAGTTAGAGCTGGCCCGCGATATGAACCGCATGGCTGACCGGTTGGCGCTGGCGGGCATCCAGCGGCGGAAGCCAGCGGCCAGCCCACCCGAGTTGGGCCATACCCTTGCACTCCAACGGCTTACGCCTGAGCAACGCCCCTACGGAGCCGCCTTGCTGAAAGGATTGTCGCTTATGCCAACGCCGGTTGATCCCCTGGCTCTGGCGCTGCGCATTGGCACACTCCTTGACACACACGCCATCCCCTACCTTGTCGTCGGCTCCGTCGCGGCGGTCGTTCACGGTGAGTACCGCATGACCCGCAACATCGACATCGTGCTCAACCTGGCGACCCGCGCTGTGCGCGCCCTGGTGGATGGGCTGCGGGCGGACTTCACCTTTCTCCCCAGCGACATCACCGACGCGCTCGCACGGCTACCCGAGGCGCGGGCCGACTGGCAACAGCGGGCGCGCTTTTGCACCTACGACAAGGCCACAGGCTTCCAGGTCGACGTATACCTCGCCTCTGGCCGCCCCTTCGAGATCGCACAGTTTCAGCGGGCGGAAGTGATCGACATCCCCGGCGATTCAGGCGGCACCCTGCGCGTGGCGAGCGCCGAAGATACGGTATTGGCAAAGCTGGAGTGGTATAAGCTCGCGCCCTCCGACCGGCAGTGGCGCGACGTACAGGCCATCCTGCGGGTGCAGGATGAGGCCCTCGACCTGACCTACGTACGCCAGTGGGCCGATCAGCTTGGGCTGGCCGAGTTGCTGGCGTGGGCATTGAAGGGCCAGCAGCCACCGCGACCGGGCGACGAGCCGCGCCAGCAGCGTTTGTTCTGACGCGCACTGCAGCGAACGAACAATAGATGCCGCTGTGCTGACGCTTGGGCAATCACCCCAGGCCAGCCCTGTTATCGCGTATAATCGGCCTGTGATGCGCCGTACCGATCTGATCACCCTCTTGCTGCTGCTGGCCGTGACGCCCCTCTGGCTGGCCCTGGCCTATCGCGGCAGCCGCGTGGCAGCCCTTGATGTGGCCACCCTGCCGGTGCTGCTGCCAACCAGCGGCCTGCATGAGCTGGAGCCGCTGGTCGATCGCGCCGGCTCCTTCCGCTGGACGACTGGCAGCGGTGAGCTGCGCCCGCCCAATCCCGGTGGCCCGCTCTATCTCCATCTGGGCCTCGCGAGTGGCTTTGCACAGCCCACGCCCCTTGAGTTGCACATCGGCAGCATGGTACAGCGCTTTGAGGTACGGTCTGGGCTGCATACCTACGCCCTGCTGGCACCGATACAACCCGGCGAACGAGTGGTGATCGGCCTGCACTCACCGGCAGTCGAAGTGGACGGACGAGCGCTTGGTGTAGTCGTGCAGCGCCTGTTAGTGGCTGGCAGCGGCCCTGCTCCACCATTGCTGCTGGCCGCTTTCTTGCTCGCCACCCTTGGCGGCTACGCCCTGCTGCGCCGGGCGAGCATGCCATGGCCGCTGGCGGCAGGTGCCATACTTAGCCTGCAAGGTGGGGCTGCGCTCTGGCAGGAGGCAGGCGCGTGGCGCTATGCCCTCCTGGGCGGGCTGCTCAGCCTGGCAGGGATTGCCGCCCTGGGGGCCTTGCTGATCGAACGCACATGGCCCGTCCTGCCACCAACTAGCCCGCCGCCGATCACGCTGGCCCGCCGTGATTGGCTGGCCCTGGGTGGCGTGCTGGTGCTAGCCCTGGCCCTCTGCCTGCCCTGGCTCGCTGCCCCCGACCCGGTAGGTGACCTCGAGCTCTCGGCGCGGCGTATGGGCGCATTGATCGACGGGGGCTTCGCCGCTGCCTTTACCCAGGGCGGTGACTATATGCCCCTGCGGCTCTTCATCTTGCGCGGGCTGGCCCCACTCGTGCCACTGCTCGGCGGTGCCTACTACGACCCCCTACCCGCCATCACACGCATCCTGATCAAGCTGCCCAGCCTGCTAGCCCTCTTGATCTCGCTGGGACTGATCTTCAGCTGGGCGCGCCGCTACGGCAGTACCCGCCGGGCAACTCTGCTCGCCGGGCTCTACGCCATCGTCCCGCCGGTCTGGATCAATGTCGCCTGGTGGGGCCAGGTCGATGTATTGCTCACCCTGCCCATGCTCACCGCAATTGTTCTGCTTGACCGCTGCCATGGACGGGCAAGCTGGCCAGCCTGGGCTGCTGGGATGCTGATCAAGCCACAGGCGATCATCCTGGCCCCTGTGCTCTACGCGGCCACCCTGCGGCGTTATGGCCCGCGTGGCCTGGCCGAGGGTGGCCTGGCCCTCCTTAGCCTGATCGCTCTGGCTGCCGCCCCCTTCGTATTGATCGGCCAGGGGCCGGGACTCTACCAGGCAGCCGTCGGCTCAGTCGGACGTTTCCCTCAGGTCACCAATCGCGCCTACAACCTCTGGTGGCTAGTTGCCGGCGACCGGGCTGTCTCCGACCTGAATGAGTGGGCGGGGATCAGCTACCGTAGCCTGGGTATGCTCTTGCTCAGCGTGACGGCCCTGCTGATCCTGCTGGGCCTGCTACGCCGGCCCGACGGGCCGAGTGTCGCGGTCGGGGCTGCCGCGCTGGCCCTGGCCTTCTTTAGCCTGCCCACCCAGATCCACGAACGTTATGCCTTCTTCGCCCTGCCCTTCCTGCTCCTCGCCGCCGCCGTCGATCAGCGCCTGCTCCTGGCCTACGCCCTGCTGGTACTCGGCGCAACGATCAACATCCTCGGCGCGATCCGTGGTTTCTCCCTGGCAGCCCACCAGGTCATTCGCGCATCATTCTTGCCTGAAGCAGTCGCCTGGACAAGCCTGGCCCTGCTGATCGGGCTACTGATCTACCTGTGGCGCACCCCGGAGGGTGGACGATGGCCGAGGAGCAGTTGATCCCTGTTTATGTCAATCCATGGCTGAGCATCTGGCGGCATCCTCGGCGAGCCTTCCACTCAGCCATCGCGCTGCGTAACCCGCTCGAGACCGGGCTACTTGCCAGCCTGGCGGGGATCAGCGCAACCCTGGCATGGGCAGCCTGGGGCGACCTGGCCGATGGGCTGGCCGTAAGCGAGATCCTTGCTCTGGCCTTCTTCGGTGGGCCGCTGCTGGGCCTGGTTGTCCTGCTTTGCAGCGGCGTCCTGCTCCGCACCGGCGGCGAGTTGCTCGGTGGACAGGCCGGGGCCGGACGGGTGCGCGCTGCGCTGGCCTGGTCAACCCTCCCCGTCATCGCCGGGCTACCGCTCTGGATCATCCAGGCTATCCTGCTACCCAACGCCACCTTCGGCGTGCCCACACAGCTCAACCAGGCCCTGTTAGCCCGCCTCGGCGGGATGCTCCAGGCAGCCCTCTGGCTCTGGGGAGCTGGCCTTAGCCTCCCCGGCCTCGCCGAAGCCCATCACTTCTCGCTGGCCCGCGCCGCAGGGTCATGGCTCCTGGCTCTCTTGGTGCTGATCAGTGGCTTCCTGCTGCTCTTTGGCGGCACCGCCCTGTTGATCAGCCTGCGTGGGGGATAACGGTGAGTGTTATTTGCGCGCATTGTTGGGCCAGAGATTGGAGAAATAATCAATGTGGTCACCCGATCACTACCTGACGACAAGCCGGTTTGCTGCAGCCGCCCATCGCGGACAGACTGTTACAGGCACTGATCTGCCCTACCTGCTGCACCTGGCTCAGGTGGCGGCTGAGGTGATGCTGGCGCTACAGGCCGAGGCAGACCATGCCGAAGACCTGGCCCTGCAGTGTGCGCTGCTCCACGATACGCTGGAAGACACGGCAACCAGCTACGCCGATCTGGTCGCAACCTTCGGCCTGGCCGTGGCTGATGGCGTGCTCGCCCTGACCAAAGACACCCGTCTGCCCCACGACGAGCAGATGGCCGATAGCCTGCGCCGGATCAGCGCCCAACCCCAAGCCGTCTGGCTGGTCAAACTGGCCGACCGCATCGTCAACCTGCAGCCGCCGCCAGCCCACTGGACACCAGCCAAAATCGCCGCCTACCGCGACGAAGCCCAAGACATCCTCATAGCACTCGGCGCAGCCAGCCCACACCTTGCGGGTCGCCTTGCCGCACGCATCGCCGCCTATCCGCCTGCCAACAACTGACCCAGGCTATGGCGTCGCATCGACTACCCCAACTCGACAAAGGCGACCCACCGCCCTACTCCTTCTCCGCTGGCCCATCCTCCGCCGCCGGAGTCTCAACATGCTCTGGACGACCCAGCAGGGCGGCGACACTGGCAGTCGTAAGCTGGAGAGCGAGGCGGCCCTCGTTGACAATCCGGGCGAAGATGGTCGGATCGGGCTGCTCGGTGGGCAGTGCGCTAACGTAGTGATTAAGGATTTCACTGCGGGTCTCGATCAAATCAGCCCAACCTGCCTCAGGCGCACTGCGACGCAGGTCAGCCAGATGCAACTCGGCAAATTCGAGCAGTGACACGGCTGTATCATCGGTCAACTGGGCCGCCGCGCCAGCCAGATAATACGTGGGAGCCGCCGCATCAGGGGCCGTATCCGCAGGCACGAGATGCCCAACCAGCACCTCGCCTGGGGCCAGACGCCGCGAGGCGTGGGCATCGGCGAGGCTGAAGCTGCCGCCCTCAAGCATGTCACGGACACCCAGGCTACTGCCCTTCAAGACCTCTTCCACAATATATGGGCGCAGACGCACATGGCGCCACTGGGCCAGGAGTTGCTGCTCGTACTCATCCTGGGCAAAGCCAGGCTCGTCGGCCAGACGACTGACCAGCGTCTGCCCGTCGGGCTGGCACACATCAAAGGCATACCAGACCAGAAAGCGCTCGGCACCGCGATCCTCAAGCTGGTCAAGCTCAGGCAGTTGCTCAACCTGATAACGGCCCTGCCAGAAGCGCTCAAGCGCAGGGCCAAGCTCCTCAGGTGCCGCCTGGGCAGCTTCAACGATGCGCGGCAGCAGAAGATCCTGAGCCTGACGCAGGCGCAATTGTGCAGTGCGCACTTCGGCCTCGAGCAGAAGATGACAGTCTTTGTACTTACGACCGCTGCCACAATGGCAGGGATCGTTGCGCCCGAGGCGGGCTGGCTTACGCACAGGCTTGGGCATAGGAGAGCATCCTTGACAGAGCGGTTACGCGGGCGCCATTGTAGCATAGGTGATCGATCCGGCTCTGCTATAATCAAAGCCTGTGATGCGAAAAGCGCACAACTCTTGTCTGCAGATCGCGCTGGGCTGGAGCCTCGTGCTGATCGCCGTGACCCTGGCAAGCCTCTGGCAAGGCCAGGCCCGTGCTGCTCAGGTGCTCGATGTCGGTACCGCCCTTGACGAAGGCTACGTCGCCGGCTTTTACGGGCGCGAGCTGAGCACTGACGGGCGTGCGCTGAGCTTCCGCTGGTCACGCCCGATCGCCGAACTGCGCCTGCGCCCTGCCCCAGGGCCGAGCGTGCTGCAGCTACGCATGCTCGTCCCAGCCACCCCCGCCGGCGAACCAGCCCACCTGAGCTTGAGCCTTGCGGCCAGGCCCATCGCCGACATGGCCCTCAGCGACGAATTTCGCCGCTATCAGGTGCTCTTGCCAGCCGGAGTGGGCGCAACACCGCTTATCCTCACAGCAAGCCCACTTACCCTACCCGAAGACCCACGCGCCCTCGGGCTGGTGCTTGACAGCGTTAGCCTGAGCGCCGTAACAGGCTTCCAGCCAGGAACCCTGCTGACCGAATGGTTCGTCTTTCCCGCCCTCCCCTGGGGCATACTCCTGGCCAGCGCAGCCGTAGCCCTGGCGGGTGGCCAGACACCCTGGCCCGGCCTGGCCGCCCTGGCTGGCCTCAGCCTGGTCGCCCTGCTGGCCCATTGGCTGCCGCAGGCCGCCCTGAGCCTGGCATGGTCATTCACCATAAGTGCCGGAGCCGTGGCCTTGGGCCTGGGCCTGGGCCGCCTTGCTCGTGATGTCCCGGCGCTACGTATTGATCGTGACACACGAGCTGCGGCATGGCTCTGCAGCGCCTGGTTGCTCACCTTCGTCACAGGCTTTGCCCCCTGGGTTGCCAGTGACGGTACCGGCTACTACGCCTATACCCGCTCGATCATGCTTGATGGCGACCTGAACTTTCACAACGAATATCGCGAGATGCCCTTCCCGCATACGCCACGCGATCCGGCCAACTATGGTGTGACCAGCACCGGTGCAGCGATGAACCCCTTCGCCATTGGCCCCGGTCTGCTCTGGCTCCCCGGCTTTGGTTTAGCTCATCTCTTTGTCCAGCTGGATCCAAGCGCCCTCTGGAGTGCCGACGGCTATACGTCACCGTATGTCACGCTGGCGCTGTTAACCACCGCCCTGGCAGGGCTGGGGCTGCTGCTGAGCCTCTACCGCATCAACCGGCGGATCGTCGGGCCGGGTATGGCAACCCTGGCCAGCCTGGCCGTCTACTTCGGCGCTAACCCGCTCTACTACACCCTGCGCGAGGGTAGCTTCGCCCATGGCTTCTCGGCCCTGGCGACCGCACTCTTTGTGCTGGCCTGGTTACGGCTTGAAGAAGAGCCCTCACCCCGGCGCTGGGCCCAGCTTGGCCTTGCCGCCGGCTTCAGCATAGTGATCTATTGGACAAGCGCCCTGGTGCTGATACCCGCCGCCTTCAGCTTTACCCGCCAGCTGATCAGCGGCCTGCGCACGGCACCGCCTGAACGGCAGCGCCACCTGCGCAACCTGGCGCTTGGGCTCACACTGGCCATCGCTGGCGGCCTGCTCATGGTAAGCCCCCAACTCCTGGCCTGGCAAATCATCTTCGGCACACCCCTGACTATCCCCCAGGGAACCAGTTATATCACACCAGGGATGCCGGTGCTTGGGCCGTTCTTTTTTGCGTCGCTGCATGGGATGTTACCCTGGACACCGGCCTTCTTCCTCGGCCTGATCGGGCTACCCTGGCTGGCCCTCCAGCGCCCCTGGATGGGTAGCAGCCTGCTCGTCGGAGCCGTGCTCTTCCTACTTTACAATATGAGCATCGGCGACTGGCATGGCAGTGGGGCCTTTGGGCTACGTCGGCTCACCGTCCTGACCCCCTGGTTTAGCTTAGGGCTAGCCGTTATCTTCGCTGCACTCAAGCGCCTGCACTGGTCACTCCCGGTCGCCGGCGCAGCATTGATGGGCACCTGGACAACCATGCTAGGCTGGCGCTACAGTCTCTATCTGATCGAGCGTGACCCCGGCGCACTCGCCGATCTGCCAATGGCCGCCTTGCTGCTCGGCCGTGATGCCCTACCCCTCGATCGGGCTGGCGACTGGATCGGCAGTGGTTTCTTTGTCTCAAGCCTACGCCTGCCAGCCTATGGCGCACCTGCTGGCCCGATCCTGGGCCTGCTGGCCCTAGTGGTAGCACTTGCCCTGGGTACAATGGCACTGATGCTGCGCATCATGATTCCACAGGGCCAGCCCCCGGCCCTCCCGCATCCCGACCGTCGATCGGAGCAAGACCGATGAGCATCCGCATCTCCCTCGTATGCACCGTGCGTGACGAGGCCGACAACCTGGCAACCCTGCTCGATTCGATGCTTGCCCAGCAGCAACAGCCCGACGAGATTGTGATCAACGATTGTATGAGCCGCGATACGACCCCGGCCATTGTGCGCGCATATGCCCGGCGCGACCCACGAGTACGCCTGGTGAGCGGTGGCTTCAACATCTCGTCGGGGCGCAACAACGCGGTACGGGCAGCCCGAGGGGAACTGATCGCCTGCACTGACGCTGGACTGACCCTCGACCCAGGCTGGCTGGCCGCAATCATCGCCCCACTAGACGAGGGGAGAGCCGATCTAGTCGGTGGCTTCTTTCAGCCAGCGCCACGCAACCTCTTCGAGTTGACTCTAGCAGCCGTCAACTATCGCGATCCGCACGAGATCGACCCGAACACCTTCCTACCCTTCGGCAAATCGATGGCCTTTCGCAAAACCGTCTGGGCGCAGGTCGGCGGCTTCCCCGAGCACCTGAGCCACTGTGAAGATCTGGTTTTTGACCTGGCCGTCGAGCAGGCCGGCTTCCGACGCACCTTCGTGCCAGAAGCCCTGGTCTACTTTCGCCCCCGCAACTCACTGGCGGCCTTTGCTCGCCAATACTACCTCTACGCCCGTGGCGACGGCATGGCCGGACTGTGGCCGCGCCGCCACGCTGCCCGCTATCTCGTCTACAGCGGACTTGCCCTCAGCCTCTGGATAGTCACACGCAAACCGCTGACACGCTTGCCGATCGCAGGACTGCTGGCCCTTGGCGGGGCGGCATACACCCAGGCCCCCTACCGCCGCCTGTGGCGACACCTGGCCGGACATCCCCTGCAGGAACGGCTCCGCGCCCTGGCCCTGCTGCCACTGATCCGCCTGGTCGGCGACCTGGCCAAAATGGCTGGCTACCCCGTCGGGCGGCTGCGCAAACCAACGCCAACCGGCTTGCCCAGGGCTGATGCAAAGTCCGAACGAGAACGCGGATCGCGCTGATCTGACGGATTGACGCGGAGCTTTTTGCGGCAGCGCAGCGCGAATCTGTTCCATCTGCGGTATCCGCGTGCGATTGCCTGAGGCGACGTTGCATCAGCCCTGCTGGCTTGCCGAACAATTTGACAGCCTAACGAGGCGGTGGTATAGTACGCGACGTGTTCGACGGTCTCACTCACGCTACGAGCGGAGTAGACCAGACAATCGGGCAGCCACAGGGC
>CAZQCG010000063.1:0-17610 GCA_964592425.1 uncultured Chloroflexaceae bacterium
CTATCCTACCAGCTCCAGTAGTAGCATAAACGTTCTGGGTAAAGATATGCCGCTGGGGAGAGGAGCCGGACTCCTGCCCCATGCGGGGGAGAGCAGGCGAGGGGGCAGCATCGCGCTGAACGGCAAAGTTGCTGTGCGCTTTGTCTAACGCAAATAACGCACCGCGATAGCGATAGTGGTGATAAAGAGGATGATCAGCGGTGAGAAGCGGCGCACCTGGAGCAGCAGCGGATCCTGGACGACAAAGGCCTCAGCCTCGGGGAAGTGACGCGCCAGGTGCAAAAGGCCAAGCGCAATGATCAGCAGGGTTAGTACCAGGCTACCGGTGAGCAGCCAGGCGAAACAGAGCAGGGCCGATATTCCGACAATGCCGAGATAAGCATAGGGCTCACCTTCGGGCGGGCGTTGTTCATGCATAAAAGTGCTCCTGGTGGCACCCGCACTGCCAGAAGATCGACGCAGTACGCTGGCGAGAGGGCAATGTCGGGCGGTATCGTTACTGTCAGTATCAGCTACCTAATCATATGAAAAGCCTTATCTTGCGACCAGAGGTATGTAGGTGGCATGCGTTAGGCGTACAAACTTACTGAGAAAAGCGCCGCCTCTGCTGCTAGTGTTATGCATATCAGTCCCACTCCCTGGGTTCAGATCAACACTACCAACAAAGCCTCCCGCTGGATAGAGATTGCCTGCCTCATCTAGAGCCAGTCCCATCGCGTTATCATTGCCGCTCCCACCCCAGGTATGTGCCCAGTTGAAGGTTCCGCTGGTATCGAACTGGCTCAGGAACGCGTCTTTCTGGCCATGAGCGGTGTAGCTTTGCGCGGCACTACCAGGATCAAAATCTACCGTGCTCGAGAATTCACCTGACACATGCACGTTACCCGCCTGATCTACGGCCAGGCCCATAGCACTGTCATGACCGTTGCCACCCCATGTCTGAGTCCACTGGAACGTCCCATCCACTGTGAGCTTCGTGAGGAAGATATCCAATGCCTCATCCTGTTGCTGCCAGGGAGCATTCGGTGGTGCCGGGTTATGGGTCGAATGAATATCCGGCGTTGCATTTGGATCGGGATTGAAGTTACAACCAACACAAGCGAACCGACCGGCCACATAGACATTGTTCAAGCCATCGACCGTAACCAGTCCTGTTGCCTCTTCGGTGCCCTGTCCTCCCCAGGTCTTGACCCATTGAAAATCACCATTTGAATCAAACTTACTGAGAAAGATATCAACGACACTGCCGCTATCGTGGGCGGGATGGCCCAGTCCTTCACTCCCGCCGTCCGGGTCGAAGTTAATGTTCTGGCTGGCATACATCCCTGCCACATAGATCGATCCTGCCCCATCAACGGCAACGCCCGGGCCATCATCATAGCCCTCACCACCCCAGGTTTTTGCCCATTGGAAGTTGCCATCTCGATCGAACTTGCTGAGAAAAGCATTAAACCAGACAATGTTGCCTGAAATGGGCATCGTATTGGCATGCCAATCATGGATGCCCCATGGATTGAAGTCGGTTCGGTCGCCCGAAAAATCTCCAACCACGTAGAGAGCATTGCCCTCCACAACGACACTATAGGCTTCGCCGCCAAAAGAAGCCTTACCGGGAACCGCTGCCGGACCCCAGGTTCGCACCCATTGAAAGGTTCCATCGGGAGCAAACTTGCTGAGGTAGATATTGTTCTCGCCTGGATAGTTGGAGGTGTAGCTGGTGCTGAGGATTGGATCGGGGTTAAAGTCAACCGTGTAGCGATAAGCGCCCACCACATATACATTACCCGCGCTATCCACGTCTACCCCATAGGCGACATCGCGGCCACTTCCGCCGCCCCAGGTTTTGGCCCAGACCAGATTGCCGTTTGGCCCAAACTTGCTGAGGGAGGCGTCAATTGAGCCATTGGCCGAGGTATGCCAATCGGTCTGGTTCGCATCCGGGTCGAAATCCACGCCACCGGTAAAATATCCGGCCACATACAGATTGCCTGCTTCGTCAACGACCACTCGATCAGCAATCGCCTGATCCCCGCCCCAGCTTTTTGCCCAACCGAAAGAGGATGCTAGTGCGGTGGTTGCCTGAGAGCGTACCGTAGCAACTGGCAGGTGCATCTGCCCGCTCGTAACCATGATCGTCAGAGATACGACCCCTGCAAGGATACTCGTTGTCTTGCTCACGGTTCCTCCTTGTGGTAATGGTCGATCACTTTATTGGCAGTAGAGCAAAAGTAACGCTGTTACCTGCGCCAGACCTGTCAGGTCTCACAGGGTTACTTCTGTGGTATTGCCTTTATTGTATACAGCTTTCCCGTCCGCCGCCATACCTGCCGGTAATAGTGGGCTGCTACAATCATCTCGGTAGTCCTCCGTACAGGCGAGGAGCATACGCTCATGATTGAGGCCTGCGGGCTCGGTAAGCAGTTTGGTGAGTTTCAAGCCGTCACGGCGCTTGATCTGCTGGTGCAGCCCGGCGAGTTGCTGGCCCTGCTCGGCCCGAATGGTGCCGGTAAGACAACCACGGTGCGCATGCTGGGGGCCATCCTGCGCCCCAGTAGTGGTTCGGCCCGTATCTGCGGGCTTGATGTGGTGGCGCAGGCTCAGGCGGTGCGCGGCAAGGTTGGTCTGCTGACCGAGTACCCCGGCCTTTATGGGCGGATGTCGGCCAGTGCTTACCTTGACTTCTTCGGCGGCTTGCTCGGCCTTGACCCGCTGACCCGCCAGCGCCGCAGTGAGCTACTGCTGCACCAGTTTGGCCTTTGGGAGGCCCGTGAGCGCAAGCTGGACGGTTATTCCAAGGGTATGAAGCAGAAGGTCGCGCTGGTGCGGGCGCTCATCCACGACCCGCCGGTGCTCTTTCTCGACGAGCCGACGACGGCCATGGATCCGCAAAGTGCCCGAACAGTGCGCGACGCCATCGGTGAGCTGCGTAAGGCCGACCGGGCGATTCTGCTGACGACCCACAACCTGGCCGAGGCTGAGGTACTCGCTGACCGTATTGCGATTATCAGTGGCGGGCGGATTGTCGCCCAGGGTACCTTCGCCGAGTTGAGCCGCCGTCTGCTTGGTGCGCCACGCTACGAACTGCGCCTCGCCCCGCCCTATCAGGCCAGCGATGCCCTGCCGCTGCTGGCGGGTCTGGTCGAGGTTGAGCAGTCCGACGGTGCGCTGGTACGTTATACCTGCGCCGAGCCCGCGCAGATCAACCCGCAGATCCTTGCCCGCCTTGCCAGTCAGGGCTTCCCCGTCATCGCCCTGGCCGAGGTCAGCCGCCGGCTGGAAGATGTTTACCTGCGCATTGTCGCCGGGGAGGCCCCGCCGCTTCCGTCGAATGGTACAGCTAGCTATTCCGGCCCGGACGAGGCGACGCTGCGTGATCTGCTGGCACTTGAGCCGTGAGCTTCAGCTTCTCTGAACCAGGCAAGCATCGATGAATCCAACTCATGTGATGGCGATCACACGGCGCGAAGTGCGCGAGATGCTCAGCGACTGGCGTGTGGTGCTGCCGATGTTGACCTTGAGCCTGCTGTTGCCGCAGTTGCTCGCTGCAGCGGCGAATCAGGTCGTGCGTTTTGTTGACGACCAGGCACTGGCCGTGCGGCTGGTGCCTTTTGCGGCTCTGCTGGCGGGCTTTCTGCCGGCCAGCTTTGTGCTGATCGCCGCGCTCGAGTCGTTCGTCGGTGAGCGTGAGCGCAACACCCTCGAATCACTCCTGGCGATGCCCCTCTCCGACAATGAGCTCTACCTGGGCAAGCTCTGCTCGTCCTTGCTGACCCCACTGCTGGCCAGCCTGACGGCCATGTTGATCTATACCGGGCTGCTGATCCTCTTTCTGCCCGAGCTCTACTTTGGGGTGATGGATCTGCCACGCCTGTTGCTGCTGGTCTTGCTGGTGGCGCTGATGGCGCTGGTGATGGTCAGCGGTGCAGTGGTGATTTCGTCACATATCACCTCGGTGCGGGCGGCCAACCTGATGTCAAGTTTTATTATGTTGCCGATGGCCGGTGTGCTGCAGCTGGCCGCCGTGTTGATCATCAACGACTATTGGCCGCTGCTCTGGCTGGTGGCAGCAGGGCTGGTCGTGGTGGCGATCCTGCTGATCCGCATCGGTATGCGCAGCTTCAGCCGCGAGGAGTTGCTCTCACGGGAGCAGCGCCAGGGTCGCTGGCGCCTGCCGTGCGCTGGTTTAGCCATGCGCCTGCAGCCTGCCGTGCGCACGCAGCGTCGTCCAACGACGCTGCTCATCGAGCGTGAAGTCTTCGAGGTGCTCAGTGACTGGCGGGTGTTGCTGCCCCTGGCGACGATTGGGCTGGGCCTGCCGGCAGTACTGGTAGCTGGGACGGGCTTTGCAATCAGCTTTGTCGAAAGCCCGCGCCTGCTCGGCCAGTTGCTGCCCTTCGCCGCTCTGCTGGTCGGTTTTGTTCCGGCCAGCTTTGCGCTGATCACTGCTATCGAGTCGTTTGTCGGTGAGCGTGAGCGCAATAGCCTTGAGTCGCTGCTGGCCATGCCCATCTCGGATCGCCAGCTCTACGCTGGCAAGCTGATCGCGGCCCTCTTCGTACCCCTGTTGGGCAGCCTGTTGGCGATGCTGGTCTTTCTGGGGGCAATGCGCCTGGTCTACCCCCAGCTCTATGCTGTCGCGATGAGCAGCGAGGTGCTGATCCAGGCGCTCTTGATGATCAGCGTGATCACCGTGGTGATGGTGGCCGGGGCGGTGGTCATTTCGACCCATACCGGCAGTGTGCGCGCCGCAACCCTGCTCGCCTCGGCGATCCTCGTGCCGACAGCAGTGGCGATCCAGCTGCAGGCTCTGCTCTATATCGCCGGGCGCTACGATGTGCTCTGGTATAACCTGGCCGCATTTGTGCTTGTTGGTCTTGCCCTGATGCGCAGTGGCATGGCCGGATTCAATCGCGAGGAGATCCTGGCCCGCCAGCAGGAGGATTTGAACCTGGATTGGCTGCGAACGACCTTTCTGACCTTCTTTCGCGAGTACCGCCCGGCCGGGGTCGTTCCAGCGGCCTATGCTGGCCTACCCTTGTCGCCGGCGCGTTTCTACCGCCATGAGTTGCCGGCGTTGCTGCGCGAATTACGCATGCCATTGCTAGTCTGCGGGACAACCGCGCTCGTCGGGTTGCTCTATGGCTTCTGGCTAGGACCGACGCTGCGTTTTGGCGGCTTCGCTGCAGCTCTCAATGAGACGATCAATGAGCTTGGCACACCGCCCGCGCCGTCGCTCGGGCTGGCCCTGGCGATCTTTTTCAACAACCTGCGGGTCGCCATCCTCTCGAGCCTGCTCTCGGCAATCAGCCTGGGCCTCTTTGCCCTGCTGGTGCCGCTGGTTGCCTTTGGCCAGATCGGCCTGCTGGCCGGGCGCCTCGCTTTTCCTGACGGCACCTGGGCCGCGCCCGATCTGCTCAGTAGCTGGCAATTTGTGCTGGCCTACGTGCTTCCCCACGGCGTCATCGAGTTGCCCACCTTTCTACTCAGCGCGGCGGTGGGCCTGCGCATCGGGGCGGCGACCCTGGCCGCCCCGCCCGGCTTCAGTATCGGCCAGAACCTGCTCTGGTCGCTCGCTAATGGTGCCAAGTTGCTGCTGCTCTGCCTGATTCCGCTGATTGCCCTTGCCGCGCTGATCGAGGGCCTGGTTACGCCAGGGGTGATTGTGGCGCTCTATGGTGGAGGGTAGTACCTTCAAGTTATGCACGACCCATACCGCTGATCCGTAGCCCATAGGCGATGCCGTCCTGCAACGAACCGCGGGTGATCATGCTGCTCAGGTCAACCCCCAGTTCAACCAGGGTCTGGGCCACCTCGGGCCTGATGCCGGTTAGAATGACCCGGGCCCCCAGCAGTTGCACCGCCCGCGCCGCCTGGATAAAGGCATTGGCCACCTGGGTGTCAACTACCTGCACTCCCGTGATGTCAACAATCGCGATCTCGGCGTTATGCTGCGCTACGCCCTGCAACAGGCTTTCGAGCACCTGCTGAGCCCGTCGACTGTCAACGGCACCGACAATTGGCATCAGCACCACCCGCCCGGAGATCGAGAGTAACGGCGTCGAGAGCTCGCGCAGGGCGTTCTGCTGGGCCTCAATGATCTGTGTCTGCAAGGCGGCGCGCTCATCGGCGGCGCGCCGCTGTCCAGTCACATCGGCGGTGAGGATCAGCACATAGATCGGCTCACCCTGCTCGTTGAAGATCGGCACCCGCGTCACACTCAGGATGATCGGGCCGAGCTTCGGGCTTGTGACTAGCTCTTCCGGCAGAATCAACGGCTGGCGACTCTTTACCACCAGTTGATGCCGCTCAAGCAGTTCGTCAGCCAGGGCTTTGGCAAAGATCTCGTGGTCAGTCTTGCCAAGCGCTTCAGCGGCAGATGGGCCGATCTGCAAGCTGGCCGCCTCATTCCAGAGGACATAGCGCCCATCTTCGGCGGCCTTCAGCATCATCCCGACCGGCAGGTGATCGAAGAGTGTTTGCAACAATTGTTGCGAGTGGCGCAACTCGGCTTCGGCTGCGATACGCTCCGTAATATCGGTCGAGACCCCACTGATCGCGAAGATTTCGCCCTCTTCGTCAAAGACCGGCGCACGGCTGGAGAGAAAGGTGTGGATGCCGTCAGCCAGGGGGGCCTGCTCTTCCTGATCGACGGAGCGGCGCAGACGCAGCACTTCGGCCTCGGCGGCCCGCCAATGGGTCACATATTCAACAGGGAAGAGCTCGTAGTCGGCTTTGTCCAGTAACTCTTTGACTGGATGGCCCATCACATCGGCTGCGCGCTGGTTGAGCAGCAGGAAACGGCCCTCAAGATCTTTCAGGTAGACCGCTGAAGGGGAGGCTTCCAGCACATGACGCAACAGGTCGCGGCTGCGGTCACGTTCGGCCAGATCTACTTGCGCCTGTGCTTCAAGCATCTCGTTGAGCCGCCGCAGTTCACGCTCGGTCTGTTTATGAACGGTGATATTGTCGAAGAAGACACACAGCTCATTGTTGGGCAGGGGCAGGGCTTGCACATTGAAGGCGCTCTCGACGACCCGCTCATCGCCGTAGACCACCTCGGTGGTGAAGGGTGCCCCCATGCGTACTACTTCGGCATAGGTCTGCGGCAGGCCCTGGGCGCGCAGGCCAGGGAAGTTCGTGTCCAGCGTGCGACCGATCAACTCCTTCGGCGCAACCCCGGCCAGCGGCTCAACCGCCGGGTTGGCAGCCACCATCAGCAGGCTGCGATCATCGCTCCGATCTTCCAGCCGATAGACATAGACTCCGAGCGGCAGCAGTTCGAAGATCGTGCGGTAGCGCGCAAGTTCGCGGCGTAGCTCCGCATTTTCGGCCATCAGGCGATCAACTGAGGGTTTCTCTTCACCCTTATCAGAGCCAGGTGCCATAACAGGGCTCCCCTACACGTGTGGGTCGTCGGCAATCAGCATCGTGCGCTGCACCATGGCCTAGTATAGCAGTCCCTCCGAACCAATGCCCTGACCCTTTGATGCCCTCTGTCCTTTTGCACAGTTCTTGTGCGAAGAATGCAAAGTTTGTACATGCATGCACTTTTAACGATAATATAAGCAGATCTTGCTGCGGCACAGGGACGGCAATGTTGTCGGCTCACCCGGCAGAAGAAGCGAGGATGGTTATGGCCCAGACGATCGAATTTGTGCTGGTACTTGGTCTTCAGCGCTATAGCCAGAGCCTCTTTAACCAGGCTGAGGCGGAGGTGCGCAAGGAGGTGCCGGGCTTCCGCTTGCATGTTTTTGAGGATCGTGATCTGCAACAACGCCCGGCGGTGGTGGAGGCGGCCATCACTCACTGCGCCTGCCTGATGACCTCACTCATCACGCTTGCCGAAACGGCTGAGTTGCTTGTTCCAATGGTTGAGCGGATCGATCCGCCGGTGGTCTTCTCCTTCGAGGGTATGCCTGAGGTAATGCGCCTGACCAAGGTGGGCAACTATGCGATGGGCAAGGGTGGCGGCGGTATGCCCAAGCCGGTGCAGAATGTGGCCCGTCTCCTTGTCGGCAATCGCGAAGAGGACGCCCTCTATGGCTATATCAAGCTGCAGAAGATTACCAGCAAGCTCGTCAACTTCCTGCCCGGTAAAAAGCTGAGCGATTTCCGTAATTGGACTAACGTCACTACCTACTGGACAACCCGCAATGTGGCCAATACGGCCAGTATGTTCAAATTGATCCTGCGTGAGTACTGTGGTCTGCCTAAACTTCAGGTGCCGCCGCCCGTGGTCATTCCCGATATGGGTTTTGCCCACCCTGATGCCCCTAGGTATTTTGCTCGCCCGGAGGAGTATCTGCACTGGGAGCAAGATCGGCGCAAGGCTGCTGGCAAACGTGCCAGGAGCGAGCAGCCCCTTGGTACGGTGGCGGTGCTCTCCTTCCGCAGCCACATTATTGGTGGTACCCACTACCACGACGATGTCGTGCGCGCCCTTGAGCAGGCTGGCCTGCGTGTGTTGCCAATCTTTGTCCAGGGCATCGAGAGCCATGTCGTCGTGCGGGAGTGGCTTGGCAAGCTGCATGTCGATGCCCTCGTCAATACCATGGGCTTTCCGCTTGTCGGCGGCCCCGCTGGCTCAACCAAGGCTGGCCTCACCGTTGCGGTGGCCCGCGAGTTGCTCAGTAAGCTGGACGTACCCTACGTTGTTGCTTCGCCGCTCTTTGTGCAGGACGAAGATCACTGGAAGGCCCACGGCGTCGGCCCGCTTCAGGCTACGATGCTCTATGCCCTCCCCGAGATGGACGGGGCGATTGCTCCGGTGGTACTCGGCGGTATGCGCGGGAGTGAGGTTAGCACCACGCCTGATCGCCTTGCCCGTCTGGGGACGCAGCTGCGTGGTTTTATCAAGCTGCGCAAGACGGCTAACCGTGACAAGAAGGTGGCGCTGGTTGTCTATAACTATCCACCCGGCCAGGGCAATACGGCCACGGCGGCCCTGCTTGACGTGCCGGCCAGCCTGATCGCTCTGCTCGACCGTATGCGCGCCGAGGGCTACACGATTAGCGACTACCCGCGTGATCCGCAGCAGTTTGCCCGTTGCCTCGATGCCACCCTGCGCGCTGATCAGCCCGAACTGCCCCCCGGTCATCCGCCCCTGCATCTGCCTGAGGTTGACCGTGAGCGCTTTAATCGCTGGGTGCGCCCTGGCGACCAGGAGCGCATCAATGGGCGCTGGGGTGCCTTCCCCGGCGACATTGCCCCCGCTGGACGTGACCGCGTCCGCCTCGGCGGGATGCGCCTGGGTAATATCTATATCGGCGTCCAGCCCATGATCGGTATGCCAGGCGACCCGATGCGCCTGCTTTTTGATCGCGAGAATACACCCCACCATCAGTACGCCCTCTTCTACAAGTATCTCAGCCACGAGTTCGGCGCTGATGCGCTCGTCCACATGGGGATGCATGGCACCGCCGAGTGGATGCCTGGTGTGCAGCTGGGTATGACTGAGCATTGCTGGCCTGATCAGCTCCTGGGTGACTTGCCCCACTTCTACATCTACCCGATCAACAATCCCGCCGAGGCTAATATCGCCAAACGGCGCGGCTACGCTGTGATTGTCGGTCATGCCATTCCGCCCTACGGACGCGCCGGGCTCTACAAGGAGCTGCAGGCCCTCAAGGATCTGCTTGAGGACTACCGTGGCGTCGGCGAATCCTCGCGTGAGGGGCGTCAGCCCGATCTCGAGGTCGAGCGTGCCATTCTTGCCAAGATCGACCTGCTCAACCTCGAGGTTGAGCTGGCCCGTCACCCCGACGAGCCTTTCTCCGCCTTTGCCTCACGCGCCTACGCCTACCTGCGTGAGCTGGAGAGCACCCTGATCAGTGGGAGCCTGCACATTCTCGGCAGCGCCCCTGCCGTTGAGGAGCAGCAGACCCTGATTGTCGAAGCGCTCAAGATCCCCCGTGATGGTAACCAGGGCCTCGGCGACCTGGGGCTGGAGGCCCTGCGTCAGCGGGCCGACCTGGGCCAGAAAGGCAGTTCGTTCGAGAGCTATGGTGCTATGCTCCACGCCGCCCGTCGCGGCGACTCGCAGGCTCTGGCGCTGCGCGATCAGCTTGAAGAGGGCCTGGCAACCTGGGTGCGCCGGGCTGTGCTTGGGGGCGAGCAGCCTGACCGCGCCTGGCGCGAGACCTTCGCCGTCTCTGAGTTTGTCCCCTGGGCTATGGCGCTCAACCCTATGACCGATCTGGGTCGGGGTATGCTGGCCGCCCTGCGTGACAATACCCAGGAGTTGAGCTACCTGCTGCATGGTCTGGAGGGCAAGTATATCCCGGCCGCCCCTGGCGGCGACCTGATCCGTGACGGTCTGGCCGTGTTGCCCACCGGGCGCAACATCCACAGTCTCGACCCCTTCCGCGTGCCCTCGGACAGCGCCTACCAGCGCGGGGCACGCATCGGTGAGGCCCTGATTGCGGCTCACATTGAGGAGCATGGCGACTATCCCGAGACGATTGCCCAGGTACTCTGGGGCCTTGACGCGATCAAGACTAAGGGTGAGTCGATTGGCACCATCCTCGGCCTGATCGGAGCCCGCCCGCTCAAGGATGCCCAGGGCAAGATCGGGCGCTACGAGCTGATCCCCCTGGCCGAGCTGGGTCGCCCGCGCGTTGATGTGCTGATGACCGCCTCGGGCATCTTCCGCGACACCTTCGCCGGCACGATCGACCTGCTTGACCGGCTTGTGCGCGAGGCCGCCGCTGCCGATGAGCCTGAAGAGCAGAACTTCATCCGCAAGCATGTCAATCTTATGCTCGCCGAAGGGCGAAGCTGGGAGGCGGCCACCGCCCGTGTCTTCACCCAGGCCGAGGGTACCTACGGCACCGATGTCGATGAGGCCATCGACGGTGGGGCCTGGGAGGAGCGCCAGGATCTCGAAGAGCTCTTCATCAAACGCAACGCCTACGCCTTCGGTGGCGAGAAGGCTGGCCAGGCCCAGCCCGAAGTGCTGCGCTCGCTGCTCAAGACTGTTGGGCGAGTAGCCCAGGAGATCGACAGTGTCGAGTATGGCCTGACCGACATGCAGCACTACTACGGCTACTCTGGTGCGCTCAAGGCCGCCGCTGAGCGTGCCACCGGCCAGAGCGTGGCCCTCAACTATGTCGAGAGCTTCACCGCCGAGACCAAGGTACAGAGCCTTGATCAGGTGCTGCGCGTGGAGTATCGCACCAAGCTGCTCAACCCCAACTGGTACGAGGGTATGCTCAAGCACGGCCACAACGGTGCTGCCGAGATCGCTCACCGCTTCACCTATATGCTCGGCTGGAGCGCAACCACCGCAGCGGTTGACAACTGGGTCTACGACGAGGCTGCCGCGACCTTCGTACTTGATGAGAGTATGCGCCAGCGGCTCGAGGCAGCCAACCCCGAGGCAACCCGCAACGCGGTCGGGCGCCTGCTCGAGGCCAGCAGCCGGGGTATGTGGCAGGCCGACGACGAGACCCTTGATAAGCTACGAGAGCTCTACGCCGATCTTGAGGATCGCCTGGAGGGCGTCAAGTAGGGACGCAGCCATGCCTGATCAACGTGCCGAGGTGGTGATCTGCGGCGCCGGCATTGCCGGCGTCGCCGCCGCTTATGAGTTGGCTGTGCGCCACGGTGTACGTGAGGTGCTGCTGGTTGAGCAGGGCGACCCGCTGGCTTTGACCAGCGACAAGTCCACCGAAGCCTACCGCACCTGGTGGCCCGGCCCCGACGGGGCCATGGTTGCCCTGATGCAGCGCAGCATCGACTTGCTTGAAGCGTTGGCCCAGGCCTGTGGCAACAGCATCATGCTCAACCGGCGCGGCTACCTCTACGCGACCGGCAATGCCGAGGGCTTGCCCGCCTTTATCGCCGAGGCCGAAGCGGTGGCGGCCCTGGGGGCCGGGCCGCTACGTATCCACGGGCGCGGCTCCTCCGGCGAGTCCTACCGGCCTGCCCCGGCCCATGGCTTCGTGGGCCAGCCCAGCGGTGCCGACCTGCTGCTCGACCCGACCCTGCTTGCGCAGCACTTCCCTTATCTCAGTCGGGAGACGGTTGCCGCTCTGCATGTTCGCTGTGCCGGCTGGTTTGGCGCACGCCAGCTTGGCATGCTGCTGCTTGAGCAGGCGCGTGCTGCGGGGGTACGCCTGCTGCGCGGCGAAGTGCGTGCGGTTGCCCAACAAGGCGGGCGGATCAGCGGCGTCGAGGTACAAACACCGCAAGGTCCGCTGCACATCGCCACCTCCACTCTGGTTGGGGCAGCCGGGCCACTGCTACCGGCCTTTGGGCACATGCTCGGACTTGCCTTACCGATCTACAATGAGTTGCATCTCAAAGCGGCGATCGACGACCGGCTGGCGGTTGTGCCGCGTGAGGCCCCTATGCTGATCTGGGCCGACCCGCTGCGCCTGGCATGGAGCCCCGCCGAGCAGGCCGAGCTTGCCACCGATCCCGATTTGCGCTGGCTGCTTGAGTTGCTGCCTGCGGGGGTGCATACGCGCCCCGAGGGCGGGCCGGGGGCGGCAACCCTCCTGCTGCTCTGGGACTATCACAGCGGGGCGGTTGAGCCCCGGTTCCCGATCGCCCTTGACGAGCAGCTACCCGAGTTGGCCCTGCGCGGCCTGCGTGTCATGCTCCCCGGCCTGCACGCCTACCGCGAGCATATGCCACGGGCCTACCTGGACGGCGGCTACTACACCCGCACGCGTGAGAATCGCCCCCTGATCGGTCCGCTGCCCGTGCCGGGGGCCTACGTCAGCGGGGGCTACTCCGGCTTTGGCCTGATGGCTGCCTGTGCTGCCGCCGAGTTGCTCGGTGCCTGGATCACCGGCGCACCCCTGCCAGCCTACGCCGCCGCCTTCAGCCTGGCGCGCTACCAGGACCCCGCCTACCTCGCCATCATCGCCCGCAGCGGCAACGACGGGCAACTGTGAGCAACGGTCGCCCATCGCGCTGTTGAAAAAAGTGCTCACTCCTCATGAGCCTGATAGCAGCGTAGACAGACGAAATGTCTGCCTATATGCACCGTTAGGGTGCTCGATGGAACATGACGCTCGACGATTAATAAAAGCATTTTTCTCGTCGGTGGAAGACGGGCTTCGCCTTCTATCGCAAGAGCCAGCACTACTTGAAGCGAGAGATGGGCTCGGCGAAACTGCGCTTCACTTTCTTGCGGTCGAGAACAAGCTTGAGGTGGTTCGTGCTTTGGTTGAGCGCGGAGCGAACATAAACACCCTGAACAATGTTTGCGGAACACCTATATCTGAGGCGGCATCTCTAGGATACGTAGAGCTTGTTGCGTATTTGTTCTCTGCTGGTGCTCAGCTTCACGTCGATGGCCAAGATGAACCAACGATCCACCAGGCCGTCCGTTCTGGAAAGCCCGAAATGGTCAAGCTATTGCTTGAGGCGGGTGCCCAGGTAAACGAGATTGACAGCCTCGGGAATAGGCCTATCCATTTGGCAGCAGAGGACGACAACATATATATTGTTCGGGTGCTTGTAGCGGCAGGCGCTGATCTCGGAGCTCGACGGATATTTGATGAAACTCCGCTTGCAACTGCGCAGCGTGTCGGTGCCTCGGAAGTAGTAGCTGAGTTAACTCGGTTGGGGGCGAGGTAAAGCCCTCAATGAGAGCCAGACATCCCTGCGGCGTTGGTTGGCGCAACGCAGGCAGCACCGTAGCGCGGACAGGCAGAGGACGGTTCCTGCCCATGCGTACCCGCAGCGACTTCCGTCCGGTAGAGTAGTAGAACGTTTATCTCATCTACCCCTCCAGATGCGTTTGCTCGCATCAGTAAGTAATCGCCTTCTTGTGGTCATCTATACGGAGCGTACGGATCACATTCGGATCATCAGCGCACGACAGGCGACTGGAGCAGAACGGAGATTGTATGAGCAATGAGACGAATCCTACACCGCATGATGATGATATGCTTCCAGAATACGACTTCTCGAAAGGCGTGCGCGGAAAGCATGCCAATGCCATGCGGCATGGCTATACCGTGACGGTTCATAAGCTCGATGGAACAACCGAGGAGCGTGATTTTACGCTTCCCAAAGGGGTGATTGCACTCGATCCGGACGTGCAGGCATATTTTCCTGATTCAGAAACCGTTAATCGTGCCTTACGTAGCCTGATTGATCTTATTCCTCGTCAGAAAGCGTCATAACCACATCGCGCTCCCCGTTCTCCGCAGCCCAACACGCCCTGCAGGTGAAGCCGCTGGTGCGGCCTGTAACCTGGGGCGTTTTTCATGCGCGTCGCCAGCCGACGCGCCGTGCCCTCACGACGCCTGCCAGCGGCGCGCCTGAAGGCTGGCGTTGGGCCGCCCTCAGTTATAAAGGCCCATATCGAACATAAATTCAGATCACTTAACTTGTGTATTTTCTCATTCACCTTGCATTTTAGGACACGAAACGGTACACTATCATCCTGTACATTAGACCGGTGAGGTATCATACGCTCTTATGACGACGACACCTGTTCATATTGGTCATGTGGTTCGGAATGCGCGTGTCTTTAATGCACAGCGGTGGCAAGGAGCGCCCTTTACGATGGATGAATTACTCAAAACCGTCGATGATCTTTTTACGCTCCTTGATCAGCGTAACATGAAATACACCCTTGTTGGGGGTATTGCCATTCTTCAGTACATCCAAGGGCGTAATACGGAAGATATTGATTTTATTATTAACACGACTGCATTAAAGAAGTTGCCAGAAATTACGATTACGAGCCAAGACACTTTTTTTGCGCATGGCCGCTACCATGATTTACAAATAGACTTTTTGCTCACGAAAAATCCACTATTCGCACACGTCCAAAAAAGATATACCACAAAAAACCCATTCTTTGAACGCATGATTGCCTCTGCAACGGTTGATGGGCTCATTTTATTAAAGCTCTATGCGCTTCCATCATTGTATCGACAAGGCGATTTTACGCGTGTTGGGTTGTATGAAAATGATGTCGCGACGCTGATGTTTTATCATCGTCCGACGATCACACCCCTTGTCGATGAATTACGCACCTATATGAGCGGACAAGATATGGAGGCCATTCAAGATATCGTCGCGGATATTAAGCAGCGTATTCAACGCTTTCAGCGCAAACCAAAGGCGGAATAACCCGGACAGTCGGACATACCGCATCGCCAAGCCCCGGCCCAATATGATCTTCGACAGCGGGGCGATCTACGGATAGATAGTGGGTATTTACCCGTAGATCGGCGTCGTTCTGGGCACACGGGTGCTTCCGGGCATGGTGCCGCTAGACATCAAGCACCAACCGAATGCCCTCGTCAAGTTGCGCCAGCGTCGTCGCGGTGACGCGACCAAGATAGGTATCCAAGATCGCCTTATCCAGCGTGATAATCTGGGAGACGTTGATCACGGAGTCGCGTGGCAAGCCCGACTCCGCTGCGGGAAGGAAGACATTCCCCGGCGCCGTCGTGAGCCGCAGATTGCTGGTGATCGCCGCGACGATGACGGTGGCGATCCGGCTGGTGGTAAAGGCATCGGCTTGGACGATCACGACCGGACGGCGATAGCCTGCGCTTGAACCGTTCGGATCGGGCAGGTCGGCCCACCAAATATCACCGCGACGCATTACCAGTCTTCCTTCACCACGACCTGGGCCTGTGCGCGGATCACGCGCGGGTCAAGAGTCGATTCTTCCTCGGTATAAATCTGGTTGAGCGTCGCGGTGATATCGTGTGCCTGATAGGCCTGTAAGTAGGTTTGCAGCGCACGGGCAAACAACTCACTTCGTGACAACCCATGCGCCTGGGCGAACTGTTCCGCTGCATGAAAGAGCGGATCGGGAAGGGAAATTGCGGTTTTCATGTCGCCAGTATAACTTTTGTTATACCCTATGTCAAGCGATGGGAAAGAATGACTACCTATGCCCGTCCGGCATGGGCTTTTAGGGTTGAGGGCCGCCCAACGGACAGCCGTCACCTGCGCCGCTGGCGGGCGTCAAGAACGGCACCGGCGTGGGCACGGAACCACCCGCGTAAATCGCGCCCAGGTCAGGGGCCGCGCCAGCGGCGTCCGCTGCGAGCCGATGTTGGGCGGCTGGTGTGTGTGTATGCAGTGATTTTGTGTGTATATTAAGATCGATATCGTATATATACTTTACGTTTTCTGTGCATATTTCCTATTTTGACAGGCTATACTCATATCCTTGTGTATACGCTTTACGCCTGTAGTCTTCATTCATCGTTGTGACAAGCTATCCTCATACGTAAACCCTAACCGATCAGCACACGATGAGTTTGGTTGCCTTCCGGCTTACAGATGCTTGAGTAACTCGTCATACGCGCTATGCGAACCAATCCAAAACCAATAGATGCCCTCCCCTTCACGGAGACCCAAGGCGCGATAACTGATCCCGATACGCACAGAGTAGATGGGTTGCCGCTGGCTCACCCGCTTAAATTCCAGACTTGGGTGGTATGGATCAGTACGCCAGAGGGTATACGCACGAGCCGCCTGGTCTTGCACCGTGGTCGGCAAACTCTCCAGGCGTTGGCGGAACTCCTTCGTAATGCTGGACTTCATGGCCGCAGATCAGGCGGCGGAAACACGCTTTCCAACGACTCGGTCGCACCGGTCGCAATGGCGTGACGAACCTGGGCCGCGAGGTGATCCCATTGCTCGTCGGTTGTTCCTGCGAAGCGGGACTCCCAGGCAGCATCATCAGCGAGTTCGGCCAAGAGCCGACGCGCAATCGCATCTTGCTGAGACCCTGGTAACTTCGCGATAGCCGCAATCGCTTGTTGCAGTAATGCCGTCATGCTGCGCCTCCTTCCTTGACAGGAACCAACCATCGCGTAGGTTCCTCACCGCTATGATCGTAGCGCATGAGCCACCGGCATGCGTATGAGGCCATATCTGTTCGCTCCCAGTGCCGACACTGTACTACCGGCGGCGCTGAACGCCTCCCTATACTGCCTGCCACGTAGAGAGTATAGCAGATTACGGCAGATAACGTACAGGCTGTGAACCGGTGTCTGCAAATTCCCCCCAGTGTAAATTTGTTTCCCCTGCATACTGTATGTGGCTTAGTTGTATGTTGTATCTATCCTCATCTTCAGAGAGAATAGCTCCTTCGAATGTCGCCAAGAAAATGCTATTTTTTTCGGTTAGCTCATCTCTACGATAGATAACTACGCGGTGAACTTTCCTGTGAGGGTTAATCGACCAATTTCCAGTCGAACCGGAATGGTCTTCATTGATTTCCAACCTGTCGCCTCGTGTAAAGATAACAACCACACTCTCGCCGTCTTGAATAAAATCACGAGCTTTCATGATAGATTCCTCCATGTAAGGTTTGATCGCTTCCTATTATAAAGCAAAACAACAAGCTGTCGAGACGTGCAAATATCGATGTGTCCCGATCAGCAGGGCGGTCTTCTTGTCCGGCATGGGCATACGGGCTGAGGTGCCCGCCTAACGCTCAGCGTCAGGCGCGCCGCTGTCAGGTTCGATAGAGGGCACAGCTAGCGGCACACGACACCATTCTAAAAAACGCCCAGGTTCAGGGCCGCGCCAGTTACATCAAGTTGACCGTACCCGTGCTATGCTGAACGCATCAGCAAGGAGGTCAGCCATGGAGAATCGAACCAATGCCGATTG
>CAZQCG010000064.1:0-15512 GCA_964592425.1 uncultured Chloroflexaceae bacterium
TCAACTGGCCCCCGGAGGGCCTGGCAGAAGTAGTCCCCAAACCCTAACGGTCACGCGCAGGCGGGAGGGAAGTCCGGCGTAGCTGTGCTATACTAGCGCCGCCTATGCCGCTGGCCCGCAGGCGGGCGGGACGCCCGCGCTCCCAGGCGTGCGCATTGCCCCAAGCGTGAACAGATACCTCAGCAGCAACCGGAGCGAACATGCTGATCTGCGAGGACCAGCGCAGCGGCTACGGCTGCGGCACCGAGAACCCCGATAGTGCCAGCCATTGCACGCGCTGCGGCCAGTCGCTCCGCTTCGCCGTCCATCTTCACGACCCCGGCAGCGCCATCGGGCGCTTCAGGGTCATTCGTGTGATCGGCCATGGCACCTTCGGCGCTGTTTATGAGGCCGCCGCCGAAGGCGAGCGTCCGGTGGCGATCAAAGAAACCTTCGAGGCCTCCACCGCCCGTGCCTTCCAGCGCGAGTTCGCCACCCTCGTCGGCCTCAGCCACCCCGGCCTACCCACCTACTACGCTACCTACGAAGAAAACGGCAGAAGCTTCCTGGTGATGGAGTTCATCCCCGGCCAGAGCCTCGATGAGATCCTCACCCGCCAGAAGGGTCCTCTCCCCGAACAACTTGCCGTTGCTTATATCGTCCAGGTCTGCGACCTGCTGAGCTATCTTCACGGCCAGCACCCGCCGATCTTGCACCGCGACATCAAGCCCGCCAACATTCGTGTCACCCCCGAGGGCGTGGCCAAGCTAGTGGACTTCGGCCTGCTCAAGCAGGGTACCCAGCGCACGCGCCAGACGATCCATGGGCTTGGCACTCTGGAGTATATGCCCCTAGAGCAGTTCGACTGGTCTGGCGGTACCGACCAGCGTACTGACATCTACAGCCTTGGTGCCACCCTTTACCACCTGCTTACCAACCGCTACCCGCTCTCCGCGCCGAAGCGCATGGGCAAGACTCGCGACCCACTGAAGCCGCCTCACCGGCTCAACCCACGTATCTCGCGCCCGGTAAGCGAGGCGCTGATGCGTGCGATGGATCGTTTTCCCCAGGGCCGCTACCCCAACGCCGAGGCCTTCAAGCGCGACCTGCTCGGCCGCACTCAGCGCTACGTCAGCGGTGCCCGCCTCAGTCGGATACTGTCCGGCCACGGTAGCTTCGTGCAGGCGGTGGCCTGGAGCCCCGACGGCATGACTCTCGCCAGCGGCGGTGCCGACCACACCGTGCGCCTCTGGGATGCCAACAACGGCACCGAGTTGGCCTGTCTGGCGGCTGCAAACGAGCAGGTGCTCAGCCTGAGTTGGAGTCCTGACGGCCGCACGCTGGCCGCCGCTGGCACCGACCGGCTCATCCGCCTTTGGGGCGTGGCCGACGGTACGCTCCTTTCCACGCTTGCTGGACACGGCGATACGGTGCAGGCGGTGGCCTGGAGCCCCGACGGCGACCTGCTGGCCAGCGCCGGGGCCGACGGCGCAGTGCGGCTCTGCTCCCCTGGCGACGCCGCCCCGTCCCAGGAGCTGCGCCCCGACGGTCGGCTGAAGGTTTACGGCATCGACTGGCGCCCCGACGGCCAGATGCTGGCGGCGGGCTACGCCGACGGCGTGGTGCGCCTTTGGCAGCTGGGCGAGCCTGTGACGTTTCACTCCCTCCCCGGCCATACCAGCTATGTCTACGGGGTTGCCTGGAGCCCCGACGGCCAGTCGCTGGCGAGCTGTAGCGCCGACGGCACCGTACGGCTCTGGCGACTGGCCAAGGGTGGCCTGGTGGCCGAGCTACAGAAGCACAAGAACTGGGCCGCCCAGCTGGCCTGGAGCCCGATCGGCAAGGTAACTGGCTACGCGAAGCCCGAGCAGCCCGAGACTGCCTGGCTCTGGCGGGTGAGCGACGGTAGCCTCTGCACCACCCTGGAGGGCCATCATACCTACGTCTATGGGGTGACCTGGAGCCCCGACGGCCAGTCGCTGGCCAGCTGCGGGGCCGACTCGACGGTGCGGATCTGGCGCAACGATGGCTCACTGATCGGCACCTTCATCGGCCACACCGACTGGGTGTATGCGGTGGCCTGGAGCCCTGACGGTCGACGCCTCGCCAGTGCCAGCCTCGATGGCACCGTTGTGCTCTGGACGACCGAGTAGTCGTTCTGCTTGCTGGTCGGGGTGGGAGTGAAGCTTCTGCACAGTCAGGGAGGGCCAAGCCCTCCCTGACGAACCCCTTTCCCTTTGCCGCAAGCCGGGCGTGCGCGCATTTAGCCAGCCTGCGAGGTCTCAGTCTCGTTGCGGGCAGGGTGCATCGCAGCATCGCCGGTCATATACATGCTGTTCTCCTTGAGGAAGATCATACCAACGACGAAGGTCATCGTGGCGATGCCGATCGGCCACCAGAGGCCGGCGAAGATATTGCCGGTAGCCGCCACGACCGAGGTGGCGATCAGGGGCAGGAAACCGCCGAAGTAGCCGTTCGCCACATGGTAGGGCAGCGAGACCGAGGTGTAACGAATCTGGGCCGGGAAGGCCTCAACCAGGAAGGCGGCGATGGGGCCGTAGACCATGCCGACCCAGATCATCAGGGTGAAGACCAGGATAGTCAGCATCACCGGGTTGGCGCTAGCGGCGATGGAGGGGGTGATGACCTTGCCAGCGGCGTCGGTCACGGCGGGGGTGATCGGGCCAGCGAAGTATGCCATCGCCAAATAGGTCGGGTAGATGGCAATGGCACCGAGCAGGTTGCCAGTCATCATCACCTTCTTGCGACCGATGCGATCCGAGAGGGCACCGAAGAGGATGAAGAAGGGCAGACCCAGGAGCAGGGCGACCGAGACAATCACGTTGGCGGTGACAAACTCGACCCTGAGCACGTTCTGAAGGAAGAAGAGAGCGTAGAACTGGCCCACGTACCAGATGACGGCCTGGCCGGCAGCGGCGCCGAAGAGCACCACCAGAATGACCTTCCACTGGGCTGCGGTGCCAAAACTATCCTTGATCGGGCTCTTGCTGGTCTTGCCCTCAGCCTTCAGCTTGGCGAAGAGGGGCGATTCGCTCATACGAGTGCGGATGTAGACCGAGATGCCGACCAGGAAGATCGAGAGCAGGAAGGGGATGCGCCAGCCCCAGGCATTGAAAGCCTCCGGCGACATCGAGAGTCGCACGCCAACAATCACGGCGAGCGAGACGAAGAGGCCCAGGGTCGCGGTGGTCTGGATGTAGCTAGTGTAGTAGCCGCGCCGATTGTCTGGCGAGTGCTCGGCCACGTAGACCGCCGCCCCGCCGTACTCGCCGCCGAGGGCCAGGCCCTGAAGGATGCGGATGACGAAGAGGATTATCGGTGCTGCGATGCCGATCGTCTGGTAGGTCGGCAGCAAACCGATGAGGGTTGTCGCGCCGCCCATGATCAACAGGGTCACCAGGAAGGCGTACTTACGACCGACCATGTCGCCGATGCGACCGAAGAACAGGGCACCGAAAGGCCGGGCCGCGAAGCCCGCGCCGAAGGTGGCCAGCGTTGCCAGAAAGGCTGCCACCGGGTCGTCGGACGGGAAGAACTGGACCGCGATGATCGCCGCGAGGCTACCAAAGATGTAGAAGTCGTACCACTCGATCATCGTACCCATCGCGGAGGCAAAGATGACCTGCCAAATGTTTTTCGTGTCCTCAACAGTTGCGGGAATCGTGCGGGTGGAAGCCAATGGGGTGTCCTTTTCTTCACGTCTTCGTGCTGTTTGGCAGCGCCATCCCCGTGCGCACAGGTATGGTAATGCCAAAGCGTAGGCTTACGCTCCTACGAGGGTGGGTGTTCAGTCGATCTTCCCGGCGTGGGGTAGATCTGGCCGTCGCTACATAGCTATGCTATTGTCTTCAGACCGAGAAGGTGATACCCATCATGGTAATCACCAAATATGAAACTGGAATAATTTTTTTGTAAAGTTTGGGTAAATTTCCCCTGGCGCGATCAAGGTCTTAATACCCGATCAGGATGCGTAATGCAAGCATAATTTGTAAAGCCACGGTAAAGAGCCAGGCCCGCACCGTGTCGCAGAGCGGCCCGCACATGCGCTCCAGGATGGAGGTCGCGACGAGAAAGGTGCGCACCGCCTCGGGCTGGTGGAGCAATACTTCACTGACGAGATAGCCCGCCGCCGCTGCACTGATCGCTCAGTCGGCAGCGCTGCGAAGTTCAAGCTGGGGCCGCTCGCGCTCGGTGTAGGCCAGCTCCCAGTCGCTGGTGAAAAGCAGGACGACCCGGCTGGCGGCGTCGTGTACCCGGCGCACCGCCGAGGGGAGCCGGGTCTGCTCCAGCACCTCGGGGGCACAGGTGGGCCAGCGCGCGGCGGCGAAGGGCAGATGCTCCACGTCAGTCTCGACGTTGTACTCGGCAGCCATGCGCGCCTTGACCACATCGAACTGGAGCTCGCCCACCGCTGCCAGGATCGGCTCGCGGCGCATACTCTCCGTATCGTAGAGCAGCTGCACCACGCCCTCCTCGACGAGTTGCGCCAGCCCCTTGTGGAACTGCTTGTGCTTGGCCAGGCTGCGGTTCTGGAGCACAGCGAAGCGCTCTGGCGCGAAGCGCGGGATGGCCGCGTACTGAAGCGGCTCGCCGGTGCAGAGGGTGTCGCCAATGGCGAAGGCGCCGGGATTGGTTACGCCGATCACGTCGCCGGGAAAGGCCTCGACTACCGTCTCGCGCTCGCGGGCGAACATGCGGCTCGGGCGGGTCAGGCGGATGCTCTTGCCCAGGCGCGGGTTGTGGACCTGCATATCCTTCACAAAGCGGCCGGAGCAGACGCGGATGAAGGCCGTCCGGTCACGGTGGAGCGGGTCCATATTCGCCTGGATCTTGAACACAAAGCCAGAGAATGGCTCCTCGGTTGGCTCGATTAGCCCGCGGTTGCTCGGGCGTGGCCCTGGCGCAGGGGCGAGCTCGGTCAGGGCTTGCAGAAACGGCTCGACGCCGAAGTTGTTCAGGGCGCTGCCGAAGAATACCGGCGTCACCTCGCCGCGTAAGAACGTCTTGCGGTCGAACGTTGCACCAGCGCCCTCCAGCAGGGCGACGTCGTCACGGAGATGGCGCGCAGGTTCGGGGCCGATGAGGGCGTCGAGGCCAGGGTCGTTGAGGGAGGTGACCTGTACCGGGGCGCGGTACGCGCCGTGGGCGGTGCGCTCGAAGCGCAGCACCTGGCCGCCCAGCAGGTCGTAGACTCCCTGGAAGCTGCTTCCGGAGCCGATCGGCCAGTGTAGCGGCACGGCACCGATCCCGAGCATGCGCTCGATCTCATCAAGCAGGTCGAGGGGCTCGCGGCCGGGCTGGTCGAGCTTGTTGATGAAGGTGAGGATTGGCACGCCGCGCCGGCGGCAGACCTCGAACAGCTTGTGGGTCTGGGCCTCGATGCCCTTGGCGGCGTCGAGCACCATCACCGCGCTATCCACCGCCATCAGGGTGCGGTAGGTGTCCTCGCTGAAGTCCTGGTGACCGGGCGTGTCGAGCAGGTTGATGCGGCAGCCAGCGTAGTCCACGGCGAGGACGGTGGAGGTGATCGAGATGCCGCGCTCGCGTTCCATGGCCATCCAGTCGGAGGTGGCGTGGCGCTGGTTCTTGCGGGTACGCACCGCGCCGGCCAGGTCAATCGCCCCCGAGTAGAGCAGCAGCTTCTCGGTCAGCGTGGTCTTGCCAGCGTCGGGGTGGGAGATAATAGCGAAGGTGCGGCGGCGGGCGGTCTCGAAGGCGAGTTGCTTACGTGCGACGTCGCGCTCAAGCTGTGATTCTGTCGTGATGCTCATTAGGTATGGTGAGACGCCCAGCCCGAATGCCTCTACCCCGCCCGACCTACCCATGGCGGCGGCTCCGCCAGGGTCGTCGCAGCAGGCGGCTGAGGGCAGCCAGGATGAGCATAACTCCCGCCAGCACCAGCAATGGTAAGGTTGCCACGGGCTGGCGGGTAGAGTCAAAGGCGATCAGGCCAATCCACGGCTCGGCGCTGATCTCGCCATATGGGGTGAGGCCAGCGTAAAGCTGGTTCGCAACGGGGATCAAGAGCCCGTTCAGCAGTAGTGGTGTACCAGGCCCGCCAGCTACACTCAGGGTCGCTGCGGTCAGGGTTCGTTTGCGTGAGCCATTTTCGATCGACAGTGCGACATGGCCTGTAGCCAGCCGCCCCACCGCCAGCGCCAGCAGGAGTGCCGCGCTCCCGAGGCCCAGCGCCAATAGACTAAGTTCTCCTGCCATTGCAGCTGCAACAGCCAGCCAGGTTAGCGTAAAAGGTGCCGTGAGCGGGGTTATTCCGGCGAGGGTCCAGAGTGCCTGGTGTGGTTCGCCCGGTCTGCTCAGACCCAGGCGCAGCACTGGCCAGACGAGCATAGCATAGCCGGCCAGGCAGATCCCTGCACTCGAGCCTAGCCCCGCTCCACCAATCGCCAGGCCCATCAGGTGCAGCCCATTCCAGGCGGCCAACTGCGCAGGCGGCCTGCCGACGGCCAGCCAGGCCGCCCGCAGGGCGGTTGCCACGCCGATGATCTGGGCCGCCAGCAGCCAGCCCGGCGCCCAGGGCCCCAGGCTGAAGAGGCGGAGCAGGGCGTAGAGTGTGGCGATGGTTGCGAGGGGGTTTGTTATGGGCGGGCGGGCGTGCAGCAAGGCGTCAGCCCCAGGGGCAAGGCTGGCCCCAAGCAAGATCAGAGCCAGGCTGAGGTTGTTCAGCCCGACGCCTGTTCCCGCTGCTGTGAAGTCCCACGCGCCGCCAGGCAGGCCGATCAGTATCAGCCCACAGACCGTGCTCAGGATCGCCGTCAGTTCAACGGATGGCCGGCGGCGTCCATTCAAGGTCAGGCCACCAGCCAGCAACAACAGGGCAGCCAGAGCCAGGTGTCCCGTCAGCGTTGCCAGGCCGAAGAGGAACGCTGCGCCTACCTCGCGCCAGGGCTGCGCGCTAGGCACCGTTGGCAGGGTCAGGCTCACCAGGCCCTGAGTTGCCAGCAAGAGCAGGCAGAAGGCGCTCAGGGCATCGGCGCGTAGCCAGGGTGCGCTCGCTGCTGGGGCCAGGGGAGCCTGGTGGCTCAGGTAGGCCAGGCCACCACCAAGGCCACCCAGGAGTACGAGCAGCCCTATGGGCAGGTGCCTCACCGATGTGACCCGGAGATCAACTCCTGGCGGCGGTAGCGACAGTGGTCGCAAAAAGCGACCCGGTAGCCGGCCACGGTTGCCCGGCGCAAGGGGCCGCCGCAATTGGGGCAGGTGGATGAGAGTACATTGCCAGCCCCGGCTACCACGGGCTTTTCGGCCTGGTGCGTAGAGAGACTGATTGGTGGCGTGGGCGACGGGCTGAGCGGTTTGATCAGCGGGCTGGTTGCCGGTCTGAGTGGTAGGGCCGCCTCGGTGCGTGGGGTGAGCACCGGCGGTTTGGCAGCGGGGGGCGCGGAATTGATACTAAAGCCCCAGAGGCCACTCAGGTGCTCGACCAGGCTAGCATAATCGACGGCCCCGCGTGAGCGCGGGTCGTACTCGTAGATGGTGCGCCCGAGCGAGGAGGACTCGGAGAGGCGCACATTGACGCGAATAGGCTCGGTGACCAGCACCCCGTAGCGCTCGCGTAGCTGGGCGAGCAGTTCAACCGACTGGCGGGTTCGGCTATCATAGAGCGTCGGCACAATCGCCCGCAGCACGCCGGCGCTGCCCTTTACCCGCACGATCTGCTCGATCAACATTTCAAGCCCGCGTAAGGAGAAGGGTTCAACCGTCGTCGGTACGACAATGTCGCTGGCTGCGTTGAGCGCGTTCAGGTTCAAGACCGTAAGCGAGCCGCCGCAGTCGATCAGGATAAAATCGTAGCTGGAGCGCACCGGGCGCAGGGCTTGCTCAAGCACACGGGGCCAATCGGGGCGCCGCGCAATCGTCGGCTGAGCGGTGAGTAACGACTCGTTCGCCGCGAGTAGGTCGAGGTTGGGCCGGGCGGTGGTGATGCAATCGGTGGCGCGGGCACCATCAACCAGCACTTCGTAGAGACTGCGGCGCGGGCGTAGGCCGAGGGCCATCGAAAGGTTGCCCTGGGCATCAACATCAACCAGCAGGACGCGGGCACCCTTCAGGGCCAGCCCTGCACTGAGGTTCACCACGGTCGTGGTTTTGCCGATCCCGCCCTTCAAATTGGTAACGGCGACGATGCGAGCCATAGTTGTGCCCAGGTGCCGCAGGCGCACACATTTGTTAGTATGAGGGTCAGCTAGCAGGATTGCCTGCAAGTGTAGAGCAAGGCTGAAGTCGTGTCAACCATGAACTTACCACGAACGTCCGACGCTTCGTCGTAGCATTTCCAGCCCTATACTCAGCCCTACTAATACCATGATACCTGGCCACCAGAGTTTCGGCACCATGATCAGGAAGGCAATCCCGAAGAGCCAGAGGGTGCTCCGCAGGCCATTCAACAGGCTGCCGCTCAGGGCCTGGCTGAGGAAGCTGCTCAGGCCGATCACGATCAGGATGGCCGGCCAGAAGGGGAATTTAAGCAGCAGGAGTGAGCCTATGCCGATCAGCAAGATCATCAGACCGACGCCTGAGGCAAACCTTTGCCGTCGCCAGCTCTGCCTGGTTCGCTGGTGGGGGCGGGATGGTGCCGCTAACGTGGCGGGAGGCGTGAGGGTGGGCACGGGTGGGCGCTCGACTAGCGGGGGCGGGGGCGGCTCGCCGATGCGTCGGCCACAGCGCACACAGAAGAGGGCGTAGCTCGGATTGTCAGCACCGCAGTTGCGACAGGCAACCGTATCTTCGCTGGGGCGCGGCAGGGCAACCGTTGCACTAGTATTGGCTGCACGTTGGAGATCGAGGCCACACTCGATACAGAAGGCGGCATCGTCAGGCAGCTCAGCGCCGCATGAGGGACAGCGCATAGGGTCTTCTCCTTCATTCTGCTTGCAGGCACTGCTCGGCCTCGCGCTGCATCGTTGCGGGTGTCTCGGCGGGATTGAGCGTGCCTTTGAGCAGGTTGGGCAACCAGACATCGATGCCCCAGAGGGCGCAGCGGGCGGCAGTGGTGGGGGGCAGGCCAGGCGCATCAGGGGCCAGGGCGGCGGCGGCCAGCAAAGCCGGGTCAGCTGTTGCTGGCAGCGCGGCCAGGGCGCTCCGCGTAGCCGGCAGGCGGCCCAGCTCAACCGCCAGGCGCGTCTGAGTCGCTGGCGTATTGAGCAACGCGGCGAAGGCTAGCGCAGTGCTGCGCTCCTCTGCGCTGAGGCCCTGGCCGAACATCAGGTAGCTCCCCCCGAGGGTCGGGGCGGCCGGACGCCCGGTGGCTGGCACCACCGGCAGCGGGGCAACCCCCAGGTCGAGGGTCTGACTGAAGCTGCGGTAGCCGGGTAGGGCCCAGTCGCCATCAATGGCCAGCGCGGCATAGCCCTGGGTGAGCAGGCGTTGGCCACGGTCGTAGCTGCGCCCACCCTCGGAGGTCGATCCGTAGAGTTCGCGCATCAGATTGAGTGTGGCCGTCATGGCCGGGGTGTCCAGCGTGATCGTCTGGCCATCGGCACTGGTGGGTGCGCCGCCAAAGGCATAGAGCCACGGTAGCAGCCAGCGCGCTTCGTTCCAGGCCTGCACCATGCCAGCCACCTCGGGACTCTCGGCGGCCCTGGCTTGAGCAATCAAGGCGTCGCTGGTCGTGGGCGGGCTAGTCACCAGGGCGCGGTTGTAGAGCAGCAGCAAGGCCCCGCTGGCGCTTACCGGCACACCCCAGTAGTGCCCAGCGCTCCTTGCGGCTGTGAGCAGGGCTGGCAGGGTTTCGGCAGGCAGCGCTTCGTCTGGGACGGGCTGCAAGTAGCCGTCGCCAAGCAGGCCGGCCAGGGCCTCCTGATCGCCCCAGAGCAGGTCGGGTGGCCCTTCGCCCTGCAACGCGGCGGTGGCCAGACTGAGGCGCAGACCGTCAGGCGGGCGGGGTCGTAGCTCGATGGCTATTGCGCTGCGCTGCGAGAATTCGGCAACCAGCGCGCCTACAAGATCGAGGGCCGGACCCTCCTCAGCGACCCAGAGGGTCAGCGGGGGTGGGGTGGGCGTCGGGCTCGGTGGCGGGCTCGGGCTAGGCCGTGGTAGCGTAGCAGTGCTGCCGCTTGTCGGACGGACGACGGTAGGGGCGCTGGCGACCGGCTGGCTGGGGCTGGGCGTGGGGGGCGGCAGGGCGCTACAGCCAGCCAGGAGGATCAAGATGAGCAGGAGGGTGCGTGACATACACAACCAAACCTATAGCGAAGGGTCGTATACTCAGGATACGCCAGATGGCGCATGCTGTCGATAGCATGTGCAGCAAGGTTACGCTGCGCGGCTTTTAAAGTCGGTGTTGCATCTATGAATCTCTCCGCATTAGATGCCCTGCTTACGGGGGCTTGTGGCAGTTTGACGATCATGCCGGATGGCGTGATGCAGGTTGATGATCCTCCAGAGGGAGCAATCCTCTCAGGGGCTTTTAATCCGCTGCATCACGGCCATCTGGGTATGGCGCGAGCGGCGACAGCCCTGTCTGGTCTGCCGGTAGCTTTTGAACTGGCAGTGCTCAATGCCGATAAGGGGGCGCTCGCAGCCGCTACAATCCGCCAACGGGCTGCCCAGTTTCGCGGCCATGCCACGCTGATTCTCTCACGCGCTCCGCTCTTTGTGCAGAAGGCAGCGCTCTACCCTGGCCGCAGCTTTGTCCTCGGCTTCGATACGGCTGTGCGCCTGCTTGATCCGCGCTATTATGGTGGCCCGGCTGAACGTGACGCGGCCCTGACCAGTCTGGCTGCTGCCGGTTGCCGGCTGCTGGTAGCGGGACGCCTGGCTGGTGCATGCTTTGCCACCTTGTCCGACCTTGAGCTGCCGCCGCATGCGCTGGGCCTCTTCAGCGCGATCCCTGCCGAACTCTTTCGCGAAGATATCTCATCGAGTGAACTGCGCGCCCGTCGTGGGCCGCTGCCTGATCTGGAGTAGTCAGTATGCATCCTGATGAATTTCGCCGTGCCGGGCATGAACTGGTTGATTGGATCGCCGCCTATCGCGAACGGGTGGCCGAGTTGCCGGTCTGGTCGCGCAGTGAGCCAGGGGCTCTACGGGCTCAGCTGCCAGCGACTGCACCTGAACAGCCTGAGCCGTTTAGCGCTTTGATGGCCGACCTCGATCGTTTGATCAGCCCCGGCCTTTCCAACTGGCAGCACCCGCGCTTTTTCGGCTACTTCCCGGCCAATGCCGCTCTGGCTTCGGTGCTTGGCGACCTGCTCAGCACCGGGCTGGGCCAGATGGGCCTGAACTGGCAGGCTAGCCCGGCCCTCACCGAACTGGAGGAGGTGACCGTTGATTGGATGCGCCAGTTGCTCGGCCTCTCTGAGGCCTGGCGCGGCGTCATTCAGGATACCGCCAGTACGACTACCCTGGTGGCCTTGATCTGCGCCCGTGAGCGGAGTACCAGTTATGCTGCGGTTCGCGGCGGTTTGCAGGCTGAGGAGTTGCCGCTGGTGGTCTATTGCTCTGGACAGAGCCATAGCTCGGTAGAGAAGGCAGCCCTGCTGGCTGGCTTTGGGCGGGCCAACCTGCGCCCTATCGCAACTGATGCCGACCATGCCCTGCGCCCTGATCTGCTCGCTGAGGCAGTTACTGCCGACCTGGCCGCCGGGCAGCGCCCCTGTGCGGTGGTGGCGACCGTCGGCACAACGGCGACGACTGGAATCGATCCGCTTGAGCCAATCGCCGCGATCTGCCGTGAGCATGGCCTCTGGCTTCATGTTGATGCGGCGATGGCTGGCTCAGCTATGATCCTGCCGGAGTGTCGCTGGATGTGGCAGGGCATCGAGCAGGCCGATAGTCTGGTGCTCAACCCGCATAAGTGGCTTGGTGTCGCCTTCGATTGCTCGCTCTTCTATCTGCGTGATCCGCAACACCTGGTGCGGGTCATGTCGACCAACCCGAGCTACTTGCAGACAGCGGCAGACGGGGTGGTGAGTAACTTCCGCGATTGGGGTATTCCCCTGGGCCGACGCTTTCGGGCGCTCAAGCTCTGGTTTTTGCTGCGGCTTGAGGGGGCTGAGACCCTGCGCGCACGTCTGCGCCGCGACCTTGAACTGGCCCGCTGGCTGGCCGACCAGGCCGACCGTACGCCCGGCTGGGTGCGGCTCAACCCCGTCCATTTGCAGACAGTCTGTCTGCGCCACGAGCCGCCGGGCCTGACAGGTGACGAGCTTGATCAGCATACCCTGGGCTGGGTCGGGCGGATCAACCAGTCAGGTGCAGCCTACCTCACCCCTGCTGTGCTCGATGGGCGCTGGATGGTCCGCGTCAGCATCGGTGCTGAGTTGACCAGTCAGGCCGATGTTGAACACCTCTGGACTCTGATGTGCGAGGAGGCTGCTCAGGGGCCAGTGACCAGTGACGAGTGACCAGTGGGCTGTCAATGGGTCAGTGGTACGAGTGACATTTTGATCCCGATCAGCGCCCCGTTCAGCCAGAGGCTTGTCCCCAGCCAGGCGATCAGGACGAGGGCGCTGATCGCCACCAGCCGGCCCGGCTTGGATGGCCAGAGTCGGGCCAGGACGGCCCCGAAGGCCAGGCAACTGAGGGGGGCCAGGAAGTAGAGGTAGCGCACCTGTACCAGGTAGAAGTACTCAACCACCAGGTAGAGCAGCGGGCTGAGCAACCAGCCAGCGAGCACGGCCCGTGCCAGAGGGCGTTGTGCGCCAGCCCAGATCAGCGCCAGGCCCGGCAGGAGCAGCAGGAAGGGCAGTGTGCCAACACCGCGCCAGATCGCCACTGGCAGAATGCGCAGCAGGTAAGCGCGCCCCTCACGCAACTGCTCGGCTGAGAGGCGTCCGTCGCTGAGCAGAACACCCTGGGCTGAGCCCAGCATTGGTGCGGCGACCACGCTGAGGTAGCCCAGGCTGAGGAAACCAAGGGCACTCAGGCCAACGAGCAGCAGACCACGCCAAGCATAGGCCGAGGGGCGTGGGCGCAACCAGGCCAGCCCCAGGGTCAGTGCGCCAGCCGTCCCTGTGAGGATTAGCACGCCCACATGTGAGACGAGCACCATGCTCAGGCTGACAAAGAGCAGCGCTGCCGCCCTCCCTCCCGGCTGGCGGGTATAGCGCAGGAGTAGCCAGAGCAGCAGCAAGAGCAGCACTTGCCCGACGATATTGGTGAAGAAACCCCACCAGAGGGCGGTCAGGTTGATCGGGAGCACGGTCAGGCTGAAAGCGGCCAGCAAAGCTGCTCGCCGCCCCAGACCCAGTTCACGGGCGAGCAGGGCCAGCAATACTGGCGCACAGGCATCGGCCAGGGCCACCCCCATATGCAGGGCGAAGGCCGGAGCGGGGTTGAGCAGCAGCAGAGGCAGGGCCAGCAGGTAGGGTCCTGAGGGGTAAAAGGTCTGCCCGCCCGCAAATTCGTGGGCGGTCTCGAAGAGGTAGACCTGGCCGCCGACCACGCGCCCAAGCATGATCGACTGAATATCGAGGTCGTGGAAGGCAAAGCCGGGGGCTGTAACACCGACCAGGCGCAGGCCCAGGCCGATCAGGCCGATCAGCCAGAGGCGTCGTGCAAAACGCGCCTCGGGTGTGGCACTGCGTGGCATACGCATGCGAGCAAGCAGGCTGGCTGCCCCCAGGGTCGCCGCCACGGCCGCGAGGGGCCATACCCCCAGGCTGATCCATGCGCGTGCGCCAAGGTTGAGCAGGCCAAGCAACAGGCTTATCGCCAGCGCGCCAGCAGCGATGGCCCCCGATGGTGCAGCGTTGGCCCACAGGATCACGGCCAGCAAGGCGACCAGCAGTAGCTCAACGCTAAGCAGGGCGGGCGCAGGGCCACCCTGCTCGACCAGCGGACGCAGGGCCAGCCGGTCGAAGGCGATCGCCAGGCTGCGATCATCGCCGGGGGGTGTCACCGTCGAACTCTCCAACTCCAGTCGCACAATGCCGTCATTGCCTGCCGCTGCCGCCGGGATGAGCAAGTGGTAGGCGCGGGGCTGCTCAGGGACAGCAAAGTGCAGCGCGAACGGCCCCGTGTGCAGGCGTAGATCGAGCGCCTGGCCATCGGGCTGGGGGGCGCCATAGAGCAGCGCACTGACGATGCTCGCACCGTTATGGCCGCTGGGCAGCAACAGCTGCGCATCGCCACGCGCCCAGCGGTAGGTCCGTGCCGCAGGATTGTTACGCTCGGCCTGCTCACGGTGGTAGAAGCCGCGCAGGTAGATCAGGTCGCCCGTATCGGCCCCGCCCACATCAAGCTGCATCCTTCGGGCCGGCAGCAGGCTCAGCCAGAGTATGGCGATGACGACCAGGGCGACGAGGGTGGGCAGCAGGTAGCGTGGCCACGGCAGGGCATTTGCCCATCGATCGGGAGCACGGATCGGCTGCAGGTGGGCCGGGCTACTCACCTCAGGCTAGCCGTTCACGGGCGGCGGCAGCATCACGCCCGATCTGGGCCACCAGAGCCTCGCTACCATCAAAGCGCTGCTCGCCACGCAGGCGCTCAACAAACTCGATCCGTACCGAACGGCCATAGAGATCGCCTGACCAGTCGAGCAGGTGAGCCTCGACCGTACGACGCAGGCCATCAAAAGTCGGGCGGATACCAATATTCGTGACGGCCGGCAGTGCCTCGCCATTGAGAAAGACCCGGCTGGCATAGACCCCATCGGCGGGCAGAACATGTTCGGGGGCGATCTGCAAATTAGCTGTTGGGAAGCCCAGCTTGCGCCCGCGCTGATCGCCCTGCACGACGGAGCCACGCAGGCCGAAGGGCCGTCCGAGCAGTGGCACCACCCCGGCTACCGCGCCCACGCGCAGCAATTCACGCACACGCGAGGAGCTCACCGGGGCACCCGCCACGACGGCCTTGCTTACCGTGCCAACCGCGAAGCCCAGCTCGATGCCAATTGTCATAAGATTGGCCACATCGCCAGAACGCCCTTTGCCCATGGCGAAATCGGCCCCGACCCAGAGTTCACGCAGGGGAATCGCGGCAACGATGCTCCGCATGTAGGCATCGGCACTGGTTGTCATTGTGCTGGTTGTGAAGGGTGCAACGACCAGCAGATCCGGCCCGTGGCGGGCGATCAGCTCGATCTTCTCTTCGAGGCTGGTGAGCAGCTGCAACGGTTGGCCGGGGCGGATCACTGCATTGGGATGGGGCTCCCATGTGAGGACGGCACTGGCCAGCCCAAGGCTACGGGCGCGCTCAACCGTTGTCGTGATCAGGCGCTGATGGCCAAGATGCAGCCCATCGAACTTACCGATCGTCAGGGCGGAGGGCTGAGTGATCAGACCTGGATCGAGGGAGCGAACGACGTGCACAGCTCTTCTCCGAGGCATCAACCTGCATAGTAGTGTAACACAACTACCTCATGCATTCGTGGCTCTGGGTGTGGCGGGATGCGACATAAAGTTTTGCATACCGGGTCTCCGGCGGCACCCAGCGCATCCATGCAAATCCACGCGTAGGGGCCGACCCGTGTGTCGGTCCTCACGGCATCAGCATTGCGGGCGGACACGTGGGTTAATGGTGAAAGGTTAAGGCACGCGCAGCATTGTCAA
>CAZQCG010000065.1:0-1886 GCA_964592425.1 uncultured Chloroflexaceae bacterium
CTCCTCGGGGCGGTCAAGCAGAGCCTCATTCAGTTCGAGCAACTTCTGGGCGCTGATCGGCTTGGCATAGACTGCTGTGCGTAGGGGGTTGGCGAGCGGCCTCGGCGGTGTTGCCGGGGCTGGCTGGGCCGCCGCAAGCCGCTGACGCTCGCGCACCATCTCAAAGGCCTGCTGCAAACGTGTCGTCACCGCCTCGACCCGCGCCTGGGCCTCCTCATGGGTGATCACGCCCCGCCGCTCAAGCTCGCGCGCCCAGAGTTCGCGCACCGTCGGGTGGTTGCGGATCTTCTCGTACATGCGCGGCTGGGTAAATTCCGGCTCATCCCCCTCGTTATGCCCCCAGCGCCGGTAGCCCACTAGGTCGATCACAAAATCCTTCTGGAACTTCTCGCGGTAGGCCCAGGCCATGCGCGCCACCGCAATGCAACTCTCGGGCACATCAGCATTGATATGCGCCACCGGCATCTCGAAGCCACGGGCCAGGTCGCTGGCGTAGAGCGTTGAGCGCGAGTCCTGGTAATCGGTCGTAAAGCCGATCTGATTATTAAGAATAATATGGATCGTTCCACCGATGTGGTAGCCAGTCAGGCGCGACATATTGAGCGTCTCGGCGACAATGCCCTGGCCGGGGAAGGCGGCATCGCCATGGATCACAATTGCCAACGACTCCTTCTCGTCCTCAAAGGGGTAGCCGGGGCGGGTGCGTTTCTCCTGCGCGGCGCGGGCGCGCCCAACGATCACCGGGTTGACGAACTCGAGGTGGCTCGGGTTGGGCGCCAGCGTGATCGGCATCTCCGAGACGCCACTTTCGCGGTAGGCTTTGCGTGCCCCAAGGTGGTACTTCACATCGCCCGTCCAGCCCAGGTAGGTGTCTTTTGTATAGTCCGGCGTATGGAACTCGCCAAGGATTGACGAGTAGGGCTTGCCAAGAATATGTGCCAGGACGTTGAGGCGTCCACGGTGAGCCATGCCGATCACCACCTCCCGCGTCCCGGCGGCAGCGGCATTGCGAATGATCGCATCGATCACCGGCACCAGCATATCGCAGCCTTCGAGCGAAAAGCGCTTCTGACCGGGTAAGGTGCGGTGCAGAAAACGCTCGAAGGTCTCGACCTCAGTCAGGCGGTCGAGGAGTTCACGCTGGCGATCAACATCAAAATTGACAAAGAAGCGCCGGCTCTCGGCACACTCGCGGATCCAGGTACGCTCTTCGGAGACCTGGATCTGGTCGGTCTCATAGCCAATCGGGCCGGAATAGACCTGGCGTAGTTGCTCAACGCCCTCGGCCGCATCACGCACCTTGCTGGCCAACGGGCCGCGGATAATATGGGCTGGCAGTGCGGCCAGGTCAGCCTGGGTCACCCCGTGGGTCACCAGTTCGAGCCCCGGATCACCAGGCGGGTCAGTTCCGAGCGGATCGATCCGTGCTGCCAGGTGCCCCAATTCGCGCAGATAGCGAATCAGGCGTGCCGCGCCCACCACACGCGTAACATCAAGCTCGGGCACACGCTCAACCGGCGTCTCAAACGGCTTCCAGCCGGCAAAGAGATCACGCGTTGCCGCATCAACCGACTGCGGATCGGCCAGATAACGCTCATAGAGCTCGACCAGATAGCCCGCATTCGGGCCGTGGAACAGCTGCCATGCATTCATACGTATCACTCATCACTCATCATTGGAGGGGCGCGGGGAGGGCTTGCCTTCCCCGAAAAAACCGCATCTACTGCTGGGTTGGAGGGGCGCGGGGAGGGCTTGCCTTCCCCGAAAAAACCGCATCTACTGCTGGGTTGGAGGGGCGCGGGGAGGGCTTGCCTTCCCCGAAAAAACCGCATCTACTGCTGGGTTGGAGGGGCGCGGGGAGGGCTTGCCTTCCCCGAAAAAACCGC
>CAZQCG010000065.1:1986-13685 GCA_964592425.1 uncultured Chloroflexaceae bacterium
TCTACTGCTGGGTTGGAGGGGCGCGGGGAGGGCTTGCCTTCCCCGAAAAAACCGCTTCTACTGCTGGGTTGGAGGGGCGCGGGGAGGGCTTGCCTTCCCCGAAAAAACCGCTTCTACCCGTCAGAGTAGCTCGGACGGTATACTACCCGGCCACCGCCACTACTGGTGGGTTGCGTTTCAGCAGGAAGGTCAGGACAGGCGGTGTAAGCAGCGTGCTCAGGATGACCACAATCACGATCACGCCAAAGGTCTTCTCATCGACGATGCCGAGCGTTTTACCGGTAGCGGCAAAGATCAGGCCCACCTCGCCGCGCGGCACCATGCCCCAGCCGACCAGCTGCTTGTTGACTTTGCCGGCGACCAGTCCGGCGACCAGCTTGCCAACGAAGGCTACGACCGTGATCCCCAGGGCTACCATCAGCACCGAGGGGTCGAACAGCTCTGCCAATTGCACATGCATACCGGTCAGCACAAAGAAGATCGGGCTGAAGAGGTGGCCAAGCGGTTCCATAATATCTTCGACATGGCGCTCGCTATGGTGCTTAAGGATGGCCTCGACATCACCGACGCTATGCAGGTTATGCTGTTCCAGCTCAGTGCGCAACTCTTCGACGATCTTGGGGTCATCAAACAACTCAAAGTGTACCGCATCGAGCACCAGCCCGGCGGCAAAAGCGCCCACAATCGGGGCCAGGCCAATCACTTCGGCCAGGTAAGCGCAGATCAGGCCGAAGCTTAACGCCAGGGTAAACTTCATCCCGGTGCCGGTGTGAATCCTCGAAAGGAATTTGCCGATCCAGGGTGCGATCAACTGGCCGAGAAAGACTGCGCCAGCCAGGAAGGCGACCGCCTTGAAGAGGATCAGGCCGATATCGAAGCCGCTGACCGAGCCCCTGGTCACAATTGCTGTCACTACCGCCAGGATGATCAGCCCAAGCACATCATCGATCACCGCCGCGCCAAGCACAATCTGCGCCTCCGGCGACTGGAGCGCACCAAGGTCGCGGAAAACGCGTGCCGTAATGCCCACCGAGGTTGCCGTCAGCGTGGCCCCCAGGAAGAGGTAGGTATTGAAGGAGAGCCCCGGCAGCAGCCATGGGCCGACCACATAGGTGCCAAGTGCAAATGGCACCACCACACCGACAATTGCCACCAGCAGCGCCCGCACCCCCACACGGGCCATCTGTGCGACATTGGACTCTAGCCCGACCTGGAAGAGCAGAATGACCACGCCCATCTCAGCGAGAAAACTAATAATCTCGTTGTGCATGATGGGCTCAAAGAAGTGGATGCCAATCAGGCCCAGGTTGCCGAGCACAACCCCGATCAGCAATTCCCCCAGCACTGGCGGCTGTCCAAAGCGCTCGATAATGCTCGAGATACGTGCAGCCAGCAGCATAACGGCAACAAAAAAGAGCGTCGTCCCGATACTGAAGCTCTCCTCCATGGTCAACTCCGTGTGGCTCGGCGGCGAGGGGCAACAAGGCGCCAGGTTAGCGGCAAGTGCCAGACCATGACACGAAAACGCACCGCAACCCTACGCGGTACGCAGCAGGCACCAGGCTGACAACTGGAATGCGCGCTATCGTACCACAAACTGCCGGTGCCTGCCAGCCGTCACGCCAGAGCTGTACTAGCTACAATATCTCGCAACAAAGCTCTTCGCCCCGACCCCAGCCCCCATCTCCGTCAAGCGGGGGCCGGGGGTGAGGGCCATCCCAACTATCCCCGATGGGCAAGCAGGCGCAGCCCGTTCAGTACAACGATGATTGTGCTGCCCTCATGGCCGACCACCCCCAGGGGCAGGGGCACCCCAACGCTCAGGGTGGCCACAACAAGGATCACCACCACGGCCATAGCGAAGCTGATATTCTGCCAGACGATGCGTTGGGTGCGTTTACTGAGGCCGACCGCATAGGCGATAGCCCCCAGGTCATCACGCATCAGCACCACGTCGGCTGTCTCCAGGGCCGCATCGGTGCCGGCTGCACCCATAGCAATGCCGATGGTCGCGGTGGCCAGGGCTGGCGCATCATTCACGCCATCACCCACCATGGCCGTCGGCCCGTACTTTCGGCCAAGCTCGCCAACAATGCGCAGCTTATCCTCGGGCAACAGGCCCGCGTGAACCTCGTCAACCCCCACCCGTTTCCCAAGGGCCTCGGCCACCCGCACGTTGTCGCCGGTTAACATGACCACGCGCTCGATCCCGGCCCGGCGCAGGGCGGTAAGCTTCGCTGCGGCATCTGCGCGCTCACGGTCCATCACGGTGATCAGGCCCAGCCATTGGGTGCCGCGGCGTGCCAGCAACACCGTCCCGCGCCCCTCATCGGCGAGCCGATCCGCCTCGGCGAGCAGGGCTGCCGGTGCCGGGCTGCCCAGTTGCTCGAAGAGCCGCGGTGCCCCGACCTGGGTCTCGATGCCATCCCAGCTTGCCCGCACACCCATACCGGTTACAGCCTCGAAGTGTTCGGGCTCAGTGGGGCTAAGGTCTTTGTCACTGGCGTAGCTCATGATCGCCCGCGCAATGGGATGCTCACTTGACAGCTCGGCCCGTGCCACAACCTCAAGTAACTCCGTCGCGCTGACGCCCGGCTGGGGCAGCACATCAGTCACCTCAGGGCGGCCATAGGTCAGCGTGCCGGTCTTATCGAAGGCAATCACTTTGACGCGGCTCAACTCTTCCAGGTGCGCACCGCCCTTGAAGAGCACGCCATGGCGGGCAGCATTGGCAATCGCACTGAGCAGGGCAGCTGGTACACTGATCACCAGCGCACAGGGCGAAGCAACCGTTAGCAGCACCATGCCGGTGTAGAAATTCTCGGCAAAGGGCACCTGGAAGAGCAGTGGCACCAGCACAATAAAGAGCGCTACCGCCAGGATGACGCCCATCGCGTACCACTGCTCGATCCGCTCGAGAAAGCTCTGTGTGCGCGCCTTGCGCGCCTGGGCTTCGCTGACCATCCCGATAATGCGGGCCAGGGTGCTCTCAGCGACCGGTCTGGTCACCAGGATCTCTATGGCACCACTCTGGTTGAGCGTCCCGGCCAGCACCGTCGCCCCTTCACCCTTCTGCACCGGCATCGACTCGCCGGTCAGGGCCGACTCGTCGAAGCTGGCCGTGCCACGCATAAGCGTCCCGTCGAGCGGCACACGGTCGCCGGGGCGCAGCACAACCAGGTCGCCCACCTGCACCTCATCGGGGGCTAGTTCGAGCAGCGCCTCGCCCCGCCGTACATTCACCGTATCAGGGCGCAGTTCAAGCAGGCTCGAGATCGCCCGCTGGGTGCGCTCCATCGCATAATGTTGCAGCACATTACTGAGCGAGAAGAGAAAGAGCAGGATCGCGCCCTCGGCCCAGGCATCAACATAGGCCGCCCCAAGCGCGGCCAGCACCATCAGCAGATCAACCTCGATCGTGCGCTCGCGTAGCGCTTCAATGATCGCCCGCACGGCGAAGAAACCGCCGAAGAAGTAGGTCGCCAGGTGAACCGCCAGCATCAGCGGGCCAGTGACCCCGGCCTGGTTGAGCAGCAGATCAAGCCCAATCCCAAACAGGGTCAGGCCAACAAAGATCTGTTCAATCCGCTGCGTATTAAGCTGAAAGCGCGGCCCGGATGCGGACAGCAGCTTGGTTTTTGAAAGTGTAGCCATATGCAACCCTGTCTTCACGAATAGATTACCTGGCGATCTTCAGGGGCCAGCCGTTCGAGCAGATCAGGCCCGAGGCGGGCAAAAATGCGTTGGGCAAAGAGTTCCATCCAGATAAACTGGCGTGCGATCAGCACCATATTGGCGTTGGTGGTCACCGTGGCTGCCGTGAGGGTGTGGCCGCTGGCGATCAAGAACTCGCGCTCATCGGCAACGACGATCAGCGTCTCCTGCATGCGGTGCAACTCCGTCTCACGCTTGGGGTGGCGTACGACCTGGCCCAGTTCAAAGGGTGCCTGGCCTGTCAGGATGATCCCAAGGGCCACGCCGCGCCGATGGGCCTGTTCCAGCCGCTCGCGGAGGGCCTGCACATCGGCATCGCTCAGGGCCAGCATAAGTTCCTGCTGCGCACCGTCGATCAGCTCGCCAGCATAGGCCAGGGCCTCCCGGCGCCCACTAAAGTTCCACAGCCGCCCGCTCTGCTCGGCGTTGTAGAGCGGTGTCAGCCCGCTACGCAAGATTGCCGCCCGCTCACGCGCCTCGCGCTCGTAGCGGTCGAGCAGCAGCGCCGGGGCCACCGGACGGTAGAGCGTCGCCTTCTCTTCTTCCGACTTGAGCGCCGCACCGCGCGCCTCCAGCCGCCCGAGAGCCTCATAGACCATCGAGCGCGGCACGCCCGAAGCTTTACTGAGCTGATACCCCGTCGCCGGATTTTCGCCGAGCAGGGCCAGATAGACTTTGGCCTCGTACTCGGTCATGCCCAGCTCGGCCAGGTGTTCAAGCAGCTTCATGCCGGTGCCTCCGTAGGCTTTGCTAGTAGTAGTTCAAATCCAAACTACTGTTAGCAGAATAGCACGGGCTCACGGCAGTGTCAATGGGAGAACCCCCGCAGGCCAGGGCATGTGCAACGTCGTTGTCGCCCCCACCCCAACCCGCCCCCACTCGGGGCGGGAGCCGGATTCCTCCTCCCAACGAGGTGAGGAGGGGGGCATCAGACTTTGCTCATGCCCTGCCCCGCAGGCCCCCACACGGGTGGATATGGAGGGCGCTGCCCTCCACGCCTCCCGCCAGACTGTTACCTAAAAAGCAGCGCAGCGTAACTTTGTCTAACGAGGGGAATGCTTCAATACGCGCTCGTAGTAAGCAAGGCCTGTGCATGGGCTAGCTCGAAGGCCGCCCCGAGATATTCGAGGTGCTTGATCCCTTCGCTGAAGCTCATACGGGCCTGGGCGATGCGCTGGGTGTGAGCTGCGGGCTCGGTAGTAGCCCGGTGCAGGCAGAGCTCACCATAGGCGACCAGGGCCTGGGCCAGTTGGTAGCGGTCGCCGCGCCGTTTGCAGCGTTCGACGGCCTGACCTAGCATCTGCTCGGCACCTTCGAAGTCACCGGCCCGGGTGCGCAGCTCGCCGAGCACGCGCATACATTCGGTCTCCTGCTCGGGCAGGCCAGCTGCGCTGGCCTGGCTCAGGGCCTGCCCGGCCAGGGCCATGCCGCCTTCGAGATCGCCGGCATCGGCACGTGCAAGAGCCAGCAGCCATGTCCCCTGGACGGCCTCGTCTTCACCGACGGCTTCGAGGCGTTGGAAGACCTCTTCCAGGTTGGCCTCGGCCTCCTGGGGCCGTTCACGCAACAAGGCCAGGTGGGCCAGGCCCAGGGCGGCGCGCACGACGCCGAACTCTTCACCAATGCGGGCGCTCAGCAGCTGGCCGCGGGCGAGATCCTCTTCGGCGTGGTTATGGTCACCGCAGGCCAGACGTACCATGCCCAGGTTGATCAGCGTCAGGGCCTGGTCAGGCATATAGCCAATCGCTCGATAGAGGCGCAGGGCTTCACTCAAATTCTCGCTGGCTCGGCTCCACTGGCCGCGCACAAAGGAGAGGTTGCCCAGGTTGGCGTAGGCCCCGGCCATGCCGGGCGTGTAGCCGACGCTAGCATAACGCTCCAGGCTGCGCTCAACATAGGTCGCCGCCTCTTCCAGGCGATCCAGTTCGTAGAGGGCCCCACCAACGATGCCATAGATGCGGGCGAGCAGCACCGGGTCGGCCTCACGATCAGCGGCATGGGCAATCGGTTCGGCGATGCGCAGGGCCTCTTCGGCCATGCCCTCACGCAGGCGCACCGAGGCAAGTTGATAGACCAGGCGGCGCCAGGCTGGCCCATCGGCGTCTGGGCCAAGCAGGCGCAGCCCGGCCTCACATTGCTCGGCAGCCTCTTCCAAGGCACCCTCACGCATTCGCACGTCGGCCAGGTCAACCAGGACATCGATCATAGCCGCGAGCCAGGCGGTGCGGGGCATACCGCCGACCTGCAGCCGCTCGAGGGCTTCGGCAAGGACTGTGCCCGCCACTGCCAGGTTGCCCTGGGCGCGCAGGGCGCGCCCTAGCCCCGTACGGGCGCGGGTAGCGCGGCCAGCATTGCCGCTGGGGTAGAGCTCCATCAGGGCAATGGCGCGGCGGTAGCGTGAGGCAGCGGCATCAATGGCGAAGCGGCCGCTGGCAACATCAGCGGCATCAACTAGGTAGGGAATGGCAAGGTGGGGGGTGGCACTGGCGGCATACTGCTCGGCCAGGGCCTCGGTGCGCTCTTCTGAGCTCCAGGGGCTCTCGCTGGCAATGGCCTCGGCAATCAGGGTGTGGATCTGCTCACGGTCACGTCGCAAGAGCGTGCCATAGACCGCGTCCTGGGCAATCGCGTGGGCGAAAGCATAGCTGTTGTTATCGGTGTCAGCCACAAAACCGCGCGCTGTCAGGTCACGCAGACGCCCGCTGGTTGCCTCGCTGTCACCACCATCAAGGCGTGCAATCAGACTGGCGGGGGCCGAGCGCCCGATCGCAGCCAGGCGCTGCAGCAGCCCGCGTCGGTCGGTGGGCAGGCGGTCAAAACGGGTCAGTACGAGATCACGCAAGCTGGCTGGTACCCCGCTGAGCAGTTCACGGGCGTGAGGCAGAAAGCTCCAACGCCCTTCGGCGAGTTCAAGCCCGCCTTGCTCAATCAGCATCCGCAACAGTTCTTCGATATAGAGCGGATTACCTGCGGCGCGTTCGAGGATCAGCCCGCTGGCGTCAGCCTCGTCGCGGGGATGGCCCAGTAGTTCGTTGATTAGCGTGTGGCTCTGGTTGGCGGCCAGGCCGAAGAGCGGAACCTCGAGCATCCAGTCGCTCACGCCAAGTGCGTCGTTCAGCAACGCATGTTCCGGCTCACGCGAGACAAAGATACAGGCCAGGGGCGCATCCTCGATCGTGCGGACGATAAAGTTGAGCACATCGCGCGAGGGTGTATCGGCCCAGTGCAGGTCGTCACAGATCAGCACCAGGGGCGCTTCGGCAGCGACAGCACGCACGGCAGTGCTGACGGCAGCCCGCGTCTGCTGCTGGCGCATGGCCGGGTCGAGGGCGGCCAGTTGGGCTGTAACCGTCGGATCGGCATCCTCAGCACCAATGGCATGCAGCAGGTAGGGTAATACATCAGTGCCAACCAGGTTGTGCCGGGTGGCGAAACGCTCAAGGGTCGCCGCCGCCGACTCGTTGTGGGGGATGCCCATCAGCTCGCGCAGCAGTTCGCCGGTGAGCCAGAGGGGGGTGGACTGGGTGTGTGAGCGACAGGCACAGCTGACGGCGCGGGCGGGCGTCGTAGCGATCACCTGGCGTAGTTCGCTTACCAGACGACTCTTGCCAAGACCGGCGGCACCGGCAACCAGGGCTGCCCGCCGCCGACCGTCATGGATGGTCGCCTTAACCAGTGCACTCAGGTGGGCCAGGTCGTCGCCACGCCCGATCAGTGGGGCCCGCAGGCCAGCGATGCCGCGCAACGAGCCGGGGGCCGCCGCTGGGCCGAGCGGGCGGTAGGTCTGTAACGGCTCGGTCACTCCCTTCACATGCAAGGGCGGGAGGGCTTTGTAGGTGAAGATCGGCGCGGTACGGGCGTAGGTTGCTGTACTCACCAGGACTGTCCCTGGATCGGCGGCCTTCTCCAGGCGCGAGGCCAGGTTGACCGTATCACCGAGCACGGTATACTCGGCGTGACGGTCGCCGCCGATCGTGCCAGCTACCACCTGCCCGGTGTTCAAGCCGATCCGTACCTGGAAGGTGACCCCACGCTCTTCGGCCAGGCGCGCCCGCGGCGCAGCCAGCACCTGGTGCATCTCGAGGCCAGCACGTACCGCTCGTTCCGGGTCGTCTTCGTGGGCCACCGGCACGCCGAAAAGGGCCATCAAGCCGTCGCCGGTGAATTTATCAACGGTGCCCTCGTAGCGATCCACGACCGAGGCCAGCAACTGCATGGTCTCGCTCATCCAGGTAAAGACCTGTTCAGTAGCCATGCTGTGTGAGGCCGCAGTGAAGTTGGTCACATCGACAAACATCACCGTCACTTCACGCTGCTCACCGCTCAGGGAGCTTCCCTCACTGAGACGCACACCGCAATAACCGCAAAAGCGGTGCTCTTCAGGGATTGATTGGCCACATGCCGGGCACGTGCGCATAGCTTGAGCGTTTCTCGGGGTCCTGGTGGGTGAACCTGTAGCAGGCGCTGCTTCAGTCTACCATTGCGGCGTTACAGATGATCATAGCCGCAGGTAAGACAACCTGCTCTGAAAAAAACGTAACTCAGCCCGGCTTTCAGGTGCAGGCCCCGTCATAGATGGTTTTGACGCAATCGCCCGTGCAATGTAGTGAGACCTCGCAGATCTAGCAGACTTGTGAGGTCTGGCGCGGGTTACCCTCCGCTCTCATCGCCAGCGTTGTAGCCCATCTTGATCCAGCCCATCTTGATCGCATAGATCACCGCCATCGTGCGGTCATTGACCTGCAGCTTGGAGAGGATGGAGGTGATATGGTTTTTGACCGTCTGGCCGCTAATGCTCAACTCGTTGGCGATCTCTTTATTCGAGAGGCCGCGGGCGATACAGTCAAGGATCTCGATCTCGCGGCTGGTGAGCGGTGCAAAGAGGGCGCTGGTATGCTCATCTTCAGTGGCGGCCAGTTCGCGAAACTGGTGCAGCACGCGTGAGGCGACGTTGGGCTTGGCCAGCACAGCATCGTTGATCATATAGCGACCCTGGGCCACCTCGCGGATGAAGAGCAGCAGTTCGTCGGGATGGACATCCTTCGAAGAGTAGGCCGCCGCACCTACCTTGATTGCCTGGAAGAGTTGCTCATCATCTTCGTAGACGCTCAGGACAATAATACCGATGCGCGGGTCGCGCCGTTTGATCACCCTGGCGACCTCAAGCCCATTGAGGCCCGGCAGGTTAATGTCTACCAGCACCACGTCGGGGTTAAGGCGCTCGGTCAGTTTGAGGGCCTCCTGGCCATTTTCAGCCTCGCCGATCACCTCAATATCATCGGCGCTTTCCAGTGTCCAGCGAATGCCCTGGCGAAAGAGGGGGTGGTCGTCGATGATCAGGATCTTGATCGGGTTCGACATGGGGCTTAGCCTCAAGGGCGGACAGGCAGGCAGAGGCTAACCTCGGTGCCATGGCCCGGGCGCGTGGTAACGGTAAAGCGGGCGCCGATCAATTCAGCGCGCTCGCGCATACTAGTCAGGCCCCAACTCTCGCGGCCAGCCCGGCGGGCCACCTCGCGTGGGTCAAAGCCCGGCCCTTCATCGCGAATGTTCAGAGTTAATACCTGTTGGCGTACAAACATCGCGATGTGAATGGGGGCATTGCGGGCGTGCTTGCGCGCATTCTGCAGCGATTCCTGAACAATGCGGTAGAGCACGATCTCGATTTCGGCAGGCAGGCGCGGCAGTGGCTCCAACTCAAGGCTGACGGCAGCGTTAACGCTGTCACGGTAGCGCCGCAGATAGTCTTGTACAGCCCCCACCAGGCCCTGCTCTTCCAGCTTACCCGGGCGCAGGTCGGCGATGAAGCCGCGCACTTCGCGCAGGCTTTCACGCATGGTTTCACTCATCTGGCGTAGCAGGTCACCCAGGCGATCAAGCCGCTGCTCGGCCAGCAAAGTCTGACTACGCTCCAGGCCCATCAGGGCATTGGCCAGCACCTGGGCTGGCCCGTCATGCACTTCACGGGCCAGGCGCGTGCGCTCCTCTTCACGGCCCATGATTACCTGCGCCCGTAGGGCTTGCTCCCATGGATCGGCCGGGTTGCCCTCACTGTCACCATCAAGGGTGGCGCTGCTCATGTCGATCTGACGCACCAGTTGGTCGAGTTGGCGCAAACTGTGGCGCAGGTTGCGCTGCTCACGCAGGTTGGCCTCGTGCTGCTGGCGTGCCTCACGCTCACGGTGGGCCAGCGCTTCGGCACCGGGCAGGGCATGCTCACCGGCAAAACGACTCTGCGTGCTCAGTTCGTCAAGCTGGCGCTCGGCGCTGCGCACCTCGGCCTCAAGCCGCCCCAGTCGTTGCTGCGCCGACTGGTGCAACTCGCGCAGCCGGGCGATCTGCTCTGCGATGATCGCATGGGCAGCCTCGAGCAACGCTGATGGCTCCGAGCTCACCTGGCACCCCGATAGCTGGCGTCGTCACTGATGGGCTCAGTATAGCACAAGGCTGTGGCCTACTGCGACGTAGCCTGCGATGGCCTCGTGCGCGGGTGCAAACCAGTGGGCGATGCCAGGGGTCAGGATCTGGCAGGCTGAGGACGGAATTGTGGCTACCGCCCGCTGGTCGTAATGGCACCATGATAGCATATCGGAACCGGTGGCAGCTTACCCAGTCGCTGCCGACTGTCCAGCGAACCCTTCCACTGAAGCTTATTTCGCCTGGGTGCCATTTTATTACCCGTAAACGGGTTGATTTTCCGAGGCTACTCCTATGAAGGACATTCCCGAGCAAAAGCAAGCTGAACAGGCCCTCCGTCAAAGCGAACAGCACTATCACTCGTTAGTCGACGCCCTCGATGTGAGTCTCTGCCGCTGGCTTCCCGATACAACGCTGACCTATGCCAATGAACGCTACAGAAAGATATTCGGCGTGGAAGGTGATGGAGTCGGGCAAAAATGGCTTAACTTCTTGCCCGAAGAAGCACGCGCTTCCACCTCCGCCTTCTACGTGAACGTGGCGGAACATCCGCGCACCATCACCTACGAACACCCGGTTACGGTGGAAGATGGTAGTGTGCGCGAATACCAGTGGATCGATACACCTATCCTGGATGAATATGGGAATGTGATTGAATTTCAATCCGTGGGCATTGATATTACTGAGCGTAAGCGTGCAGAGGAATTCGTGGCCTTGAATGAAGCCCAGGTACGTGGCCTGCTGAATGCCACTCCCGATGCAATGCTGATCATCAATGCGGCGGGCGAGATCGTAATGGCAAACGCCCGTACCGAAAGCATGATTGGTTATGCCCAGAGTGAGTTGATTGGCTCCCTGGTGGAACAGTTATCACCGGCACTCATAAGCGATTTTAACAGCGAGAATAGTGCTGATTTCATGGCAAATCCTTACATGATTACCACCGGGGTTGGCCGGGTGATTTATGTCCTGCGCAAGGATGGGAGCCAATTCCCGGCTGAAATCAGCCTGAGTCACCACACCATGCTGGACGGTGCGACGGTTGTCTTGTGTTCTATCCGCGATGTCACCGAACGGATATATGCCAATACCTTGATCGCTGCCCAGCGCGATCTGGCGCGGCTGACCAGCGCAGGTTTGTCAAAGGAAGAAGTATGGAAAGCTTGCTTCCAGATTGCTTTATTCGTATCAGGGCTGGATTGCGGAGGTGTTTACCTGTTCAACAAAGAAGAGCGCGCCCTCGAACTTTTACATCATGAAGGATTGGGCGCGGAATTTGCTCATGAAGTCACTCGATTCATTGAGGATACACCCAATACCCAGTCTATCTTGAGTGGTAAGACGGTCTTTCTTGCCGATTCTGACTTGAATATATACACTCGTAATCGTGCAGAGGGTTTGCGCTCTCTGGTGGCTATTCCCATCCATCATCACGGAGAGGCCTTGGGTTGCTTGAATATCGGTTCACACCATCTCGTTAGTATTCCCGATCTCGCACGCAATGCGCTGGAAGCTCTGAGTAACTAACACTTGGGGCAAAAGGCTTCAGGACGCCGAAAAACGAAGCT
>CAZQCG010000066.1:0-13427 GCA_964592425.1 uncultured Chloroflexaceae bacterium
ACGACACAGAACTTCCTTAACCTTTCACCATTAACACGTGGGTCCGCCCCTACCGCATTGCTGGGTGCGTTGTACCGGCCGTGCAGGACTTTACCTTACACCCGGTGTGGCGTAGGTTCTTGCACCGCACCGCCCACCGCAGCGCATCCATGGCATCGGGGCGGGCCGGTGTGCCCGCCCGCAGCGTCGGGGCGGGCCGCCTGATGCCGTTACCGCCGCGGACGCCAGGTAGGGTACTCGTCACTACGGTCGCTGATCGCGAAGGGCTCGGCGTTCAGCGTGGCGAGGTTGAGGATGTAGATGTCGAAGCCGTTCTGGGTTACACCATTCGCACCAGGCGCAACCCGGTTGCTGGCGAAGACGATCTGCTCACCCGTCGGCGACCAGGCCGGGGTCGTATCATTGGCCGGGTGGGTGGTAAGCTGGGCAATCAGCGTCCCATTGCTGGCGATCAGGTAGAGCTCGTTGTTGCCCTGGCGCTCTGAGCGAAAGACGATCTGCTCGCTCACCGGCGACCAGGCCGGGAAGACATCGGGGAAGCTGTTGTTGGTCAGGTTGATCGGCGTCACGCGGTTGACCAGGTCAAAGACATAGATCTCAAAGTCGCCGTCGCGGTCGGAGGCAAAGGCCATGCGTGTGCCATCCGGGGCCCAGCTTGGGTTGCCATCATTGGCCGGGTGCTCGCTCAGGTTGCGCAGGCCGCCAGAGCCGTCGGCATTGAGGCTGTAGATCTCCCAGTTGCCGTCGCGGTCACTCTCGAAGGCGATGCGGGCACCGTCGGGCGACCAGGCCGGGTGCAGATCGTTGCCGCCACTACGGGTCAAATTAAACTGCCCGCTGCCGTCGGCGTTGATCACATAGATGTCGTAGGCCCCGTTGCGCTCGGCAGCGTAGGCCAGCCGCTCGCCGTCGGGCGACCAGGCCGGGGTAATATGGTCAACCCGGACGACTTCTGCAAGCACGCTGCGGCTCTGGCCGGGGTTGAGCAGGATCAGGCTGCGTACCCCCCCACTGCCGGAGGCGACCGCTATCGTTTCGGCGAAAGGCCGCAGGGGCGGCGGTGGGAAGGCTGGATCTTTATCATCGGCCGGGTTGGCGCTCACCCGCTGCAGATCATCGGCACTGTCGCTGATCGTGTAGAGGTTGAAGTTGCCCTCGGCATTGGAGCTGAAGGCGATGCGCCGCCCATCACGTGACCAGCTTGGGCTCACTTCATCGGCAGGCTGGTCGCTGATCGGCGTGGCCGCCGCCCCGTCGGCGTTCATCACAAAAATATCCCAACTCCCCGCCCGGCGCGTCTGGAAGGCGATGCGTTGCCCATCCGCGGTAAAGGCGGGGCGGTCGTCGGCCCCGGGCGAGTTGGTCAGGTTGACCAGGCTGGCCGAGCTGTCGATCGCCAGCAGAAAGATCTCGCGATCAGCCTCGCGGTCACTGTTTTCGGCACTAAAAACGATCCGCCGCCCGTCGGGGGCGAAGGCCGGGTGAGCAATAGTCGGCAGTTCACTGAAGAGCTCACGGGTCGTGCCATCAAGTAGGTTGAGCAGCAACAAGACCCGTCTGGCCTCACGGGTTGCCACATAAGCCAGGGCCGTCCCATCCGGCGACCAGGCTGGATCGTAGGCGCCCTCAGCCTCGTCGGTGAGCGGGCGCAGGTTGCTGCTATCAGGGTTGACAAGGTAGAGATTGGGTCTGCCGGCGCGCTCGGAGACAAAGGCGATCTGGCGTCGACTGGGCGACCAGGCCGGGGTATAATCGGCGGCACTGTGGTTGGTCAGACGGGCCAGTCCGCTGCCGTCGGCGTTGATCACAAAGATCTCGCGGTTGCCGCCACGGTTCGAGCTAAAGACGATCCGCTCGGTCTCCGGGGGCGTTGGGGTCGCCGTCACAACCAGGGCGGTGCTCTCTGGCGGCGGGCTGGGGGTAGCCGTCATCGTGAGCAACTGGCCCAGGTTCAGGCTGTTGGAGAAACTGGTGCAGCTAACGAGGCTCAGGCAGGCGAGCAGCGTGAGCAGCAGTGGTAAGAGGCGACAGGGGTGTGCCATATCAGGTTGCCTGGTGCGGGCCAGCGGGGCCAGCCTGCCTGGCGGCGTCCGGTGGTACAGGCCTGGCGGTGGCCTGGGCGGCAAGCTCTGTAGCGGAGGCCGGATCGAGCCGCAGTACCTGCATGGGCACAGGCAGCGGTAGACCTTCACGCTCAAAGCGGATCTGGAGCCGTTTGGTAAACTCGTGACGGATGGGAAACTGATCGACAAAGGTCGCGGCGCGCAGAATGATCGTACAGCGCACACTCGTCTCGCCAAAGGTATGAAAACGTACCAGGGGCGTAAAGCTCGGCACGCCGCCAGGCACCTCGTTATGCACCTCGTCGGCCACCGCAAGCACCAACTCCTCCATGCGGTTCAGGTCACTGCTGTAGGGCATGCCCAGCTCAAAGAGCACCGAGAGCTCCGGCTCAGGGCGGTAGAAATTGGTAATGATCGTCCCGGCCATCAACGAATTAGGGATCACAACCAGGTTGTTGGCCATCTCGCGGATACACGTATCGGCCCAGCGAATATCGGTGACATAGCCCTCCTGGCCGGTACTCAGGCGGATATAGTCACCCGGCTGGATCTTATCGGAGGCGAGCACGGTCATCCCGCTGAAGAGGTTGGAGAGCGGCTCACGCAGGGCGAGCGAGAGACCGATTGAGCTACCGGCGAGCACGGTGATCAGGGGCGAGATCGGTACGCCGAGCAGCACAAAGGTTGTGCCGATCAAGACCGCCCCGCCAAGGATGCGCAGCGAGTTCTCGATCAGCGAGATCGAGCGGATCTCACGGCTGTAGAGTGAGACACGTACCGAGCTGGTGATCAGGCGGATGACAAAAAGGGTGATCGCCAGTGGTCCGAGTATGCTCAGCAATGAGCGCACGACCTCGTTGATGCGCACACTTGGTGCGACCTGAGCCAGGGTCGTAAAGATGCCAATAAAGCTGAACCAGAAGAAGGGCTGGCCAGCCAGGGCGGTGAAGACGACCTGGCCCAACATCCAGCCCCGCTCAAGCGCAAAGCGGCGCAGGCGGCGCAGCACGACAAGATCAAGTAGCGTACCGGCAACGACCCATGCCAGCAGGATTGTATAGCCCTGCAGGGTCTGGTTCGCACTGGCTGCGTCAAAGGCTTCGACCATAGCTCTCCACCCCTACCCCTCCGCCTCGGGTGTGACCCCTGGCAGTTGCGGGATCGCGCCACGCTCGGCGATCAGGCCACTGCTGATGTAGCTCTCCAGCTTGCGGCGCGTATCAGTAATATCGTTGTTGCGCATGGTCAGCTGGCCGATGCGATCCTGCGGCGTAAAGCTCGCCTCACCCTTCTCCATGGTCAGGCGGGCAGGGTCGTAGGTCAGGTTGGGCGACTCGGTATTGAGAATGGTGTAGTCGTTGCCGCGTCGCAGGCCGATGGTCACATCACCCGTGATCACCCGCCCGATCCAACGCTGGGCCGACTCGCGCAGCATCATCGCCTGGGGATCGAACCAGCGGCCCTCGTAGAGCAGGCGCCCCAGGCGCCGCCCGTTGGCATGGTACTGGCTGATCGTATCCTCATTGTGGATGCCGCTTACCAGCCGCTCATAGGCGATGAAGAGCAGGGCCATACCCGGAGCCTCGTAGATGCCACGACTCTTGGCCTCAATAATACGATTCTCGATCTGATCACTCATGCCAAGGCCATGACGCCCGCCGATCAGATTGGCCTCATTCAGCAAGGCAACCTGATCATCGAAGGCCTTGCCGTTGATCGCCACCGGCAGGCCGGCCTCGAAGGTCATGCGCACTTCCTCATAGGCTACTGCAACCTCCTCGCGCCAGAAGGCCACGCCCATAATCGGCTCAACCAGATACATGTTCTGGTCAAGGAACTCGAGATCTTTGGCCTCGTGGGTTGCGCCAAGCATGTTCGAGTCGGTTGAGTAGGCTTTCTCGGCTGACATACGGTAGTTGAGGCCAGCCTGCTGCATGTAGGCCGACATCTCGGCGCGCCCACCAAGCTCATCGATAAAGGCCTGGTCGAGCCAGGGCTTATAGATCTGCAGTTGCGGGTTGACCAGCAGGCCGTAGCGGTAGAAGCGCTCGATATCGTTGCCCTTGAAGGTGCTGCCGTCGCCCCAGACATGCACCTCGTCCTCTTGCATAGCCGAGACGAGCATGGTGCCGGTGACGGCGCGTCCAAGGGGGGTGGTATTGAAATAGGGCAGGCCGGCGGTGCTGATATGGAAGGCTCCGCATTGCAGGGCGGCCAGCCCTTCGGCGACCAGCTGGCGGCGACAGTCGATCAGGCGGGCGGCCTCAGCCCCATAGCTCAGGGCGCGGCGCGGGATGTCCTCATAATCGGTCTCATCGGGCTGGCCAAGGTTGGCCGTGTAGGCGTAGGGTATGGCCCCTTTGGCCCGCATCCAGTGGATGGCGGCGCTGGTATCCAGGCCGCCGGAGAAGGCCAGACCGATCTTTGCGCCCACCGGGAGCTGTTGCAGAATGTTTGCCATGGGTTATAACCTTTACTCAGGAAGCTACAGGACGTAGATTGGATTACTGAAGAGCCAGGGCTTGCCGCCAAAATAGGCTTCCAGCCGGTAGATCCCGCCCTTCAGTGTGCTCCAGCGCAGGCGGCGCACGCCGCTGGCCACAACCTGGCCATTGGCGATCAGCTGCAGGTAGGCGTCGGCACCGACATCGGCCTCGATCACCACCGGCTGGCCGTTGGCGACCACGGTAGCGCCCATGGTAGCAGATGTACCGCCCAGGCTGGCCCGAAAGATGATCGTCGGGGCCTCGCCGTCAAGCCGGTTCACCCCATAGCTGCGCCCTTCGCGCAGAGCCGCATAGACCTGGCGGGTGGCGTCATGGGCGTCGGCGGCAAGTGGTTCGCGCAGCAGCAGGTAGTTGGTCAGCGTGCCGAAGATCCAGCGATAGGGAAAAACCTCAACGTTGCCCCAGGGCACTCGTCGCCGAAAGGCGTGGGCATCGATGCCAAAGACACCAAAGGTACGCCGCCCGGCCATATTCAGGCGATCCCACCAGGCCAGGGTAGCCGGGGTCGGGCCGCTAAGACCGAGGCTGGGGACGAAGAAGTGCAAAAAGCGGTTGCGCGGCGTCAGGTGCTCTGTCCAATCACTCATCATGTTCCACAGCTCCAGCCCCACGCTGACGCCCTCGCGCATGGTTGGCCCGTCTACGGTCCAATCGTCCCAGCGATAACAATCCTTAAACTGGTTGATCACCCGCTCGTCGGGATGGGCGATGATGCCGAAGCCACCGCGGGCGTAGACCTCGTCGATAAAGCGGCGTGGGGCCTGGTCGGCGCTGACCACATGTTCGAGGCCGAGGGCCAGAAAGTGGTTGCGGTCGGGGGTAATCTCGTGGCCGACGATCACCAGTACGCCGTCGTGCCAACCGGCATAGGCTTGCCCTTCGAGCGTATCGTGGTCGGTGATGATAATCCAGCGCAAACCAGCCGCCTGGGCGGCGGCGATCACCTCGGGGTAGCTGCCGCTGCCGTCCGAGTAGGTCGTGTGAATATGTAAGGCCCCCGGGTAGATGAAGCTATAGCTCATAACGCTCAGCGTTCCTCAAGCGCCGCCTGAACGGCGGCGTAGGCGTTGACAATGCCGTAGCCATAGACATTGCTGGCCGTACCATCGCCGGCACAGGCCATGCCACCCGGCCCGCGGGAGGGTGTGGCCGTCTCAAGCAAGATGCGCTCGGTGCGCTCAATCTCGCCAATCAGGGCCGGGTTGGCCGACCAGAGCAGGGCGACCACCCCGGCGACGTGTGGGCCAGCCATCGAGGTGCCGCTGGCAATGGCATAGGTGCCGCCCGGTGCCGCCGAGAGAATGTCCGCGCCGGGGGCGACCAGGTCGGGCTTAGTGCGCCCGCTGCCATCCACCTCAACCGGGCCGCGGCTGCTGAAGGGGGCGATCACGCCATCAGCATCAATCGCGCCGATGCTTAACACACTGTCGTAGATTGCAATCGGGTCACTTACACTAGCACAGCGGTCGCCCTCATTGCCAGCACTGGCAACGACAAAGATCCCGGCTGTACGCAGCGCACGGGCCGCTGGCTCAAGACTCGCTGCATCACAGCCCTCAATCGGCGGGCAGCCCCACGAATTGTTCAGCACATGGGCCGCCATAGCTGGATTACCGTCCGTCATTGGATCGCTGCCAGGTGCGTGCGGGGCGAGCATAAACTGCATACAATCGAGGTAACGGGCGGGGTTGCCCAGGTTACGGGCCAGGTTGGAACAGGCAAACCAGCTTGCCCCCGGGGCCACCCCAATGCCGCCTGCACCAGCCGCCGAGCCCAGGGTGTGGGTGCCATGCATGCCATAATCGCGTGGTGCAAGGCTGCCATACCAGGGGTCGAACCAGTTGTAGGCATCATCACCACTGGCACCGCGGTAGCTATCTCGTAGGGCAGGGTGGCTAAGATCCACCCCCGAATCGGACTGGCCGATCACAATCCCTGTGCCGTTTACCCCCAGTTCCGTCCAGACTCGTTCGGCACCGATCAGCGTCACATTCCAGCCAGGCCCAGTGGGTGCCTGGTCGAAGCCCGGCTCAGGCGGCGGCGGGGCAGCCAGCGGGCGCAGGCGCGGACTCTCCAGCACCCGGTCAACCTCAGGCCGCCCCTGTAGCAGCAGGCGCACCAGTGGCCCACCGTCTACCTCCAGGGCATTGACCAGATAATAGGGTTGGGTATGCACCCCGAAGCGGCCCAGGTCGGCGCGCAGCCCGGCCTGGGTACGCAGGGCGTGGGCGCTCAAGGTTGTATAGACATAATGTAAGCGCTGATCACGCCCGGCCAGACCCTCCGCGGCGCTCAGGTCGGCCTGCTCAGCCAGGATGACAAAGAGCTGTTCGCCGTAGAAGCCGGGGTGGCCGACGAAGCCATAGACCAGGCCAGCCAGCCCCAGGCTCCCCGCCAGGCCAGCCAGGGCCGGGCCACGTTGCTGGCCCAGATGAGGCAGCAGACTGTGTGCCAGCCACAGCGCCCCGCTGAGGGCCAGGCCGAGCAGGAAGGCCCAGCCGGAGGCGCGCAGGGCCTGGCCGGGGATGTCGGCGGCACCCAGGATCAGGCTCAACTCATCAGGATCAAAGCAAGCCAGCGTGATCGCCGCCGCAAGACTGAGCAAGGCCGCAGGCGCAGCCAGGCGCCGAGTCGGCCCGCTGGTCGGGGTCGCCAGGGCCGCTGCGCCGATGGCGAGGGGCGGCAGCGTGGCGAGCAGCAGCAGGTTACTGCCCTGAAAGCCCGCCCCGGCGGCAAGCATCAGCAAGGCCCCCCCGAGCGCCAGCCCATCAAGGGCGATCCCAGCGACCAAAGGCTGGGCAGGCAGGGGGGCGAGCGTCCGCCCAACCAGGGCGACACTCAGCAGACCGATCGCGCCACCGGCCAGCCCGGCCAGCAGCGTATCGAGCGGTGAGCCCAGGGCCCCCCAGGCCAGCCAGGGCAGGCCAGCGAGCAGTCCCCCTGCGAGGCCCAGGCTGATCCCTGACCCCGCTGGTTGCGGGCGCGGCCAGAGCAGCACCCCGCCGAGCAGGCCAGTCAGCGCTGTAAAGAGCCAGGCCACCTGCGACCAGCCTGCCGGGAGGCCGCGCCCAAGGCCGAAGAGGATCAACAGAGCGGCCGCAGCCAGCCAGGTGCGATAGATCGCCCGCAGCTGCGGCGCATGCGTAAGCCAGAACAGCAACCCTAGCGGCAGCGCAATCAGCAGCGCCAGCGTTCCAGCCACGGCCGGGCTAGCCCAGAACGGCCAAGCCAGCCCACTGCTCACCAGCAGTTCACGCACAAACCACTCAGCTGGTGCGCCCAGGCTGATCAGAACCACCACCCAGAGCGTTGCCAGGACGAGCAGCCCATAGCCAAGGCAGCCCGGCGTAGCATCAGCCACCCGTGTTACTCCCGACGCTCCGTTAGCCTGCTGCATAAGGCCCTCGCTCCGCCTTGACCGTCACAAGCCTTATGATAACGCATGCTCAGGGCACAAGCGCCACCTCGGCCTCGATCTCGACCGGCAACTGGAAGGGTAACTCAGCCATGGTCGTATTTCCGCCGGGCCAGGCCTGTTAGCAGGGCGGCGCACCCACCTGCCAGGGGTGGCAGCAGCCAGGCAGCAATGGCGGGATCAAGCAGCCCCTGGCTGGCTGCCGCCAGTGCACCGAGCAGGGGCAGGCTGCCGATCAGCACCAGGCCCAGCCGGCTCAGGCGGCCAGCCAGGCCAGCTGGCGGCTCAGGCAGGCAGGCTACCCCGACCAGCCAGAGGCCGCTAGCGGCCAGGAGCACCAGGCGTTCGGCCCATGTGGCGGGCCAACTGAGCAGCCCGCTCAGGCCCAGGCCCCCCGTGGCGGCGGCCATAGCGATTGCGCCAGATAGCAGCGCTCCCCCGGCTAGCCTGCCTCTCTCGCTCAGCAGGCTCTGCCGCTGCGGCCAGAGCAGCATAATCCCGGCCACCAGCAGGTCGAGGCCAAAGGGGAAGCTGCGTGCCGGAGCCAGCGGCAGCAGGCTCAGCACGGCCAGGGGCGGCAGCAGATCAACCAGGCTGGGCGGTGGCCCCGCAGCTGGCTGAACCGGCTCATATGAACACCTGCCCAGCCAGCGCGCCAGCAACCAGCTTGCGACTAGCGCAAAGAGTCCGCCGGGGTAGAGCAGCAGCCGCGGCCAGGCCAGCCCGAGACTCACCAGCAGTTCACGCATAGTTCAATAGAGCCACTCTTCGATATGGTAGAGCGCCACACGCGCCTGCCCATTGGTTGCTGCCCGCGCCCCCTGCTGCAGGCTCGTCACCTGGGCCGCCAGGGCCGCCTCGCTGAGTGGGTGCAGCCCCAATTCGCGCATCCGGCGCGCATAGGCCCCCTCAGCGGGGGCGATCAGCGGCGAGAGATAGACCAGGTCACCAGCCCCCAGGCCCATTGCGGCCAGCGAGGCCAGCGAATGGCGCACATGCTGCTCGGCCAGGTCAGCCCCGCCTGCCCCAGCCAGCAGGATGATGCCCACCTGCAAACCAGCCGCTTTGATATGCTCGACTGTAAGCAGGCCCTGCTCGGGCGAGCCGGGTTTGTTGAGTAGCTTGAGCACCGCCGCATCGCCGCTCTCGAGGCCCAGGTAGATCCGCCGCAGGCCGAGTTGATGCAGTTCGGCATAGTCGGCGACGGTCTTTAAGCCAGCCCCGAAGATGTCAAGAAAGGCATACAGCCCTCCCCGCGGCCCGTTCACCAGGTCGGGAAACTCTGCAATTACCAGGGCAAGCAGCTCACGCAGGCGTGGCTGGGGGGCGATCAGGGCATTGGCGTCGCCAAGAAAGATCGAGCTACGCAGGCCCAGGCCCCGCCCAAGCAGGCTGCGTACCTGTGTCATATGCTGGTGCAGAGCCTCTGGCGACTTGATGCGAAAGCTGCGATCACGGTAGAAGCTACAAAAGCTACAGCGATTCCAGCTACAGCCCTCGGTCAACTGCAGCACAAGGGCGCGATACTGGTCGGGTGGCACAATGCTGATCGGCAGATAGGTCTGAGCAAACAACGCCTGCGCATGGCGCAGACGCTCGTCGTCCCAGGCCAGGGCGGAGACCAGCCACGCCTGCACTTCGGTGGTAAGCAGCGAACCAGCGGCGCGCTGGATGCGGGCCAGGCGTATCCGCAGCGTCTCGTGTAGCCGGGCAGCCTCTGCTGGCGTCAGCAAGCGGCGCTGTTTAGGCTGGCCTGGCCTGGCCGTCTTACAAAGAATCGCCCCACTCAGGCCGAAGCGATAGTTCTGCCCGTCGAGAAAACAACTCAGGACGCGCCCCTCCCGATCCAGGGCCATTGTTGTATGCAGACTCTCCGAGATGGTCAGCGCCCAGGGCTGCACATTCAGATAGAGTTTCCCGAGCTCGGGCAGATCCAGCTCACTCGTCGCTCCGGACTGCTGATGATCAAAGGTATGCATAGCTCACACGATTTCGGTTTGCCGACTTAGCCACTCATTACGGAGGATCGCAAACAGATAGGTGTCACGCAGTTGCCCTTCAGCGTTGCGCTCATCGCCGCAAAAGGTACCCTCAAGGCGCAGGCCGCCCTTCTCCGCCACCCGCGCACTGGCATGGTTGTGCGTATCACAGCGCCAGATCAGGCGTTGCCAGGGCCAGGCGCGGAAGCCCCATGTGAGCAGGGCATGCAATACGCGGGTTCCCAGGCCCTGGCCGGCATAGGCGGCTGCGATCCACATGCCCACCTCGGCGCTGTAGTAGTCGTCTGCACGCGTGTACACACGGTAGCCCGTCCCTCCCACCAGGGTTGGGCCATGCCAGATGCCCAGGGTAAACTCCTCGCCGAGCAGGTAGCGTCCGGCAAAACGACGACAGGTACGCTCCGACTCCTCTACGCTCTGCTCAGGTTGGGCCCAGGTCATCCATGGGCGCAGGTGGGCATAGGAGGCCACCACCGCCGTTTGTAACGCCTGGCCGTCACCGACGCGGTAGGCGCGGATCAACAGATCATCAAAGGCGTACTCGAGCGGAGCGAGTAACAGGGGATCGGCCATGATTATCGTCTCCTTAGACATAGGAGAGCCGCACGTCCTGGACGCTGGCGACATATTCGAGAAAGGGGCGCACGCTGAGGCGCTCCTCGCTCGCGGTGAGCGACTCGATGCTGGCGATGGCTTTAACGTAGTCGGTGGCCCGTGGCATAGCTGGCTCCTGGTAGGTTACGAGGCATGACAAAAATGACCCGGTGAGTCTGGCCCGCTTCTATTCTACTTGAGTAACACCAGTTGCCTGTAACATTGCACGCCCCTTGTGCATCATAGATAGCTTGCCTTTAGGCACGGAAACCCGCACCGTTTACGGGCGGGAGGAGTGCCCTGCTTCAGCGTGCGCTGGCACGGGCGTTCGCGTTGTGGTATACTTGCTCTATGACACAGACGATCTCCACACGAACCGTATGCTGCAAGCTGTCGCTTGACGCTGATGCCGCAACCGCCATTCGGGCGACGGCGGTTCAGTTCAACGCGGCGGCTCGCTTCTGTGCATCGGTCGCGTGGGAGGAGCACATCACCAACAAGAACAAGCTCCATCACCTCGTCTACGGCCCCACCCGCGTCACGTATGGGTTGGGGGCGCAACTGGCCTGTTGCGCCAGGGACAAGGCGGCTGAGGCGGTGCGGGCAGCACGAGCGAACGGACACGATACCTGCCCGACGTTTGCGCCTGATCGCTCGATCCGCTACGACGCACGAACCTACCGGCTGATGAGCCTGGATCGGGTAAGCCTGAACACCCTGACCGGGCGGGTGATCGGTCAGCTTGTCCTGGGGGAGTTTCAGCGCCGCCACCTGTACGACACGAGCTGGAAGATCGGCGGGGCCGAGCTGGTGCAGCGTGACGGGCAGTTTTACCTGCATATCACGCAGACCAAGGCCAATCCTGACCCGAACGAACCGACCGGCTTCCTGGGCGTCGATGTGGGGATTGTGAATCTTGCCGCTGATAGCGACGGCGAGAACTTCAGCGGTGCTCAAGTCCAAGCGGTCAGGAAGCGTCGCTCCACGCAGCGCCAGGAGTTGCAGCAGGCCAACACGCGCCGCGCCCGCTGGCGACTGAGGAAAAATGCCCGCCGTGAGGCGCGCTTTCAGAAGGATGTCAACCACTGCATCAGCAAAAAGCTGGTTGCGAAGGCACGCACGGCCCGTAAGGCACTTGCCGTCGAGGATCTGACCAAGATCCGCGAGCGAGTCACGGTTCGACGGGAGCAGCGCCGTGCTCGCCATTCCTGGGCCTTTCGGCAACTTCGGGGCTTTATCGCCTACAAAGCCGCGCAGGCCGGTGTCCTGGTGGTTGCGGTCGATCCGCGCAACACTAGTCGCACCTGCGCCGTTTGCGGACATTGTGCAAAAGCTAATCGAGTTGATCAAGCCCATTTCCGGTGTCTCCAGTGCGGCCATACTGCTGCCGCTGACACGAACGCTGCCGTGAATATCGCGCAAAGGGCCGCAAGTCAGACGGCCTATCGTGCTGCGCCTGCGATGCAGGAGGAGCAAGCACAAGCCCAGCAGCTTTAGCGCTGGGTTCTTGACGGATAGTCACTTCTTTGCGCCAGCCGCGATCCAGGCGATGGTCAGCGCCCACGGCATGACGACCTCGATGAACGCCGACGGACGTTTTGCCGCGTGGGTGGTCGCGGACAAGCCAGCTTAAGGCACGCTGCGCATGACGCGCTGGAGCTGTCGAGCAACGCTCAAGCTACGGTGACCCTTCTGCAACCTCGGCTTACGGCAAGGTTTCGGGCTGGTTTACCGTTCGGCGTCACTCGCCGCGTCCTGATGCGCTCGGGCTGTTTTCTATTTCCTATCTCCTAAATCCTTGTCTTACGGCAAAAGCGGCGCTGGAAGAAAACCGATCTGTTCCAGTACGAAGCGGGCGAAGGCGAGGATGAGCAGGAAGCCGACGGCAAAGAGTAGCCCGATGACCGTGGGCAGTGCAAGTTGGGCGAGGTGGCTAACCCGTCCGCCACGACCAGAGAGCAGCGCCGGGAAGAGCATAAAGAGCGCGGTCAGGTTGCCGATGGCGGCCATACTGAGCAGCAGGGCCAGAGGCCAGGCGAACAGCGGCGTATTGGCGGCAAGCGCAGCGACAATCAGGCCAAGAAGCCCAAGGATGAGCCCCAGGTCGCGCCAGCCGCCAAGCAGCGTCAACTGCTCGTCCAGATCGGCCCGCAGAGCCGTATTGATCACAAAATAGACAAGCAGCGCCAGCCCGACCCCCGCGCCCATCCCGGTGAGCAGGCGCAGGTCGTTGCGAGGCGGGTAGGCGTGTGGCAAAGTCAGCTCGGCCAGGGTCGAGTTGAGCCCATCAGCCGCCATCAGCAGGCCGAGGCCCAACACCGCCAGGGCAACCGGCCAGGGTGCAAAGCGCCCGGCGCGGCCACGCCGGCGGGCGAGAACCACCCCCAGGGTGACCAGGTAGCCCAGGTACATTCCGCTATCACGGGCGCAGAGGGGCAGCTGCACGCCGCCCGAAACAAGGTTGTGGCTCTGGGCGCAGATGCCGTGGAAGACAACGTAGAGCTTCTGTTGGGCCGAGAGCCCCGGCAGCAGCGCCCAGCCGAGCAGCAAGCCAACGACCAGGCCGAGTAACACGGCAGACCAGCGCCGTTCGGCAGGGGTGAGCCGGTGGAGGCAGGGGTCAGTCAGATGCGTATGCATAGCACGCTAGTATAGGCGAAACTGGCTGCGGTGTTGACCGCCTTGACCGTTGCCGGGTGTGGCGTAGAGTCTTGCACCGCACCGCCCGCCGCAGCGCATCAATGGCGTCGGGGCGGGCCGGTGTGCCCGCCCGCGGCGCATGGCGGGCGGACCCGTGGGTTAATGGTGAAAGGTTAAGGAAGTTCTGTGTCGTCAAGTTTGGCGTCAG
>CAZQCG010000067.1:0-12781 GCA_964592425.1 uncultured Chloroflexaceae bacterium
CACGCCTCACGCCTCACGCCTCACGCCTCACGCCTCACGCCTCACGCCTCACGCCCACAGAAGACTGTCAAGCTCGTTTGAAGCGTGCCTAAGCCGGGGATGGGCCGCCTGGCCTCAGTTCCACAGCGCTCGCGCCTCCACACCATTTCGCTGCTACGGGCGCTCAAAGGGCTGGCCCAGGGCGGCTGGCGCCGGTGCGGCCAGCTGATCAACCACTGCCGCTACCGGGCGGCGCACAGGTGCTGGTAGTGCCGCAATCCGCCGGGCTGTCCCTGGGCTGGCCAGCAGGTTCACCAGTGCTAACACACCAATCATTAGCACAAAGGGTGCCACCTGAAAGACCTGGGTTGGGACATTCGCCAGCCCACTCTGCGAACGCAGGGCCACGATCTCCAGCGCCGCGAAGAGGTAGCAGCCCAGGGCCACCCGCCACGGACGCCAGCCGCCGAAGATCACAATTGCCAGGGCGATCCAGCCAATCCCAAAGGTGTGACGGTACGACCAGCCCTGCTTCAGATCGAGCGAGTAGGCCGCTCCGGCAAGACCCACCAGCGCACCCCCGGCAATACAGGCCAGGTAACGCACTCGGATCACTGGCACGCCCCGCGCATAGGCCGCCGCCGGGCGCTCACCCAGCGAGCGCAGCACCAGCCCGATCCGCGTATGGAAGAGTAGCCACCAGGTCAGCGGGATGAGCAGCATGCTGCTGTAGATGACCAGGTCGTGGCTAAAAAAGATCGGCCCAAGCAGCGGGATCGCCGCCAGGCCGGGAATAGGCATAAACGGCACTGATGGCCCCGGCACGCGCACAAACGGTGCCCCCAGGAACGACGAAAGCTCCGTCCCCAACAGCGCCAGCACAAAACCCACCGCCGTTTGCGATTGGCCCAGGCTCAGACAGAGCACGCTGATCACCAGCGCCATCGCCGCGCCGACCAGGGCCGCCACCCCGAAACCCACCAGCACATTGTTGGTCACCAGTGCTGCCGCAAAGCCAGCCATGGCTCCCAACAGGATCGTCCCATCGAGTGACAGGTTGATCACCCCGGTGCGCTCACTGATCATCGCGCCCATCGTCGCGAAGATCAGCGGCGCGGCCGCCGCCAGCACCGCCGCGATGTCGCGCACCAGTTGATCCATCGTCACCTCCGCCAGGCTTTTCTACAGCGGTGCTCAGCAAGGTTGAGCCGACCTGCACACGGTGGATGGCACCCCCCAGTTGCGGCAAGCCCCATCCCCGACCTACGCCCCAACCCCAGCGCGAAGCGCTCTAGCGGCGTCCCAGTCCGCGGGCCAGGAGTGCCGCCAGTACCAGCGCTCCTTGCAGCACCCCCGCGATGCTGCTGTCAATCCCCAGCGCCAGCGGCAGTTGCACACTGCCGACCGTAAATGCGGCGAAGCCCACACTCACCGGCACGACCCACGCAGGCTGCGCCAGTACCAGCAGTACCACCAGCAGGCCCAGCAGCCCCACCCCGCTCGAGATGTTTGGCACTAACTGGTGGAATACGCCAAGCACCTGTAACGCGCCAGCCAGCCCGGCCAGTGCCCCACACAGTGCCATCGCCTGCGCCATACGCAGGGGTGCTGGCACGCCCAGCCGGTCGGCGGCGTTTGCATTCAGCCCTACTGCGCGCAGATCCAGCCCCCAGCGTGTATGTGCCAGCAACCACCAGACCAGCGCAATCGCCAGCAGGGCGATCAGCGGGGCCAGCGGGGCCAGGCGTAGCGTCCCAATCGTCGGCAGCCACAGATCACGCGGCAGCAGAGCAGTGCCCGAAGCCGCTGCTGTGCCCTCGCGCCGCCACGGCCCCAGGATCAGGTAGAGCACCAGCCCGCTCGCCAGAAAGTTCAGCCCCAGTCCGGCGAAGATTTCGCTGACCTTTGCCCCCAGGCGCAGCCCGGCGGCCAGCAGGGCCCAGAGCGCCCCCCCGGCTGCAGCGCAGGCAAAACAGAGCATCCAGACGATCGGTGGCGGCAGGTCGGGGAGCAGCCGCAGGGGGATCATTGCTGCGATGGCCCCCAACACAACCTGGCCCTCGATCCCCAGGTTATACAGGCCCGCCGCAAAACTCAGGCAGAGCCCCCCCGCACAGAGGATCAGCGGCGTTGCCAGCATCACCATATCGCTGAAGCGGATGGGCGTCGTAAAAGCACCGAAGAAGAGGATGCGGTAGACCTCCAGTGGGGCCACATCCGTACTCAGCAGCACCAGCGTCGTCAGCCCCAATCCCCCAACCAGCATCAGCATGATCGAACGCAGCGCCGCAAAACGCCCCTGGCCTTGTTGCAGTGGGGCCGCTACGGCCGCCGGTGAGCCGCTCTCTGGTATCTGCATAAGCTCCTGGGAGGCTTAAGAACCGCCTTCGACGCTCGCAAAGCCAACCCCACCGATCAGTTCAGCCAGGCGTGTGCTGCTCAGCTCAGCCCGTGGCAAAGGTAGCGAGACCCGCCCGGCAAAAAAGACCAGCACCTCGTCGCTGTACTCCAGCACCTCGTCCAGATCCGCCGAGGCAAAGACTACCGTACAGCCAGCGGCGCGCCGCTCCAGCAGGCGCTGCCAGATTGCTCGCTGCGAAGCCACGTCCAACCCCCTGGTCGGCTGCTCGCAGGCCAGCCCCGTACTCGCTGGCGGCACCAGTGCCAGCAGCGCCCGCTGCTGGTTGCCCCCCGAGAGCCGGTTGATCGGCATATGCGGTGTCGCCTTGATCGCATAGGCCGCAATCGCCTCACGCGCCTGTGCCGCCGCCGCCGCCCGGTCAACCGTCAGGCCCGTGCCCTGAAGCAGGGCAAAATGCTCACTCAGGCTGAAGGCTCCCACGACACCGTCATGCATACGGTCGGCTGGCAGATACTCGATCCCGGCCTGGCGATAGGCCCGTGCCGATGCGCCGGTCAGATCCGTCCCAGCCACGATCACGCGGCCCGCCTCAGGGTGTATGCGCCCGGCGAGCAGGCGCAGCAGGATCTGCTGGCCACTTCCATCAAGCCCGGCTAGCCCGATCACCCGTCCTGCTGGTAACTCCAGGCTCAGATTGCGTACCGCCACAGTCCCATCGCGGGCCGTCACCCCTGCGAGACGCCAGGTTGGCATCTGGGCCTGCGGGGCTGCGGCCTGAGTTGCAACTGGCGTGGCTGCGCTCAGCGCTGGTGCCTGCTCCTGCTCACCAAACATCAACTCAATCAGCCTGGCCTGGGGCTGCGGCATCGTCAACTGTGGTCCCACCACACGCCCGGCACGTAGCACACTCACCGTCGTACAAAGCTCAGCCACCTCTTCGAGTTTATGTGAGACAAACAGCACGGTGCGGCCCTCCTGCACCAGTTGGCGCAGCGCCTCAAACAGCGCTCGTGCCTGGGCTGCCGTGATTCCCGTGGTCGGCTCGTCAAGGATGAGCACCCGCGCCCCGCAGGCCAGCAGGCGCACAATCTCCAGTTGCTGGCGCTGACCCACCGTCATTCGTCCAACTGGCGTATCCGGGTCGAGCGTAAAACGCAGCTGTTCAGCCATTCGCAGCAGGGTCGCCCGACCTGCTGCCCGGTTGGGCAACGCCTGGCGTGGTGCGGCGCACATCAGGTTTTCCAGCGCCGTAAAGCCAGCCACATCAAGCGGATCCTGATGCACCATGCCCACCCCGGCCCGCAGTGCAGCGCCTGGCCCCTTCAGCGCCACCACCTCCCCGCCAAGACTGATCGTCCCACCGTCAGGTCGCAGAAAGCCTGAGATCAGCTTCATCATGGTGCTTTTGCCAGCACCATTCTCACCGAGCACCCCATGGATCGCACCCGCCGCAAAATGCAACGACAGCCCGTCGTTTGCACGCAGGCTGCCGAAGCATTTGGTCAGGCCCTCGACGGCTACTTCCATCCTCTGCCTGTGCGTAAGCTGTCCCTACGGCGCACTCTGGCCCTCAATCCCCTCGAGCAGCTGCGGCGTATTCCAGACCTGCTCGTCAGTCGCTACCGCGCCCTCAGCGACAAACTCTGTGCCGTCCTGGAAATTCAGCGGGCCGCTGAAGAGATTCAGGCTCTCGTCGGCCAGTTTGCCGATGAACTCGTCAAGCGTCGTTGCATTCTCGCTCGTCAGGGCTGCGCCCTTCACAAAGCCGATCATGCTCGTGTCGGGGTTGTTAATGTCAGTCCAGTCAGGGCCAATCCACTCCCACTGCGGCGTAAAGGTGCCTGCCTTCGCATCACCGATAAGCTCAGTGTAGCGCGGGCCCCAGTTGAAGAAGGGCACTCCCAGACAGACGGCCTCACCCTGGCTGCAGGCTGCCTGGTAATCGTAGGGAATGGCCCAGACCTGCTTGCCCGCCTCGGTGGCCTTGTTCGCCTCAACAATGCCCTCGGTTGTATCAATACCCGAGATGATCACATCGTAGCCTTCGCTGATAAAGTCAGTCGCTACCTTGGTCGGGTCAAGCGTTACACCAGGGATGTTGAACCAGAAGCCAATCCAGGTCACCTTAAAGGCCAGGCTATCGGCAGGCTGATTGCGATAGTTCTCCCAGCAGTACTTTGCCCCCAGGTAGGCCGAGTTGACCAGACGGCGCGTCTCGGGGTCGATCAGCGGGCCAAGGTAAGCAATCTTGCCGCTCTCGCTCTGCAGGGCCGCTGCGCAGCCCGACATCATCTTGCCATACTCCATACGCCCCATCAGGTTGGTCACATTGGCCGGCGCATCGCCGGTCAACACATCATCACCCGAGACGTGCATAAAGAAGACGTCGGGGTGGGCCGCTGCCGCCGTGTTCGTGCCATCGGAGAACTCGGCGCTGTTAGTGATCACAAACTGCGCACCCTGGCCGATTAGCTCCTCGATGGCCTGCTCCACCGTGAAGTTGGGCCGGTCAGCTGAATTGACCTTATCGATATAGATAAAGCGCGTTCCGGGCACCTTCTCCTCAACGTAGCGCGCACCCTCGAAATGGGCCTGGTTCCAGCCGCCGTCATTGACCGGGCCGACCAGTACCATGCCGAAGACAAACTCCTCTTCAGCAGCTGCGGTCGGCGCGGTGGTTGCCTCAGCAGCTGCGGTCGGCGCGGTGGTTGCCTCAGCAGCTGCGGTCGGCGCGGCGGTCGGCTCAGCAGCTGCGGTCGGCGCGGCGGTCGGCTCGGCTGGGGGGGGGGTTGCTGTGCCGCATGCTGTTAGCAAGGCCCCAAACAGCAGCAGCAAGCTCAGCATTCGGACGAGACTCTGTTGCATCGTGGCTCCCTCTGGAATATGGACGAAACGGGTAGAAGCAGGTCGAGACACCCGTCTCGACACGTTGTGGGCCACACTGAATCATGAAAACAAAAAAGCCGCCGGCCATCAAATGGTGCCGTCGGCTCTGGCAGACGCAAGCTGAGACGGCGGTTTGCCCGTGGAGATCATGCTCCTAATCAGCTGCGTCGCTTGTAATTGGGGGGAGAGATTGTGAAAAAAGACAAGCGCGAGTATACCCCATCGCCGGGGGGGTGTCAAATTAGAGCGGCTCTTCGCTCAGATAGACACTTCCCGGTATGCGTTTGCCCCGCTTCTTGCCCTCAGCGGAACGTTGTGCCACCTCACCGGGGTGGCGGAAGGGCTTCAGCGCACTGATCACCGCCGTAATCGTCAGACTGACCAGAGGAAAGTCGGTCGGCTGCCCCTGGCGATCGACCCCCTTCAGAAAGCCCTGGCTACGGGTTAGCGGGTCGTAAAAGAACGGGGCAGTCTCGTCGAAGCGCTTCGTTGCCGTAATGCCGATCACCTCAGCCCGTTCGGCGGTGCTGATCACCACAAAGTCATCACCCCCGATATGCCCGACGAAGTCGTCCGGGTTACCTACGCTGCGCACCACTTCCAGCAGGATCTGCGCGGTGCGCTGGATCACTGCATCACCTTTCAGAAAGCCGTAGCTGTCATTGTAGGCTTTGAAGTTGTCGATATCGCAGTAGCAGACTGCAAAAGGCTGTCTATCGGCGATGCGCTGACTGATCGCACGCTCAATTGCAAGGTTGCCCGGCAGGCGTGTCGAAGGGTTCGCCCCACCCTCACGCTCACTGCGCCGCAGCGCAGCCTGGGCTCGGGCGCTCAATTCGGCTGCGCTAAAGGGCTTGGTGATATAGTCGTCGGCCCCCAGCTGTAACCCGCGTACCTTGTCACTCGGTGCATTCACCGCCGAAACCAAGATGATCGGGGTCAACTGGGTCTCCGGTTGGGCCCGTAGCCCGCCCAGCACCGCAAAGCCGTCAATATCGGGCAGCAGCACATCAAGCAGGATCAAGTCAAACGACTGCTCGCGCACAATTTGCAATGCCGCCGTTCCACTGTACACCTGGGTCGTCTGGTAGCCCTCATCAGCAAATTGCAGCGCAATGATCCTCGCCACGTCCTCTTCATCATCAACCACCAGCACATGCGGGTGCCCCTCGCGCGCCGCCAGACCAGGCGCAAGGATCTGCTCAAGCTGTGCGACCAGCACCGTCAGTGGCTGGTCGGGCTCAAGCAACGCTGGCTGGTGCATGCTTGCCGCCAGCGGCCCATGACTTAACACCTCAAGCGGGATCGCCTTGGTCTCAGGATCTTCGCCAAGGATCTGCATCACTGTCTCGAGCGGCCCCTCGACCCCCGGCTCCACCAGGATTAGTTCTGGGCGCAATCCCCGTGCCATATCCAGTCCCGTCACCGCATTCGCCACATGGACGACCGTGTGGCCCTGCTCACGCAAGGCCAGCGCCACCTCTTCGCCATGGCTACCCACCGCGGCAAGCACCAGTACCTGGGCAGTCTCTTTGGCCACACTGCCCGTGTCCTGCCCAGCTACCCCACTGGTCTGGCTTGTCTGGGTTGGTGCCGCGTTCCTGTTCTGCAACCATACCGCCCTCTGCCCCAGTGCCGCTACTGGCAAGCTGATCTGCACCTGCACCCCATCACTGCTCGCTCCATCTATCAGGGTCGTACAGATCGCCCGCAGCCGTGCACTATTGCGATCGAGGCTGGCTAGCAGTTGATCAACTTCGGCATCATCACTCCCTGCAAGCCGACGGCGGATCAACTGCACCGCCCCTTGCAGCGCCGTCAGGGGCGACATCAGCGCATGGATCAAGCTGTCGATTTCAGGCGGCGTCCTGCTCATCATCAGTCCTGCTCAGGATCAAGCTGGACGGCCTCAGGGACGATTGGCAGCGTGAAGCTGAAGCTGCTGCCTACGCCGAGCGTGCTCTCAAGCCACATATGGCCACCATGCTCTTCCACCAGGGCTTTGCTGATCGCTAAACCCAGGCCGGTACCACCGGTATCACGCGTAGCCGAGCTGTCGATCTGCTGAAACTTCTCAAAGATCCGTAACTGGTGTTCATCAGCAATCCCGCGGCCCCAGTCACGCACGGTAAAACAGACCATCTGCTCGTCACGCTGGGCGCTCAAGAGGACACGCTGCCCCGGCCTGGAGAATTTAACCGCGTTCGAGAGCAGGTTGATCAGGATTTGCAGCGCACGATCACGATCCGCCAGCACCGCTGGCAAGCCCGACCCCAGATTGAGATCGAGACTCACCGTTCTGGTGCGGGCAAAACCACCCAGTTCAATCGTTGCCACCCGGCAAAGCTCGTCTGGTGCGATACGTTCACGGCGTAGCTTGATCCCCCCCTGTTCCATCCTGGCAATATCAAGAATATCATTGACCAGCCGAACCAGGCGCTCAGTATTGCTCAGCGAAACGCTCAAGAGTTGATGGGCCTGCTCCGTTAGGCCCGCGCCTACCCCAGGCCGTCCCCCAGGCTTGCCCAGCAGCAGTTGCAGCGCGCCGTGCATACTGGTCAGCGGCGTCCGCAACTCGTGGCTCACAATCGAAACAAAATCGTTCTTCATACGCTCAACTTCACGCTCGCGCGTAATGTCGCGAAAGACCAGCATGCGCCCCAGGTAGCGTTCCTGCCTATCCAGTACCGGGGCCGAAAAACACTGCAACAGGCGCCGCTCAGGACGCAACAGGTTGAACTCGCGCAAGGCCCGCTCATGCGGTGAGGCGAGCAAATGGCCGAGCCAGAGGTTGAACGGTTGCCCATCATCAAAGGCCTGGCTGAAGAGCAGACCCAGCTGATCGAACCGCTTACCGACCAGGTCACGTTCGCTCAGCCCGAAAAAGAAGCGTGCACGCCGGTTGATGATCACCGTTCGGCTGTGTTCATCAAGCATCAGCAGCGCATCGTTGCTCGCCTCAATCACCGCCCGTGCTCGATCATGATCAGCCCGGATCTGGGCAAAGGTCTGTGTCCCCGCGAGCGAAGCAGCCAATTGGTGGGCCACCAGTTTCAGCACTTGTACCTGGTGTGCCTCAAATACCTGCCCAGCGGGAACCGTCACCTGGAGGACGCCCTCGGTTCGTCCTTCTATCGTCAGGGGGAGGTTCACCAGTTCGCCGACTCCCAACCGTGTCAGGGTTGCCTGGAGTGCTGCTGCCGTATTTGGATCAGTTTTGTTCAACCCTCGCTGCAAAGCGATGTCCTTGGCAAGCGTTGCCATGGCCTGTGCCAGTGCCTGTGCTAGATACGGCTTATGCCACAGGCACGCCTTTGGCTGATCAAGCCGCCGTGTCGCTGCCTGCACCGTCAGGGCTAGTTCAAGCTGATCGTGTGGCTCATCATACAGAAAAAGCCCTGCCCCTCCACACTCCAGCCGATCGAGTATCTCGCCCAGAATGTTCGGCAACTGGCGATCAAGCAGGCCACCAGCCAGCAGGCCCAGATCAATTACCCGTCGCAGCGTCACGAAGAGTTTCTCACTCTCCCACGCACCCGTGTTCGGCTTAGGCGGCCCTGCAAACCGCGTAAGGGCCTGGGCTGCATCCTCTGCTAGCATACTCACGGCCATGCCTCGCTCCACCGCACGCAACTGCCCCTCCGGCCAGGTTGCTACCAGCAAGCCATACAAGCGCGCTTCGCTTGCAACCCATGCGCTGGCCACGGACGGCCCATCCGCATCACGTGCTTCTCCCACTCCACGCAGCCATTGATGATCAGCCTCAAGCCAGGTAGGCCACCTATCGCCAATTGCTCCCGCCGTCCGCAGCAAACCCAGGCCAGTTGCATCAGGCCCAGGCTGGTAAAAGGCTGCCCCAGCACAGCCCAGGTTTTCGATGAGACCATCAAGCAGTGCGGTATAGATCGAGTCGGTCTCACCGGCGCGCAACAACCGTCGGCTCGTGCGATAGATACCGCCGAGCAGCACTTCATCAAGCTGTGCCAGGTTATCGAGTGACACCAGCATGCTGGTTTATGCCCCAATCATCGCACTGATTCGTTCAGCCAGGTTGAAGACATCAAAGGGCTTGACAATATAGCCGTGGGCACCGATGGCCAGTCCATGCTCAACTTCAAGCTCCTGTGATTTGGCCGTCAGAAAGATCACCGGCAGGCTGCGGGTACGGGCATCTTCACGCAGTTGCGCACAGACACTGAACCCATCCAGCAATGGCATCATCACATCAAGCAGGGCCACGTCAAAGGACTGTTGCAAGGCATAGGCAAGCGCCTGCGCACCATCACTCACCGCGACCACACTCCAGCCAGCGTCTTCGAGGGCCAGGCGTGTGATCAGGCTAATATCGGGCTCATCTTCGGCCAGCAACACCCGCATTATTCACCATCTTCCATCAGTGCCAGTTGCCGTGCCACCTCCTCAATCGCCACCCGCTGCTTGCGATAGAAATCCGACTCGCTCATCGACAGGCGATTCGCTACATCGCGCACCGTCTTACGCTGCAAAAAGCGCCCCTCGAGCAGATTGTAAAGCAGCCACTCCTGGGCCGACGGATCAAGCTGTTCATCAGGGCGCAGATTACCAATTGCCTGGCGCAACACCGCCTGGAGCGCCCGCGTCGGACTACCGCCCTGCTCCTCAATCATCCGGCGTACCGTACGCAGGCCAAGCAGCGGGCTGTCCGCCAGCTTCGGCCCACCCCAGAACTGAGTCAGGGCATCCTTGACAAGTTGCGGGAAGGCCGGGTTCAGCACCACATCATCCTCAATGCTCGCCAGGGTGGCCGGTGTCGCTTGCTCAAGGCGGGTCGAAAGCTGTTGCAGGGATTCCATCTCTGGGCCCAGGCCTCGCAGCGCATCGAAGATCCGCTGCTGGATCTCAACCGTCGAGAGCGCCAGTTCCATCTGGTGGGTCAGTACCCCGATCAACTGGCGTGTCTCAGGGGCGAGATTGCTACCGTAGCGTAGTTGTTCAGCAGGATAGGCTACCGCCACGGCACCCAGGAAAAGCCCATCGGGGCTGTGTAGTGGTAACAAGCAGAAACGTCCCGCAGCAACAAAAGACTCGGTCACTGGTAACGTCTCGCGCCCACGGGCAGGCATCTGTGCGAGTTGCGGTAGCAGTTCACCAAGGGGATATTCGCCGACAAAACGTTTTACCTCCCGGCGCGGCCCACAGACAGCGCGAATCGTATAACCGTCGTCTTTCCCTGGTGCAGCCACAAAGCCCGTATCAACCCGCAACGCCCCACAGATCGCCACCAGCGAGTTCTCCAGCAGCACCCGCAGATCGGCCCGGGTAAAGGTACTGCGCGGCAGGTTGCGCAGATAATCAATCTCCTCGTGATCCTGCAGATAAACCAGTGCATCAAGATACGGCCTGACCCGGCTCACAAAGAGCGGCATCAGCACCGTCATCAGCATAACTCCGAAGGTCAGCAACGTATTTTGGGGGACGCCGAGCAAGGTTTCAAGCAGCGGCAGCACCTGCATAAAGAGCACGATCGTAATGCCAACAAAGGGGCCATAGAGCCACCAGCGCAGGAAATCCTGCTTGATCAGGCGATCGGGTAGCAGCACCCCCTGGAATGCCACACTATAGGTCATCACCGTTAGCATCACCGTCACGATCATGCTGGCGAAGGCCTGCAAGATCAGCAACGCAGCCGTTGGGAGCACACTTGGCGCACCAAACACCAGGAAGGGAAAGACCGCGATCCCAGGGGCGGCAAAGGTTGCCCCCAGGTAGATCAAGCGTCGACGTTGGGCCGAACTGAGCGCACTGCGCTGCGATTGGAGGATAGCCACAAAGCTGACCAGTGCCCCCACGCCGAAGAAGGCCACATAGGACCAGAAGAGCGGCCCTGGGCGGAACTGGGCGACCGGGCCACTCGGCAGGCCGCCCCCCACTACCAGGTTGGTACCGAGGGCAACCAGCAGGAAGAAGGCCGCACTGCCGAGATAGGCCAGATAGACCGTCCAGCGTGCCCGCCGAGCCTGCTCAGGCCGATCACTCAGGGCAAAGAGCGCGTTGGCCAGGTGCAGATAGGCCGCCGGTACCAGTGCAATCCCCAGCCATTGGGCTCGTCCAAGCACCTCGAGTGTTGCCGCACGCTGGGCGCGGGCCAGCAGTAGGTCGCCACCATAGACTACCACCACGGCCGCTAGCAACACCAGCAAAGCGCGGGCAATATCGTTACGCCAATTCTGCATGGCGATATACGCCAGCAGGGAGAAACTCACAATAACTACAGCTGCCGAAAGCAGCTGGTTAAATTGATCAAGGATCGCTATCATACGCGCTGTGCCAAACCACATAGCTACGTCGAGTCAAGCGTGGTTCAGGCTATTCCAGGTCGTATCGCATCGTCTTCGATGGTGAGACCTGGCCGGCTTAAGGGTGCGCGGGGAAACAACAGGAAACCCTTTGAATTATACCATAGGCCCTTGCAGAACTACGGTAACAGGTAGTTCCCGGCTGTCCACATCCTGGCCCCCCCATAACGGGGCTCTATGCTATAATCCGTGCCGAAAGAGGGCCGTTCAGCTGCGCAGTCAGCGTCAGGACAGCACAATGATCTTCAGTGTCCGCAGCCTGCCCAACTTGTTGGGATTGCTCCGCATTTTGGCAACACCGCTCCTGGTCTGGCTCATCCTGCAAGAGGCAGCGAGCACCGATCTCTGGGCGGTGATCTTGCTCCTGCTGATGGCCCTCAGCGACATGGCCGATGGCAAGATTGCCCGCCGGCTGAACGTTGTCTCACCGCTAGGTATCTTTCTCGATACGATCAGTGACAAAATCTTTGTCACCGGGGCGCTCTTGCCGATGGTACAGATCGGGCTACTCTCAAGCTGGCTGGTTTTCGCCATCATCGTACGTGAGTTTGTTGTCTCAGGGTTACGCTCCTTCGCCGCCGCCGAGGGCGTGGTCATCTCTGCAGGCCCCCTCGGCAAGCAGAAGTTAGTCGTAACCGTTGTCGCCCTTATCTGGTGTCTACTGGCAACCAACGCGACCCGGGGCGGCCTGTTTGGCACGCTCTTTGGCGGCCAACTAGGGTGGCTCCTCGATCTCTGGCCAATTGCCATGGCTCTCGCGCTGGTCTGGACGCTCATCTCGGGTGCGGAATACCTCTGGCGAGCCTGGCCTCTCTTACAGCGCAGTTGGGCCTCGCGACCAGTCACAAAGTAGGCTGTGCGCAACCTATGGGCGTTGGCCGAGCCAGTCGCAGCCAACGCCCATGCAAAGAACCCTGCTCAATTGAGCAGGGTTCTTGTGTGTGGAAGGGTGCGTGGACCTACGTTCCCAGGGCTCAGGCCCCAGTAGCATCGGCGCTGCGGCGTTTCACGACCCGGTTCGGGATGGGACGGGGTGGGACCACCGCGCAAGACACACACCCATGGTAAAGGACAGGGAGCACTTTTGCCCTACCCTTCCAACTGACGCGCATTACATTGATGAATAGAACCCGACTTTGCCATACTCGTCCCTTGCGGCTGAGGAGGGAAGCCCTCGACCATGCGGGCCCGTCGCCTGCACATGTTACCATGCGTCCAG
>CAZQCG010000068.1:0-12183 GCA_964592425.1 uncultured Chloroflexaceae bacterium
ACAATGCTGCGCGTGCCTTAACCTTTCACCATTAACCCACGTGTCCGCCCCTACCGGGTGCGGATTCGGGGCAAACCAATGCGTGACACCCATGTGCGCGGGGGTGGCGTAGGTTCTTGCACGCTGTCCCCGCGCCTGGCCCGTAAAGGGGCGGGCTACCAGGACGAAGGTCGCCTGCGCGACCTCCGCAGCCCGCGCAGGCGGGCGTCGCAGGCGCTAGCTGGCGGCTTCAGCCGCCGGGCGTGCGGGCGGCCCGCAAGACTTTTCGTCAAACCTACCGTTGCCCACAGCTCCCACAACCCCCACCGCCCCCACACCGCACGCGGTCGGGCTGTCGGGCGGTGGGATTGTCGCCCAAACGGTCAAGCCGGTTTGAACTATGTCTTAGCTGCTACAAAGCGCATTTGTGGGTTAACTTAGGGCTATACTGCAGAGAAGCAGGGTGGAAGGGCCACCCGTTGATTCTCCGGATGGCGTATGGCAAACGAGCACGCAGGATCTGTGCTTACAGTGAGTCGGCCAGGCCTGCACACTGCCCAGCGCGTGCTTGAGGGGTGGCTGCCCTTTGCGCAGGACACCAATCAACTCTACGGCTGGCAGTTGGACGGCCCATCCCTTGAGGCGCTGATCATCGTGGCGGCCCCGGCGCTGATGCAGAGCCGCACGCTCCTGGCGGCCCGAGCGGTGCTATGGCAACGCTACTGTCAGCAGATCGAGGCGGATCTATGAGCCAGGCAGGTGGCGGCATCAAACGCAGTTCCTGGCTGACCTTCCGGCGGCGGCTATTGCTGGTGCGGGCGCTGATGCGTGGCCCGCTCAGCAGTGAGGGCTTGATCGTTGCGATCAACAGTGAGCTTGGCGACCAGGGCTACCCCGAGGCTGCCGCAGCGGCCTTGAAACATGACTTTGACGCGCTCAAGGGCGAATATGGCTGTCAGATTCGCTACGACCGGCCCAACCGATCCTATCAACTGGTCGATCTTGGTGAGTTGGCCCTGCTTGATCTGCCCGACCCATGTATGGAGGCACTGGCCTTTCTTGAGGCGAGCTTCCCTGAAGGGAGCGGGCAGCCTGAGCATGCCAACCTGCGCGAGTTGCTCGAACGGGTCATCCTGCTCTTGCCGCCGGCGCGCCAGGCACAACACCGTCGGCGGCGTAGCGCAATCCGCCTGGGGGTTGGGCAAAGCTCAGGTCGGATCAATCAGGAGGTACTGAACATCGTCAAGCAGGCAATTGAGCAGCGGCGCGAGCTGCGTTTCGACTACCTGAGCACCTTCGATATCGACCTGCCACGCCAGCACCGTGTTGCACCCTATGGCATCACCTTGCGGCCCGAAGGCCACAGCTACCTCGATGCCACTGTGCTGGAGGTGACACCCAGGGGTGGCGAGGTGCTGCACAGCGCGATTGACTACCGGCTCGACCGGATCGTGGCGGGCACACCCAGACTGCTACCCAACGTTCTGCCGCCAATCCGCATCAGCCCGCCGAGCTATAACCTGCGCTATACCCTGGCGGCCCAGGTGGCGCGCCGCCGTGACGTGGCGACCTACTTTCCCAACAGCGTGATCGCCTACCACGCCGACGGTAGCGCCGAAGTGAGCGCCACGGTAACAAACCTCTGGCAGGCCCGCCAGATCCTGCTGCGCTACGGTGACGCCTGCCTGGTGCATGAGCCGGAGGAGCTGGTCGCCCTCTTGCGCAAAACGGCTCAGGGGCTGGCGGAGCTTTATCCTGGCGGGGTGTGAGCAGCGAACACGACATCCAGACGTACCGGGCCAATGCCGAGTTGTTAGAACCGTCCGAACTACGGGCCACACTGGTCGCCGAGGTCGCCCGGCTGGCCCGGCTCTACTACAGCGTCCGAGCTCATTTGCCGGGTTGGAGGGGCGCGGGGAGGGCTTGCCCTCCCCGAAAAAAACCTCTTCTACCCGTCAGAGTAGCTCGGACGGAGTACTACCAGGATGATCTGGGTATGATCGAGGGCGGTGTTCTCGCGCACGCTGGCGACTACTTCGGCATGCGCGGCACGCCCTCCCCAAGCCGCTTTTTTGTCGGCCTGCTCAGGCCCCGCCTGGGATTCGTAGGCCCCCAGATCTACGCGGCTTTGCACGATCCGGGGATTGCCATCCAGATCTGTAGAAACATCGGCAGGCACGGCGCTGTTGTCCCCCGCATTGATCGCCGGTGATGTAGCTAGCAGACGGTAGTCGCCCGTCGTTGTAGGGGCGTTGGTCGCAGCGATGGGATTGACAAAGCGCGGGTCGTCGCTGAGCATGCCGCCGCCACAGGTTGCCCCGGACGGACAGCCTCCCTCGACCAGGCTATCACGAAGGGTCGGCGTCGCACTGTTGTTGAAGATCTGCCCACCAGTGTTCGCCGTGTTGCCCCACACAATCACATTCACCAGGCTCGGGCTGCACGTGCCACCGTCGGAGCCAGCGTTGTACATCGCCCCGCCGGTCGTGGCCTGGTTGCCGCTGAAGGTAACATTGACCAGGCTCGCGCTGCTCGTGCCGCCGTTGACGCCAGCGTTCCACATCGCCCCGCCGCTCCCGCCAGCCTGGTTGCCGCTGAAGGTGACATTGACCAGGCTCGGGCTGCTCCTGCCGTAGTTAAAGCCAGCGCTCCACATCGCCCCGCCGTTGCCGCCAGCCCGGTTGCCGCTGAAGGTGACATGCACCAGGCTCGGGCTGCTTGTGCCGTAGTAGGAGATGGGATCGGCGGAGCTAACGTTGTTGTACAGCGCCCCGCCGTCACGGTTTGCCCGGTTACCGCTGAACGTGACATTGACCAGGCTCGGGCTGCTCGTGCCGGAGGAGCCATTGTTGTACATTGCCCCGCCGTCCGTGGCCTGGTTGCCATTGAAGGTGACATGCACCAGGCTCGGGCTGCTTATGCCGACGGAGATGCTATAGGCAGTGCCATAGTTGTACATCGCACCGCCGCCACTACCAGCCTGGTTGCCGCTGAAGGTGACATTGACCAGGCTCGGACTGCTTGTGCCGAAGGAGCCATAGTTATACAGCGCCCCGCCGTCACGGTTTGCCCGGTTACCGCTGAACGTGACATTGACCAGGCTCGGGCTGCTCGTGCTGTAGTAAGCATTGTTATACATCGCCCCGCCGTCCGTGGCCTGGTTGCCGCTGAAGGTGACATTGAGCAGGCTCGGGCTGGTTCTATAGTTATACATCGCCCCGCCGCTGCTGCCAGCCTGGTTGCCGCTGAAGGTGACATTGACCAGACTCGGGCTGCTCGTGCAATAGGAGCAATAGTTGTACAGCGCCCCACCATCACCGTTTGCCCGGTTGCTGCTGAAGGTGAGATTGACCAGGCTCGGGCTGCATACCTGCCCGCTATCGCGGCCAACACAATAGAGGCCACCACCCCTATCGTTACCCTCGTCCTCGCTCGCGTTGGCCTCCCCGCCAGTGATCGTGAAGCCATCGATCACGGTCGCCGCGGTGATCTGCGGGCCTGTCGCGCCATCCAGGGAGAGGACGTGATAGGCATTGTTCCACTGCATGCCACTCCAGCTCATGAAGGGCAAATAGACGCGGGATGCTGTTGTCCCGTTGTCAGGTCTGGGCACACTGCCCACGTGCTCGTCAGGCACAGCGGCCGGGGCCATCAGCGGCTCCGTTGGCAGGGGCTTTGTCTCTGCCACCCCGCCCTGGGTCGTCATCTCAGTAACGGCATTGGCATCCGTGTTGCGGTCATCCTGCTCAAGGTCGCCACTCAGGATGGTGGGATGGGCCGTCCAATCCCGCTCAATGCGCAGGGTCTCGGTTGCCGCAAAGCCGCCGTAGAGTTGCACATTGTCCTTGCTGAGGCGGAACGATTCGGTGCGGCTGTTGTTGACATGACTGCCACCCTCATCGGGGTAGTAGACCCCCTCGGCTACCCAGATCTCGTAGGCGGTGCCGGGGTTGGCGTTGGTCACGTCCAGGGCATCCTGCAGTGTGGTATACGCATTGGCCCAGGAAGAACCGTCGTTGGGTGCAGCAGAGGCATCATGATCGACATAGACCATGGTCGTGGTCTGGGCAGAGACGCGCTGCGGAGGCAGCACCGCCAGACCCAAGCCCGCGACCACCGGCAGCAGCATGGCCAACAGCATCAGGAGGGGACTCCGTCGGGCCCGGCGGATGGCCAATGCGTTCGTGTTCCTGCGTGACCTGCGTGGACGATGCATCGTGTCCTCCCTGGTTGTACCTGGCCGTTCCTGGTGGATCACCCGGGTCGGTGATCACGTCCTATCCGAGCCTGCTGACGCTGTTCCGCGCTCGTCTGGGCGGGGAGATCTGTGAACAGATGTTTGATCGGGTCGTCGCGCAGACCCGCGCAGCAGGTCTGGTCAAAGATCGCCTGACGCCAGGTCATGATCCATAACGACACGGCAGAGTATGCGGCGGCACGGGACGACGCAACCTCGAAGACCTATCGTCAGATCCGGCGCGAGCATGCGGCCAGTGCGCGCAAGCTGACCGATGTGGTGCACCGCCATGCGGGACGCCGGGCGCGCGCGCGGTCGTGCCCGTGTGCGCATCCAAGAGCGCTTGACCAGGCTGGTGGTCAAGAACAAGCGCAATCAGCGTGAAGGCTGCCTTCACCGATCGGGAGAAGGCTCAAGCGAAGGTATATTAATCAGTATACGCCTGCGTGGGCAGAATGAGCGTTACTCGATAGCAACCAGATGGATCAATCGCACAAGCGTAGACATTCGTAAGAAAATACATGTGTATTTATTAATTTACTCAGATGGTATCACCCAGGGCGGCCAGGCCGATGCCACAGAGCAGCAGGACGAAGCCAGCGAGTTGCAGGGGGGCGAAGCGCTCGCCGAAGATGAGCAAGGCGAGCAGCGCTGATCCAAGCGGCTCGCCCAGGATGGCCAGGGCGACAAAGGTGGCGGAGAGGGTCGCCAGGGCGTAGTTGAAGGCCGTGTGGCCAAGCAGTTGCGGCCCGATGGCCAGGCCCAGGAGGTAGAGGTAGACAGTGGGCGGTAGACCGAGCAGGGTCTGGCCAGCGAGCAGCATCCATAGAACCAGGATGAGGGCAGTGCTGCTATAGACGATGTAGATGTAGGCAAGTACGCTCAGGTGGCGCCGCAGACCGCGCCCGATCAGCAGGTAGCCGCTGGCGGCGACGGCACCGAGCAGGGCCAGCAGGTTGCCGAGGAGCGGGGCGGGCTGTGTGCTTACGGCACTGTCGGAGAGGCCGATCAGCAGGGTGCCAGCCAGGGTGATGACGATGCCTGCGATCACACGCCAGCCCAGCCGTTCACGGAAGATCAGCACGGAGGCCAGCCCAACCCAGAGCGGGTTGGTCGCTACAAGAGCGGCGCTTGAGGCGACTGAGGTGTAGGCCAGTGAGCTGATCCAGCTGGCAAAGTGGATGGCCAGCAAGGTGCCCGAAGCAATTGCCAGCCCCAGCTGGGGCCAGGCCAGCCCACGTAGCTCGCTACGGGCGCGGATCAGGGCCAGCGGCGTCAAGATAAGCGCAGCGAGGGCCATGCGCCCCGCTGCAATGCTCAATGAGGAGACACCAGCACCCTGGGCAAAGCGGATCAGGATGGAGGCGGTGGAGGCGACCAGAACCCCGGCGCAGAGGACGAGGGTGGGGAGGAGGGTGCGCTTTGGCATTGAGGATCGCTTTTCACGCACCACGTAGCACGCTTCGCACGAGTTGCTCGGGTACGTCCTCACGGATGACGACCGTGCCGATGGCGCTTGGCAGCACCCAGCGGATGCGCCGCGCCTGGACTTTTTTGTCGCGCAGGGTTGTGGCTAACACGGCCTCGGGATCGAGTCCGGGTGGTATCGTGACACTCAGGCCGTAGGCGGCCAGCAGGCGACGCTGACGCTCGACCAGGGCGGCGTCACAGAGGCCCATGCCCGCGGCGATGCGTGCGGCTGCATGCATGCCGATCGCTACCGCCTCACCATGCAGCAGCGACCAGTCGCCGACCAGGGTCTCGACGGCATGACCAATGGTGTGGCCGTAGTTGAGCGTGATGCGCTCACCTTGCTCGCGCTCGTCGCGGCTGACGACGCCGACTTTGACGGCGACGGCACGGTGGATGATTGCGCTAAGCGCGTCGGCCAGGGCAGGCGCGGTGGGCCAGCCAGCCAGGCTAGGGCTGCTACCGTCAAGCCAGCCCTGGTCGCTGGCTAGCTGTTCGAGGTGCGCAAAGAGGCCGGCATCGCTGATTACACCGTGTTTGATCACCTCGGCCCAGCCAGCGCGCAGCTCACGCGCGGGCAGGGTGGCCAGGGTGGCTGGATCGGCCAGCACCAGGCGCGGGGGGTGAAAGGCACCAATCAGATTTTTGCCCAACGGGTGGTTGAGGCCGGTCTTACCGCCGACAGCGGCATCAACCATCGCCAGGAGGGTCGTAGGCAACTGGACGACCGCCACTCCGCGCAGGACGGTTGCCGCTGCATAGCCAGCCAGGTCGCCCACGACGCCACCACCGAGGGCCAGCACGCTATCGCGGCGCTCGATGCCCCCACTGAGCATCCAGTCGTAGAGGCGAGCAAGCTGAGCGAAGCTTTTGCTGGCCTCGCCCGAGGGGAGACTGAAACTGTGGACATGGTGACCGGCGGCGCGCAAGCTTGCCGCCAGAGCCTGGCCCGTCTGTTCGGCGATAGCCGCGTCGGCGACGAGCCAGAGGTTGCCGTGCAGCCCCAATTCGGCCAGGTAGCCCGGCAGACGCGCCAGGGCCCCTGCCGCAACGACAACCGGGTAGCTGCCGGCGCTACTATGCACGGTCAGCGCACCGCTCATCAAAAGAACCCTAGCTCTTCACGGGCCTCCTCGCTCATCAGCGAAGGGTTCCAGAAAGGCGTCCAGACCAGGTTGATCCGCACGTCTTCGAGATCCTGGTAAATATCGGCGAGGGCCATAACTTCGCGCCGTACCTGCTCGATGATCTGCGGGCCAGCCGGACAGGCCGGGGTGGTCAGGGTCATATCGAGATCGACCTTGCGCCCGTCATCGAGGATGTCGACGCGATAGATCAGCCCCAGGTTGATGATGTCAAGCCCAATCTCCGGGTCGATCACATTCTTGAGCGCAGCGCGCACCAGATCTTCGGTCAATGTCATTAGGAGGGCTCCTTTCCTTGATTCTAATCTATGATACCATGACCTTTCTGCCTGCTGCGCCACAACGCTATGGTCTTCAAGCATTAAAGCCGGTAAACCGGACCTCGCAGGTCTGGCAGACCTGCGAGGTCTACCGATGCGACGGATACCCGTTTTAATTCTGAAAAATCATCAGCCCCTGGGCGTGCGGGGCGCTCCCGAAACTTTACGCCGCACCCACCTTCTTGAAGAAGGCATGGCGTTGCGCAATGGGGTGGCTCCGGCTATACTGTTTACAGAAGCGGGCTCGCTGAGAGGGCACGGACGATGGCAATTGATATGCGCCAGGCAAACGTGCGGTTAATCTGGGAAGAGGATGACAACCTCGTGCTGAGCCTTGATCCGCTCCAGGGACACTGGACGGAGGAGCAGTATCTCCTGCTGAGCAACCAGACCAATCGATTGCTGGAGTACACCGACGGCTACATCGAGGTCTTACCGATGCCCACCGATAAGCATCAGGTGATCCTGGAGTTCCTGTTCTTGGCGCTACGCGCCGTTATGATCACCGTCGGCGGCAAGGTTCTCTTCGCACCCTTGCGCGTGCGTGTCCGCTCCGGTAAGTTTCGTGAGCCGGATCTCCTCCTCGTGCGTGATGCAAATGATCCGCGTCGGCAGGACGCCTTCTGGCTCGGTGCTGACCTTGTCATAGAGATCGTCAGCCCTGATAAGCCCGAGCGTGACACTGAGCAGAAGCCGCTTGATTACGCTGAGACCGGCATCCCTGAGTACTGGATTGTCAACCCGCTGAAGAGCACGATTACGGTTCTGGTGCTTGAGAACGAGGCCTACGTGGAACACGGGGTGTTCCGCCGCGGTGAACAGGCAGAATCGAAGCTTCTTGACGGCTTCAGCGTAAGCGTGGATGAGGTGCTCGACGCCAGTTGAACTATGCATCCTCGATTGATTCGTGAACACATGAAGAAGATTGAGTGGTTTCACTCGATCAATCTGGGGCATGGGATCGTCACGCCGGGCCGTGACCCTTCCGCGAAAAAGCTGAAGTGGATCCAATTGCCTGCCCAGCTCGACGGTTGCACGGTTCTCGATATTGGAGCCTGGGATGGCTTCTTTTCATTCGAGGCTGAGCGTAGAGGTGCGCGTCGCGTTCTCGCTGTCGATTCCTGGGGCAAGGCAGGCGGTACCCCCGACGGGTTCAACCTGGCGCGACAGGTTTTGCATTCCCAGGTTGAGGATTGCGCGCTCGATGTGTATGCTCTCTCGCCAGAGCGTGTTGGAACCTTCGATGTCGTACTGTTTCTGGGAGTTCTCTACCACTTGAAGCATCCCCAAGCGGCGCTGGAGCATGTGGCAAGTGTCACCAAAGATTTGCTGATCTTAGAGACCCATGTGGATTGTCTCAATCTCCAGACACCTGCTATGGCATTTTATCCCGGTAAGGAACTGAACAATGATCCCTCAAACTGGTGCGGTCCGAACCTTGCAGCCTTGGAATGGATGCTCCGCGAGGTTGGATTCGTCGAACTGAAGCGTGTCTTTGAACGACCGCGTTGGTGGCGCGCGGCACGGGCGGCGAAGCTCGCCTTGATGGGCAAAACATCGTTCCTCCGCGCATATCGCCAGGGAAGAGTGGTCTACCACGCTCGGAAGAGTGAGACCTGAAAGGTCTGGCGCAGGTAACAGCGTTACTTTTGCTCTACTGCCTTTTCAGAATTACCATGGGCATTGCTGATCGCTATTTCCGCAGGGCTGATGCAAAGTCCGAACGAGAACGCGGATCGCGCTGATCTGACGGATTGACGCGGAGCTTTTTGCGGCAGCGCAGCGCGAATCTGTTCCATCTGCGGTATCCGCGTGCGATTGCCTGAGGCGACTTTGCATCAGCCCTGGCTATTTCCGTGCAAGGTATTGACAAAAGCTGTGCAATGGGGTACTGTTGAAGAGCAACACTTCAAGACCTACAGGAAGGACAGCCTAACCCATGACCGCTCATCAATACCATGGCTTCTACGATAGTGGCCATCACGCCAATGGTGACCTTGCTCTCGAAGAGACTGAGCAAGCCAGCCTGATCGTGCCCGGGCGCGGCAAGCTCGAGGGGGTTACCTATAGCTCCGATCCGCAGATTGAGGACGCCGTGCGCGAGATCCTCGTCGGCATTGGTGAGCAGCCCGAACGTGAGGGCCTGCTCAAGACACCTTCGCGTGTCGCTAAGATGTATGCCGAGTTGACCGCTGGCTATCGGGTTGATCCCGAGGCGCTGATCAACGATGCCATCTTCACCGTCGATTACGACGAGATGGTGCTGGTGCGCAATATCGACTTCTACAGCCTCTGCGAGCACCATATGTTGCCCTTTATGGGCCAGGTGCATGTCGCTTATATCCCCCGTGGCAAGGTGGTCGGTCTCAGCAAGATCCCGCGCATCGTTGAGATGTTCGCCCGCCGCCTCCAGGTGCAGGAGCGCATGACGGTGCAGATCGCCGACTTCATCAATGATCACCTGCAGCCTCAGGGCGTCGCCGTCGTCGCCGATGGGGTGCATATGTGCTCAGTGATGCGCGGTGTCAAGAAGGCCAACGCCAGTATGGTCACCTCGGCAATGCGTGGCGTCTTCCAGAGCGACTCCAAGACCCGGGGCGAGTTTATGGCTCACGTCAGCCGCGCCCGCCCCTACGAGGCGTAGGGCTGTGCTATAATCGTGCGCGCTCTGCTGCCTGCAGAAGGTTGCTTAGCTCGTACAGCCTGACACCTTGGCTAAGCTGAACGGCATTGGTACGAGAAGAAAGACTCGTTATGCTCAAGGCTTCGGCACCCGCGCACGCTGCCGCCCGCCCGGTACGTCTGCCCGCCTGGCGTACCCTCGCCTATGAGATTGCCCTCAACGGTTGGCGTGTTCTCACCGAGACCGTCAACGATTTTAGTCTCTGGCGCATTATTGAATATCCCTGGGCCACGACCGCCCTTGACTTGCACCCTGGCGACCTGGTGCTCGACCTTGGTTCGGGCACCTCTTCCTTTCCCCATATGCTGGCCAAGGAAGGCGTCGATGTTGTGGTGCTTGAGCTTGATGCCGCACGAGTGCGCTGGCAGTTGGCCAAGCGTCGTGCCACCGCCCGCCCCGCCGATGGCCGCTTCTTCCCCCTGGTGGCAAGCGCAACCGCCATGCCCATCCGTGATGCAAGCGTCATGCGCATCGCTGCCGTCTCCTCGCTTGAACATATCCCCGATGACGAGGCGGTGGGCCGCGAGATCGGGCGCGTCCTTGCCGCCGGTGGCCTCGCCGCCCTGACTATTCCCTACACCCGCAACGGACGTGAGGCTTTCTTCAAGGGTGTGCGCCGTTTTGTGCAGGTTGGCCCAAACGCCTTCGTCCAGGAGGGTAAGGCGGGCTCCTTCTTCCGCTTCTACACCGACGAAGACATTCAGCGCGTCTATGTGCGCCCATGGCACCTGCTGATGGGCGAAGTGCGCGGCTTCGGACGCTCAATCCTCAACTGGCGCTACCACGAGACCCGCCTCACCCGCTACTGGCGCCGCTTCGTGCTCAAAGATCTCTTGCTCGCCCTGACCGTGCATCCGCTTGAAGAGTGCTTTGACTCCAGCGAGCCGCTCTATGTGATGTTTACCCTGCGGAAGGTATCCTCGTCAGAGCTTCCTTGAAGATCGAGTGCCCACGCGCCTATGCGCATCCTCTACTGTATCCCGCGCTATGACCGCGCCGCGATGGGCAATCGCATTCACACCGAGGTGATCGCTGCCTGGCGTGCGCAGGGCGTGACCACCGAGGTGTTGGCCCTTGCCGCTGGCATCACGCGCATCAGCAGTGTCATCGAAGATGACCTGCTTGTGCATCGCCTCCCCGTAAGTGCCAACCTGCCCCTCAAGCTGGCCAATCGGGCGGTTGCCACCCTCTTGCCCTATCCCTATCTCGTTGGCGCGGCCCTCCACTACCGCCGCCTGATCGCCTCACGCCCCTACGACCTGATCCATACCGAGACGGCCTTTCCCCTTGGCCTCGTTGCTACCCTGGCCCCCTCCTCGTCCTCGCCCACCCTCGCTGTCACGTTGCCCGGTGCCGATATTATGGCCGAGCCCGAGTTTGACTATGGTTACGGGCGTTTTCGCGCTGTGCGCGCCCTGCTACCACGGGTCTTCCGCCGTGCCAGCCTGCTCCGTGCCGACTCACCGCAGCTGCGTGAGCTGGCCATCCGCCTGGGGGCCAACCCGCGCAAGACGGTGGCCATCCCCTACAATATCACCGCCGACAGTTTTCCCCCGCCCGGCGACCTGCACCAGCTGCGTCAGCGCAGTCGGGCCCTGCTCGTGGAGCGCCATCGGCTTGACCCGGCCCGCCCGTTGCTGGTGAGCCTCAACCGGCTCCATCCCTTCAAAGGCATTGCCTATCTGGTTGATGCGCTGCCGCTGATCCGCCGCCAGGGGCTGCGGCCGCAACTCCTGATCGTCGGGCCGAGCCGTGTCACCCCCCGTTTCGGCGATTATGGGGCCTACCTCGCCCGCCGTGCCGCTGCCCACGGGGTCGCCGACGATGTGCAACTCGTTGGTGGTGTCCCCCACGACGAGGCCATTACCTACATGGCGGGCGCCGATCTGGCCGTCGTGCCCTCGGTCGCCGAGTCCTTCAGCCGCGTCGTCGTCGAGGCCGCCGCCGTCGGCACGCCCCCAATCGTCACCCGCACCACCGGGGTGAGCGACTATGTCGAGCAGGCCGGGGCCGGGCGGGTGGTCGACCCGCGTTCCGGCGCTGCCATCGCCGAAGCCGTTGTCGCCCTGCTCACCGACCGCGCCGCCTGGGAGCGCTGCAGCGCCCGCGCCGTCGCCCTGGCCCCCGCCTTCACCTCCGAGCGCATTGCCACCGACCTGCTCACCCTCTACAGGGCCGCCGTTGACGTTCGGTAGCGGGCGGACACGTGGGTCCGCCCCTACCCGGTATGGCGGGCGGACACGTGGGTCCAGCATGGCGGGCGGACATGTGGGTCCAGCATGGCGGGCGGACCCGTGGGTCCAGCATGGCGGGCGGACCCGTGGGTCCAGCATGGCGGGCGGACCCGTG
>CAZQCG010000069.1:0-10968 GCA_964592425.1 uncultured Chloroflexaceae bacterium
CGGCACCGGGGCGCGTCCTAGTCACTTGACGTAGTCCCTACCGCGTATCGGTCTCACCCCAAGGATGGCTTGACAGGTTATGGTAAATAGTGTATAATTGACACTATAGGCAAGGGTTGACACCCTTCTTCTTTCGTCGCGATTTAGTGTCTTTATGACAATATCAAACGAGGTAGCCTTATGCAAGCCTTCATGCTGATCGGCCTGGGCCTGGCGGTGCTGGCAGCGGCCCTGAGCACAATCCCCCGGCGGCCAGCCAGCCCACCACCCGCGCCCATCTTCATCATTCGTGCCGACCCCGTTGAGCGCACGCCAAACAGCGACACAGGGGCCGGGCTACTTGTGTTGCTGCTCGTGATCGGCCTGGCGATCTGGCTGTTATGACCATCACCTGCCGGGCGCGGTCGGGGCACCCGGTAGTGATGGGGCTTGTATGGGCGCGGTCGGGGCGCCCGCTCTGCAATCTCACGGGCGCACGAGGAAGCTCTGTTGTTCTTCGTAGCGTCCGATCCGGCGGTACTTGGCGTAGCGCTGTTCCATCAGGCTGGCGACATCGAGAGCGCACACCTCATCAAGATGGCGCTGGATATGCTCAGCAACCGTTGCCATCGCCGCAAGACGATCGCTATGCGCCCCACCCGGCGGCTCCGGCACGATCTCGTCGATAATCTCGAGCTGGAGCAGATCCTGGGCGGTAAGCTTGAGCGCACGGGCCGCATCAGGGGCGCGGGCGGCGTCGCGCCAGAGGATCGACGCTGTCGCCTCGGGCGAGGCCACCGAGTAGACCGCGTTCTCCTGCATCAACAGGCGATCCCCAACACTGATCGCCAGCGCTCCGCCGCTGCCGCCCTCACCAATCACGGTGACAATAATCGGCGTGCGCAGGGTGGTCATCACCTGCAGGCTTTCAGCGATGGCATTGCCCTGGCCGCGCTCCTCCGACTCTTTGTTCGGATCGGCGGCGGGCGTATCGACAAAGCAGATCACCGGGAAGCCAAACTTCTCGGCGTGGCGCATCACACGCTGGGCCTTACGGTAGCCTTCGGGATGGGGCATGCCGAAGTTGCGCCGCATATTCTCACGCGTATCGCTGCCCTTCTGGTGCCCGATCACCACCACCGGACGCCCGTTGAAACTGGCCATGCCAGCAATCATCGCGGCATCATCACCGAAACGCCGGTCGCCGTGGAACTCAACAAAGTCTTCGCAGAGGGCATTAATATACTCAAGGGTGTGGGGGCGTTGCGGATGGCGTGCCCGCTGCACCCGATCCCAGGGGGTAAGCTCATGGGTGATGTGTGGGACGTCGAGTTGCTCCATCAAGCCCTCCCATTAAGATAGACCGGGACGTCCGAGCTGGTCTCAGCTTTGTTGCGTCCGGCATAATGGCGCAGCAGGCGATCAAGGACATCGCGCAGCTCGCTCCGTGAGGTGACCATATCAACCATACCGTGCTCAAGCATAAACTCGGCGGTCTGGAAGCCAGCTGGCAGTTTCTGGCGCATAATCTGCTCGATCAGGCGCTTACCGGCGAAGCCAATATTGGCCCCCGGCTCAGCGATGATCACATCAGCCACCGAAGGGTAGGATGCGGTGACGCCACCGTAGCAGGGATCGACCAGGATGGCGATGTGAGGCTGGCCAGCTTCCGCCAGCCGGCTGAGGGCCATGGTCACTTTGGCCATCTGCATCAGGGCGATCACACCTTCTTGCTGGCGTGCGCCGCCCGAACTGTTGATCGTCAGCAGGGGGATTTTGAGCTCTGCGGCACGCTCAGCAGCGCGTGACATCTTTTCGCCATAAACGCTGCCCATCGACGCGCCCATAAAGGCAAAGTCGCCGACAGCCATGCTCATCCAGAGACCATTGATGCTGCCCACCCCGGCGAGCACCGCGTCGGCCATACCGGTACGATGCTGCGACTTCTTGAGCTTGTCGGCATAGGCCTCGTCAGGCGTCACAAAGCCGAGCGGGTCGGTCGGCAGCAGGTGGGCGTCGGTCTCGCTGAAAGAGCCAACATCAAGCAGGCCCACCCACTCACGCGCACTCATACGCATGTGATGGCCACATTTGGGGCAAACCTTCAGGTTGTCGTTCAGCTCTTTCTTGTAGATGATCTCACGACACGAAGTACACTTGACCCACAGATCGTCAGGGATCTGCGTCGTCTCAGGGCTTGGTTCCGAGTCGAAGCTTTTGCGGGAGCGCCGGAAGAAATCTCTCACTGCCGGTGTCTTTCTGGGGAGTCGTTGCCCCCCCTTGTGTGACCTGTAACGTTTGTGTTTTGTGTCACAGCCGGTTAAGATGGCTTATTATAACATTCTCGTTCACCTGATGGAAGCTGGCAGGTATGGTGGCGGCAACCATCCGATTGTATAGGTTCGGGGTGCCCATAAGGATCGCCCTATGCTACAATGCCTGTACAGCACAATGCTGCGGCTTTGTGTACTTGAAGGCAAGCATCAATGAGTATTGCGCCTGAGCTTCTGCCCGATCAGCAAGCCATCCGTGCTGCGAGTGACGCACGCTTACAGACGGTCTTTCCCACCCCGCGTATGGTCTGGATCGTTGATGAGCAGTACGACCCGCTCGGGCCAATCTTGCGCGTCACCCTGGTCTGTCCGGGCGAGCAGGGACGCTGGATGCGCTGCCGCTACTGCTACGATATCCCCAGTGACACACTGTATGTGGCCGGCTCGCAGCCGCTCAGTGAAGCGGAACTGGCCCATGCACGGCGGAACGGGCGTCGCCTCTAGTTCAAGGACACCCCATGGTCACCAAACCGGCAGCGCCCCAACCCGCCGAACGTGAAGGGGTTCTGCATTCACGGCGGGGCAAATTGGCCCTGGCCCTGATCGGCATCCTGGCCCTGATCGTGGTTGTGCTGAGCCTCAATACGCAGGCTGAGGTTGGCTACCTGACTGGCGGCGCACCCATGCTGGTCCTGGCCCTGCCGGTCTTCCTGACCGGACTGCTCAGCTTTCTTTCGCCCTGTACGCTGCCGATCCTGCCAGCCTATTTTGCCGTCACCTTCCAGTCGCGGCGCAGCAGTATTTTTCTGATGAGTATGGCCTTCTTCTTTGGCCTGGCTACCACGCTGACCCTGTTGGGTGGGGCGATCAGTGCTTTAAGCGGGCTGCTCTTTGGCCTGAAGGATGTGCTGCAGCTGGTTGGTGGGATTGTGGTGATCATCTTCGGTATCCTCGGCATCTTCGGCATGGGCTTTGCCGGGGTGCAGATCGACGAGCGACCGGCAACCTCGTTGTTTGGCTCGTACCTCTACGGAGCGACCTTTGCGCTGGGCTGGACAGCCTGCGCCGGGCCGCTCTTCGGCAGCTTTATGACCCTGCTGGCCGCCTCGGGTAACCTGGCCGTGTTGCAGGGGGCCGTGCTCGCTTTTATCTACGCCCTGGGGCTGGGTCTGCCACTGGTTGTCATTGCCACCTTCTTCAACCACCTTGGACGTGGATCACGCTTCTGGCAACTGATCAGCGGCAAAGGCTATGCGGTCAGCCTTTTTGGCCGCCAGTTCTATTTTCATACCGTCAGCGTGATTGGCGGCATCATGATGATCGTGATCGGGGTCATGCTAGCCACTGGCCGGCTTGAGGCGCTGACCCAGGTGGCCAGTGGCAGTGGCATGGGGGCCTGGTTTGCCTCGCTTGAGACAGCGATCAGCCGGCTCTTCGGCCTGCAATAGCCTGCCTGATGAGGTGTGTTGTGGCTGCTATGCGTGTGCGTGGGGCGGGTGGGGTGGTCTATAGCTATGATGCGAGCGGGGCGCTGCACCTGCTGCTCATCTGCGACCGTCACCAGGCATGGACACTGCCCAAGGGTCATCTCGAACTGGGCGAAGCAGAAGATGAGGCCGCCCTGCGCGAGATTGCCGAGGAGACGGGCATCACTTGTACGCTCGAGCAGTTCATTACGCGCATCCGCTACAGTTTTTACAAGCGCGGCGGCTGGCGAACCAAAGAGGTGGCCTTCTTCCTGGCCCGAGCGGCCTACAGCCAACCGCGCCCTGCCGTTAAAGAGGGTATCGTTGCGGCGACCTGGGTCAGCCCGACAACAGCCATGGCGCAATTGAGCTATGAGCAGTTGCGCCAAGTGGTTGCGCAAGCTCTGGCGATGCTGAGTGAGCAGCCGCGCCAGGGCCTGGGATGATCTGAAACAATGCTATCGCTGGCGAATCTGGGAGCACGGGCCACTGGCCCGTATGCAGGCGCGCTGCATGCGCTCCCAGCTGTATGTGCAAAGCAACTCGCCAGCAGGATCAACAATCCAGGCGCTACTGCCGGGTGCGGCCCCTCGCCCAGAGGCCGACCGCAAGGGCTCCTGCGCCGAGGGCCAGGGGGCCCCAGGTGCGCTGACGGGTGTCGCCAAGCACGACGTTGGCCGTATTTTTTCCACTGGCCCCGAAGACCCCGCCACCCGGATGGGTGCTAGCCCCGGTCAGGTAGAGGCCCTTGATCGGCGTGCGGTAATTGGCCAGTTCGGGTGAGGGGCGCAGGAAGAACATCTGGTCAAAGCTCATCTCGACATGCATGACGTTGCCGCGCAGCAGGCCGATGCGCTGTTCGAGATCAACCGGGCTTTGGATAAAACGGTCGATGATCTTGCCGCGCATATTAGGTGCGTAGCGGTAGAGCACTTCGAGCACGCGGTCGGCGGCTTGCTCACGCACATCTTCCCAGCGTCGCCCACCACTCAGTTCGTAGGGGAAGTACTGCGACCAGAGGAAGACGGTGTGTTTGCCGGGCGGGGCCACCTCAGGGTCAATCGCCGAAAAGGTCATGGCGATCACTGCCGGGTCATGGGCAAGGTCGCCGCGCAGGTAGTCTTCATAGGCGCGCCGTACATAGTCCATGCTCGGGCAGAGCAACTGCATGCCGTGATGACTCGTGTGGGGTTTGCCGCCACTGGGGGCAGCCAGATAGTCGGGCAGTTCCTCGGCGGCACAGCGTACCGTCATACCGAAGCCGTTGCCGACACGGAGATGGCGCATACGTGCGAGCATGGTTGAGCTGAGGTGCTCGGGGCCGACGAGACTGAGCAGGGTGGTCTGAACGTGGGCATTGGAGATGACGATCGGGGCCGAGTAGCGCTGGCCGTCTTCGGTCTCGATCCCGCTGACGTGTCCATTGCGCACATGGATCCGGCGTACGGGCGCACTGAGCAAGATGTCGCCACCGGCACTGCGCAGCGAGCGGGCCATAGCCTGGGTGAGCATGCCGCTCCCACCACGGGGGTGCGCCGCCCCGCTGGCATGGAGCATCGCATGCCAGCCGAAGAAGTCGCCTGCGCCGATCTCATCGGGCGGCGGGCCACTCTGCGCGGCAAGCCAGGTCATCGCTGCCCGCATCGGCTCACTCTCGAAGCTCTCCGTGATCAACTGGGCATAGCTGGTAAGCATCCGCCGCGTCACCTCGTCAGGGTTACGCCGATGGGCAGGCAGCCGCGGGATAGCGGCGGCAACGCTGCCGAAGAGGCGGCCCGAGGAGGGTGGGTTCAGAAAGGCGTCAAAGATCGCCTCGTTGAGGGGCGTCCAGTAGGCGAGGAAGCGGCGGTAGGCTTCGGCGTCGCGCGGGCTGACGCTGGCGATACTGGCGATGGTCTTAGCCGTATCACGGTAGAAACTGATCGATCCACTGCCGTCAGCAAGCGGGTAGAAGGCAAAAGGATCCATCTGAATATACTCGAGCCCGTGGCGCTCAAGTTCCAGATCGCGCACGATCGGCGTCAGGTGGATCATAATATGGGCCGAAGAACCGACGTCGATCTTATAGCCGGGAATAACCTCCTCCGTACAGACGGCCCCGCCGATGATCTCACGGCGCTCGGCCACCAGCACGCGCATACCGGCACGGGCCAGATAGCCGGCACAGGTCAGTCCGTTGTGTCCACCGCCGACGATGATGACGTCATAGTCTGTTTGTCGGGCCATAGGTGTCTTCCTGTAACATATGTGAAGCTGAGAGGTAAGCTATGCTCAGATCGAAGCCGTGCCTAGTATACGCCAGATTGGTTTCGCTGTGGGTAGCCAGCCGTATGCTACCAGGCTCACGCCAGGCGATCCACCAGCGCCCAGCGCAGCGCAGCATAGGTCATGCCGTTGCTGAGCAGGGGCAGGAGGTGGGCGAGCAGGAGCATGGTGCGTGGGGCGGGGGCCATGCCCGGCGCGACCAGAGCAACTGGTGTGCTGAGAATGAGGATCAGGTGCAACATGCCGAGTTCGCTGGGGCGGGCCTTGCCCTGTGCGCCAAGCAGCAGAAGGGCCAGGGCCAGCCCGCTGGTCGTGATGACGCCGCTGGCAGCGACGACCTGCGCTGCACCCCGCTGTCCAGGCATGCTAGCCCATAACGCATGGATGGGCAGAGCCACCAGGAGGCTCTGCAGAATCAGGCTGTAGCCGACCAGGGCCAGCGGCAGGTGCAAACGGCCATCGACATCTACTCGCGCCCCTAGCCAGATCGCCGTAGTACGCGCCCCACAAGCCTGGTCGTTGGCCAGGTCACGCAGAGCTCCATGGACACCGTTGACCAGCATGATCAGGGTGATTTCATAGAGCTTGAGCAGATGGGTGAGGCCGCTGGTGGAGTTGCCGCTGGCGGCTGCGCCGTAGTCGATCAGGGCCGCCCAACCGAGGGCCTGGAGGCCATCGGTGAGTGGCGGCAGTGGGCATGTTTTGCCCCAGCGGTTGTAGATCGCCAGCAGGACGAAAGCGGCCCCAAGCTGCATACGGCGGCGATGGGCAAACTCCGGCACCCCGATCAGGGCATCAAGACCGAAGGCCAGTGGCACACAGGCAAAGGCCAGCCTACGGGCCGTACCTGGCCTGAGTGCGCCGCGCACAAGCGGATAGTGCGCCCGCAGCGGTTGGCTACGATCAATCTCCAGATCGCAGAGGTCGTTATCGAGGTAGGCCCAGGCATGAAAAGCACCAGCGACGCCGAGCAACCCTGCTACACGGCGCACCCCAAGGGCTGCACTGCTGCCAGCGGCACCAAGCAGGGGTAGGACAGCCGTGGCACCAAAGGCCGAGAGGCGCAGAAGATGATAGCCGTCACTGAGGATTTGTCGCAACATCGTCGCTTTTCGTCTACAGCGGTTCTCAGCAAGGTTCAGCCAACCTGCGCATAGTGGATGGCGTCCAGTACGGCAACCCCCAGCCCCTAACCCCAACGCGCAGCGCTCTAACCGGGTAGTACTTTACGCGAAGGTTCGAACGGTCTTATGCGGTAAAACGGGACGCTGTTCGAACCTTCAGGGGAACTTTTTTACCTGAAGGTTCGAACGAAAAGTGGTGCTCTTGCCCTCATTTGCCATTAGGAAGCTATTCTGGCCCTGCGGAGGCCGATCAACGACTGACTCTCGCTTGCCCGCCCTCCACCGCTTTGGGAAGCCAACGAGTGAAAAGTGGCGACCTGCTGGAGGCCCGTTGTTCGAAGATTGAGGTACATGTTCGAACATTGAGGTAAAAAGTGGTCGAACCTTCGCGTGAAGTACCAACGGGGGATTTTGCATTACCCCTCAAAAAACATAAATAAACTTTATTGTGTAGAAACAAGTTTAGAGGAGAACCTACATTCGATAGTGTATGCTTTGTTCTGTAAATTGGCTGGGCTCGCCTGACAGATGAGGGCGGGTTCGGGTGTATCCTTGGCGTTGCTCAGACAACCAAGAAAGGACCACCGATGACCCGCACGCCCGATTGTACCCTATCTGACCGCCTGGTGGAACTGATCGCGGACGAAGGATTTGACGCCTTGCCAGAACTGATGCGGATCATGATCAACGCCGCGATGCAGGCGGAACGCCAACAGCATCTGCAGGCCGCACCGTACGAGCGGACCGAGGAGCGGCGAGGATATGCCAACGGCTTCAAGCCCAAAACGATGACCACCCGGATCGGGAAGGTGACGTTTGCGGTGCCGCAGGTGCGTGATGGCAGTTTCTATCCGCAGGCCTTGGAAAAAGGCTTACGGAGCGAACGGGCGCTCACGCTGGCGCTGGCGGAAATGTACGTCCAAGGCGTCTCGACGCGGAAAGTGGCGGCCATCACCGAGCAGTTGTGTGGCGTCGAACTGACGTCGACCCAGGTCAGTCGGGCCGCCGCCCAGCTCGACACCGTGTTGGAACAGTGGCGCACCCGCCCGCTCGGCATCACGCCCTACCTGCTGCTGGATGCCCGGTACGAAAAGGTGCGCATCGACGGTCAGGTGCGGGATGCCGCGGTGCTGATTGCGATGGGGATTACCACCGATGGGAAGCGCACGATTCTCGGCGTGTCGGTGTCTGTGAGTGAGCAGGAAGTGCATTGGCGGCAGTTCCTCCAGAGCTTGCTGGCCCGCGGGCTCAGTGGCATCCAACTGATCACCAGCGACGCCCATACCGGCCTGCAGGCGGCGCGGGTGGCCTGCTTTGGTGGCATCCCCTGGCAACGCTGTCAGTTTCACCTCCAGCAGAACGCCCAGGCGTATGTGCCCCGTCAGGATCTGAAAGCCGACGTGGCCGCCGACATCCGGGCCATCTTCACCGCGCCGAACCGTTTGGAAGCCGACGCGCTGCTCGCTCGCACCGTCCAGACGTACGCCAAAACCGCGTCCAAGCTCGCCACGTGGCTGGAAACGGCCATCCCCGAAGGCCTCACCGTCTTTGCGATACCACCTGCCCACCGGCAGCGGCTCCGCACGGTCAATGGCCTCGAACGGCTCAATCAGGAGATCCGCCGGCGCACCCGCGTGGTTGGCGTCTTCCCCAACGAGGCGTCGTGCTTACGCCTCGTGAGCGCCCTTGCGATGGAGGCAAGCGATGAATGGGAGGCCGGCAAAATCTATCTTTCTCTAATCAGTTGACCGGATGCTCGGCAGCGGCCGGCGTCAAGGATTATGCCCCAATTTACAGAACAAAGCTTGACTGATCGTTTCGAGGAAACGTACCTCGTAGTATACAAGATTAAACATTAATTAACGATACGAGATATTCTTCTAATATATCGGAGGCATTTGATTTGAGAAGGGTTATAACAATTCTACTAAGTCGTTTGAAGAAGTGAGTAGAAGAACCCACAAGTCCATGAGCACCCCAACGAAAATTAACGATGCCGGAACCAAGTGCATAAAGATTTTCAGATGCACATGCACTACTAATTACTCCTTCGGCATATTCATCAAGTATACCAGCGTACACTTGATCTACTTGGGAAGCCAAGGACCAGGGTACCTCTAGTCCGTTCTTTGTGACTGAATCGACACGAACCTCAATTAGTTTTGAGGTATTTGGCAGGAACTCGGCTCCGAGGAGCCCGTACAACGCTCGTCCACCCTTTGGAAGGAATAACTCCACGGCAGCAGTACGTTTCACGCCAATTACTTGATTATCAGTTGCCATACTACGTTGTAGGGCAATTGTATTTGGCTGTAGCAAATCAGGAAGGTCACTTAACCAAACTCGACCTTTTCGATAAGGTTGGAGATCTAATGTTATCATCGATTGATCCCCCGGAAACTAAACCAGTTCTTGTTAAATTGCTCAGATCCAAGTTCGCTAATTACATCTGGATGATACACACTAAAGTTGGACACACCGAACTTATCAAGGGCTTGTTGGTGCGCCTCATTATATGACACACCTTTATTCATAAGCCCCGCCTCGGTTAACTCGTGAAAATAGAAGCTAGCATCGGCACCTGTAATATTTCTTCCAGCAGCGACTGCAGCCCGAAGTCTTTGCATCATCATCATATTCTCGGGAACCAAATGAGCTTCATCGAGTTCGGGACGCGAAAGATGCTGCTCAATCAGTGCAAGATCGCGAGCAGAGACACGGAACTGGCGTCCGGATAATTGACCTAAACCAGGGTGAACAACAGGTGTTACAGAGCTTGCTGTTCTGTTGAGAATACGTCTCAACAACTGTTGCACCTCATATGATGCACGACCACTCACACCACCAATACCCAGGCCTATCATGCAGGATTCCAAGAGGCCATAGGTTAATGTAGTATTAGGATCGCCATCAAATAGGTTATTAAGGAAGCGTGCACTTCCCGTACTGGTCATTCCTACTATACCGCCTTCGACTGTTGCTCGTAAGGCACCAGAAACAAGTCGCTTGGTAAGTGGATTTACCATACGACCAGCACCGTAACCGACGGGACCACTGGCTGCACCGATAGCTGTATCTACAGCTACACTACGCCAGTCAACCTGTGTTGCTGCTTGTGCAACGGGCATCCCTGCGTTATCTAATGCTCGGTTACCCCACGAAGCCACTCCGGCTGCACCAGCCGCACCAGCCGCACACGCTACGCCGGCGGTACCGGCACACGCAACAACCGTGGCGGCAACACCAAGACCAGTGACGACTACCTGGCCGGCACCCGCGTAGTCATACCTGGTGTAATCAGTTCCTGCAAACTGACAGCTCGGGTCGCCCCACATCCAACCGAGGCACTTCCCCGATGGATCAGTCCAGTTCACAGGGTTACTATGTGAGTAGGTGTAGGGGTGTAGGCTGTAGGGCTGTGTGGGATAGCCCTCATAGGGGTCAAGCGATACAAACGACCCTGCATTTGGAGCGTACCAGCGTGCCCTGAGGTATGTCAGCCCCGCAGCGTTTTGCAGTTCACCCGTGAAGCCGAAGGGTGAGATCACGTTGCCTTGAGGCAAGCCCCACGAATCGTAGTTAACGCTGGCCAGAGGCGCTCCGACGTTGTCAAGGGTTTGCCGCACACTACCAAGTGCGTCAGTGCCGTACCACGTCGTGGTGCCGCTGACTTGGGCGGCGAGGCGCTCATGGCCGTAGAAATAGTTCGCTCCGCCGGTCTGTAGAATTTGTGGAAGTGGTACTCCGAGATCCTGCGTGTACGTTGCCGTACCACTCTGGACGAGAACCCTGTTTTTGTCAATAGGGGCTCTCCCGCACTTTCCGTGCAGGCAGGGCGAGAACCAACGTGCTAGAATGATA
>CAZQCG010000070.1:0-8990 GCA_964592425.1 uncultured Chloroflexaceae bacterium
CGCCTGCTCTGAACTGTCAAGCTAGAATAGCCGTTTTTGAAACATGCCTTAGGCACAATACCTTGCAAATAAGAAACCTGTCAGGTGCGGCCAGCCATGATCGTTCTCTCTCTGATGCATTCCGTGGCCGCACCTGACAGGTTTTCTCAGCCATGCATCCATCCTTATTTGTAAAGTATTGGGCTTAGACTTCGGTGATGGTGTAGGTGTAGCTGATCGCCACGGTGGGGCGCAGCATGGCCCAGACGGGGCAGTAACGATCACGCGAGAGCTCGATGGCCCGCTGGCAAGAGGCTGAGTCGATCGCGGTGCCGGTGAAGCGGTACTCGAGCTGGATGGATGTATAGGGCTTGGGGTACTCCTCGCCACGGGTGCCGTGGGCGATAACCTCGAGAGCCTGCACGTTCTGCCGACGCTTGCGCATGATCGAGATCACGTCCATACCCGAACAACCGGCCAGGCTCATAAGCACCAGCGCCATGGGCGAGGTACCGACACCCTGACCCTCGACCGGGCTATCGAGGTGTACCTGCACGCCTGCTTTGTGCTCTGCGATAAAATGCATACCCTCGCTCAGGCGTAGGGTCACGTGTAGCTCGTCAGCCATAGTTAACTCCTGCTGCTGCTGCAAGCCCCCGGCGTTGGGGGCGCACGGTATGAGCCTATTATAGCGGAGTGGCGTGTTACAATAGCGGTGACCAGGCGTCGTCCATCCTCCTTACCGGCTTCAAGGTGAGGGTGGATGCGATCTTCGACGCGAAGTAAACAGCCCTATGCAGAATACGGCGGCAGAGTTCGGAGCAGAAGCAGATTGCCAGCGCCGCGGGCGCGGGTTGATCGTGCAGATCGAACCCTTCTACCTGGTGGTCGAATTCCCCGATGGGGTGCGGGCGAACCTCTTGCGCAGCCGTTGGCCGCACGATGCGCGTGAGCCAGCCCTTGGCCTGACGCTGCAGTGCCGCTATCGCCCTGAGGATCACGAGGTGTGTGAGGTGCTGCATGTCGGGCTGCGCTCGTTGCGCCAGGCCGGCCTGGCGCACCAGACCGTGCAGGAGGGGGCGACCCCCGCCGAGTCGGCCAATGGTGCCTATGTCAACTCACCTGGATTGCACCTGCCCCCTGCGGCTGAGTGGTTTGCCCAGCAGGGCCAAACTGGACGCGACCAGGCGCTCATGCAGCTTTTGTATGAACGTACGAAGGCTGGACAACTCGAGTGGTACGCCGAGGTCGGCTCACGCTCCCCTCATTATGTCGAGCTAAAGCCACCGCTTGAGCCACTGGTGCAGCAGGTGTTTCAGGGTAGTGCAGCACACCTGCGTGATCTGAAGCTCTACCAACACCAGGTACGCACCATCGAAAGCCTGCGTGCCGGACGTGATCTAGTGCTGCTCAGCCGGCCGGCCGGCGGCAAAACGCTTGGCTATCGTCTGGCGCTCTTCGAGCGCCTGCTCCAGCCGGGGCCACTACCACGGGTGCTGTTGATCTTCCCCCATAACGCACCGCTGATCACGCAGATGGAGCAGATCAAGCAACTCTGTGAGGTCTTCAGGCAGCATGGGCGCAAACCCAGAGCAGAGTTATTGCTTGAAGGTATGGGGCGCCAGCGGCGTGAGGCACTTGCCGCGCATCCGCCCCACCTGCTTGGGGTTACCCCTGCGATCTTGCACCTGCTGCTCGAACGGGGGAGCAACGAGTGGCGGACTTTTTTCGCCCAACTGCACTTCATTGTGCTCGAGGATGTGCATGCCTATACATGTCCAAGCGGGGCGCACCTGGCCGGGTTGCTACGACGGCTAGCCCTACTGCACCGTCGACTGGGCGTACAAGCGCAGCTGATCATGGCCGCCGCCCCGCTTGCCAATGGGCTGGAAGTGGCGGCTCAGTTGAGTGGTCGTCCGGCCAGTAAGCTGACCCTGATCGATGCACAGAACGACGGTGCGCCGATAGGCCACACCCACTGGGCCATGCTCAGTCCCTATGGTGAGCCACCTGGGCATACCCCGCCGCACCTAGTCACAGCGGCCCAGACAATGGTTGACCTGCTCTGCGCTACCACGGCTCAGGGAACGCCGCGCCCAGTCACGACGCTGCTGTCAGCCCGCTCAACGCAGGCAGCCCGGACGATCTTTGCCCTGGTGAAGCAGGGTCTCGAACATCGGCGCCCCGATCTGCTGCCGAAGGTGCGCAAGTTCGACGGCGCAGAGCTGCGCCCGGACGAGCGACGCCAGATCGCTACCGGCCTGCAACGGGGCCTCTATCTCGGGCTGATCGCAACCAACATCTTTGAGGCCGGGCTTGAGCCTGGCCCACTCCAGGCTTGTATAAACGCTGGCCTGCCGGCCACACTGCTGCCGCTACACTGGCTAGTGGCACGGCTGGGGCATGAGCGTGAAAGGCTGATGCTGGTGGTGCCTGATCCCGGCGCATCAACTGATGCTTTCTACCGTGAGCATCCGGCTGCCTTGCTTGAACAACAACCCGTGAGCTTGCCACTGGCCTGTGCGAACCCGGCGTTTGTACGCCGACACCTGAACGCTGCCGCAATGGAACTGGGCTCACTGGCACTCAACGAGACACTTGTCTTTGGGGCAGATGTTGATGACCTGATCAGCCGTGGGGTTGAAACGCGAGTTCTGATCGAGCGACGTGGACGCCTCTTCGGGACACGCCCCGAGCCGGGAAGCCTGAACGACCCTTATGCACTTCAGCAGTTGCGTGCCAGCCTCGATGAGCCTTATACCGTCTGTCTGGAGAGTGACCCGCGTGGCCAGGTGGCTCTGCTCGACCAATGGCGGGCCTACCACGAGGGCCATCCCCAGGCGATCCTCAGCGGCCCCGATGGGTGGCACTACCGCGTCAGCGCCTTTGACAGCACGGCGCGGGTGATCAGCGTGCAGCGCCTGGCTGAGACGAGCCTTGAACGCACTGCGGTTGCGGCGAGCACTCAGGTCGAGCTACCTGGCCGACCCCAGATGGTGCGCCAGCTGGCCAACGGGGCAAGCCTGAGTCTGGGCCGGGTAAACGTGAAGCGACGGCTGACAGGCTATCTCCACTATCACCTGCTTCCGGTCAGGCGCTGCCCGACCTGCCAGGCAAGCTATGGCGAAGAAGTCGCCAACTGCCCCATCTGTCATCAGAGCACCCGCCTGGCCTACGAGCACGCAGCGGTTGAGCGGCGAACGTTTGCGCCACCCTGGCATGAGCAGGCCCTGCGGCTTGAGCTTGAGACCCAGGCGGCATGGCTCAGTGTGCCACACGAATTTACATGGCTGTTGGGCGAGGCGCTGCGCCTGGCAGGTGCGCATGCGACCACAGACAAGCCTGGATCAGAACGACAAAACGGGCAGACCGATCTGCTCGCGCTGGCCTTACCGATGCTTGCCAACACGCTGCTCAGGCGCTACCCCGGTGTGGCTCTCGCTGAGCCAGACGATCTGGGCAGCCTGGCAACGGTGGAACATAGCGGCATTGGCGGGCCAGCGATCTTCTGGTTTGACACCTGCGCAGGCGGTAAGGGGGATGCCGAGCAGGTCTTCACGCATTTTGAACGGCTGCTAGAGGCTAGCCAGGCCATGGTGCGCGGCTGCGCCTGCACTGCGCTCAATGGGTGCCCCGGTTGTATCCGGCTCAGCGGCGACAACCCCCTCAATCCAGCCCTGAGTAAGCCAACAGTAAGTCTGCTGATCGACTTACTGTTGGGCCGCCCGCCGGTCTTGCCTACCGGTCAGCGACGGTGATCCTGGGACGGCTGCTCATTCGGCGATAACGAAGATGGTCACCCGCTCGCTGTCGGTCTGGTCGCCATCACTCACTGCGCAGGTGAGCCGGTAGGTGCCAGCGGTGCTTGGTGTCCAGCGAAACTCCCCGCTGGCGGCAGTGAAGGTTGCGCCGGACGGCAGATCGCTGATCGTGTAGCTCAACTGGTCATCGCTGTCATAATCAAGGGCATTCAGCGTAAAGCGCACTTCCTCACCAACCGCGACCCGCCGTGAGCCAATCCCGTTCAGCACGGGGCGGAAGTTCTGTACACTGCCTGCGGGCGGCGTCGTGAACTGCCAGTTCTCAATCGGGAAGGCATTGGTGTTCCCGCTGGCATCAGTGCTCACCAGATCCGGGATCGCATAAACACGCTCAGGGGTCAGGCCACTCAGCACCGCCTCATGCTGGCGGGTCATGGTCAGGTCACGGTAGACCAGTTCCGGCCCTTCGTACTCTACTCCGTAGGTGAAGACCGTGGTGGCCAGCTCGTCGGTCTGCCAATGCACGGTAATGCCGGTGGCGCTCAAGCCGGTGTAGGCGATATTTGAGACGATCGGCATGCGCGTATCGCTTCCGGCAGGTGTGCTGACGCTCAAGGTGGCCGGTGGACTGAGCCGGCTGCCGAAGTCCCAGGCGACCACCGTGTAGGGGTAGGTAGACGCAGGGCTGAGCTTGTCGTCGCGATAGGTGGTGGCGGTGGTGGTGGCAATCGGCTCACCGAAGCGGTAGATCACATAGCCAACCAGATGAGCGTTGTCGCTGGCGGCATCCCAGCGCAGATCCACATAGCTACTGGTAGTCGCCTCCGCGCGCAGGTTGGTAGGGGCGGTGGGTGGAACACGATCGACAGCCTGGGCCTGAGTTGCCAGGCGAAAGACATGCACGATCGGGCGGGCCGACTCGGCAGCGACCTCCTTCTCCATAATGTAGATCAGCCCACGCTGGCGATCATAACCAACCCCGCCGAGGGTCTGGCGCCGACAGCCCTGCTGGAACATATAATCTTCGAGGTTCAAGATGGCATAGGGTTGAAGCTCGTAGGGCTCGATGGTAGCTTGCACAACGGCGGCCAACAGTTGTGGATCGTAGAAGAGCACCGCAGCGTAGTAAGGCTCGGCGTGCCAGCCTTTGCTTGTGCCACAGGCATCAACATTGTCAGGCCCGTAGTACTCCAGGTCGTACTCGCGGCGCAGGGCCTTAACACCGGCCAGAATGACCGCCGAGCGGTCGCCGCTGGTCAACCAGGCCCCGTCATGCCACTCATCGGCATGGCTGTAATCGGTGAGCATATGGTCGGCCAGATAGGTCGTCGTGTCAAAGGGATAGTAGAGCAGTTGTGTCGCAGCGACAGCACTGCCATTGGCAGGCGGATTACCATCATTCCAGGGGCCAAAAGCAAAGAGCGAAGGCCCCCAACTGCCGTCGTTGGGTACCCGGTTGCGTCCGGCGAGCAGGTATTGGCCGGGCGTATAGCGGTCAGCCCAGGCCGGTGGGATCTCAAAGAGGTACTTGTTGGTACCTGAAGTCGGGAAGTTGCCTAGACGCCAGGTGCCCTGACTCTGCGGAGCGGCCAGGTTCAGCTCACTCCAGCCATGGCCGATCTCATCCTGGGGCATAAAGAACTCAAACATCACCCAGTAGAGCTTGTCACTTGTCTGGCTGCCCTGACGTGGGTAGTACTGCACATCACTAACGGTGAGGCTGTCTTGCAGACCGGGGATCTGCCGCCCTTCGGTAATGTCAGCAAAGGGCTGCAAGGTACGGGCGGTCGGCAGATCATCAAGGTTATGATCCGGTGAGATGACCGGGGCCGGAATACTGAACTCCGAAATATAATTCTGGTCGGGGAAGTAGCTGGTGCTGAACAATGAGCCGGGATAGCCATCCTGGATGCCTGCCGCATCACCGAGGGGGTAATAGGTCATCCCCGAACCGCCATACGACCACGAAGTAGCGTTGGAGGTCTCGTCTGGCAGGCGAAAGGCCCCCAGGTAGGTCAGATCGGCGGGCTGAATAAGGCGTGTCGCCGTCGCATTAGGGGCGCTGTTGGCGATCAGCGGCAGGTAGAGGAAGGTTCTGGCGCCACCCTGCTGAGGGGTAGGTGCCTGGGCCATTGCGCTAGCAAACCATGCCCCAAGCACGCTGAGCAGACCGATGAGCACAAGCAGCGGTTTCAGGAAGGACTGTCTGGCGCTGAACATAACAGCTCCTTTCGCCAACACTCCCGCTCCACAGTGCTATTCTACGCCAACAGGCATACCGACAGCGTACCAGCGTAGTACATCGATCTGGTATGATAAAGAGGTTCAGCTTCATTGAGCTACGAGGAGGGCTCGCATGGAAGATCTCCGCTCACCGCTGGTGCGGCCCGGCCGCCTTGTTGTGCGCCTGTTTAGCCTGATCGCCCTAGCCGCCTTGCTCGCTGCCTGTAGCGACCTGCCCTTCGGCCAGGCACCAACCTCGCCGCCGGTAGTCGTGATTGTGACGGCGACACCCGCAAATGGCGAGCGCCCCCCGGCGACGGCCGAGTCGCCGGCGACCAGCGAACCTGTGCCAACCGTCGAAGGAGCCACAGCTGAAGCCGCCACGCCAGTGGTTATGCCTACCACAGGGCTGCTCCAGCGCGTACGTCAGCGTGGCCGGCTGATCTGCGGCACCAACGCCGATCTGCCCGGCTTTGGCTTCTACGACCGGGTGCGCGATAGCTGGAGCGGCTTTGATGTCGATTTCTGCCGCGCCGTGGCCGCCGCCATCTTTAACGATGCGAATGCGGTCGAATTTATCGGGCTGACCACTTCGGGGCGCAATGAGCGCTTCGAGGCGGTGCGCAGCGGAGCGGTTGATGTGCTCTTCCGCAATACGACCTGGACTCTCGGGCGTGATATTGCCGACCTGGCCTTCGGGCCAACCACCTTCCATGATGGGCAGACCTTCCTCGTGCGTGCCAACGCGGGGATCAACTCCTCGGACGATCTGCGGGGCAAACGGGTCTGCGTCTCACGCGGGACAACCAGCGAGCAGAACCTGAACGACGATTTTGCCGCACGCGGGATCACCTTCGAAGCGGTGCTCTTCGACGATGAGAATCAACTCTACCCGGCCTACGACCGTGGCGAATGTGACGCAGTAACCAGTGACAGCTCGCAACTCGCCTCGAAGCGCCAGACCATGACAACGCCCGCTGAGCATGTCGTGCTTGGCGAGCGTATCTCGCGCGAGCCGCTCGGCCCGGTGCTGGTTGAGAACGATGACGAGTGGCACGATGTGATCGCCTGGGTCGTCTTTGCCACAATGTACGCCGAAGAGCTGCAGGTCAACCAGGCGAATGTCGAGCAGCAGCGCAACACAAGCAGCGATCCGCGGGTGCGCCGCTTGCTGGGGGTGGAGGGCGAGTTGGGCCAGGGCCTCGACCTGAGCAACGATTTCGCCTATGCGATTGTGCGCGAAGTGGGCAACTACGGCGACATCTATGAGCGTAACCTGGGGCCTGAGACACCCTTTGCCCTTGAGCGCGGGCCGAACAAAGCCTGGAACCTCGGTGAGGGCGGCGTGCTGGCCTCGCCCCCCTTCCGTTAAGCGTCGCAACCCGATCTGATCGCCTGCGCCGGGCCAGGCCCGACGCCCTGATGCGGCACCCGTATGCAGCAGCCCCTGATCTGCCCATCCTGCCATGCGCCGAACCTGGCGCAAGCGCGCTTCTGCCAGCAGTGCGGCTATGACATCATCCTCAACAACAGTGGCCCACGGTTCTTCCTGACCCGCGTGATCAAGGAGGGCGGTCAGGGCGCGGTCTTCGAGGGTATCGACGAGGCCGGCAAGGTCGTTGCGGTCAAGGAGATGCTTGACCGCTTCACTGACCCGCAGGAGCGCACCGAGGCGGTCAAGCGCTTTCAGGCCGAGGCCAAGACGCTGAGGGAGCTCAGCCACCCGCGCATTCCCCAGATCTACGCCTCGTTTAACGATGAGGGTCGCCACTACCTGGTGATGGAATTTATTCAGGGCGAAGACCTGGACGACCTTGTGACCCGCGAAGGGCCGCTGCCCGAGGCGAAGGTGCTGGCCTGGGCCGATGAGCTGTGCGATGTGCTGGGCTACCTGCATGACAAGGGTGTGATCTACCGTGATATGAAGCCCTCGAACGCGATGATCGAGCGGGCGACGGGACGGATCAAGATGATTGACTTCGGGATTGCCAAAGTCTTTCAGCCAACCCAGCGCGGCACCCAGATCGGCACACCGGGCTATGCGCCACCCGAGCAGTACCAGGGCCTGGCCACCCACGTATCGGACATCTACGCTCTGGGGGCGACCCTGCACCATCTGTTGAGTGGGCGCGACCCGCGCGATCACCCGCCCTTTAACTTCCCCCGCCTGAGTGGGGTCTCGTCACGCACGGCTGATGCGATTGCTCGCGCCTTGCAGATGCGCGAGGAGGATCGTTTTCAAAGCATTGAGGAGTTGCGTAGCGCCCTGCGCCCGCCACCGGCACGCGCCCCTGCGCCCGCCCCACTCCCAACACCGGCCCGCCCGGCTCCGCCGCTGTCCCCCCCCACCCCAACGCCTGCATCGCCACCCACGGCTGGAACCAGCCGCACCGCCGTCTTGCCACCAGTGGCACCAGCCCCGCTCGGTTCAGCGGCAAGCACCTCGGCAGCCCCAGTGGCAGCCGGGCAGGCAGGCAAGGCCCCCGCCGCAAGCCCGGCACGGCGGCGCAGCTGCTTGCCCTGGGTGCTAACCCTGCTGCTGCTCGTGCTGCTGCTCGGCGGAGCAGCCTATTTCCTGCTGCCCCAGCTTGGGCTGGTCGGGCCACAACCACCGACAGCCAGTGCCACTCCGCAGGTGCTCGTTGCGAAGCCCTTTCGCGTGAGCGACCTGCAGATCGTTATACCGCCCGGCACAAGCTCTACTGCAGTCAACGATGCCTATGCCCTGGCCCTGCTGCAAGTCGCTGGCATCGAGTGTAGCTGCACCCCTCAACTCCAGCCAGGCTCACTGGTCTACCTCTACGGTGGCGAGCCGCAGGTGATTGAGACGACTGCCGATGGTGTGCGCTACCAGGCTTCGCTTGAAGCGACCATCCTGGTGCCGGAGTGACAGGTGGGGCTTTAAGGCAACTACTTTGCAAATAAGGGTTGCTGCCGCACCCGCCCTCACCCCCCAACCCCCTCTCCCAGAACGGGAGAGATTCTCTCATTTTTGTCAAGCGGCAAGCGCTGATTTTGGGGATGCTT
>CAZQCG010000071.1:0-7799 GCA_964592425.1 uncultured Chloroflexaceae bacterium
CAGCTTCGTTTTTCGGCGTCCTGAAGCCTTTTGCCCCAAGTGTTAGTTACTCAGCGGGGATGTTGAGGACAGTGCTTCGTTTGAAAACGATCAGCCTGGAAGCCTGGCTGCAGCGGGTATAAAACGACGGCGATGCGCTGGTGGTACAGCTAAAGTATCGAGCATAGGGGGGATATGAGCAACTCAGCCTGGATCAACCGCGATGAATACCCGTTTGCGGCGCACTTCTTCGCAGCGCCGGACGGTCGTATGCACTACGTCGACGAGGGGAGCGGCGAGCCGATCGTCATGATTCACGGCAACCCGACCTGGTCGTTCCTGTATCGTCATCTGATCAAGCGCCTGCAACCCACGTACCGCTGCATCGCCATGGATCACCTTGGCTTTGGTCTCTCCGACAAGCCGGGGAACTGGTCGTACCTGCCGGAGGCGCACGCCGCCAACCTGACGGCCTTCATTGAGGGGCTGGGGCTGCAAAAGATCACCCTGGTTGTGCAGGACTGGGGCGGCCCCATTGGCCTCTCCTATGCAGTCAACCACCCCGCGAACATCGCCCGCATCATCATTCTGAACACCTGGGCCTGGCCGGTGAACCGCGACCCATATTACATTGCCTTCAGCGGCATCATGGGCGGCCCGATCGGTCGCGTGCTCATCCGGCGCTACAACTTCTTTGCCTGGTCGGTGCTGCGTCAGTCCTTCGGCGACAAGCGCAAGCTGAGTCGCGAGGCCCACCGGCACTATCTGCAGCACCTGGCCACCCCTGCGGAGCGCATCGGCTGCCATGTCTTCCCCGGCCAGATTGTCGGCTCATCGGCCTGGCTGGGTCAGCTCTGGGGGCGCATGGGCACGCTGGAGGAGATCCCTAAGCTGATTGTCTGGGGCATGAAGGACATTGCTTTCCGTCCGAAGGAGTTGCGACACTGGCAGGCGCGCTTCCCCTCTGCGCGCACGGTGGAACTGGCGACGGTAGGCCACTATGTGCAGGAGGAGGCCCCCGACGAATTGGCGGCGGCAGTACTGCCCTTCCTCAGGCAGACGGCGCTTGCCTGATCGTGATCCATGTCCTTAATCGATTGGAGTGTGTTGGTGAAACCCTGCGCCATGCACTCAACGTCCTGGCCACCGCCGCGCCTGCGTGGCGGGTTATGGTCAACATCCGCCCAGGACAAAGGTGATCCCCACCGAGATGGCTACGATCAGGTTACCCCACAGCCCCGCCGCCTTCAGCCGCCAGTTGTACAGGAAGCCCAGTAGCCAGATGATCAGGCTGAGCCCGAGGGCCAGCGGGCCGAAGGCCGCGGCGGCGGCCAGGCCGAGGAGCGCCGTATATTCCTCGCCCAGCGCCCTGATGCGAATGTAATGCCTGTCGAGTTACGTGACAATCTGGGGAACAGACTCATCCTTCGGGTGGCATCAGAGGGAACATCAGAAATTGCACTTGGCGAGAAGGGAGCAGAGCGTCTACTTGGCCGCGGGCATCTCCTAGCAAAGCTGGAAGGGACGCCAGGGCTTCTCTTTGCACAAGTTCCAGCCATCGACGAAGACTTTATGGAACAGATAGTAGCAGTTATTCAATGACCCACCATATGCTCATTATAAATACATTTGCTCTAATTTCTTCGGCGACTGCCGGTTGAAGATAGCCTCTGACGGTGTCTGATAACTTCGTCGACGACTGGTCTTGGGGCCAGATTCCCCTCGACAGTGACTCTGCGCTGCAGGCCAAAACCCGTGCAAAAAAGACTCAACAAAAACTATGGTTGAGTAAAGCCACAGCCCTATACCCCTTTTGGAAAAAACGATAGACACCTGCAAACTGCCAAATCACCTCGATCTTGACACATGTTGTACAATTGTTCTACACGATAGCGGTAATCCCTCCGCCTATCCGAGTAGAACGAGGTACCCCATGTCCAGTCAGCCAGTCTGCCCCTGTTGCCACTCGCCCCAGGCCATCCAGCGGGTCGCCGCAATTGTCACCGGCGGCACCCGCGACGTTCGCCTCCTCACGGCTGACCTCGTGCCAGCGGCGGGCGTTGTGCGTACGCACCTTGCGCAGCTGCTCGCCCCGCCCCGTCAGCCCGGCGGTGGCTGGTGGATCATCATCGTGCTCGTTGGTCTGCTCATGCTCAGCCTGCCAGCGAGCTGCATGCTCACGCTGCTCATCGTCGAACTCCAGGGCCTGACCTTTGAGGCCGCATTGGGTACCGGACATGCCGAGCGGATCTTCGCGGGGATCGCGGGCGTGGGGATGCTGATCGCCATCGCGATCACGGTCGGCATCGTGCAGCTGGGCGAGCGTGGGCGGCGCACGGCGCATGCGCGCTGGCAGCGCCAGGTGGCCCGCTGGCAGCAGTCCTGGTACTGCCACCGCTGCCACGTCGCTTTCGTCGCCGGGTCGGCGCAGGCCGTGGCACCCGAGCAGTTTGGGCGGCTCTTTCCAACAGAGAACGCAGAACGTAGACCCTCTATGTCAATAGGCAATCCCGTGAATCCTGACGATCATCGCTCCCCAATCACGGCCCAGGGAAACGCCCCTCCCGGGCGGGCACGCCAAGGGTCCCACGCCGGTCAAGGCCTGGGCACGCGCGCGTTGGGTCAACTGGTGGTGGCGCTTCGCGCAACGGTCAATGGTGCCCCCCGCGCGGCCTTGACTCGGCGCGGGGTCGCACGCGTAGCCCGCACCGGAAGGGGACGCGGTCGCGGGTTGCGGCGAACGTCAGGCAGCAGCACACCACCCCGCCCAGGCGGTCGGGGCTGGTTCGGCGGGGGACCGTTCCGGCGGCCCCGTCAGGCTGGCGCGCCCGGCCTGCGCTTAGGCGGCCCGGCGCTGATGCTGCTGTTGTGCCCCGGTGAAGGTCTCGGCCTGGTAGGGCGTGCGATCACGCCACATGGCATAGATAATCCGCACCCAGAGGTGGGCCAGCGCTCGCAAGGCCATCGCGTGGGTCTTTCCTGCGGCCCGTTTCTGCTGATAGTAGCGCATCGCCCAGGGTTCTTGCAGCGTCGACTGCCAGGCGAACTGCTGCAAGGCATTGCGCAAGGGCTTCAGACATGCATACCGGCGGTGGGCGTTGGCATAGGTGCCACTCTGTTTGGTCACTGGCGCCGTCCCGGCCAGGGCTTGCAGCCCGGCGGCATCGGGATAGCGGCTGCGGTCGTCACCAATCTCGGCCAGCAGCCGTGGTGCCAGGCGCTGGCCCGCCCGCGGCAAGCTGGCAAATAAGGCGTGGTCAGCGTGGGTCAAAAAAAGTCGGCTGATCTCCTCATCGTAGGCGGCGATCTGCGCGATCAGGGGTGCCAACTGTGCCACCAGCGCCAGCATCAGACGCGCCTTGGTGCGCGTGGTGACCACATCAGCACTGAGCTGCGGCTCGTGGAGGGTCTGCCAGATCTGCGGTGCGACCTGGGCAGCGCGACGGTGACCGGCGGCGGACAGCGTCTGGGCAATTGCCTCAACGCTGGCGGCACGGGCCAGGTCGGGGGTCGGATAGGCGCGCAAGAAAGCCAGGGTCGTGGGCTGGTGCAGCTTACTGAAGAGCTGCAGGGCGGCGGGGTAGTAGGCTTTCAGGCAGGCGATGAGCTGGTTGATCAGGCGGGTCTGGCTCTGGATCAGGCCATCCTGGTCACGGGTCAGGGACTTGAGTTCCTGCACCAGCAGGCTATCGGGTACCAGCCGTCGCAAGTCGGCCAGGTCGCTGCGCCCGAGCTTGGCCAGCAGGTAGGCATCAACCTGATCGGTCTTGACCCCGGCGGCGCCACGCCGGCGATCTACCACCTTGGGATTGATCGGATAGACCGCAAAGCCGGCTTCCAAGAGGGCCGTAATCAGCAGGCCACGGTTGGTTTCGACGATGCAGGCCAGCTGGTCTTTGGCCGTCGAACCCGTGATGCGGGCCAGGGCGGTGGTCAACTCGGTGAGGCCGGCGGGGCTATGCGTGACCCGCAGGCTCAGCACCTGCCGTCCGTTGGCGTCAATGACTATCGCATCGTGATGGTCATCAGCCCAGTCAATGCCAGCGTACCACATAGGATATCCTCTCTTTCCAGTTCGATCCTGGGAGGAGGCGAGTTCTTATACCCAGTGCTCAGAAAGGCACGACCCTCTCATCGTCGGTTAGCCCAGGATCACCACCCGGAGCGCGCGATCTACGTTGGTCGGTCACGCCGAGGGAACGCAAGAGGCGTCTCCGGATGGACTGTAGGCAGTCAGGAGCGCTCCTGCTGCCGCCCTTACCACAAGGGCTATGACTATATTACCGTATAAGAACGGGAGCGACGCTCGATCCCATTCTGTTCACACTACGACAAGGTTTCAGGCTGCTTTACCGTTTGACGCTGCGCACCGTGTCCTGATGCGCTCGGGCTGACATCTGAAACCAGACACCTGAAACCTTGTGTATGGTCAAGCATGCTCTGGCAAAGACGCAAAGACGCAAAGGTGCAAAGCCTGAAGCAGAACGTGGCCGAGAGTCTGTGGAGTGGCACGACGCAATCCGAACGTAGCTGCAACGAGTGGTGCGAAGCTCGTGCTAAGCCGAATAACTAGTGGGTCACTTTGTCATGCCCAGTGCCATTTTTGGCTAGGTTCTGCCGCATTGGAATGCGGAATTTGTAATGGCTACCCTCATGACAAGTGACCCACTAGGCGTGTGCTACTCGGATGCCACCGAACCAACCATCAATGGCACAGCTATCTCGTTTGAGATCGTTCTGCGTTCTGCGTTCTACGTTGCACAACCCGCTGGCGCTGCTCCGGCCGCTCTTCGATGGCTCGATGAATTCTACGCAGCCTATGTCGCCCGCTTCACGAGCCGGCCCGCCCACTTCGTCGGCATTACGGGCGATTCGAGCCCTCCCGATCACCTTGCGTTGCTGCAAGGTTGCCTTTGGTGCTGCATTCCGCGCCCTGATGCGCGAAACATCGCCATTCCTGCCCGCAAGAAAGCCGACCGAATCGAGGCACCATGCCGGGTGCTGTCAAGGCAAGGTCGCCTTCGGTTCGTAGATGGAGAATGATGGAAAGGCTCCAGCAAAGGGCTTGTTAGTCGCAGTTGGGAACACCCATAAAACAGGGCCATTGGTCCACGATCAAGCCGACGACGCTCATGCCGAAGAGGAACGAAATGCCGACGACGATGAGGAGATGGAAGGGATGCGCAAACAGGCTCCCCCTGGCTCGCAAGGTGTGGATGATCGGCCGACCAGCAATGATTCCTGCAGCCACTGGGAACACGATGAGGCCCAGAGAGAGGATCTGACCCGGGAGATACGCCACTTCCGGGTTCGGGCCATTGAACAGGCGATCCAGGGGCAGCCAACCAATGGAATCCAACAGTGGAAGAATGCTGAGCGCTCCGATCAAGGCGACGCTCATCATTGCCGCTGACCTGGGATTCGTGAGGAGCGTGTTTCGCTGGGGCGGAACGGGCTCCGCCACGTCATCGTTTGCGCTCCGCATGCCCAGGACGATCGGCAGCAGGATCAGGCTGATGGCGAACAGGTTGAGCCACACGACGAAAAAGAGCATGAAGGGAAACCCTTCATTGAAACTGCGCCGATTGATGACTTCCAGAATCGCTAACGGAAGGATCAGGAGCACACCAAGGAGCGCCGACGACCCGAGGGTTTTCAGTGTGGTTTGCATCATCGCTCCTTCCGTCATGAGCCGGAGCCGCTCTCTGAAGATCCCGATTGCCGTTTCAAGGAATAGCCAGAGCACGAAGCCAAACCATCCCTGCGCCGATTGTCGCTTCCGTTCGCGGTAGAGATCGTCGAACGTCTGCTGCATCGACTCGCCAAGATGCTCCCGAAATGCGCATGGATAGAGGCTGATCAATCTTCGGTACAGCCGTTGAACGAGGTGCTGTTCATTCGACATAGGCAATGCTTTTCGGGAACAGATTCCGCTGTTGTGCGATCGTCACGATGTGGCGATAGCGCTCGAGTTCTGCTGCGAGCGCCTGGGCGCCGATGCCGGTCATTCGATAGTAGATGCGCCGCTGGTCATCCATTTCGGGATCCACGCGCTTGTCGCTCTCGCTCACTAATCCAGCCTCAAGCATCCGCTTGAGTGAGCCATACAGCGTGCCAGGTCCCATCGCGACCTTGCCTTGGGAGTCCGCCTCGACCTGCTTCATAATGCCGTAGCCATGCCGTTCTCTACCTGAGAGCGCCAGGAGAATGTAAAAGACGGCTGGGGTCAGCGGTGGGTTAGGAATGGTAGTTGGCATAGTCAGTACTATATCCGTAGCGGATATATTTGTCAAGATCAAACCCTGCACGGCGTGCTGGCCATAGCAACGTAGAACACAAAACGTAGAACCAAGAACGGGCTTCGCCGTGTGGCACTGCTGCCTCCAGGAACCTGTTCTGCGTTCTGCGCTCTACGCTCTACGTTCCTGAGCCCGCACCTGCTCGACGACGCGCCGCTGCAGCCGCGGGCTGATTGTGCCCACGCCGCCACAGACGGCGCCCAGAGCCTGATGGTCAACCAGGCGATGGCGGTCGTCACCGGCCAATACCTGCACCAGCTGGTTATCGCCCGCCAGATCACCACCTGCGAGACCGCTCTCGACCTGGCGACGCTGACGATGCGCTCGACCCCGATCACCGCGGAGAGCATCGCCGCAGCCGGCGATCTCGCGGTCGCCGACGTGACCACCCTGCCCGAGACAACGACGAAACGCAAAGGAGGACACCCATGACCCAGCCATCACACGACGAGTTCACCGACCAGCAGCTCGTGCTCTTCGATCTGGGTAGCCAGGAGCCGATCAACATGACCAGCCCGGCCTTCCTGCCCCAGCTGCCCACTCCACCACTGGCCCGTGGGAAGGGCAGGAAAGCCAGCGCGCTAACCAGAACCTCCCAACAGACTAATGGCCACTCGCCGGCTGCCCCCGCCACGCCCACCCGGCTGGAGATCAGCCCCCGGCCGCCGCTGCCGGAGCTCCCGCCGCTGCTGCTGGCCGGGGTGCGCGCGGCCCTCTTCCAGACCCTGGCCCAGGAGGCCCACGCCATCTACCAGGCCCTGCTCACGCAGCAGCCCACCGAGCAGCACGACCAGGTAGTGCTTGCCGTCGAGCCGGCGCGCCTCGGCGCCGCCGCCCAGCTGCTCCTCGACTCACCGGCGCTCAACGCCGCCGTGAGCCTGCTGGCGCTGGGCGCCACGCTCACACAGCGCACATAGCTTCGCAGCACGATCCCATACCACGCAGTAGAGGGCCAGCGCCGGAAGGTGCTGGCCTTTCGCATTTTCTCAAGCCAGATATAATAGGCACAACCGCTTTGAACAATCTGTGACCTTGGTTTGGAGCCTACCCCTGACTGAAGCACCAGAAAGCCGGCAGGCCAACGATACATACCAGCCCCATACGGAAGACCTGCAATTGCCAGATCAGCTGACATGAGAAGTGAGGGTAGTATGCGTTACGAGCTTCTTGAAGAGGTCAACCGGCTCCGAATAGAGTACGAGGGCCCACCTTTGGATGCCTCAGCACTTGGCATCCTGCAACTGCAGCTACAGGAAATTGTTGATAAAGTTGCTACCGAACTCCTTGCTCGAGATCGTCTCCTCGATCCGCGCGATCCTCGTAGCCGTCGGCGAGGTGTATATGGTCGTTCCGAGGAGCGTGTCGTCAAAATAAAGGTAGAACAGATACAGTCAGGCTCTCTCTTCCAGGAAGTTAGTTTTTGGGTGCAGAGCGTCTTGGCAGATCTGGATATGCGCTCAGTCTTGCTAGTACTACAACGAGACTTGTGAAATCATCAGAATCAGTGATCATGACCGGATT
>CAZQCG010000072.1:0-7781 GCA_964592425.1 uncultured Chloroflexaceae bacterium
GCGTGAGGCGTGAGGCGTGAGGCGTGAGGCGTGAGGCGTGAGGCGTGAGGCGTGATGAGAGGGATTCAGGGCATGCCGCTGCGGTTTGGCCCAGGCGCGGATGGTGCCCTACTCAACGGAAATTGGTATCACAGGGTCGTCACCTGTGCAAGTCGGCTGGCACCGGCAACCAGGCGCTGGCCAGTGATCCCACTGATCCGGGCCACATCGCGCTGCAGGTAGAGGTCGGCACGCGCACCGAAGCGGGCCGTTCCAATGCGCGTCCCTGGCTCCAGGCGCTCACCTTCACGTACCCGACAGACCAGACGACGCCCAAGTGGGCCAGCGATCAGGGTCAGTAACAACGGTCCCCAGTCGGCCTGCATACCGATGTAGATACGCTCGTTACGCTCGCTGGCGGCTGGATCATTCACCGCCAGGTAGCCTCCAGGATGATGCTCGACCATACGTACCAGTCCAGCGGCAGGGCTACGGCAGACCGGCACATCGAGCACACCGATGACAACGCTGATGCGCAGACAGTCGGAGTGGATAAAACGATGCTCGTAGACCTCGTCGATGCCAAGAATAGTGCCATCGGCATGGGCGAAGAGGGTATCAGGCTCAGCCGGTGTCACCCGTTCGGGATCACGGTAGAAGGTGGCCGTTAAGAGTGTGAGAGCCAGCGGCACTGTAGCAAAGCGCGGGCGCAAGCTGAGGGTCAGGCCGGTCAGACCAAGACCCAGACTCAGCAAGGGCGTAACCTCCGGGTCAAGCCCGAGGATGGTATTGGTTCGCGCTGTAGGGAGCGTCTGCTCTGGCATATGCTGTACTCTCAGGTGTAGGAGGCGAGAAGCGGGAAGCGAGGAGCGAAAAACGAACTAGCTGAGGATGATTCTAGCACTTCTGTGACGCAAATGCAACCGAATAGTACGTACGTTTTAACTTCTCGCACATAACTTTATGGGATTCCCATGCTTGCCTGCGTTTGGTACTATATGGGTGACGCACCGTCGGGCCGTGTGCCGCCGCGCTGGCTGGCCCTGAGACAAGCCTGGTAATTTGAACAACCCGCCCTGAGGATTGCCGACTTGTTTGTGTGTCTATTTGATGCGCGGTCTTACCTGAGGAGGAGCTATGCTTGCTCTGAGTCGCCGCCCTGTCACACTGACCGCCCTGACCCTCGTGCTTGTCCTGGCCCTGACCGCCTGCGGTGGCGGTGGTGGCTCTGGCAATGCGGCAACGGCCACTCCGGCCCCCGCCGTCGAGGCTCCCACCCGGACTCCTCGTCCGACCCGTGCGCCTCAACCAACTGCCGAAGCCGAGCCAACTGCCGAAGCCGAGCCAACCGCCGAGTCTTCGACGGGCACCGACGAGGTGTTGATGGTCGAGTTTGGCGATCTGGTCACTTACGAACACCCCTCCGGCGTCTTTAGCATCGACATCCCCGAGAACTGGACGCTGCAGGACAACAGCAAGCCTGACGAGATCATTATGGTCTGGACCGACCCGACTCGTAACGGTGGGGTCATTGTTGATATCTTCGAGGACGAGGCGACCTACAGCGATGAGGAGTTGACCACCATTCTTGAGGAGTTTCTCAAGAACAGCTTTGGCAGTCAGCCCGATTTCCGGGTTGAGGATCCGACACCCCAGAATGACGGCAGCATCCTTATCGTCTGGGCCTACACCGCCGAGGCCGACAACAATGCTGAGGTCGATCTGCTGGGGAACAGCTTTATCGAGCAGCGTGGCAACAAGGTCTCCATCCTGACCACGCTCATCCCCCAGGCGCAGTTTGACGAAATCTCGCCCAAGACCGACGAGATCATCAATACCTACCGTATTGATCCCGAGGCAACCCTCTCAACCAGTGGCGGATCGGGCAGCGGATCGGGTATTGTGATCGGCGGCGACACGGGCAACCCTGGCTCGTCTGGTAGCTCCAGTTCCACCGGTAGTGGTGAGACCGGCGACCTTCCCGCAACGATCGTTGCCATCGGTGAGCCGATTCAGGTTGACTCGAACTTAACGATGACTGTGACTGGAGTGGAGCGCTCGAACGGCAGCGACTTCATCAAGCCTGAAGATGGCAGCACCTTCTTAATCGTCCGGGCCACCTTTGAGAATAGCGGCAGCGAGGCGCAGACGGTCTCCTCGTTGCTGCAGATGTCGCTGATCGGATCTGACGGCACCACCTACGATCTTGACATCATGGCTGCCGTCATTGCCGAAAAGACCCTCGACGGCGAAGTGCCGGCTGGCGGTTCGCTGGAGGGTGGGGCAGGCTTCCAGGTGCCCGCCGATGTGAGCGGCCTGACCTTTGTCTACAACCCGATCATTAGTGGTGAGCGTGTGGGTGTGGCTTTGGATTAGGCTACGGATGGTGGGGGGCTAGGGGTGTATGGTAAGGGGCCGCAGCAGCGAAAGCTGTGCGGCCCCTACGTCCTTCCCGACGCGCGGTGCGCCCTCCCCGACGTCCTACGCTAACCCCAGGGAGACATACTTTTCTTCGAGGTACTCGTTAATCCCGCTGGGGCCACCCTCGCGCCCGAGGCCACTCTGCTTGACGCCGCCGAAGGGTGCCTGGGCAGTCGAAGGGACGGGGTCGTTGATGCCAACAATGCCGTACTCTAACCCTTCGGCGACCCGCCAGGCCCGGCTCAGGTCACGCGTGAAGGCATAGGCCGCCAGGCCGAAGCTGGTCTGGTTGGCCAGGTGCAGCACCTCCTCCTCGTCGTCGAAGGCAATCAGCGGAGCTACCGGCCCGAAGGTCTCCTCACGGGCTACCAGCATATTCGCCTGGGCCCCTCCCAGTACCGTCGGCATCCAGAAGAAGCCCCCTTTGTCCTGGGGCATACCGCCGGTAAGAAGGGCCGCCCCGCTAGCCAGGGCCTCGCTGACATGGCGTTCGACTTTAGCCCGTGCCTGCGCATCGATCAGCGGGCCGATGGCTGTCTGCGGATCAAGGCCGTTACCGACGTGCAGGGCGGCCACCTGGGTGGTAAAACGCTCGGCGAAGTGCTCGTAGATGCCCCGTTGCACGAAGATGCGGTTGGCACAGACACAGGTCTGGCCAGCGTTGCGAAACTTTGAGGCGATGGCCCCAGGTACAGCACGTTCCAGATCGGCATCGTCAAAGACGATCAGGGGGGCATTGCCGCCCAGCTCGAGTGTGAGGCGCTTGACGGTCTCGGCTGAGCGGCGGATCAGCAGTTTACCAACCTCGGTTGAGCCGGTAAAGCTGAGTTTGCGTACCCGCTCGTCGGCGAAGATGGCCTCGGCGAAAGGCTGTGGGTCGGCACAGGGCACGATGTTGCAGACACCGGGGGGCAGGCCAGCCTCGATCAGGATCTGGCCCAACTCAAGGGCCGAGAGCGGCGTCTGCTCGGCAGGCTTGATCACGGCCGTGCAGCCTGCCGCCAGGGCCGGGCCGAGCTTGCGGGTAATCATGGCACTGGGGAAGTTCCAGGGCGTGATCAGCGCAACCACGCCAACTGGCTGGCGCAGCACCAGCAGGCGTTTGCTGGCCTGGGTGGCAGGGATCGTCATACCGTAGATGCGCTCGGCCTCGCCGGCAAACCAGTTGAAGAAACTGGCCGCATAGGCGATCTCGCCACGCGCCTCGGCCAGGGGCTTGCCTTGCTCAAGGGTCATCACGGTGGCCAGTCGCTCCTGGCGTTCGAGCATGAGCGCAGCGGCGCGGCGTAGGATGACCGCACGCGCCGGGGCAGGCGTGGCAGCCCACGCCGGCAGGGCCGCTACTGCTGCCTCAATTGCCGCCTGGGCCTCGACGGTGCCCCCGTCAGGCACACTGGTCAGAACAGCGCCGGTAGCGGGATTGCGTACCTCAAAGCTGGCCCCTGTTGCGGCGGGCTGCCAGCCCCCGTCAATCAGTAGCCCGTAGGGGGCCGTAGTAAGGGTTGTTGCGGCAACTGTCTGGGGATCGACGGTCATTGTCATCAGCACCTCACGGAAACAGGTAGGGGGTATTCACTGCTTCTGATCACACGCATCACGTTCTCCATAGAGTACCAGAAAGTGCCTGCTTGTCGATTCTCACCGCCCGGTTGCCCTTTTGCATCTGCACAGGCCAGCCTGCTGCCTACGATCTGGGAGTGCGAAGCGCTGGCCCGCATGCGGACGGTTCGCCCGTGTTTGCCTAACAGTTCACTCGCCCGCAGCACCACTGGCCCGCATGCGGACGAGGATGTCCGCGCACCCAGGGTGCAGAATACCAGGTTTCTTATGCCACATCCCAATGATGAGCAACCCCCATGTCTTGACGATCTGCTTGATGAGTGCGGCGAGGTAGGCGCGCACCTGGCCGCAATCGACGCCTGTGAGGGTGCCGCCGGCAATCTGTCGCTCTACCTCGGCTGGCCCCTTGACCTGCAGGGGCATTTTCCCAACGAGGAGGTGGTTCAACTGCCGCTGTCCGTGCCGGAGCTGGCCGGTAAAGCCTTTCTGGTCACTGGATCGGGCTGCAGGCTGCGCCGGTTGCGCGATGCGCCCCTGGCCAACCTGGGCTGTCTGGTGGTTGAGCCGGGCGGGCAGTGCGCCCGCCTGCTCAGTGCGCCCGCCCGCCGCTTCAGCCGCATCACCAGCGAGTTCAACACGCACCTGGCGATCCACTACGCCTATGTGCGTCGTAGTGGAGCCACCTTCCACGCCGTCGTGCATGCCCAACCGCTACACCTGACCTACCTGAGCCATCGCCCCGACTGTCAGAGCGCCGAAGGCTTGAACCGCCGCCTGATGCGCTGGCAACCCGAAGCCATCCTGCAACTGCCTGAGGGCCTTGGCCATGTGCCCTTTCTGATCCCAGGCTCGCAGGAGCTCATGCAGGCAACTGCCGCCGTGATGCAGCACCAGCGCCTGGTGATCTGGGCCAAACATGGTGTGATTGCTCGCTCAGAAGACTCACTCAGCCATGCTGCCGACTACATCGACTATATGGAGACTGCGGCCCACTATGAATGCATGAATCTCAGCTACGGCGAGCCAGCCCCCGGCTTGACTCACGCGGAGATTCGGGCGATTGCGGAAACCTATGCGATCAAGCAGGATCTTTTCTGAGCTACGACGTCAGATCACCAGGCGCAACAGCCAGAAGGTGAGCAGGCCGGTGCCGATGGTTGCGATCACACTGCGGCTGTACCAGGCAACCAGGGCACCGGCCAGGCCCGCCGCCAGGGGGGGGCCAAACACTAATTGCTGCACCGGGCTGGCTGTGATCAGCAAGGGCGGCAAGGCCAGGGCTGTAAAGACCGCCACCGGCACATAGCCCAACCAGCGTCCGAGCCAGGTGGGCAAACTGCCGCGCAAGAGCAACATAGGCAGCGCCCGTGTCGCCAGAGTCACCAGGGCCATGCCCCCAATCGTTAACCAGATCTGCATCAGCGTCCTCGCATCAAGATGGCCCCGGCCGCACTCGCCCCTACGCCAGCCAGGAGGATGTACCAGCTACCAGGCAACCAGAGCGCGCCAAGCAGGCTCAGCCCGGCGGCGATGACCGCAACCGGCCAGGTTGAGCGTTCACGCAGCATGGGTACCAGCAGCCCGATAAAGGTCAGTGGAAAGACCAAATCGAGGCCATAGGCGGAAGGGTCAGGGATAGCCCGCCCCAGGCCAATCCCGACGGCTGTGCTTACATTCCAACAGAGATAGAGGCTCAGATTGCAGCCGGCCATAAACGCCGCGCTGCCGCGGCCCTCAAGATAGCGCCGCATCGTCACTGCATAGGACTCGTCGGTCAGTTGTGCTGCCAGCAGCAGGCGTTGCAAGGGGCCGGTGCGGCCCAGGCGTGGTGCAAGCGAGGCAGCCATTAGCAGGTGACGGGCATTGATCACCAGCGTCGCCAGGACGACCGCCAGCGCGGTCGCGCCACTGGCGAACATCCCGATCGCTGTAAACTGTGCCGCGCCAGCAAAGACCAGCAGTGACATCGCCAGGGTCTGCCACGGAGTGAGTCCGGCGGCGATTGCGCTAACCGCGTAGATCAAGCCAAACGGTGCCGCGCCAAGCCAGAGCGGCATGACGGCAAGCATCCCGGCGCGAAACTCACTGCGCCGGTCGGTCGTGATAACCTGGGAAGTGGTATCTGGCATAGGCCGGATGGTAGGCTAAGCGTCAGGCTATGTCAAAAGACAATCAGGCCCACCTCTGGTGTGACAAACACGCGGTGATTGTTCACACGGTCGGTTCAGGTTGAACGGGTTACCAGTGGTACAAACGTCCGGCATACACCGAGTGGTTGCCAGATCCACATCCAATGCTTGAACTGCACCCGGTGCTGCTTGCCCTCGTTACAGGCCGGGCCAGCGCTCACACTGATCGCCTCGGCAGCCAGGGTTGCCGATACATCAGTGCCAAAGCCTGGCTTTTGATCTTCGACATAGTAACTTGGGAAGAGGTTCCCATCCACCTCTAGTGAGGTAGCCTTACAATGTGGATCAAGCGCTAACCTGATCGTATGCCAGTTCGTATCAACCGGGATGAAACCAACCGCTTGCCACCCTCGTGCTGTCCAGACTTGCAGTGTGCCCGTCTTTTCGTAGGGGCTGATGACCCATTGATAAGCCACTGAAGAAAACAATCTGCTGGCCTGTCCATCCCACAAGCCCAGGTGTCCTTCAACGGTCTGACCGTTGAAATTGGTATTACGTGCATCCGGCAGATAGGGCAGACGAAAAGCATATTCACATATGTGCATGAAATCAAAGATTTGCTCGTCAAAGAAGCGTTTGAAGGTAATATTATGAGCCATAACCTCTGGTCGATCAAAGACATTACTTCTAATCTCACTATAATCGGACATATGGATCGTCGCTATATCGCTCAAGGTCACTACAGGTTGGCAGACACTGACAGCATCACCGACGGTGATGGCCCAATCTGCCAGGTTAGTGCCCTGGTAGATGCGTGTCTCGCCGGGTGTATTCGAGCCTGAGCGGGCCGCAAGGCGCTGTGGGCCAAGCAGCAGACTGCCCAGACCAACCCCAGCAAGACGTAAAAGCTCACGCCGATGGATCATAGAGTGGTAAAGTGTCAATTTGCTAGCTAAATGACGGAGAGAATAATCCCACCAATGATTATAGCAATCACACCAAAAATTCCCAATACAAGTGGAACAGTCCATTTTGCGGCAACGAGATCGAGCATTGCGTTATCGGGATTGATTTCATCGTACCAGACCGAAACTTTTTGATCCGGCTTGTGCTTTGCGGGATAAAACCCCAACTCTGATTCGAAACAGACGATTTTCCCCGTTTTGGTTCGAAACTCAATAACAGGATAAAAGTGGAAATCGGAAGGGCTAATGGAGTGCGAAACGACCTGGGTTACTATGCCGCTAACGGATTTCCATGTGGAATACTTTTGATATGCGCGAAACCAGGTTAAAACCCCTCCAAGGAGAAGAAATATACCTGAAATGAAAAGTAGATTGCCGAGGATTAAGAATAGTCCAGTGTTCATTTGAAAAACAGATCCCTGTCCTTTGACGATTTACTTAAATTCATCTTCGCAGCTGACAACGTGGTCTATGACTATGATTATGATCATTTTTCTGACGATGTCAACCCCTCATAGATGTACAACGGCAAGCCGTAGCGTTTAATCTTCCTTGTTGTCGGCTCTCGGGGAGATGTGGTAGCAAGGATGTTATAATTCACGGCAACTTTGCTCGGACAGCGTAGTAGGTTTCGGGAGCGAAGTACATAGCGATCAGGTTTATTGCCGGGGATGTCTGAGTAACTAACACATGGCATTTACGGCTTTGGAGAGCGGCATGACGACTT
>CAZQCG010000073.1:0-5919 GCA_964592425.1 uncultured Chloroflexaceae bacterium
ACGTGTTCACACTGCTCCTACGGAAGCCCGCGTTTCTGTCACGCTGAGCGCAGCGCAGCGTCCCGGCGACATGACCGGCGTTCCCGACCGGGACGCTGCGCTGCGCCGTGCGGCACCGCTCAGCGTGACAATGCCCGTTCCCCCACGTGTGAACACGTACCGCTGCCACAGCAGTTGACAGTGCCAACGATTCGCGCTATAGTCAGTACTGACTATTCCATATTTGCCTAAAATTGCGATGAGGAGAAGCCTATGGCCAGGTCGAACCGTGGCTCGACGGGTCTTGTATTGACGGTGCTCTTTCTCGGTGTGCTGATGGGTGCGCTGGATATCGCGATTGTCGGGCCGGCACTCCCGGCGCTGCGCAGCCATTTTGACATCGATGACCGGGCCGGGGCCTGGATCTTTACGATCTATGTCTTCTTTAATTTGCTGGGTGCGCCAGTGCTGGCCAAGCTGAGTGATCGTCTGGGCCGACGCCCGGTCTACCTGCTGGCGATCACCATCTTTGCCGTCGGGTCGGCCCTGGCGGCGGCAGCGCCGGGCTTTGGCCTGCTGCTGGTCGGGCGGGCGCTCCAGGGGCTTGGTGCAGGCGGCATCTTCCCAGTTGCCAGCGCGGTGGTGGGCGACATCTTTCCTGAAGAGCGCAAGGGCTTTGCCCTGGGCATGATCGGTGCCGTCTTCGGACTAGCCTTTTTGATCGGCCCGTTGATTGGAGCCTTGCTGCTGCAGATTGGTTGGCAGTGGATCTTCCTGATCAACCTGCCCCTGGCCGCACTGGTGCTGATACTTGGCTGGCTGGCCCTGCCCGACACGCGTGCCCCTGCCCGCCACCCCTTTGATCTGCTCGGCCTGCTGCTGTTGAGCCTGCTTCTCGGTGGGCTAACCATCGGGGCCAGCAACCTTGATGCGACCCAGTTGGGGGCCAGCCTGCTCTCGATCCAGGTACTGCCCTTCCTTTTGCTTGCCCTGATTATGACCCCAGCCTTCTGGTGGGCTGAGCACCGCGCCGCAGATCCGCTCCTCCGCCCGAGCCTGGTAAGTACACGCCAGCTCGGTCTGGCCCAGGCGATCACGGCTGGTGCCGGGTTAGGCGAGGGGGTAATCGTCTTTCTGCCTAGCCTGGCCGTAGCTGCCTTTGGCGTCAGCGCCAGTACTGCCAGTTTTATGACCCTGCCGGTCGTGCTGGCGATGGCGGTCGGCTCGCCCCTGGCCGGGCGTCTGCTCGATAAGATTGGCCCACGTGTGGTCATCGTCGCCGGTACCGCCATGCTCACTGCCGGGATGTTACTCCTGGGGTTGCTCGGCACGCAGATCTGGGCCTTCTACCTGGCCAGCGTGCTGATCGGTATGGGTCTCGCCAGCCTGCTTGGTGCCCCGATCCGCTATATTATGCTCACCGAAGTGCCGGTCGAAGATCGCGCCGCTGGCCAGGGTGCAGTAACCGTCTTTACCGGGGTAGGCCAGTTGCTGAGTGGGGCCCTGGTTGGGGCGGTCGCCGCCTCGGCAGGTGGTGGTGCCACCGGCTACAGTCTGGCCTACCTGGTTTGCGCCGGGGTCGGCTTTTTGCTGATGGTGTTGGCTCTGGGCCTGAAGGGCGGCCCGCGCAGTGTGCCCAGTTCGGCACCGGCCAGGGCCTGAGCGCTGTGAGGGTGTGGAGCTGTAACGCTACAGCTCCACAAGCAGTACTACGGTCATTTCAGCGCTTCCCGCAACGCCTCCAGCGGCAGGCCAGCCAGGGCTTCGGCGTTGCTGCCGGCCAGACTGCTCCAGAGTAGCAAGCTACTGGCGTCGATGGGGTAGCGCTGGCCAAGCTCGCCGAGCAGCCAGGTCAGGGCTTCAACCTGAGCCGTGGTATCGCCAGGGCCAGCAGCGGGCCAGCCGGTCGGGCGTTCCAGGGCGATGCCAATGCTGGTGCGGTTCAGATTCCACCAGAGCCCGTCGGCACTGGCGATGCCAGCATGCCATGCGGCATACGCTTCGTCCACCAGCTGGCTGATCACCCCGTCGAGGCCCAGGTAATAGTGGGTGGCAACATGGGCGTCGAGGGTGGTCATCGCGGCCAGTTGCACGGCGGCGGGCCCGGCCATGGCGTGCAGGATGAGCCATTCAACTGCCTTGCCACCCCGCTCGGCCTGGGCTGCGGCCTGGGGCGTGACCCGCACGATGCGGAGTGCCGGACCGCCGGGTGGCTCGCCTGGCGCTGTCACCAAGCCTGGGCTGTCGGCAAAAGTTGTGCTTTCGCCCGTGAGCGCTGCTGCCCCAAGGATGGGCTGGCCCTGTCCGCCGAGCATACTCATCCGGCGCACGTCACTCCAGTTAGGCACCAGATTGTAGAGTGTATCAAGGGCGTAGACCTGCAGGGCGTAGTTTGCGCCAGCAACGTTGATCTGGTAGGAGCCGGAGATAGGGGCGCCAAGGGCCAGGTTGCGCGCATACTGGTGGAACGACCATTCGGGGTGGTAGGTCTGCCCGATCGCCGCATAGGTGGCCGTCAGCAAGGTTTCGCGCAGGCGGACCAGGGCGGCATCGCCGGTGCTGGCGAGGGCGCTGAGGCGCTGCACAGCACTCCAGTTGGGCACCAGGTTATAGATCGTATCGCCAGCAAAGACCTCGTAGGCATAGCTGCGCCCATCAAGCTTGAGGGTTGTGCTGGGGCCGAGCGGCGGGCCGAGCCGATTGAGCAGGGCATACTGGTGGAAGGCCCAGTCGGGGCGGAAGGTGACCCCGCCGCTGCGGTAGGTGGCCTCGAGCAGGCGGCGACCGAGACCGTCTGGGGGGATGCTGCCACTGAGCAGCTGTGCGAGGGTGCGTACATCGCTCCAGTTGGGTACTTCACTGTAGAGCGTGTCGCGGGCAAAGGGCTGGAAGTTATAGGTGCGCCCACCTTCGTCCAGGTTGCTGCTCGGACCCATCGGTGCGCCAAGGGCCTGTTCGACGGCGTACTGGTGGAAGGCCCAGGCAAGATGGTAGCCCTGGCCGTTGCTGCGCTGGCGGAAGGTCTCTTCCAGCAAGCGTTCGTGCAGCAGCTGCTCGGCGGGCGGGATGGGCGCTGGTGCTGGCGGCGTGGGGGCAGGTGGGCTCGTCTGGTTCAGGTAGGCCGCCACACTTGACCAGACCCAATCTTTATTGACGGCCCAGCCGGGGCAACTCTTGGCGTTGGTATAGTCACGATGGAAGGAGATCAGGCGGGCGGGCGGGATCGCCAGGCGCCGTGAAAGCTCACCCATAACGGCCAGGGCGTACTGCCAGACCAGGCCTTGTGGCGGCTGGCGATCAAAATTGCCAACCATTTCGAGACCAAGCGAATACCAGCCCTGGGCCAGCGAGCCATTGCCGAGCCCGGCATGAATGCCAATCTCGCTCATCGGAGTGGCCAGCCAGATTCCGTCGGGAGCGACGAAGATATGCGGGCCTGCACTCCAGCCCTTGCTGGCATAGAAACGCTGGATGGCGCGCATGGTGCCGAGGCCGTTCCATTCCGCCTCGGTAGGGCGCTCGGTGTGGTGGAGCACAAGCCGACTGGGGGCCAGGCTGCCGAAGTCGTAGCCAGCAACGTAGCGCCGCCACTCCTCAAGGTTCAGGCGGCGGTTAATAAAGGGGGGACGGCCTTCGGTCGGGAAGTCGGCCATAGCTGGATGCCTTTCATGACACCGTCTCGCCAATGTCGTCGATGATGTGTTGGGGGAAGGTGACGCGGGCGCACATCCAGCCGCTAGCTTCGTCGCGTTCGAGCTGGAAGCTGCCGCCCAGATCTTTATGCACCAGGGTCTCGATAATCTGCAGGCCGAGGCCACTGCTGTGGGTTGGGCGTGGCGGGAGCGGATGGAGCGGCCCATCGTCACGGATGGCAACAGTGACCATGCCGCCTGCCAGGGTCGCCTCGATCTGCACCTTGCCCCCTTCGACGATCAGCCCGTGGGAGAGCGCGTTGCTGATCAACTCGTTGACAACCAGGGCCAACACGGTCGCATCGCGTGAGCCGACCCGCACCTGATCGCCCATAATCGTAAAGTGAACCGGGGCCTCACTGGTCACGAGGGTGGCCTGGGCATTTTCAACCACCTGGCGGGCGACGGCATCCACGGTGGTCTGGCCGACATCTTCACGCGAGAGCAGGTTGTGAATGGCAGCAATTGACTGGATGCGGGCGGCACTTTCGCGCAGGGCTTTGGCCCCCTGGCTGAGTGGTTCGACCCGGCGGAGTTGCATTGCCAGCAGCGCCGAAATGGTCTGCAGGTTGTTGCGCACCCGGTGGTGCATCTCTTGCAGCAGGGCCGATTTGACCGCCAGAGCGCGCCGGCTCTCGTCGTAGAGGCGGGCATTTTCAATGGCGATCGCGGCCTCGTCGGCGAAGGTGCTGAGCAGGCGCACCTGCTCATAATCGAACAGATGCGGCTCGCGTTTGTAGAGGCAGATGCCGCCGATGGTGCGCTCGCGGGCGCGCAGGGGCATACAGAAGAGCGAGTGGAACTCCTCGCGCCCGGCGACACGGGCCAGTTCGGGGAAGCGCGCATCCTGGTAGGCGTTCATCACCGCCAGAGGCCGGCTGTCACGCACTGTCTGGATGATAAAGTCACGCACACCGTCGCCATGGCCGCCATGGCTGGCAACCAGCATCAGGTGTCCGTCGTCACCCATCTGGAAGATCGCGGCGCGGTCGGCTTTGGCCAGTTCGACCGCCTTCTCGGCGATCAGGGTGAGCACATCAGGCAGGCCGATCTGCTCGGCGATGCTCTTGGAGACCTGCTGGAGGGTCGTGAGCTCACGCACCTTCTGGTGTAGGCGTTCGTCGGTTTGCTGATAGAGCTGGGCATTGGCAATGAAGAAGGCCAGTTCACCGGCGGCGACTTCAACAAAGGAGATCTCCTCCTGGGAGAAGTCGCGCGGGCCGATCGTCTGCACGGTAATGACGCCCTGGAGCTTATCGGCGCTGAACTGGAAACGCTCGGCGCTGAAGAGCACAATCGGCACGGCGAGCATCGAGCGGAAGGTCTCTTCACCCAGCTGCGGCTCAACATTAAAGCGCGGCTCTTGCCAGACATCGTGGACGGCGACCGGGTGGCCAAGCTGGGCGGCCCAGCCGGTGACGCCAACGCCGAGCTTCGAGACGACCTGGCCGATGGCAGCACGGTTGAGGCCGCGAGTCGCCCGCAAGACTAACTCGTCGCGGTGGCGGTCATAGAGATAGACCGAACAGGCTTCCACGCCAACCACCTGGGCCACCGTATCGACCACCGTCATCAGTGAGGTGTCGAGATCGAGGGTTGAGTTGGCCGCCGAGATGATGCGATGCAGCCCATCGAGCTCGGCGGCGCGTGCAAGCAGGCGCGCCTCCCATTCACGGGTGCGCTGCTCTTCCTGGGCGGCCCCATAGGCCAGCATCAACTCACTCACCAGCACGCCCTGAGCCATGTGCAGACGTTCGGCAAGACTGAGCCCCAGTTCAACCAGAACCTCAGCGGCACCACCCTGCGCATACCAGACCGCGCCAATATGGCGCAGGGCGTTGATCCGCGCCTCAGGCAGACGTTCGGCTTCAAGCTCGTTCAGCAGCTCAGCCAGCCGTGGCCATGTCTCCTGAAGCGCCGCCACCAGGTCGGGCGGCTGAGAGGTGAGTACCTCGTACATAGGGCGACATCCTTCTCGGTGATACCCACAGCCATCAGATAGTTGCGAAGTCTGGCGAAGCTGGATGCACGCGCATATTATACCCCTCAGCGGGGCTCGATGCGCCCGTACGTGTTTACGCTTCTCCTGGGAGTGAGGGCAGCTTGCCCGCATACGCACGACGAGGGGGGGACGCCCTTGCTCCCTAGGGCCAGGTCAAAGTCCGATTAGCGCGCCAGCCCTCACCCCCCAACCCCCTCTCCCAGAGCGCATATCTTTACCCAGAACATCTATTCGACCTCGGCGGGA
>CAZQCG010000074.1:0-4546 GCA_964592425.1 uncultured Chloroflexaceae bacterium
CGGGAGAGCCGGGCAGAGCGCGTCGGGTTGCCACCAGAACCCCCCGGCTTTAGCCGTGGGGTAGATTCAGCCCGGCGGTAACGCGCATAAAGATCTCTTCAAGGTCGCTGACTCGTCCGGCGAAATGGGTGACGGCGATGCCGCTGCTGACGATCTGGGCCAGGATCACACTGACGGCACGGTCGTCACCGTCAAGATCGATCAACAGGCGGGCTGGCTCGCTCTCGCTGGCTGGCAATAGCTCGACGGCCAGCACATGGGCCATGCCGCGCACAAGCTCGGCTGCACGCGCCAGGGTCTGCGTTATATCAGCGTCAGGCCCAGGTAACACATGTAGCTCGAAGCTGCGATGGGGTTGCAGTGAGTGCATAATCGTCGTGACATCACCAGAGGTCAGCAGGCTGCCATGTTCGATAATCCCGATGTGAGTACACATCTCGGCCAGTTCGGTCAGAATGTGCGAGCTGATCATAATGGTCTTGCCGATCCGGCGCAGTTCCTTGAGCAGTTCGCGCAACTCGACCCGTGCGCGTGGATCGAGACCGCTGGCGGGCTCGTCGAGGATGAGCAGGGCCGGGTCGTGCAGCATGGTGCGCGCCAGGCTCAGGCGCTGCTTCATCCCGCGCGAGAGGCCCATCACCTCGGTCGCTTTTTTATGGCTAAGCTCGACCAGGGCGAGCAGGTCGTCGATCAGGCGCGGACGGCGGGCCGGCTCGATGGCATAGGCGGCGGCGAAGAACTCAAGGTACTCAGCGGCGCTCATCGCTTCGTAGACGCCGAAGAAGTCGGGCATAAAACCAACCTGGCGCCGCACGGCGGTTCGTTCATGGCGCACCGAGTGGCCAGCCACAAAAGCCTCACCCGCGCTCGGCTCGAGCAGGGTTGTCAGAATGCGCATCGTCGTCGTCTTGCCCGCGCCGTTAGGCCCGATGAAGCCATAGATGGCCCCCTGCGGAATCTGCAGGTCAAGCTGCTTGAGTGCCGCGGTTGTCCCGTAGCTGTGGCTCAGCCCTTTCGTCTCGACGATGATGCTCATTGATCCAACCTGATGAGATAGAGGGTCTCGCCTTGCTGATCGATTGTAGTGCCGTTGATCTGCGTCGGGATAAGCGGGGCACTGGCCCAGCCCAGTAAGTAGATCCCTTGATCGGGTATGCCCTCACCGCCGCCGAAGCCCGGCCCGCTCAGGTTGAAGCGGTCGTAGCCGAAGAGGTTGTTCAGGGCATTCCAGTGGTCGATCGGGCCAGTGCTCTGCTGAAAGTCACCGGGAAAGTTCTCCTGGTTGACGGCAAGGTTGATACTGATCGCCTGGCCGGGCTTGAGCTCGCCAAGGTTCTGGGTGGCCGCCCGCTGCACGATCAGCGCATCATGCAGGGTGGGGGCCCCTGCACCGAGGCGCAATTCGCCCTGCAGGGTGCCACTGTCCAACTGCAGACTGCTGACAACTGGCGGTACTTCAGCCGGGGCTTCCACCAGGATGGTGCGCAACGACGAGACATCGATCAGCATATCACGTATACCGTTACTCAGACCGTCGCTCGTGACGGGCAGATTGGTAATGTCAAAGCTCTCGAAGCTGGCAGGGGTGATCAGGCTGGTAGGCTCCATATCCACACGATAGGCACGGCGCTGAGGCGAAAAGATGCCAATGAAGGCCGTCGCCTGGCCATGGGGCAGGCCCTCGAAGCCCTGCACAAAGCTCAACTGGGCCAACTGGGGCGTGGTTCCGCGCAGCACCAGGCTGACGCTATAAGCACCACCAAGGAAGAGGAGCACCAGGAGCGGAGTGGTGATCCAGGCCAGTTCGATCCGCTTGAGCCAGCGTAGCGTAAGGAAGTTCAGCGGGCCGATCACAATGATATAGGTGGCCATCAAAAGCAACAGCAGGCTGGTTGAGGGCAGGTCGAGCACTGACAGGTCGAGCGCGTTACTCAGCAGGTTGTCGCGCTGCTGGCGGTAGGAGGCTGCGATCTGGATGCGTGGCCCAATCTTCAACACCCGTTCCCAGAGGTCGGCCTCACCACCCCAGGCCCGCGTTGCGGCCAGGTCGAAGCGGGCGAAGATCACCTGGCCCGCGCCCAACGGGCGTACCACCAGCAGCCCATCGCGGTCGAGCTCGCGCGCCCCGCTGCGCAGCGTAACGGCATTGGCGGTTGTGCGCGGCAGGGTAGCCCCCTGGTCATTGCGCCTGGCCAGGGTGGCCAGCCCGTCGAGGGACGTATCGGGCTGGAGCGCGCCCACGTCAACTGGCAGGAGTGCCCCAAGAGCCGGCACAGTGCGATCAACGAGCGGCCCGCCACTGACCACCAACTGCCCACCCATCTGCGTCCAGAGCTCCAGCGCAGCGCGCTGGGCCTCGCTCAACGCAGACCCGGCCAGGTCATGAATAATAATCACCTGTAGCCCGGCCAGCAGAGCCGCCGAATCCGGCATAAGGGTCGGGTCAAGGTGGGTGACGGTGGTGCCGTTGGTATTGGCGAACTCGGCGGCGGCCAGACTGTTCAGCAGGCTGTTGTCGCTGCTGAGCACACCAATAAGCACATCATTGCTATTGACCGGGTTGAGTTGTACGCGACTCTCGGCCAACCCGGTGCCATTAGCGCTCAGGGTGACAACGGCACTCGTCTTGCTGTTGAGGCTGGTGATGGCCATGCTCAACTGCTTACGCGCCCCACGGGGCAGATCTAGCTCGTAGCGAAAGGCAGGCTGTGACTCGCCCAGAAAGCGCCACTCAACGACAGCCTGAAGATCGGCCCCGTCGTTGCTGACGATCAGCCCGACGGGGAACCAGTGATTGACATGGTAGAGGCCGTCCCCATCGTAGCCAGCCCGTACCGTGATCGTCGTGGTTGGCTGCTGGCGGGCCTGAACCGTTGGGGCAAACAGGCTAAGCAGCAGGAGGCTGACGGCGATCAGGTATTTCACGGCTGATCTTTGGTGCGCAGCTCTTGATGGCGAATCTGCGCCTCGTGGTAGTGGCGAAGCAAGGTGAGCGTATCGTTCAAGGCACGGTTCTCCTTCTGGCGCTTGGAACGGACGTTATACTCGATCACCTTACTGACCACGTCGGTCGGTCGGGGCACCTTGCGGAAGGTAAACTCGCCACCGCTACCGGCGGTGGTAAGCACGACATCGCCATAGCCGAGCAGGTTGCTGAGGTAGGTGGTACGTGAAGAGACATTATTGATCGCATCGACCCCGGCGTCACGGCGTTTTTCCGGCCCGAAGGGCTTTTTATCAATATCGATCACCTTATCCGGGCTGAGAATATATTTATCATTGCGATAGTCTTCGATCTCCCAGGTTGCCCAGCCAAGAAAAGCGAGCAAGAGTACGATGAAGGTACCGGGGAGCCATGGGCCGCTGATCAGACCGAGACTAGCCCCGATTGCGAGCAGCAGCCCGCCGACGAACAGGAGCAGCAGCGGGCCGATCAGGTTGCGCAAGAGAAAGAGCCAGTGAGCGCGCCAGGTAATCTCGGCGCTGGTCGGGTTCACCTCAGGATTATCAGGCAAGACGCGCCGCAGCCAGTTCATCGCCTGGGTCTGCTTGATCGTCAGGGGCGGCGGCTCCTTCGGGGCCTTTTCGCCATAGACCTGGTCAGCAATCAGGCTCTCATAGTTCTGGGCAGAGCGCGCCCGGCGCAAGGCCTGCACCTGGCCCATGATCTTATCGCGGGTAAGTTGGGGGTGTTTGGCAGAGGGAAAGCGGATGTTACCATTGATACGCGCCGAGGTAACCGTGATCGTGCCATAGCCCAGCCAGTGCTGGGGATAGGTCTCGGTCGTGGTGAGCACATTCTGCACATCTTCAAGCATGATCGTGCGCTGCACCTTGCGTTCGATCAGGCGCGGAATAATCACCTCATCGTTATCAAGAACCACGCGCTGGTTGGTGATAATCAACTCGTCGTTGAGCCAGTCATATGCCGCGATCAAGACAAAGCCAAAGCTGAACAGGGCCAGGCTGACCAGCAGCAGGTTGAGCGCATCGAAAGCCTGATCGGCGAAGCGCATTGGGTCGATCGCAAAGATCCGGCCACCGTTGTAGCGGTAGAAGATCAACAGGCCCAGGCCAGCAATAATCCAGGCCAGGATAATGCGAACACGCATCGTCTTGCGCCCGCGTACCCAGAGGATAAGGATCAGCAGGCCGAGAAAACCGCTGATAGCGAGCAGAAAGAAGGAAATGGCATCAATCGTGCCGCTGATACCGCCATCGCGGATCAAGAAGCCGCCACCGACAGCACGATAGGCCGCCAGACCACCAAAGAAAAGCAGGCTCAACATGGGAAGGGTAAAGGCCCCGATCAGCACCACAAAATGACGCCCGGTCTCAAAGACGATCGTTTCATCGGGATTGAGAACGATCGCCGAACTGCCGTCGAGGCCGAGACGCTGGCGCAGCCGGTCGGAGAGCGAGCTACGCTGAGGCTGGGGTGCCGTACTCATCAGCGTCCCCCCGCGTGGAAACTACGGGGCTTTAGCCCCTGTAGAGGAAACGCGGGCGCGGCGCAAGGAGGACTCGCACTTCGGATATGCGCGCC
>CAZQCG010000075.1:0-4285 GCA_964592425.1 uncultured Chloroflexaceae bacterium
TGAGCCAGGATCAAACTCTGCGTTGTCTTGTCTGAGCCTGACCTTCGTCAGACCCGTTCCTTGACGTGAACCACGTTAATTGCTTTCGTACGCTGGTTGTGAAGGTGCAGGCTGGGAGCAGGCCGGGAAAACAAAACCAGGAAAGCTGAGATTGCTCCCAGTTCCTGGCGACGTCTCTGATAGTTGTATCAGCGCGGTTCGCTCAGATTGTTCTCGACTTGTCAGGTTTGCCTCACCTGCCGGTGAGTGAAACCTCAGATTGCTCCAGCCGCGCTAGTATAGCACTGCAGGTCAGGCTTGTCAACTGGATCTTTGCGCGTACGTGTTCACACTTTTCCTGGGAGTGTAGCTTGCCCTCATACGCACGACGAGGGCGGGACGCCCTCGCTCCCAGGCTTACCCTTGGACGGCCTATAAGCTTATTACAGATAGTCAGTACTGACTATATTGGCGGCAAATTCGAGTATAATAGCCGCCGTCGTGGTTAGCAGGAGGCTGTATGTCTTTCACGCATTCTGAGGCTGGCCTTGACCAGCAATCCCGCCGCCGGATTCTGAGTGTGTTGTTTGCCGGCGTCTTTATGGCGGCTCTGGATTCCGCCGTGATCGCCCCCGCCATTCCAACCTTGCGGGCTGCCTTTGAGGTCGATATCAGCCAGATCGGTATGGTTACGATTGTCTTCAGTCTCTTTACCCTGAGCAGTACTACGCTGATGGCCGCGCTGGGCGACCGCTATGGGCGCCGGCCAGTCTATCTTGCCTGTGTCGCTGGTTTTGGCCTGGGCTCATTGCTGATCGCAATGGCCCCCAGCTTCTGGGTGCTGCTTGCAGGGCGGGCGGTGCAGGGCTTCTGTGCTGGTGGGGTGACGCCTACCGCCAGTGCGGTGGTTGGTGATGTCTTTCCGCCCGCCGAGCGTGGCAAAGCCCTGGGTATGATCGGGGCGACCTTTGGCATGGCCTTTGTGCTCGGCCCGTTGCTCGCCTCGCTCATTCTGGTGCAGCTGAGTTGGCACTGGATCTTTTTGATCAACCTGCCAATTGCGCTGCTGATCCTCTGGCTTGGGGTGCGTAACTTACCCGTAACGCGTGCTGTCGGCACGCTGCCACCGCTAGACTGGGCCGGCGTTCTAATCCTGGCTGGTATGCTCACTAGCCTCACGCTTGGTATTAACCGGGTGCTTGACCAAGCGCTCGGCCTGACCCTTTGGCCATGGCTGTTGGGTCTGGCCGGGTTGGGGCTGCCCTTGCTGATCATCGTCGAGCGGCGCGCCGCCAGCCCGGTGGTGCCGCTCAGCCTCTTCGTTACCCGCCAGCTTCGCCTGACCTATACCCTCTGTGTTGGGGCGGGCTTCGGGATGGGCAGTGTGATTTTCATCGCCTCGGTGGCTGAAGCGGGCCTGGGCGTGCCGGCCAATCAGGCCGGTCTGTTGCTCATCCCGCTCGTGCTGGCCTCTTCGGTCGGCTCAGTCGCATTTGGCCGCCTGCTCACCAGAATCGGTTCGCGCACCGTGATGCTGATCGGTTTCGGTACGCTGACGATCGGCTTGGCGCTCTTAGCCTTGACGCCCCTGGGCCTGGGGGTCTTTCTGCCAGCGACGGTGCTGGTTGGCCTGGGGATTGGGGTGGTGGTGGGTGGCACACTACGTACGATCGTTCTGAACGAGGTCGATCTGGCCATGCGCGGCGCGGCCCAGGGCCTGGTCAATGTGGCCATCGGGGTGGGCAGCCTGCTGGTGGTGGCCATCCTGGGGGCGGTGGCCGATGCCCTTGGCGAGGGGATGAGCGGACTTGGGGCGGCCTACCTCGCTGCGGCAGCCCTGATGGCCGTTATGGGTGGGCTGAGTCTGGGCCTCAAGGCGCACCAGGAAGAGCTTGCCGCAATGGCGATGACCTGACGGAAAAAGAAGCGACCTGGCAGGTTTATTAAACCTGCCAGGTCTTTCGGGAGGCGTCGCTCCGCATCCTTCCCGTCAATTTTGTTCGGACACTGGACTAATGACCCGCACTGGCTCCGGCGCTACCATACTTGGCCATGGTGTCGTCGTCGGTGATCGGGTTGCGCAGGTTGTCGACCAGATCCTGGATCTCCTTGGGCGGGGCCTTGGTGAGCAGGCTGACGACCACACAGAGGATGATTGCCACCGGCAGGCCGAAGATGCCCGAGCCCAGGTGGGTGATGCCGAGCACGTTAAAGGTCGGGTTGGCGTAGTTCATTGCCATGTAGAAGAGCGTAACCACCAGGCCGCCAATCATCCCGGCGATCGCCCCGGGGCCGTTGGCGCGCCGCCAGAAGATGCCCAGCAGCACGATCGGGAAGAAGGTGCTGGCAGCCATTGAGAAGGCCCAGGCCACCATCTGCGCGATCAGGGCCAGGCGTGGTAGGGCCAGCAGGGCGGCCATGGCGGCTGCCACCACAATCATCGACTTGCCCAGCCACATACGTGTGCTCAGGCTGGCTTTCGGGTTAAGCACGCGGAAGTAGATGTCGTGGGCGATGGCCGAGGCGATCACGACCAGCAGACCGTCGGCGGTGGAGAGGGCGGCGGCCAGACCACCGGCTGCTACCAGGGCACCGATGGTGTAGGGCAGCCCGGCGATGTCGGGGGCCGAGAGCACCATCAGGTCGGCGTCTACACCGGGGCCGGTCGGACGTCCGAACTCGGCAAACTGCAGGGTGCCGTCGACTGAGGCTGCGGTAACGACAGTAGCTGAGCCGGAGATATCACCGGCACTGGCGGTCTTGTCGTCGATCGCCGTGACTGTGCTTTCGATGTCGATGATGCCGTTGCCATTCACGTCGGTGATCGTCAGCGTACCGGCGGTGACCAGGTTCTTCACCCAGGTTGGCTCTTTGCCTACCTCGGCCCCGTTCACGGTCTGGAAGTCACGGATGGCGATCAGGCCGTTCTTGCCCCAGGTCTCTGTCCACTCTGGCAGTTCATTGACCGGCTTGCCAACCACGTTCTCGAGAATGTTCCAGCGCGAGAAGGCGGCGTAGGCCGGGGCGGTGAAGTAGAGCAGGAAGATGAAGAAGAGCGACCAGCCCACGCTCATGCGGCTGTCCTTCACCGAGGGCACGGTGTAGAAGCGGATGAGAATGTGCGGCAGGCCGGCGGTACCCAGCATCAGACAGGTCATCAGGGCCAGGAAGTTCCAGGGCGTGCTGCGCCAGTCGCCCAGCTCCGGTCGCTTGGCGTCGGGGATGCTTTGTGCAGCAGGTGGGATGAAGCTGGTGCCGAACTGGGTGTTGATCTGCTTGACCGCGTCAACCGCAGCCGCGTTGCTCATAGCCTCGTTGAAGGGCGGGATGTAGCCGCTGGTCACAAACTTACCCGGCACAACTGGCGACTCGGTCGCCTTCGAGAGGCCCTGCTCCTCCTCCAGCCGGGTGATGTTCTGCAGGGCCTGGCCGTAGGAGAACTGCGGGATGGGGAAGCCGGTGAGTTGCAGCGAGAGGAAGGTGACCGGGATCATATAGGCGATGATCAGAATGATGTACTGGGCCACCTGGGTCCAGGTCACTGCCTTCATGCCACCGAGGAAGGAGCAGACCAGCACGCCCGAGAGGCCGAGCACGATGCCCAGGCGGTAGTCCACGCCGATGAAGCGCTGCATAATCAGGCCCACGCCGACCACCTGGGCCGTCACGTAGGTCAGGCTGACGATGATTGCGCAGATGGCGGCGACGACGCGAGCGGTATTGCCGCCGAAGCGCGCCCCGACGAAGTCGGGGATTGTGTACTGGCCGAACTTGCGCAGGTAGGGCGCGAAGAGCAGAGCCAGGAGCACATAGCCGCCCGTCCAGCCCATAATATAGGCCAGGCCGTCATAGCCGATCAGGAAGAGCGTACCGGCCATCGAGATGAACGAGGCAGCGCTCATCCAGTCTGCGCCGGTGGCCATACCGTTGAAAATGGCCGGGACGTTTCGTCCGGCGACGTAGTACTCGTCGATGGCCTTGGTGCGCGAGAGGATGCCAATCGTTGCGTAGAGGCCCATGGTCAGCAGCATGAAGACCCAGCCGATGATCTGCGTCGGCAGCCCGGCGAAGATCTCCAGCAGCAACATGATCGTGCTGATAACAATGAAACCGATGGTGAAGTACCCGTAGTACCGTGCCATCTTGTTGCGAAATACACTCTGCGAATTGGCGGAGACGGCCATTGTCTAGACCTCCTGATGTGACATGCTCTGTCAGCTGGACAACTGCAAGTTGGGCAAACTTGGGATCCTAGTACTACAACGAGACTTGTGAAATCATCAGAATCAGTGATCATGACCGGATT